>JAJYOP010000006.1 GCA_021796115.1 bacterium
TTTTTTATCCGTCTGCATCCGCTAAAATCCGTTTGCCTCCGCCCCCTGAAGAATCATAGATTTTTATCTTCGTTATCGCTTGTTTTACATAGAGTTATGCAAAGATACCCTTAAATTCTGGGGAATGTCCAAGCTCGGCTTATGGTTGATGCTAAGAGCGGCATCGCAAAATACGCTCTCCCTTTGCGGTAAAAATGAATCTGCGCTATTGAAATCGTTTACATATTTTTTCAAAAAACCTTCAGAAATGTGGTATGATTTATTAAGTGAGGTTTCTGAAGAACTGTGTTGATACTGCAGAACCGCTAAATACCGCAAAGACGCAAAAGGAAAAACCGTAAACAATTCCTTCGTTTTACGCTTTTACGGTTTTGCGGTGCTTTTGCGGTGTAAAATGGGATTTTTCAGAGACCGGAAACAAAAGTTATAAAGGCTATTCCAACCGTTGGTTTTAAGAAAAAATAATTTAAATTTATGATTTTAATCTTAGGATTATTAGTGGTTATTGGTATCGCTACGGTGTTCTATGGTATGTCTTCTGGCGAAGTCAAGCCAGAAAAAGAGAAAGAAAGCCGGCCGCCGCAAGATTACGAGGGTACTATTTCTAATTTACAAAATAGAGTAGCAGCTTTAAAAGAAAATGTAGCTAAGACAGAAACAGATCTCGATAAAGCA
Organism: bacterium; assembly: GCA_021796115.1. GTDB lineage: Bacteria > Omnitrophota > Gorgyraeia > Duberdicusellales > 4484-171 > JAJYOP01. Next base: position 676 of record JAJYOP010000006.1, read on the forward strand.
AATAAAACAATAGAAGCTTTGACTAAAGAAACCGGGGAAGGCAAGAAGCACAAGGATGACCTTGAGCGGCTCATCGAAAAACAAAAAAAATGGGAAGAGCATGAAGCCGAAGAAGCAGAAAAATTAAAAGCCCAGGTAGCAGAGCTGCACGATAAGCTCGCCGCAAAAGAAAAAGAGTTGGGTGTAAAGTTTTCCGAAAATGTAAAACAAGCCCGTGATTTAAAAGAGTTAAATGATAAGCTGGAAAAGATTAGCAAAGATGAAAGCGCCAAAGCCGAAGAAATCAGGGTTTTAAGGCTTAAATTAAAAGATTATCTTTCGAAACTCCAGGAGCAGACCAAGACGGCAAATACTCTAAAAAGAAAGCTTGAACATAGTGATTGGGTGGCAAAGGACGAATTTAGCGAATTAAAAGAGAATTTCGAGGCGTTAGAGCTTGAGCTTGAAGCCAAGACAAAAATCCTTGGCATCAAGGACGAGCATATTACGAATCTCGAAAATCAACTTCATCAAATAAGCGCAAAACTTCAAAGCAAAGTTAGAGAGATAGAGGCTAAAGACGAAGTTCTCCCTGAAGGCCAGGCAGAGATAGTCAGCGAAAAACCACAGTCAGAGGCCCTAAAGGTTGAAGACACAACTGTCAAGGAAAAGCCTCCCGAAGAAAAACAAGTTCCGGAAGAAACAAAACTTCAGGAAGAAAAACCTTCGGAAGAAAAAGCAGTTCCAAGAGAAGAAATGCCTGAAGTTGCGGAAGACGAAGCTGCAAAGAACATTTCCGAAGGGGAAATGCCGGCAGAAGAAACCCCTGCCATGGAGGCAGCGGCTAAAAAAACCCTTGAAGAGACTAAAGCAGTTGAGCCGCAGCCCGAACCGCAGCCTGAAGCGCAGCCGCCAAAAGATTTATCGATAGACCTTACTAAGGTAAGAAATATAGGTATCATGGCGCACATTGATGCCGGGAAAACTACGCTTACGGAAAGAGTACTTTTTTATACGGGAAAAATCCATAAAGTTGGCGAGGTCCATGATGGCAAAGCAACCATGGACTGGATGAAGCAGGAGCGTGAACGCGGAATTACGATTACTGCCGCAGCCACCACTTGTTTCTGGAACGAGACGCGGATAAATGTTATCGATACTCCTGGCCACGTCGATTTTACCGCGGAAGTTGAAAGGAGCTTACGTATTCTTGACGGGGCAGTGGTGGTTTTTTGTGCGGTTGGAGGAGTTGAGGCGCAATCCGAAACTGTTTGGCGGCAATCCGACAAATACCATGTTTCAAAAATCGTTTTTGTCAATAAGATGGACCGCCTTGGCGCTGATTTTTATAAAGTCCTCAAAGAAATAGAAGATAAACTTGCGGCAAACGCGGTCCCGATAGCGATTCCTATCGGCGCTGAAGCAGAATTCCGCGGAGTAATCGATCTTATTGAAATGAAAGCCTATATTTTTGCCTCCGATGACGATCCAAAAAAAGTTACTATCGAAGACATAGCCGCAGATAATTTGGAAAATGCAAAAAAATGGCGGCATAACCTGCTTGAAAAAACCTGTACCCAGGATGAGGCGCTTGCGGAAAAGTATTTAAAGGATGAAAATTCAATAACCAGCGATGAGTTAAAAAGCGCAATAAGAAAAGCTACCATAAGCAATAAAATAATACCGATGCTTTGCGGTTCGGCGCTGAAAAACAAAGGTTTGCCGAAACTTCTCGATGCGGTAACGCTGTATTTGCCTTCTCCGATAGATTTGCCGGCCGTCGAAGGAAAAGACCCCGGGGATCCGGACAAATTAATCAAGATAACTCCTTCCGTAAATGAACCTTTCACAGCTTTGGCATTTAAGATACAAACCGATCCGCATGTGGGTAAGCTCGTATATTTCAGGGTTTACTCCGGATATTTAGAGGCAGGTTCTTACATTTTAAATAGCACAAAAAATAAGAAAGAAAGAGTGAGCAGAATTTTACAAATGCATGCCAATCAGAAAGAAAACCGCAGTTCCATCTGCGCCGGCGATATCGGCGCAGCAGTCGGCCTCGGTGATACTACAACCGGCGATACGCTTTCGAGCGAATCGAGGCCGGTGATTCTTGAATCGATAGAATTTCCTGAACCGGTTGTTTCTGTGAGTATCAAACCAAAAACCAGGCAGGACCAGGACAGGCTGGGCAAGGCAATAATGAAGCTGGTTGATGAGGACCCGACTTTTACTTTTGAAACCGATGAAGATACCAATGAGATTATTCTTTCCGGTATGGGCGAACTGCATTTAGAGATAATGGTCGACAGGTTAAAAGAGGAATTCAAGGTTGACGCCCAAATGAGCCCGCCGAAAGTTGCCTATAAGGAAACAATTTTGAAATCCGCTACCGGAGAATACAAACACATAAAACAAACCGGCGGTCACGGTCAATACGGCCATGTGGTTATCGAATTTTCTCCAGCCGACAGAGGAAAAGGTTTTGTCTTTGAGAGTAAAATAAAGGGCGGCGCAATCCCACAAAACTTTATACCATCGATAGAAAAAGGATTAATTGAAGTAATGAAAAAAAGCGTCTATGCCGGATACCCGGCGGTAGATATCAAAGCAACTCTTCTTGATGGTTCATTCCATGAGGTTGATTCTTCTGATATCGCTTTCAGGCTTGCCGCGATGGGTTGTTACCGGGAAACGTTTTTAAAAGCGCAGCCTGCGCTGATTGAGCCTTACATGTTAATCGAAGTTCTTACGCCGGAAGAATATTTAAGCAGTATCGTTGGCTATATTTGTTCGAAACGAGGAAAGATAATAAACATAGAGGACAAGAGTAATCAAAAATTGGTTATATCAGAAGCGCCGCTTGGCGAAATGTTTGGTTACTCGCAAATTTTCCGCTCTCTCTCCAGCGGCCGCGCAACTTTTACCATGGAATTTTTGAAATACGAGCCACTCCCGCCAAATTTAGCCGAGAAAATCGTCGCCGAAAAGAAAAAGGAACGCGAAGCACAGAACAAGTAAAACAGTAATATTTTCAATAATCCACAATCTCCTCCTCAATGAAACTGACATTTTTTTCGCTTCAGGTTGATTTCTTAACGCCAAAGTTCTTTCGTGGCCCAGTTTTATTCCTTTAATTGAAGGCGTATTTTAAAAGCCAAAAAAGAATTCTTCGCTTAACGCAACCCATTCGACTTTGCTCAGGGTTGCGTCCTGAGTGGAATCGAAGGACGCAATTTTTCCCCACCTTTTTAGGCGGGGACGAGAAAAACCGCCTAAAATGCGGAACTCGCCCTATATAGATATTTAAGGAAATAGCTCAAACACCCGCATTTGCTTTGCGGCGGTTTTTCTCTAAAAATTGCTATATCGCTCATAATTCTTTTTTGGCTTAGCTTGGTACGCTTAAAATCGACATTTCGCTCAAAAATTGTCAGTTTCATTGAATATTGCATTTATATAATTTTGGAGATATGACATTTTATGGTGTCAATCCTTGACAAATTTTTTTTTTCAAATATAATTTCTTCTGCGCTGATAGAAAATATTATTAACAATTATTATATTGCGGTTTAAAATCATAAAAAGCGTCTTCATTAGTATCCGCGTTAAATAATCATAATTTCTAGTTTAAAAAACCGCAAAAGAGAGGGTATTGCCATGTCATGGTTTAGATTCCCATGGTTATGCAAATTTTTTGGCCACCGTTTAATATTAATCAATGATTTACGGGAAGGCAGGATTAAACGCCAAAGAGTAGTTTACCGGTGTTTAAGATGCAAAGAGCCTGTAATTATACGCGCTATTGAAAGACGGAATAAAGAACGTCGTCAGTCCGAAAGAAGGAGTATTCCAGGGAACACTAATGACAGAAGACGCGGCCAAAGAAGAGGAATTTATTCTCCAGCTAACAATTTGGCCCATTTGTTGCATAGTTAGCGAAAAAAATCAATAAGAAGCAGAACCTGCCAATTCGCTTTCCCAAAATAGCTGTTAAATTCTAAACGTTTCGAGCTTTTTTCTGTGGCGCTGGAGACCATGGAGTTATACAAGTGCCTCTTGGAACGAAGAAAGTCATAGAGGATAGAGGCATAAAGCTCATCGAACAAAATACCCATAAAGCAGTTGAACTTTTTAACGAATATATAAATAAAGGCAAGAAGGTTGTCGGACCCCCCCCATCTTACCTGCTAATTCCACGGTAGATGGTTAAGGGAATTGACTTACTGGAGTTTCCCCCATTTTTTTATTTTTAAGGACGGATATCACGGATGATTGTGGATGCATATGGATAATTATAGGTTTTTTATCCGTCTGCATCCGCAACCATCCGCCTGAATCCGTAATTAAGTTTTCAAAAATGAGGGAACCCCCAGCAATATATTGATTGACAAATTCCTTTTTGCAATAGTTTTTTTAACAGAATAAAAAAGTCAAAAAAAAGTAGAATGTGGCAATTGAAATTTTTCCGATTAACTTTAAGATAAAATCAAAAAATAAAGTATGCCGGTAGAAACCTGGATAGAATCGGGTAAGGAGTTCTTGAACTGCACAAACAACCAAAACGCCTCTCATCACCATACCCGCCGCCCCAAAACAAAATCAAGAGCCCTTACTACCGGCATGCATTTATAGAGGTTACGTAGGTTCGAAAATTACGAAGGCTACACTTTAGTCGCGAGTTTTTAAATGCAACCTTCGCAACCTAAAATAGGAGGTTAGAAATATGGCATTAATTCCCGTAAAAAAATCAAACCATCTGCCGGCTTTAGGCATTTTGCGCGATGAGATTGATAGTTTATTTCACCTGCCGCATTTTCCTGTTTTCACCAAAGAAATGTTTACTCCTTCTCTTGACATGTGGGATGATAAGGATAATATCTATGTTGAAACCGATATTCCCGGCGTAGGACCTAAAGATATTAAGGTGAACGTGAAAGGAAATTTTTTGATAATTTCTGCAAATAAATCCGAAAGCAGAGAAGAAAAGAAAAAAATTATTATCATTCCGAACCTTACCAAGGGAATTTATACCGCGAAGTCGGGCCACCCGCGGCGGTAAACATTTCGAAGATAAATGCAGAATATAAAAATGGGGTTTTGAAAATAAGGCTTTCCAAAAAAGAAACAGAAAAAGGCAAGGAAATTAAGATTAAAACCAAGTAAACACTCAAATGTTAAGATGAATGCACAGGGAGCGACGCCTAAACCGTTCCTTTGCCATTTTAATCCTTCGCAGAAATCCCCGGACTTTAGCCCGAGGGATGAATGCCTTTTTAGGATTTCTGTTTTAGGAGGAAGCCACGGATTTTAGTCCATGGAGCTTCACTCGTTGATAATGCCAAGGCTATCCTGGAGGAATTAGGCGAAATACTTACGCTTGCGAGTTACGAGCAATACGCTTAAGCGAATCTTCTTTGATTTTGGATACGGTATTAAGCGTTAACCCTGATTTGATATTGCTTGATTTAAAAATGGACGGTTTAAATGGTTTTCAAGCGACCGACCGTTTAAGGCAAAATGCACTTTTGAAAAATATACCTATCGTGGCAATGACGGGCCATTTTACCGATAACATACATATCCCGCTTATAAATTCTTGCAGCATAGATTATTGTCTGATAAAACCATTTGATTATTTTGACGTTATTGCGAAAATAGAAACAGCTTTAGCCGAAGTAAAGGCCGATAAGGTGAAGATAAGACAGAAAAAAGGGGGTAAAAATGCCTGATTTAAAAGATTTGTTCCAAAGCGCTGATTGGAAAGCGGAAAAGCACGTTCCGGTTATTACCGCACCGGAAAAAATCAAAAAAGGCGAATTTTGCAGAGTGCTTGCGAGCGTTGGCAAAGAAATTGCTCATCCCAATAAGACCGAACACCACATACGCTGGATTGCGGTTTTTTTCCATCCCAGAGGCGAAAAATTTCCCTATCAGATAGCAAGAACAGAGTTCCAGAGCCATGGGGAATCCGTGCAGGGCCCTGATACCAGTTCTGTGTATACACATCATGAGATGTCCGTAAGTTTTAAAACTGATAAACCCGGCACAATTTATGCTTCAAGCTATTGTAATATCCATGGTTTGTGGCAGAGCGCGAAGGAAATAGAGGTTGAGTAGTTATTCATAGATGAACACAGATATTATGAAATTCCAAATCCCAAATTCCAAGCACCAAATAAATTCCAATGACCAAAATTCCAATGTTCTAAATAGAACCCGCTTTGGTCATTCGAACATTGGAACTTGGAATTTATTTGGAATTTGGAGCTTGGTGCTTGGAATTTTAATCTGTGATAATCTGTGATTTCTTATCTGTGCTAATCTGTCATAAGGAGGTGCGATATGGCAAATGAAAGTAGTAAACTAATGGGCCAAGATTTTTTTTATCTTACCGACAAAGTTGCATATAAATTACTCTATATAATATTCATCATTGCGCCAATCATCGCCGGGACGGATAAATTCTTCGATAAACTTGTAGATTGGGATATGTATCTTGCGCCAAGCATTGCCAAATTAATGCCTTTTGATCCGATGATGTTTATGCGTATCGCCGGAGCAATTGAGGTCATTGCCGGCATTATCGTTGCCATTATTCCCAGGGTAGGCGCGTTTATAGTTTCCGCTTGGCTCCTCTTGATTACAGCTAATCTTTTACTGATACCCGGATATTTTGATGTAGCTTTGCGTGATTTTGGTTTAGCCTTTGCAGCATTCGCTTTGGGCCTTTTAAGCATCCACCATAGCTGTAAATGCAAAGCTTATTCCAAATAGCTAATGAGCCTGGAATGCGCGCTAAAAGAAGTAGACAGAGAAATCAGCCGTGCTTTGTTTAAAAAAGAAGTATGGCTCAAAAAATTATTTAAAGACAGCAATATTCTTGACGGAAAAAAGCTAAGGGCGCGGATTTTCTTTGCTTTTTGCGAAAATCATGCCCAAGATTCAATTAAGGCCGCAGCCGCCATAAAAATACTTCATGCAGCAATTTTAATTCATGACGATATACTTGATGGCGCTCTCCTGCGGAGAGGCAAAACCTCTCTCTATATCTTATTTGCTCATTTCAGTCGTCCCCAAACTTCGTTTGGGACAATTCGGCTACGCAACTTTTCTACGCTCCCTATGGTCGCTTGAAAAGTTGCTGCCTCATTGTAGAAAAAGGTCAATAAAAAGATGAATTAATCTATTCATTATTGAGGAACCTCTTTATATAATAATCTTTATGGACGTAATTTATAGAGCGGGATAAAATTAATACGGTTAAAATTAATCCATGAATCCGCTGGCGCTTGATGTGGCAAAAAAAGTATTGAATCGGAAGAATTTTATGATGAAAAACAATTCGTTAAAAAGCAAGATTAAAGAAATCCATCCGGACACAACTGCAAAAATCTTGCTGGTAGATGATGACAATATCTTTAGAAGCGAATTTAAAGAATGTTTCAGCGAATATAATATAAGAGAAGCTTCCAGTGCAGAAGAGGCGCTGAACATTCTTAAGAAACCGAACGAAATAGACCTGGTAATACTTGATGTGAGAATGCAGGGCATGAGCGGCCTTGAGGCGTTAAGTAAAATAAAGAAACTGGCACCGCAGACAGCAGTAATCATTTCAACCGCATACAGCTCAAAAGATATTGCGGTAGACGCTTTGCGGGGCAAAGCCGATGATTACATAGAAAAACCGCTTGATATAGAAAAAACAAAAACAACTATCGAGAAGTTGCTCGATGAAAGAGGCGGACAGCCGGATATAGCCGCCTGCGATATCAGAGACAAAATGGAGAGAGTAAAACGATTCATCGAAAGGAATTGTTTTAAAAAAATTTCTCTAAGCGATGCAGCAAATGCGGTGTATTTGAGCCCGAAGTATTTAAGCCGGGCATTTAAAGAGCATACCGGTGTGGGGTTCAGCGATTTCAAACTGACGGTAAAAATAGATAAATCCAAAGAACTTCTAAATAAAACAGGGTACAAAATAGACCAGATTTCCGATAAACTTGATTATCAAAATACAGAATCATTCATAAGACAGTTCAAAAAATTTACCGGCCTCACGCCAACCCAATACCGGAAAAAAAAGTGGAAGGCAGTAAAGAAGATAAAAAAGAAATCAATAGCTTAAGGCTAAAATTATTCAGGCAGCGTCGGATTGACTATGCATAAAGCCAGCCACATTTTTTCAGCCTTATTCCTCGCGAGATACCCCGGGCTTTACCGACCGGGAAGGCCTTACTTTTAAAATCGAAAAATGGAGAAGAAAATGGATAATACAAAAAGATTTTCCGAGGTAGAAATCCTTGCCGGAGCTGTTGCACACGGATTGCGCAATCCTTTGGCAGCGATAAAGCTTGCGGTTTACAATATGAAGCGCAAAAAAACCGGCCTAGAGGAGGACAGGCATCTTTTGAACATTGACAAGAAAATCGAAGAAAGCGAAAATCTTATAAATAGCCTTTTACTTTATTCACAATCAAGGCTTCTGCATTTTGATGAGATAGACATACATGAAATTCTTCTTGAATCTATCGCTTTCCTCAAGGGCAACCTTAAAAAAGACCGCCTAAAAGTTTCAGAAAAGAAGCGGTACCATGAGGACGCGCTTACGGAAGCCGATCCTTTGCAAATAAAAGAAATGTTTGGCCATATCCTGAAAAACGCCTATGATGCCGTAAGCGAGAACGAAGGTAAAATAGAAATTATAGCAGAGTATGCCGATAATGAATTTATTACGATACATTTTAAAGATGCGGGTTCAGGGATTGACGATGCGGACTTGCCCCGTATTTTTGAACCGTTTTTTACCACAAAACCAAAAGGTATCGGCCTTGGCCTTTCCATGAGCCGGCAGATAATCGAGCTGCACCAAGGAAAAATTAATATAACGAGCAAAAAAGGCGAAGGCACGACAGTAACCGTTATATTGCCGAAAAGGAAGCCAAATGACGCAGCAACTTTCCGGGTCTCTAGCGGCGACGAAAAATTACGTAGCTGAATTTAGCCCCGCACTTACTTTTGTAACAACAATGTATTTATATAACAAAAAGTTATATCCAAAAACTCTTTTAATTTTGTTCAAACATACTTTCAAAAATAAGTGCGGAGCTAATTCGTACTATCATTTTTCCTTCGCCACTAGCGGCTCGGAAAAATGATGTACTCATTAAAGGAGGCAGAATGTCAAAAAGGATTCTTATAACTGATGATGACCACGAACTCTGCGAGGAAATGGCTGAAATACTTAAAGTTGATGGCTATAATGTTGATATGGAATTTGACAGCTTATCTTGCGAAAGAGCCTTGAACAAGAAGAAATACGATATTTTTATCCTCGATTACAAAATGCCGGGTTTAAATGGCATTGAAATGCTAAAACTCATCAAACAAAGAGAACCGCAATCGAAAGTTTTTATTATCAGCGGCAAGCATAATATTAAAGATATGCTTCAGGAGGATAATCTTTATAATTTAGTAGATGGTTTTTTGAATAAGCCTTTTGATGTTGACGAATTCCTCGCAAAAATAAAATCTGTATCCTAGGTGCGCTTTTACGAGCTATCACGTTAAAGCGTGTTACCTGCTACTTGTTACCTGATACGTTCCTCATAGATCAACGAAAAAAGTCAATAAAAATGAGAACTCGCCAATTTACTTTTCATACCCAGTGGTTAATATTATTTAGGTTAATTTTTATAATTAACCCATTTTGTCAGAATTCCGCGGGCTTCGCCCCTTGGCCTTGCGGCGCAATGTATCAGCGTGGCGGAAAGGGACGTCGCCCGCGCTTTAAGCGGGCAAAAAAAGGGCCTACGGGTTTTGGCCGTGGGGGCCTCCAGTAGTTGATATGTTTATTTTGACAGGGCAGTAATTAAGAAAATTTGTTGGTTCTTCGCCTGAAAAAATTTTATGAGGGGGACGTAATATGAAAACAAAAAAAATATTAGTAGTTGATGATGACGAGGATTTTTTAAGAGAGTTAAGTGAAATGTTAACTTTAAGCGGCTATGCGATAATTTCTGCCCATGATAGCAAAATGGTAGCCCAGCTTGCTCAAAGTGTAAATCCCGATGTTATCCTTCTTGACCTTAAAATGAATGGGATAGATGGATTTGAGGTAGCGCAAACTTTAAAAGATTCTTCGGAAACAAACCATATTCCGATTATAGCCATGACCGGATATTTTACTTCACCGGAGTACGCTGATTTGATAGAAAAATATGGCTTCAGGGGGTGCCTTAAAAAACCTTTCAATCCTTTAGACCTGATTATCCGCGTGGAAAGTATTCTGGCAAATAATAAGGATAAGGACTGGATATAATTTCGCGGGTTATTTATGAAAGAAAACGCGCAATTTTATAACAAAATCCTGGATAATCTCTATGATGGCGTCTATGTATTAGATATGGCGGGAAGGGGTGTCGCCCGCGCTTTAAGTGGGCGAAATAAAAATGAACCACGGGTAAAGCCCGTGCGGGCTCCAGTAAATTTTCGAAAAGCAGATTAACACAGATACGCGCAGGTTGCATAAAGTGTTCGCAGACAATTTTATCTATAATCTGCGCGTGTCTCGTGTTTTTATGTCCTGATTGCCGCACTTGTGATATAATTTCAACCATTGAGTTCCAGGGAACAGGGCGCAGGTTAAACCATATTGGGCCCTGAACCCTGCACTCTGAAACTTGTTTAAAATAAGAATATGCTTAACGAACTTACGATAAAAATCGCAGGCGAAGCAGGCCAGGGAATGCAGACTGTCGGATTCAATCTTTGCCAGCTACTTAAAAGAACCGACTTTTACATTTTTGCCAATCAGGATTACATGTCCCGTGTGCGCGGCGGGAATAACTTTTTTCAACTCCGCATCTCACAAAAGCCTTCACAAGCTTGCCGAAAATTGAGCGACATAATTGTTACGCTTGATAAGCAAAGCGTAGCTATCCATGGCACCAATCTTTCCGAAGGCGGCATACTCATAATGGATAGCAAAAAATTCAACATTGCCCAAGAAGAACGTTATTTTGATATTCCAATGTATGAAATGGCACTTAGCCTAGGTAGCGATTTATTCGTCAATTCGATAGTTTATGGATTAATTTCAGGGATACTGGGTATAACCAACGGCAATATTTTTGAAGTTATTAAGGAAGCTTTTTCCGATAAGGGTGAAGAACTGATTTCAAAAAATATTGCCGCCGCAAAAGCTGGCATAGACTATGCGAAAAATAATTTCAAGGATGAAAGGTTTTTTATGACAGCAAGAACCGGAGAGCGTACTCTTCTGATGAACGGCAATGAGGCAATTGCCCTGGGCGCGATACGCGCGGGTTGCAAATTTTATTCCGGTTACCCAATGACACCCTCAACAAGCATCATGAATGAAATGGCATATCACGCAAAAGATTTTAATATCATAGTCGAACAGGCAGAAGACGAAATTGCGGCAATAAATATGGTAATCGGCGCTTCATTTGCCGGCGTAAGGGCGATGACAGCCACATCTGGCGGCGGCCTTTCTTTGATGGTCGAAGGATTATCGCTTGCGGCGATGACGGAAACGCCCGCAGTAATAGTAGATGCACAAAGGCCTGCGCCGGCCACGGGATTTCCTACGCGCACTGAACAGGCTGATTTAAATTTTGTACTTTATTGCGGACACGGAGAATTTACCAGAGCAGTATTTACTCCGGGAACGATTGAGGAAGCCTACTATCTTACTATTCATGCTTTTAATCTTGCCGAAAAATATCAAATCCCGGTTTTGATTATGACTGATCAATATCTTGCCGATTCTTACCGCAACATTTCAGAGCTTGACCGGAATGCGATAAAAGTTAAACGCTTTATTATCTCCAGAGAAGCTTCGAAAAACATTACAAATTATAAAAGGTATGAATTAACCGATTCAGGCATATCGCCTCGCGCAATACCTTCCTGGATAAATGATGTAATCTATGCCGACAGCGATGAGCATAACCAAGAAGGCCATATCACCGAAGAGGCAAGAGTACGCGAGAGTATGGTAGAAAAAAGGCTTTATAAGAAAATGCAGGGCCTTGAGAAAGAAGTTATTGAGCCAAAATCTTATAACTTTGAAAAAGCAACGATTGTAATTATCGGGTTTGGCTCAACTTTCGGAGCGATAAAAGAAGTTTCTGACGCATCTTCAGGAAAAATAGGGTTTATTCACCTTCCACAGGTTTGGCCTTTACCGAAAAAAGGACTGACAGATCTTTTAAAAAGCAAACAAAAGGTTATAACCGTAGAAAATAATGCTTCCGGACAGCTTGCAAAATTGCTGCATTCCGAAGCCGATATAAAAATTGAAAAATCTATCCTTAAATTTGACGGAAGGCCGTTTAACGCGGACGATTTAATTGAAGAAGTAAATAAGTTATTATGACAAACTCTAAACTCGAAACCCTAAACTCTAAACAAACTATAAACTACAAAGTCCAAACACAAAACGTTTTGAGTTTAGAATTTTGAGTTTATGATTTGTTTAGAGTTTCGAGTTTAGTGTTTAGAATTTAAATTAAACAGAGATATTTATGAACATAAATGATTTCAAAAGTAATGACCCGATAGCCTGGTGTTCAGGTTGTGGAGATTTTGGCATTCTCACCGCATTAAAAAAATCTCTCCTCAAGCTGGGCAGAGAACCAAAGGATATTTTGCTTGTTTCAGGTATCGGCCAGGCAGCCAAGCTGCCGCACTATATAAAAAGCAATTGTTTTAACGGGCTTCACGGCAGGGCTATCCCTCCGGCAGTGGCGGCAAAAATTGCGAATAATAAATTAACCGTTATCGTTACTACCGGCGATGGCGATTGCTATGGAGAAGGCGGCAATCATTTTCTCCATAATATCAGACGAAACACGGATATAACCGTCATTGTCCATAATAACCAGATTTACGGCCTTACCAAGGGGCAGGCTTCGCCAACCACAGACCCTGGTTATGTAACTAAAGTTCAAACCGAAGGAGTTGTTTTAGAGCCGCTACATCCGCTTGAAATGGCTATTGCGCTGGGCTGTGCTTTTGTTGCGCGAGGATATTGCTCCGACCTTGAACATCTCTCCTGGCTGATACTTGAAGGGATAAACCATAGGGGGTTTTCCCTTATCGACGTGCTTCAGCCCTGCGTAACTTTTAACAAAAAAAATACCTACGAATGGTATTCAAAACGGGTTTACAAATTGAATGACGATAAATCCTATAACCCCAATGATAAAGATTCAGCTTACAGAAAAGCTGCGGAATGGGGAGAGAGGATACCCATAGGAATAATTTATAAGGCCGAAAAAGAGTCTTACGAAGAGAAAACAGGGCTTAACCAAAAAACCGCGCTTATAGATGAGAACATCGACGATATCGATATAAGTCCAGCCTTAAAAAAATTTATCTGACAAAGTTGCGCTTTTCCAAGTTATAACGGCCTAGCGAGCGGCACATTTGTAGAAAAAAGTCGGCAAAAAGAAGAAGCCAGCCATTTACTTAAAGCCTGCCCTTAACTACACTTCTATTTACAAGGTTATTTATAATTTCTGCAAACGTAACCAAAGGAAAGTAAAAATGCCTAATCAATCCGCTATTTCTTCAAGAGATGCAAATTTATGCAGCTATGCTTTAAAAAAATTATTTACAACAAGCCGTGCATTAAAAACTTTACGCTACTGCAATCAAGTTTTTATAAAATCATCAAGCGAGAAAGAGTTGCTTGGTGGCGTGTGCAAAGTCATAGTTAAAGAAGGCGGCTATGTTCTGGCCTGGATTGGTTTTTGCGAAAAAAATCCGCAAAAAAGTGTTAAGCCTGTGGCCTGGGACGGGATAGGTGGCGCTTACATGAAGAACTTGAAAATTACATGGGCTGATGACGAACATGGTCGAGGGCCAGCAGGCACGGCAATACGCACAGCCAAGCCTTATGTTGCTAAAGACATCCTAAAAGATCCCGGCTTTAATCCCTGGCGCCTGGAGGCTCTTAAATGCGGGTATCATTCTTCCATAGCTTTACCGCTAATTTTTGATAAACATGCCTTTGGAGTATTGTCAATATATGCCAAAGAACAGAATGGTTTTAACGATGAAGAAGAAAAACTGCTTTTTGAGCTTTCCAATAATCTCTCTTACAGCCTTATGAATTTAAAACTTCGTATCAGGCACCATCTTCAACATCACAAGATGCAGCGCAGGATAGAAGATGCGTTTGTCTATACTGTAGGGGCTTTGGCAAGAGCAGCAGAGGCAAATGACGAAGACACAGGCAACCACATATTGAGGGTAGGAGAATATTGTGTGCTTATTGCGAAAAAATTAAAAATGCCGAAAAAATTCATAGAAAATATAAGCCTTCAGGCACAACTTCATGATGTAGGCAAGATTCATGTTGACTCCTCCATATTAAAAAAAGCCGGCAGCCTTACCTCTGATGAATGGGGCGAAATGAAAAAACATACGATTTTTGGTTCGCAGATAGTAGGCAACCACCCTGTATTTAAAACAGCCGGCATCGTTGCGCTTACGCATCATGAAAGATGGGATGGCAGCGGTTATCCCTATGGATTAAAAGGAGGCAATATTCCTATCGAAGGACGGATAATTGCGATGGCCGATCAATATGATGCTATGAGAAATGCACGTATTTATAAACCGGCATTTGGCCATGAGGAAGTCTATAAAATTATTACCTCCGGCGATGGCAGGACCAAACCTTCTGATTTTGATCCAGATATTTTGCGGGTGTTTAAAGAAACCCATCTGGAGTTTAACAAAATCTATGAATCTCTCAAAATGAAAAATTCTCAACTTTTGTAGAAAGAGTATCAACATAATTCATGTCACAAAAAATAAATAAGCCAAAAATTTTGTGCTCTTCGCTGATTATTTTCCCGCTTTTGTCCGTCTTTTTTTCTACTTCAAGTATTTTTATCTTACAAAAATGCCCGGCAGCCGAAGAAACACCTCATAAAAAAGCGGTGGTAATAAAAGTTGAGGCCTTCAGGTATGGCTACTTGCCAGACCCCATAAAAGTAAAAAAAGGCGATAAAGTAAAACTTCTTATAACCTCAAGAGACGTAAAACACGGTTTTTATATAAAGGAATACGGCATAAACAGTACGGTGGAAAAAGGCAAAATTACAGAAGTAAATTTCCTTGCCAACAAAAGAGGAGAATTTACCATTGTCTGCACAGTTTACTGCGGCTCAGGCCATCTTTCCATGAAAGGTAAATTGGTTGTAGAATAAAGCAAGTGATATTTATCTGGAGTTTCCCCATTTTTTTATTTTTAAAGGACGGGTGTCACGGATTGTTGCGGATTCATACGGATAATTATAAGGTTTTATCCGTTTGCATCCGTAACATCCGTTTAAATCCGTGCCTGAAATGTTTACAGATTTGGTGTTTTGGCGCTAATTCGTGCCATGATGTCAGGCTGCTAAAGTAAATTTTAAAGGAGGTGTGTTATGGCTATCGAGCGAGTTTCGAGGTCCAATCCTTCATTAGGTAAACCTAAGGAAGCAATGCATGAAATGATTGCCAAACGTGCTTTTGAGATTTGTCAAAAGCGCGGTTGCCGGCCCGGCAATGAGTGGTCAGACTGGTTTGACGCGGAAAAAGAGATAAGAGCTGAATTACAGGCGGATATATCAGGAAAAAAATAGAAGCTAATCCAGGCTATTTTGCCTAAGGACTTTAGTTTGTTTTCAAAGGAGGCAGGTATGAAAAAATGGTTTTTCTTGTTTGTTTTAGGAGTTTTATGCGCTCCCTTTTTTGCTTTTTCAGAAGAAAAAACAATCATCGGCGAAGTCATTGATGTATCATGCTATGTAGCACAGGGAGCCAAAGGCATGGAGCATAAGCAATGCGCAATTGCTTGTTTGACGGCAGGAGAGCCGGCTGGGATACTTGAAGATAAGACAGGCAAAATCTATCTGGTTGTTACCGAAGACCATAAAACAAATCCCAGAGATAAAGTTATGCCTTTTGTGGCAAAAATGGTTGAAGTAACTGGCGACGTTAATGAGCGTTCGGGCGTAAGCACTATTGACATCAAAGATATAAGAGAAAAAACCATGAATGAGATGCCGATGAATGAAGGCGGCAAAACTATGCCAAAAAAGAGCATGGCCCATTAATCTCTTTGATTAAGCATAGTAAAAGAATTTAGTGAAACCTCATCGGACTAATCCGTGAGGCTTACTCCCGAGCAGTGTCCGGTAAGTACGATAACGATTGAAAAATAGTTAATAGTCCACAGGTTTTCGTCTATGACCTCTGCTCTGGACTATGGGCCAGATGGAGATACAATGAAAAAGATAGCTCTATTAGTCGAGGATACGTATCAGGTGCTCGAGGCATGGTACCTTATCTACGTTTAAGAGAAGAAAATCTTGCGGCCGTATTTGTCGGAACCGGCAGAAAGAAGAAATATGGCAGCAAAGAAGGTTATCCGGTTCCAGAAGAAGTATCGGTTAAAAAAATAAAAAACTCGGATTTTTCAGGCGTAATAATTCCAGGAGGATATGCGCCTGATATTTTAAGAAGGGAAGAAGAGATGGTTTCTTTCGTTAAAAAAATTAACGAAGAAAAAAAGCTTGTTGCTGCGATATGCCATGGATTATGGATGTGCGTGTCCGCCGATATACTGAAAAATAAAAATGTGACCTGTTTCTTCTCAATAAAAGATGATGTGGTAAATGCCGGAGCTGAATATATAGACAAAGAAGTTGTAGTTGACGGGAATTTAATTACTTCGCGTAACCCCTATGATTTACCGTATTTTTTCCGGGAGGCTGTCGGATTTCTGGGACGGAAATAACATGGAAGAACCGCGCGTCATAAGTTACAGCAGCGAACCTTTCCTCGACAGGCCAGAGGCAGGAAAGCTTTTGGCTGATGAATTGAAAAAAATTGTCGAAAAAGATGCGGTTGTATTAGGCATACCAAAAGGCGGAGTGGTAATAGCAAAAGAAATTGCCAAAGATCTTTCTATCGAATTTGATATAGTCCTTTCAAGAAAAATAGGCGCGCCATTCAATCCGGAGTTTGCCATAGGGGCAGTTAGCGAAAACGGAAGGATATTTATCGATGAGGAGGCAGCCGGAGATGTAAGCGCAAGCGATGAATATATAATCAAAGAAAGAGAACGCGAATTAGAGGAAATCAAGCGGCGCCTGAAAGTTTATCGCACGGTAAAACCGAAAGTAGATCTTGAAGATAAGGCCGTTATAATTTGCGATGATGGTATAGCAACCGGCGCAACTATGCAGGCCAGCCTCTGGGCAATCAAGCAGGAAAACCCTAAAAAAACCATTGTCGCTGTGCCTATAGCTCCTTACGATAGTCTGGAAAAAATATCAAAGGAAGCAGACGAAACAGTGTGCCTTCGTGTCCCGGATTTTTTTTCGGCGGTAGGGCAGTTTTATATAAATTTTCTCCAGCTTGACGATAGAGAAATACTGGCACTATTAAAATAAAACTACTCGTGACAACGGAAGAAGTCAGAAATAAATGATATCGTCAAAGGCTCAGGATGTATTTATTGCTACCGCAAATAGGGAAAATTTTACCCACCCCATCTTTTTGAAAAACCAGGCAAGCTTGAGAAAGTTGCAGAGCTTGCGTTTACCGGTTTTCTAAATATTTATAACTAAAAATTCAGGATTAAAATTTATAGACTTATTTTTTGTGCTATAATATCTCCAACAAAAATAACAATTTTAGGTTACGAAAGTTACTTAAACATAAAAACTATGGCTAAAATCTTGCTCACTGAGGAAATGATGAGGTTTCTTGAAAAAAAAGAATTCATTAATGTAGGGACGTGCGATTTTTCCGGCAGGCCGAATGTTGCGCCTAAATTTATAATAAAAGCCAATGGGAATACTTTATATCTGGCTGACTATGTGTTTGGAAAAACATTCAACAACCTGAAAATAAATCCCCGCGTATCTCTATCGACCCTGAACCTCGACACATTGATTGGTTATCAAATAAATGGAATGTGCGGAATACTCACTAAGGGTAACGAATACCGGAAAATGCTGCGAGAAATGCAAAAAAAGCAGATAAATTTTTCCGTAAACAGGCTGATTGAGGGAATCCATCGAGAAAAAAAATACAAAGATTTTGAGGTAACTTTGCCGGAAAAAGTCTGCATATTTAAAATAAGAATAAAGGAAATAGTTTCGATATGGACAAGCGGGAAACTTAAGAGGGAAAAAATCTAAAAACTTAAATGTTACGCATATTAAAAGGTTCATTCAACTCGGGATTTTTTATTGTCCTCATATTTATCTCAGGTATTCTTTTATCTTATGCCTTTTTCCATATGCATGCCCATATGTTTTCCTGGGTGATTTTGTTATGCGGTGTAATTATAACTTTCATTCTTACGGGTTATGTTTTCGGCATTTTAAATAGAGCCCGGCATATAGAATCTCTGATTAAAGAACGTACGCGGGAACTTAGCAATTTGAACGAAGAGTTAAAGAATTTATCCAGGAAAAATGAATTAATTCTCTCTTCTGCGGGCGAAGGGATACTGGGTGTTGATACTGATGGCAGACACACTTTTTTAAACCCCATGGCTTTAGAAATGCTTGGGTATACGCCGGAAGAACTTATCGGCGAAGGCAGCCATCAAATATGGCATTATTCAAAAGTAGACGGCGGCATTTATAAGAAAGAAGGCTGTCCGATATGTCTAGCATTTAAAGATGGCAAAGTGTATTATGGGAAAAATGAAATTTTTTTCCGTAAAGACGGCTCCACTTTTTATGTTGATTACATAAGCAAACCGATAATATCTGATGAAAAAATAATTGGCGCTGTAGTAACCTTCAGGGATATCACTGAACGCCGCCTTGCCGAAGAAAAAATAAAACAGGCCGCTCAAGAGTGGGAGAGGACATTTAATGCTATAACTGACCTTGTTTTTATCCAGGACAGGAACAATTTTATTTTAAAAGCAAACAAAGCGTGCCTAAAAGCCTTAAAAATGAAACCGGAAGATGTAATCGGAAGAAAATGTTATGAGGTATTTCACGGTTTAAACGAGCCTTTTCCCGGGTGCCCTTTCGAAAAAACAAAAAAAGACGAGAAAGCACATACCGAGGAAATTTTTGACCCGAAAATAGGAATCCCGCTCCTTGTAACGACTTCCCCGATTTTTAATGACGCCGGCCGCATGATTGGTTCTGTGCATATTTCTAAAGATATAAGCCGGATAAAAGAAGTAGAGCGAAAAATGGAAGAAGCGCTGGAAATCGAATCAGATTTTATATCCACAGTTTCTCACGAATTACGTACGCCGCTTTCTGCAATGAAGGAAGCGATAAATTTGGTGAGTGAAGGTTTAACCGGCCCGGTAACCGGCGAACAGCAGGAATTTTTAATTATCGCCAAAAGAAACGTAGAAAGGCTGACAAGATTGATAAATGACGTTTTAGATTTTAAAAAACTTGAATCGGGAAGAGTAATTTTTGATATGCAGGATAACAGCATCAACGAGGTTGTCGAAGAGATAAAAGATACAATGATTGCTCTGGCGCAGAATAAAGGGTTAAGCATTAACTTTGAGCTTGACGTAAGTATTAAAAATTTTAAATTTGACAGGGATATGATTATACAGGTTTTGACGAACATAATAAATAATGCGATTAAATTTACTGAAAACGGCGGAATAAATATTTCTACCAAAAAAGAGGCTAATTATGTTACGGTCGCAATAAAAGATACCGGGCCGGGCATAAAAAAAGAAGATATCCCGAAATTATTTCAAAAATTCTCGCAACTCGAGAAAGGAATATCCAGAAAAACCGGCGGTACGGGCTTAGGGCTTGCTATTTCCAAGGAAATAATAGAAAAACACGGCGGTAAAATCTGGATTGAATCTGAATTTTCAAAAGGCACTACTTTTTATTTCACTTTACCGAACATCTAACCGCTGAAATTTAACCCTTTTTGCCAGAATTCCACAAGCGAAGCCCGGGGGCTGGTGGCGGAAAGTGGCGTCGCCCGCGCTTTAAGCGGGCAAAATAAAAATGGCCCACGGGCTTTAGCCGTGCGGGTTTCAGATGCTGAGGCATAAGATGAGTCATAATAACACAAAAAGCAAATATTGGCGTTACCGCGTCCTAATGGAAACGGTAATATCGCTTATCATATTTTTTATATCCATCAATTCAGGTTATGCGCTTGATTGGAAGAACCTGCACGAAGAGGCAGACAGAAAAAGCGTAGAGGAGGCAGTAAGAATACAAAGGGAATATCCTGATTCAAGCGAAAATTTATATGTCCTCGGGCTCTGCTATTTAGATAAGCATATGGACAAAAAAGCAAATCTGGTTTTTAAGGACCTCGCAGCAAGAGAACCTGGTTTAGTTGAAGCAAGGTGGGGTTTAGCTGAATGTTTACGCAGGGCGCACAAGCTGGATGAAAGCGAGAGGATGCTTAAAAAGATTATCCGCGAACAACCGTCATTTTCTCCTGCTTACATAAGCCTGGCTTATATAAAATATACAAAAATGAAATTCAATGATTCGGTCAGGCTGGCATATAAAGTAATAAAACAGGGTAAGAAGAATGTTGACCTGACAAATTATACGAGAGCCTATCTAATGCTTGCCGGCGCTAAAGGAATGATTGCGCACTATGGAGGCCCTCTTTCAAAAGCCATAAATGGAACTTTTGTCTTTTCTAAACTCAAAAAAGCTCAAAGATTCTCCCCGCAATATGCAGGAGTTTTATTCGGCATGGGAAGTTTCTACCTCCTTGCGCCGAAATTCGCCGGCGGTAATATTCATAAAGCAGAAGATTATTTGAAAAAAGCCATTGCTGCCGATCCATTATTTTCCGATGCCTACGCCAGGCTTTCTCAGGTGTATCAGCAGAAAAGAGACGGCAAGAAGGCAAAATTTTATTTAGAAAAAGCTTTACGGATTGATTCCGGAAGCGAGCTCGCGCTTGATATAAAAAGCGGCAGATGCAAATTTATTTGCGTTACAAAGTAGGCGCAAAAAGCCAGCCTAATTCAAGAATTTCTTCAGAATAGCTTCTTAACATTTCCTTATATTGCGGTTTAATCGTCGAAGAGGAAATCGTCTTTTTTGCTTTTTTGATAGACGCGGAGATCTCATTTTTGCAATAATCAAGCGCACCGGTTTCTTCCGTTATGACGCGGATTTTTTCAAGATCAGGCTTATTGGGGTTTTCCCTGGACATTATTTTTTTTATAAAAATCTTCTGTTTCCTTGAAGCTTTTTTGTAAGCATACCAGATAAGAAGCGTTTTTTTTGCTTCTTTCAAATCTGTAAGCGTCGATTTACCTGTTTCTTTCTCGTCGCCAAACATATCTAAGATATCATCTTTTATCTGGAAAGCTCTGCCAAGGTGTATGCCATAGTCATATAATTTCTTAATTTCTTTTTTACCGGCTCCGGCAAGAGTTGCGCCCATTATCAAAGGAGCTGAAAAAGTGTAGTAAGCTGTTTTTAAATCGTAAATTTTGTAAATATCATTCTTGTTTATCCTGCCGATGCTTTTAAGCCCGGCTAAGAGTTCGATAAACTCTCCGCTGCCGGTACGCATCGCCGCATCCGTAAGTATCCTAAGCGCTTTTTCTTTTGCTTCGTATTTTTCATTTATAGATAAAAATGCCTGCAGGCTCATCGCATAGATTATGTCGCCAATTACGATACTTAAATCCTCGCCGCTGAACTTTGCACCTTTAGATTTAGAAAGATAGCTTGCAAGCATTGTGTGCATTGATGGTTTGCCGCGCCTGGTTTTTGACTTATCTATCACATCATCGTGGATGAGCATGAAATCATGCAGGAGCTCTAAAGAGATAGCGCTCCGATAAAAGCCTTGCGGAGTTCTGTTGCAAAAACCCCGGTAGCCTGCAATAAATAAAATAGGCCTGATGCGCTTTCCCTCCCGCAGAATGAAATTTTTTATATGCTTAAAGAGAATGCCGGATACTTTATGCAGGGAATATAATTGTTCCGACTGGCGGGCATAATTGATAAGTTCAGCTTCGATTTTATTTTTTATTTTCAAAAACATGGCTTTATGGTAGCATAGGGTCAAAAGTAATGCAAATGAAATAACCAAGTTCTAAGAGACAATAATCCCAGGAGGGATAGGTCTTCCTGTATACATTTATAAGGAAGGCCCTAACCCCAAAGGGGTAGGGCTTCCTATACCTTTAAAGGAAGGCCCTAACCAAACAATGACCAAATCGCAAATCCCAAGTACCAAACAAATTCCAATATCCAATGTTTCAAATTCTAAACAAAATGAGTTTGGAACATTGGAATTTGGAAATTGGAATTTATTTGGAATTTGGGATTTGGAGCTTGTAGTTTGTTTGTATCTTGTATCTTGGTTATTGGTTATTCCTCGAAATTGAATTTATGATACGTAACTTTATTCAAGCCATCCGTCTCCCATTTATTACCGCAAGCCTCCTGCCATTTTTCTTTGGTTCGTTCATAGTCAGGAAACATTTCGCTTTCGCAGGTTTCGTCCTCGGCCTTATCGCCGCACTTTCTACGCATATAAGCGCAAATCTTATAAACGATTATGGTGATTCCCGTTCTGGCGCCGACTGGCATGATAAAAAAGCATATAAGTTTTTTGGCGGTTCAAAATTAATCCAACAAAACATATTTTCCGAAAAATTTTACCTGACAAGCGCAATTATTTTTATTTTAATTTCGGCTGCGTCGGTTGCTTTATTGTCAGTAGTATTAAAAAGTTATTTTGTCTTAGCCATTTATGCAATAATTGCTACCTTAAGCTGGCTTTACTCAATATCTCCTTTGAGATTTTCTTATCATAGAGTGGGGGAGGTGTTTCTTTTCTTGCTCTTCGGCCCGGCTCCAGTTATGGGCGGATATTTTATCCAGACAGGAATATTTCCTGATTTCAAAAGCTTTCTCTTATCTCTGCCTTTCGGAATGTTTACGACAGCCATACTCTTTGCCAATGAAGTTCCTGATTTTGCTGACGACCAGAAAGCCGGGAAGAATACCTGGGTCAGTTTAATCGGGCCGCAAAATTGCTTCATTTTTTATTACTTTTTAATCTTTTCCGGTTTCTTTTTAATTTTATTGAATGTGCTTTTTGCTTTCTTAAGCCCGTTTGCTTTATTCACATTTTTCTTTGTGATACCTGCGCTTCAGGCAGCGCAAATAATAAAAAAATCTTTCGAAAATAAAACAGAGTTAATAAAATCTTCCAAACTTACCATTATGGTGCAAAATCTTGTAGCTGTCTGTTTGGTGCTGGTAATACTTTTTTCCTAGCCTAGTGCCGGCAGGTCGATATTTGAAATAAGTTTATCTCAATAATTGTAATCTAAAACAAGGGGGGTGCACGATGATTGATATTGTTATTCTTATTTTGCGCTTATGTTTGGCGGTTGTGTTTATAGGCCACGGCATGCAATTTGCTTTTGGCGCTTTTGGCGGCCCGGGAATCCAGGGGGTCTCTTCGATGCTTACGAATTTGGGGTTTAAACAAGTTTTGTTCTGGGCGTATTTATCGGCATACACCCAGCTTATCGCAGGAATACTTCTTGCCCTTGGATTGTTCAGCCGGTTTGCGGCTTTTTCCATATTTATTTTTATGATTGTTGCGGTTATCAAGGTCCATCTCGCTAAAGGGTTCTTCATGCAATCAGGCGGATTTGAATATAATTTTGTGCTTATCTGTATATGTATTGTTTTAATGCTGTCCGGATCGGGAAAGTTCGGTATAACTCCTAAATTATAGATGGAGAAGTTAATTTATTTACTTTTAGCTACAGGTTTTCTTTCAGGATTTTTTGCAGGATTGCTATTGGCAGCGAAGCCGCGGCTTGCCATAGAATTACAGAAAATATTTTACGCAAAAATAAATTGGAGGATGGAGCCAATTTCTATGGAAAAAGAAATCCGCAACACTCGGATAATGGGCATTTTTTTAATCATTGTAACCGTCATTGGAACGGTTATTGCTTTATTGCGATGGGAAAAAATTGTATAAATTTTTATTTGCTTTCTGATTTTTTTTAGTTTAATATAAGATTAACTTTAAAGTTTATTCACCCCTTAAGGCAGGATGGCGGTTCGCGAAATTTTGCTTAAAAGATGGTCAAATTTGACGAAATCATTTCCGGTTCTTTAGAATGGACGGTAACGGTCTTGTTCAGGCCTTTTTCTCCGAAGAAATGGCTTATCTTGGGTTTTGTCGCCTTAATGGCAGGGGCCCTTATGGGCGGTAATCTCAATTTACGCTCAGGCAGCCGTGATTACCGCGTAAAAGAAACCAAAACCGAAGAGCTATCCCCGCAAAAATCCATAGAAAAGTCAAAAACCCCGGCTGTCCCGGCTAAAGTCCGGCTCAAAAATGCAATTAAATCTTACCTGCGAGACATGCGGGGCAGTGGTTTTACCGGTATATTTATAGGGGTAGTTTTTATACTTTTTATAATACTTATAATATTTATCTGGCTCGGCGCACGCTTCCATTTTATATTTCTTGAAGATGTGATCAAAAATGATGCTTCAATAGTTCTGCCTTTTAAAAGCAACAAA
This sequence comes from bacterium, assembly GCA_021796115.1. Taxonomy (GTDB): domain Bacteria; phylum Omnitrophota; class Gorgyraeia; order Duberdicusellales; family 4484-171; genus JAJYOP01. The sequence continues at coordinate 25,242 of JAJYOP010000006.1, forward strand.
GGCATAGGCAACTCTTTTTTCCAATTTAATATTCTATTTTTATTAATTTTTGCAATTGTATTTGGTTTAATTATTTTCGGCTGCATTCTAGCTTTGATAAAAATCGGAGCCTTCAACCAGCAGGTATCGCCCGATTTTCTTAAAATTTTATCTGTAATCTTGCCATTTACCTTATTGCTTATATTAGCGATACTGATCTCTGTATTTATATTTATTATTGTAGAAGATTTTGCGCTCATTATTATGTTAAAAGACAGAATAAAAATTACAGCAGCGATTAAAAAAGCCATGGCAATTTTAGGTGCAAACAAGGCAAATTTCCTACTCTATGTTCTTATTAAATGGGGCCTGGCCATTTGCTCATCAATTATTTATGGAGTTATGTATTTTGTGACCTTCTTTGGATTGCTTTTTCCTGCAGTAACATCCGCTTCATTTTTATATTTTATTTACCGAACAATACCTAAAAATATCCAATCTGTTTTTTTAATGGTTATTGTTGTCATGGCCATATCCATTTTGATATTTTTGTGGTACTGTTTCGCCTGTATGTCTTTACCATTTGCCGTTTTCTTCAGAACATTCAGTGTGAAATTTTTAGGAAGGCTCGATAACAGGTACGATCTTTTTAAGTACTAGTTTTAGGTTACGAAGATTACACTTTAACCACGAGGTTATAAATGTAACTTTCGTAACTTCCCGTAACATCCGTAACCTTCGTAACATATAATAGGGAGAAGGAAATGAATTGTATAAATCATCCCGATAAAGAAGCCAAAGGCGTATGCAATCTTTGCGCCAAAACCATATGTTCCGATTGCGCCGTTCTATTAAAAGGTGAGTTGTACTGCAAGAATTGCCTTCCTGCAAAAATGGGCGAAGCAAAAAGGCAGGAACATTCCCCGGCATTAGCCGCTATTTTGAGTTTCGTAATCGCTGGTTTAGGCCAAATTTATAACGGCCAGGTCTGGAAAGGCTTATTAATATTTGTAACTTCATGGCTGGTATTTCCCTGGATTATAGGTATTTTTGACGCATATTTTACTGGCAAAAAAATCAATGAAGGAAAAATTATTTTTAAGAAGAAAACCGGCTGCCTTATCGCGATGATAGTCGGGGTATTTTTATTATGGATAATGATTCTTATTCTTTTTTTAATTGCGGTGATAGCTGCGCCGGGCATACTTAAGGCAAAAGGAATGGCTGATGAGCAGGCTGCCAAATCGACTCTGCGGTCTGTATCGGCTGCGTTTGAGCTATATGCGACAGAGAACAATAATATATATCCGGAAAGTGAAGCAAGTTTAATCGCAATGCCGCCGCTTAATAACCGCAAAGTTCATGGTTATTTTTTTCGCGAAGAGCTCAAAACATCCGGCTATAAAATTACCGCAATTCCAGCTTATTGCTATAAAGGTATACATGCTTTTATAATTGAGACTGGCGGCAAATTATCGCAAGAAGATTGTAGGCTTGGGATCGATTCATATCACGACGGAAATTAGTCCATAGTCGACAAATTTAAGACTACGGATTGTCGACTAAAGGAAGGAGGTTTATGCGTAATAAAATACTATCTTTGCTGGTTTTATCTTTTTTGGTTTGTGCCAGTCTTTTTGCTGATACCATTCTACTTAAATCCGGCAAAACAGTTGAGGGAAAAATAATAGAAAAGACCAGTGGCTCGGTAAAATTAGAAATCGAAGGCATACCCTTGACTTATTATATTAGCGATATAGATTCAATAAATGGGCAAAAGATAGCTCAAAATTCCGGAAGTTCTAATCCTACTGCAATATCATCCACTCCCCGGGAAAACCCCTCTATTCCGGAGCAGCGGAAAGTCGCAGCAACCGGAATAACTACAACTAATAATCAGACTCCTTCTGCCGGTGAAACGGATTTGTTTAAAGAAAAAGAAGTAAAAAATGAACAATCAGAAGCGAATCCGGAAAATAAGTCATATTTAGATTATTCAGACAGCAGAAAATTATCTTTGAATAAAATGGCTCCCGGCCAGGCCGGCATTGCGGCAGGATTTCTTGCCGGCATCTTCTTGTTTATGGCAATCTTTATTATTGTAACCTATATTTATTCCGCAATCTGCCTTTCCTTTATCGCAAAAAAAACAAACTCCGGGCCTTCCTTCCTGGCTTGGATTCCTTTTGCGCATCATTTTCTAAGATTCAAAATTGCAAACACGAGCTATCTCTGGATATTTATTCCCATAGGTGTATTCATTATCGGTTTAATAAGCGGAATGTCTTCTGCTATAATGGGTGCCTTAAGCGGAGCGAGCAAATTTCCGGCCGCAGCAGTTAATCCTTTAACTATAATAATAAATTTTTTCCTTAGTGCAGTTTATGCTGCTTTTTCCGGTTTTGTCTGGTATAAAATCGCCCTGGCAAGAAATAAACCAAGCTGGATTGGCGCTTTGATGGCGATAAGTATTTTAAATGGCCTGCCAATTATCTCTTTCTTATCGATTGTCGGCTGTTTAGTGATAATGGGTTATTTGGCTTTTGCCGAATAATTCCAGGCCAACAAGCTTCTACCTCAAGCATTGACAACTCATTGTTTAACCCCTATAGTATTCCGATATGCAAGACTCGATATATTTAATTCTCAGGAAAATATTCTTCTGGTTTTTTCTGCTCGCTTTTCTTATTCTTACACCAATAATCGTCTACTATTCTTTAGGGTACAAATTTGATGCAATGGCAAAAAAGTTCTTAAAGACCGGCGCCATTTCCATCAAAACATTTCCTAAAGGAATAAATGTCTATCTGGATGGTAAAAAAATTAAAGAAACCACCCCTTGCACCATAAGAGAGCTTTTGCCTAAAGAATATAACCTCACTCTTGAGAAAGAAGGGTTCTATCCTTATGAAATGAAAGTTGAGGTTAAGCCTTCACAGATACAGGATATAGATATTTTTATTGTTCCCAGGATGGTCGATATAACAAAACTCAAGATGGATTTACATATTTATAAATTTTTTGTGGCTAAACACTTATTCGGAGAAACCATAATAGTTTTTACGGACAAAGGCATCTATTTTCTCGATGGAGACTTTAAAGGCGCCAGAAAGGTGTCTTCACAGATTTTTGAAGAGAATATCGCAAATTCTATCGAAAATTTAAAGGAAAATAATGGCAGGTTTTTATTCTGGAATAAAAATAATCTTTGGATGCTAGATAGTTCCCAGGTAAACGACAAAGACGAAAAATATCCTGGCGCTATGCTTATTTATAAAGCAGAGGATGAGATAAAAGATGTTTTCTTTGGCTTCAGGGGAAAATATATCGTGATTCACGACGGGCTCAAAGTTATTGCTCTTGACGCCGAAAACCTTAAGGTTTCTTTCCCCCTCTATGAGTTAAAAAGCGTGCGCTCAAAGATTTTTTATGATTCGCGTTCCGAGACTATTTATATACAGGATAAGGTCCAGGGAACTAATGGATTTTCATTGTTTAGAGCAGAAATAATTCCGCTCATAAACGAAAGGATTCTCAATGAACGAAAATAGGACTAAACGCATATTGGAAATTATCCCCGGATTTTTAAGCTGGTCGATTATTATTTTTCTCATTTTGCTTTTTATTATTAAACCGCTGGCAGCTATTATCGTAATCATCATTTACCTGATATACTGGATATGCCGGCTGCTTTATTCGAGCTTACTTCTTTTAATGACTAATCAACGGATACTTTCCAAGAAAAATTACGATTGGCTCGTCCTTTGCAAAAGATTAAATTCCGACTTAAAATTTGAAAATATTATTCACGTCGTCCTTTATACTACTTACAAAGAAACGAAAGAACTTTTAGCGGGAAGCCTTAATTTTTTAAAAGAGACGAATTACCCCAAAGATAAAATCATAGTAGTTTTAGCCGGAGAAGAGAGGGCGGCTGATTCATATGCAAGGCTTGAAGCTTTAAAAAAAGAATATAAGGATTATTTTTTGGATGTGATAATAACTATTCATCCCAAAAACATAGAAGGAGAGATACCAACGAAAGGAGCCAATGCTACTTTTTCGGCAAAACAGGTAAAAGTGCATCTTGAAGAGAAAGGCTATGACTTAAAAAATATAATAATATCGTGTTTTGACGCGGATACCTGCCCGGATAAAAGTTATTTTTCATGCCTCACTTACAATTTTCTAAATAATAAGAAGAGATATCAGATGAGTTTTCAGCCTTTACCGGTCTATAGCAACAATATCTATTCGGCACCTGCTTTTGCACGGGTAATCGAGGTGGGTTCGACTTTCTGGCAGCTTATTGAAGGTATGAGGTTTGAAAAATTCATAACTTTTTCTTCGCACAGTATGAGCTTTGATACTCTGGTTAAAGTAGATTATTGGCCGGTTGATTTAATCTCCGATGATTCATTGATATTCTGGAAGTGTTTTTTAAAATACAATGGAGACTATAAAACTTTCCCTTTAGATATTCCTGTTTATATGGATATAGCTGTGGGCAGGAATTTTCTTGATACAATAGCTGTCCAATACCGGCAGAAAAGAAGATGGGCCTGGGGTGTCGAAAACTTTACCTTTGTCGCTCAACATTTTCTTAAAAATAAAGATATACCTTTATTTTTAAAAATACGTAAATTATACCAAATCCTGGATGGCCACATAAGCTGGGCTACTTGGGCTATAATAATAAGTTTCATAACACCGCTTGTTTTATTTCTCGGAAAAATTATTTTAAAAAATTCCCTGGCGCTTTTTAACCTTACCTATATAAATGGCGTAGTTTTTCATTCCCTCACTTTTATCTTAATGCTTTGCGTAATTATCAGCTGGGAATTTACGCCTCCGCGGCCGAAAAATGTATCGCGATTTATCTATCTTTCATTTTTGTTCCAATGGCTCCTTACGCCGTTGATTTCAGCAGCTTTAGGTTCAACGCCTTCTTTAGACGCGCAGACGCGGCTCATGTTTGGAAAGTATCTTTCGTTTAATACAACGCCTAAACAAAGAAAGAAGGACGAGGGGTAAAATGAGAGGGGCAATAGTTTTTTGACTTCTCTCTTCTGTTTTCTGTCTTATGTCGCCATGATCATGAGTTACGACTTGACAAAGAAATTTTTTTTAGTATATTTTATTTGTAAACACGATTAGCACAAATGTGGGATGCTTATCGGCAGGCAGGAATTTCCCACGAATAAAAAATGAATTTGTTTTCTATTCATGGCAATTCGTTTCTAGTTCGTGATAATTTGTATGTAAAAAAGGAGAAGCTATGGCGAAAAAAATAGATAAGAAAAAAGAATCAGCAGAAAAATATTCTAAAGACGAAATAGCTAAAATATGCGAAAGAGCATATTTTATTTGGTTGAATAAATCAAAGCCGGCGAACAGTGCTCTTTCCGACTGGCTTCAGGCAGAGACAGAATTGAAAAAAGAACGTAAAATTAAATAAGAGCCGGTTTTTTTGATTTTTTAATAACGCAATGCATGGGAGGTAAAGATGGCAAAGGCGAGAACTATTAAATGCCCGGAATGCCAAGATGAGTTTGAGTTAGAAGATTATTTAGAGGTGGGAGATACTACTTTTTGCGTAAGTTGCGATACGGAGCTTAAAGTTGTTAAGCTTGACCCTCCTCAAGTTGAGATAGTTGCTGTCAATGAAAATGAAGATGAAGGGCAAGATTTTGATGAAGATGACGCGGAAGATGAAGATTTTTAAAAAGGAGGATTAAATGTTTAAAAAGACTTTACCCGTATTCTTAATCGCAATAGCCCTGTTGTCGCTGCCTAGTTTTGCTGAAGAAAAAAAGAGCAACGTTCCGCCGCAAGCTGCTAATACTACCGCACAAACCGCAGTTTCCAAAGAGCAGCCAAAGGCCCAAGTTCAGCCACAAACTACGCCGCAAAGTGCCCCTCAGGAAGAAGTCGTTAAGGGCGTAATAAAAGAGATAGCTAATGACGGAAGCTATGTAATTGTTAACGATACAAAAATCCTTACGACCAAAGAATTTCTGGAAGATTCATACCTCGAAGTTGGAGACAATGTAGAAATCACGGCAGAAAAAACTGACCAGGGCCTTAAGGCAAAGAGCTATAACTATATTTTTGAGGAAGAAGGCTCCACAGCAACTCCGGATGAGCCGTCTAATGACAGCACTGAAGAGTCGCCTCAAGGGTATTAATCATTTGGAATGATTATCAAATAGCCCTCTCATATTCGTAATGAAAGGGCTATTTTTATTAATCCCTTTTGCCAGAATTTCACGGGCTTCGTCCGTGGATGAATAGCGGAAAGGGGCGTCGCCTGCGCTTTAAGCGGGTAAAAAAAAGACCTACAGGTTTTGCCTGTGCGGGCTCCAGTGAGCACGTGATTTTTTCAAGCGACCGAAGGAAGTGGAGAAAAAATCACAGTGCGAATTACCCCTCAAGCGAAGCGAAGGGGTAATGCAAAGAGAGGAGAGGCTTGAAGTTAAGCAAATATAAAAATTTGAACACTTCTCTGGAGGATGAGCCCGACGGATGTAAAAATGAAATATCCCAAAAAGAAAGCTGGCATAGCACATATTCGAATTCGCTAAAAAATATAGAAGACCTGTCAAAATTTATTTTCATTCCCGAAGCCGAAAAACCTGCCTTAAAACAAGTAATCAGAACTTTCCACATGAGAATACCTTTGTATTATCTTTCTTTAGCAAAAAATTTAAATAACTCTAACGACCCTATACGCAGGCAATGTATCCCTTCTATTGAAGAGATAGAAAGAGAAATCCATGAAAAAATAGATCCGCTTGGCGAAGAAAAAACTTCGCCGGCACCTTGCCTTATCCATCGCTATCCCGACCGGGCTCTTTTGATAGTAACCGGAAGATGTTTTATGTATTGCCGCCACTGCACGCGAAAAAGATTATGGAGAAGCAGAATACCCGAGCCAGCCCTAAAGGATATTGAATTAGCTCTTGCCTACGTAAAGGAGAACAAAGAAATAAGAGAGATAATAGTATCCGGAGGAGACCCGCTAACTCTCCCCACAGAAAAATTAGATTACATCCTTTCTCTCTTAACGAACATTAAAAATATTGAGGTTATACGTATAGGCACAAGAGCGCCTGTGGTATTTCCTCAAAGAATAGACGAAAATTTATGTAAAGTCATTGAAAAATACGAAAATCTCTGGATTAATACCCAATTCAACCATCCTGATGAAATTACCGCGCAATCGATACTTGCCTGCAAAATGCTTCAACGCTGCGGTATTGCCATAAGCAATCAATCGGTGCTTCTAAAAGGTATAAACGACAATATCAAAACAATGCTTGAGTTGTGCCATAAACTTCAAAATATAAGGGTGAGGCCGTACTATCTTTATCAGTGTGATCCGGTTATAGGTGCGCATCATTTTAGAACTTCTATATGGAGGGGCATAGATATTCTTGAAAATATGCGAGGACATACCAGCGGTATGTGTATACCTACCTTTGTCGTTGATGGTATAGACGGTAAAGGGAAAATTCCTATCGGGCCCAACTACGTTCTTTCTGTTTCGCCTGAAGGGCTTACACTTAGAAATTACAGAAACGAAATTTTGTTTTATTTTAATCCTAAGGAATAGTAATAGAGATAGAATACGAAATTATGAAGGACGATGGACGAGAGATGAAGGGCGATTCTATCGTCTTTCATCTCTCTTTATTCGTCCATTGTAACTCGAGTTTTTCGGAGCGATAACCGCCTTGCTGAATAAAATAGCGATAACCTTCAATCTAAAAAAAAGCGGCGCAAAGGACGATAGTTTTGCTGAATACGATGAGATAGAAACTATCGATGCCTTGGAGAAAGAATTGAAATTTTTTGCGCATTCAATTGTTCGTATCGAACAAACCCCAGATATAATAAAAAATCTAATAAAAGAAAAACCGGATTTTGTTTTTAACATCGCAGAAGGCATAAATTCTGGCCGCGCAAGAGAATCCCAAGTTCCCGCTGTATTGGAAAGTTTAAATATACCCTATTCCGGTTCGGATCCGATAGCCCTGGGAATCGCTCTTGATAAATACCTTACAAATATTATATTAAAATATGCCGGGGTGCCGGTTCCTTTTGCGTTTATTATAAAAGATAAAGGCACTTTACCTTGCTATAAGAATATTTTCAGGAATAAAAAGAAATTTATAGTAAAACCCCGCTGGGAAGGTTCGTCAAAAGGCATATTTTCTGATTCCGTTGTTTGTGATTTCGAAAAATTAAAAGAAAAATTTTTTTATATAGTTTCTAAATATAAGCAACCGGCATTGGTTGAAGAATTCCTCCAGAAGGACGAAATTACTGTTGGCGTTTGCGGCAACGCTGAGCCGGTCATTTTAGGCATGATGCGCTTAAGCCAGGCCAATGGCAAGGGGCTATTTTTATATTGCCAGGAAAATAAACGTGATTGGCAAGCTAAAGTCAAATATGAATCGAAAAATTCAATACCCAAAAAAATTCAAAAAATCATAAAAGAAAACGCCATCAAGGCTTTTACGGCGCTTGAACTAAGAGACGTTGCGCGTATGGATTTCAGGCTTGATAAAAATAACATCCCCCATGTAATAGATGTTAACCCTTTACCGGGATTATCGCCCATTTACAGTGATTTGCCGATACTTTGCAAATTGGAAAACAAAAACTACAGCTATCTGATAAAAAAAATAATGTCTGAAACCTTAAAAAGAAATCGTTTAGCTTGATCTTATAAAAAAAATGAAAAAAATATTGCTGCTGTTTTTTCTAATTATAATTTGCCGTCCGGGCTTCTGCTCTGATGAGATAAATTTTTCGGCAAAAGACCGAGTTATTATCTTTTCACCGCATCCGGACGATGAAATTATCGCCCTGGGAGGGTTAATCCAGAAAGTTTTAAAATCCGGAGCGAAACTAAAAATCGTTTACCTTACTAACGGAGAATATAACGAAATAAATTATTTGTTTTATAAAAAACAGGCAGCTGTGTCGCCAGCAGGTTTTATCAAGATAGGAAAGGTTAGGGAAAAAGAAGCCTATGATGCGACTGGCGCTTTAGGCGTTGACAAAAAAGATTTAATATTTTTAGGCTATCCGGATAGATTTACAGAGGCCATCCTTACCAGCTTTTGGAATAAAAAATGGCCCGCATCAAGCATGCTTACGCATATAAGCAAGGTTCCGTATAAAGACGCTTTATCTTTCGGCGCGCCTTATATAGGTGAAAGCATACTTAACGATATAAAAAATGTTTTAAATGATTTTAAGCCGACAAAAGTTTTTCTATCGAGTCCTCAAGATACGAATCCCGACCATCGTGCTATGTATGTTTTTCTAAACGTTGCCTTGCTTGATTTAAAAGATAAATTCGTCCCGGATGCGCAATTTTCCTATTTGGTGCATAAGCCAGGCTGGCCAAAGGGAAAAAAATACCTTCCTTCTTTTGAGTTGGCTCCTCCGGAGGAGTTTACCGCTAGCGACGTAACTTGGATTAAGGTCCCGTTGAGCAGAAACGAGGTGGAGGATAAATATAAGGCATTGCTTCTTTATAGAAGCCAGCTTTCTCTGGGCAAGTATTATCTTGCGAGTTTTGTCAGATCAAACGAACTTTTATGCAAATATCCGGTTATCGCTATGCGGCCCAAAGTTAAGAATGAAAGCAATAAATTTGAATCTAACCTGGTTTCCAGAATAACTTATTCAAGGGACGATGAATTTTTATACATTAATATTATATTACGCAAAGCTATAGCGCCGACTATAAAGGCCGATATATATTTATTAGGTTACAGCTCAACTAAAGATTTTTCTCTTATGCCCAAAATATTTTTTAAAGTAAAAGACCGAAGCGCGATAATATATGATAAACGAAAAAGAATTTTTATCGATAATTTAAAAACCATTTCACGAGGCAATGCCATATTGATTAAATTTCCCCTTAAGGCACTGGATAATCCGCAATACGTTTTCAGCAGAATTATTCTTAAAGGAAATTTGCTCGCTTTGTATGCTTCAGCGTGGAGAATACTTGAGCTCTGATTCGTAACATGGCAAAAAAACATACCATCCTAATTACGCTTGCTAAAGAAAATACCGGCAGAAAAGACATATCGGATGTTTTAAGGTGCAAAAAATCTATTTGTAAAATTTTATCCCAAAAAAAGACAAGGCCCAAAGTACTTTTCGTTAAAAGAGATGATTTCAACGCTGCTCAAAAACTTAAAAAAACAATTTTAAATAAAAAACCTTCCTGTATTTTTAATCTTTTCGAAGGTTTCAGCGATGAACCGTCTAAAGAGGCGGAATTCGTTAAAATTCTCGAAACTTTGGAGATTCCTTTCACCGGTAACTCGTCGTTTACGCTTAATTCATGTTTGGATAAGGCAAAGGCAAAGCGTATTTTAAAAGCTAAAGGCATTAAGGTGGCCGACGGCGTTATCGTAAAAAATATTAAAAAAATAAAAATGCCGGAAATAAAATTTCCTGTTTTTGTAAAGCCCCGTTTTGAAGATGCCAGCGTGGGCATAAACCGCGATTCTCTTGTTTTTAACCAAGGAAAATTATTGAGTCTTTTAAAAACGCGCTTGAATGAATTTCCCGCAGGGCTTCTCGTCGAAAGTTTTCTGCCCGGTAAAGAATACAGCGTGGCATTTCTGGGTAACGGCCCGTATGAAGTACTAGGCATATCCACGATAGATTATTCACGATATAAAAAATTGCCGCATTTTTTAACTTACGCTTCAAAATGGGATAAAATGGCAGGCGAATTCAAAAAAATTTTGCCTTACTCTAACGCCAGGATTGGCAAGAAATTAAAAATAATAATAAACAAAGCCCAAAAAGCCGCAACCGCGCTTGGTTGCAGGGGGTATTTCAGGGTAGATTTACGGGAAAAAAACGGATACGTTTTTGTGATAGACGTAAACCCTAACCCCGATATAAATTGCGACAGCGGGTACATAAAACAAGCCTGCAAGAAAGGTTATAGCTATGCCGGAATTATCGAAAAAATAATTAATTTAGCCGGCGCCTGACGCGGTTCTTTGCCATTGACAAACATGGTAAACGTTATATATTTTATAATAACAGGAGGTGGAAAATGGAAGAGCAAAATAAAATTCAAACTACCGCAACGGATAAAACATCCAATACCGGCAAAACGGCAGCAAAAATAATTCTCGGAATAATATTCATTATTTTAGGGTTATTCGCCCTTATACGCTGGTGGCCAAGCCTGGTTACTCTCATCAAAGGGTTTATAGGTTTATTTTTGATTCTTGCCGGGGCAATTACTTTAGCGGTTGCCAAAGAATAAGCCCATAGTCGACAGTCGATACTCCATAGATTAAAACTGTGGATTGTGAAATAAAAGGGTGGAGTTTTCAGAGATGAAAATAGGTCTTGCATTAGGCGGAGGAGTAGCAAGAGGGTTCTTTCATATCGGAGCCATAAAGGCTTTAGAGAAAGCTAAAATAAAGATAGATATAATTTCAGGAACTTCCATCGGCTCATTAATCGGTGGGCTTTATGCCACTAATGCGGATATAAAAAAAGTCGAAGAATGCACTTTCAAGATTCTCGAACAGCATCAAAAGGAAATTGCATTGCTTAAAACAAGTTTTTCCGCGACTAATGTCGAGGCAAAAACGCAATTTATAGAAAAATTCGTCGATTTAGCAAAGGAATTTTATATCTGGAATTTGCGTATCGCAAAGCCTTCCCTGGTTGCTTTAAAGCCATTCATAAAAATATTTACAAATCTTTTCGGAGAAAGCCATTTTTCGGATTGCAAAATACCTTTCTTTGTAACTGCAGTCGATATAGCCAAGGGAGAAGTTGTTACCATACAGGATGGGCCGATATATAAAGGCGTGCTTGCTTCTTCTTCCTATCCCGGTTTTTTCCCGCCGCTTAGAACCGAGAATAAACTTCTTATTGACGGCGGAGTGCTCATGCCGGTTCCGGTAAGAGTTTTAAAAGGAAAATCGGATTTCATAATTGCGATAAACCTTGAAAAAACGGATTATAAACTTCCGCACGTTAGAAACGCTATGGACCTTATGAATTTAGCTGACAGGATAAGGTACAGAAGGATTATCCAGGAAAGCCTGGCCGGCGCAAATTTTCTTATTGCTCCGGATCTTGAAGACTTTTGTTGGGGAGATTTTAGCCGGGCAAAGGAGCTGGTCGAAAAGGGCGAAGTGGAAACCGCTAAGCTGGCAGAAAAACTGATAAAGGCTATAAATCAGCACAAATTCCGGAAATTTTTCTTTCTGGACCGGCTATTCAAACATTCCTAATTTTTCCGCACCGTATCAATTGACTTTTCTTAAAGATTTGATATCATACCCGAATCAAATGAAGCCAATATTTTCCAAGCCGTAGACTGCCATAAGGGCAGCCCAACGGGGCGTCCTGGTGGACAGGCATGGTGAAGGAAATTAGCGGATAAATATTTAAAATTGTTTTGGCTTATGTAATCAGCATAAAAACGGCGCAGAGTGTTAATCAGGCATCTAACTCTAAAGAGAAACCTGCCTTTTGGATGAACTTTCAGCTTCGATGGTCAAGAAGAGACTTTTTATTTTTGATTTAGACGGAACTTTGGCCGATGCCTATCGCGCCATAGAAAAAAGCCTTAATTTTACCCTCCAAAATCTTGGTTTTGAAAAAGTAAGCTATGAAGAAGCAAAGCGAAAAGTTGGCAGGGGAGACAAGGCATTCATGGAGACTTTTTTCCCTGAAAACGCTATTAAAAAGGCTTTACGTATATACCGTGCCCACCATAAGAAAGCACTGAAATTTTATTCACGGCCAAAGCCTTATGCTAGAGAGTTATTGCGAAAGCTAAAACAGAAAAATAAATTAACCGCCATAGCTTCCAACCGGCCGAGCGTCTATACCAATTTAATTTTAAAATCTCTGGAGATAAAAAAATATTTCGATATCGTATTATGCGCGGATGAAATCAAAAGCAACAAACCAGACCCGAAAATATTGAATATTATCACAAAAAAGCTTAGAATAAAAAAAGCCGATGCAGTTTTTGTGGGCGATATGGACATCGACCTTGAAACGGCAAAACGCGCAGGCATGGATATGGTTTTTATTAAAGGCGGTTCGAGCCATTTACACAGTGTAAGAAAATACAAAAATAAAAAAGTAATTAGTTCTTTAAAAGAAATTTTAACGTTGTATAATTAATAAATTTCTGGTTAAGATTAATACTGTACCCTTAACCTTGCCCCCTGTACTTTGGAGAAACATGGATAAAGATTACGCCTTACAAAACGACGGAAGTTTTATTATAAAAAATTACAACAGCAAATACCCGTTCTCTAATTTTCTTCCCGGTGTTGCCGGCGAATGGGGTGTACCGATGTGGGTTTTTTACGTAAACCGCGCTCAAGGCATCGCCAGCTTCGGTATAAAAGATAAAGACCATTCAATCAGCGAATTTTTCCCGGCCAATAACTCCTATTCTTTCACGCCCCTTGTGGGCTTCAGGACATTTTTGAAAATCAATAATGAGATTAATTATGAGCCTTTCCGTGTTATTTCCGATTATGAACGGGAAGAGGAAATGGTTATCAAAAGCGCATCATTCCAAATAAAGAAAATAAACAAAGAGCTGGGCCTCGAATTTAACATTAAGTATTTCACCCTTCCTAATACGCCGGTCGGCGCTTTAGCAAGGATTCTTTCCATAAAAAATATTTCGCATAAAGAAGCAGACCTTGAGGTACTTGATGGCCTGTCAAAAATAGTTCCCTTTGGCTTAAGCCATGTCCTTCTTAAGGATTTAGCGCGTACCCTTGAAGCCTGGATGCGCGTTTCGATAGGGGGCAGCCTTTCGCTTTTCCGGTTAATCGTTGACCCGAAAGATTCGAGCCAGACGAAATTCGTCGATGGCGCAAATTTTAATTATGCCTTTTACGAAGATGATTCGAAAAAGATTTCGCCCTACTTAATCGTTGACCCGGGCAGCATATTTTCTTACGATACGTCTTACTCCTGGCCGATAAATTTCTTTAAGAAAGAGTTTAAAGCCCCGCTCAATCAGATAACCTGCGGCAAAACTCCGTGTGCTTTCAGCTATTTCAAATGGAAGCTTTCGCCGGGCGAAGCGAAAAATTTCTATAGCATTTTTGGCGCCTCTTTCAAGTCGGAGCTGGTAGAAAATTTTTCGAAAAATATAAACAGTGCATTTTTAAAAGCAAAAGAAAATGAGAATGAAAAAATAATCGAGGATATAAAAAACTCTTGCCTATGCGTTTCTGCCAGCAAAGAGCTCGATCATTATGTAAAGTGTTCCTACCTCGATAATGTTTTAAGAGGGGGGCTGCCTTACTCGTTTAATACGGTTACAAAAGATAAATATAATGTTTATTATATTTATTCGCGTAAGCACGGCGATCTGGAAAGGGATTATAATAAATTCAAACTTCTGCCCTCGCCTTTCAGCGAAGGAGAAGCGAATTACCGGGATATTAACCAGAATCGCAGGATAGATTTATTTTTTAACCCGCATATCGGTAAAAACAACATTATTTACTTTTTAAATCTTTTAAAAATTGACGGATATAATCCTCTGGTGGTTAAAGGGGAACGGCTTTTCTTTTCGAAAAAAGACGCGCTCGAGATTCTTAAACAATTCGGCATAAACAAAGATGAAAAAATTATTTCATTGATGATCTGCGGTTTTCACCTTGGTGATTTCTTCAAGCTTCTTAAAGAAAGGGGAATAAATGTTCTGAAAGGACAGCTTCTGGCAAGTACCATTGTCCAAAGAGCATCCAGGGAGCCATTTGCTTCGCACGGGGAAGGTTACTGGATTGACCACTGGAGATATAATCTTGACCTTATTGAAAATTTCTTAAGCATTTATCCCGACCAGCTTAAAAGCCTGTTTCTAACCAGGGGCTATCTATTTTGGGATGACGAATTTAGAGTTAGGCCTAGATTTGCCAGGCTTCACGTGAAAGATAAAAAAGTCTATCAGTGGCATTCTGTGGAAGAGGTGGCGGCAAAAAAAGATGAGCTGGGTAAGAGGGATAAATTTGCCAACTTCCTGCGTAACAAGAAGGGCAATATTTACCGCACAAACCTTTTTGAGAAAATTTTAACCCTGATTTTGAATAAAGCTTCGAGCCTTGACCCGGAAGGCATCGGTGTTGAGATGGAGGCGGATAAGCCTGGCTGGTGTGATTCCTTAAACGGCCTGCCGGCGCTATTTGGCTCATCGCTTTGCGAAACGCTTGAATTAAAACGCGCCTGTATCCTGATAAAGGAAACATTGGAAGAATTGAAACTTAAAGAAGTGGCTGTTTCCGATGAAGTTTATTCATTCTACGTAAAGATAGAGAGACTGCTTAAGAACTATCTGGATAGAAATGATAAAAAGCGTGATTTTGACTGGTGGGAAAAAAGTAATTTAGTAAAAGAAAAATTCAGGGAAGAGGCTTTTCGGACGCTTTCCGGTAAGACAAAAAAAATCTCCGCTAAAGATCTCAAAGAGTTTCTCGCGGGACTTATTGAAAAGTTGGATTACGGTATAGCCAAAGCGAAAGATTCGACCGGAATGTATACCACATACTTTACTTATGAGCTAAAAAAATACCGGCTGATGAATAAACAGGTGGTACCGCTAGAATTTATAAAAAGAGCCTTACCGTATTTTCTTGAAGGGCCAATGCACGCTTTAAGAACCGAAAAAGACCCTCTAACGTATCAGGCGGTGAGAGTGTCGCGTCTTTTTGACGAAAAGCTCAAAAGCTATCGCCTTAACGATTCGCTTAAGAACGAGTCGCTTGAAATCGGAAGGAGCCGGATTTTTATCCCGGGTTGGCTTGAAAATGAATCCATATGGCTGCATATGGAGTATAAGTATCTTTTAGAGGTCTTAAAGAACGGGCTTTATGATGAGTTTTTCGCTGACTTTAAAAATTGCGCCGTCTGTTTCTTTGATCCCGAACGTTACGGAAGAAACATTCTTGAAAATTCTTCTTTCATTGTCAGCAGCGCTTATCCTGACAGAAGCCTCTGGGGAAAAGGATTTGTTGCGCGCTTGTCCGGCGCAACGGTTGAGCTCTTAAATATTCTTTTTGTGATGTATCTGGGTAAAACCCCATTTTTTATGAATGACAGGGGCGAACTTTGCCTGCGTTTTACACCGATTTTAAAAGGAACTTTTTTTACGAAAACCGAAACCAGGATTGATACCGGAAAAAAGGAAATTACTTTAGAGAAAAATTCATTTGCTTTTAAATTATTTTCAAGCACGCTTGTTGTCTATCATAATTCGGCGAGAAAAGATACTTTTAATAAGGATTGCCGCGTCGAAAAAATTGTAGTTACTGCCGCAGATAAAGAGCAGGTAATCAATGGCGACGTTTTGCCGCCGCCATTGAGTAGCCTCATACGGGAAATGAAGTTTGAGCGGGTGGATGTGTATTTTAAGTGAAGTTAATATCCAATTAGGTTAGAAGGTTGCGAAAGTTACGAAGATTGCAGAGGTTACACTGGAACCATATAACCTTTGTAACCTAAAATTACTTCGTAATACGTATGTTAGCGTTAGCGGTTTAGAGGAAGCATCAAATTTTACTAAAAGCCCTAAAAACCCTTGTATTTGTTAGCTTTTTCCAATTTTTTTAAGAAAAGTCTTGACAAGGTTGGCGCTATTTGCTTATAATAAAGTAGCTGAGCCGCGAAAAAAATTCCAGAAGGCTCATCCTAAAAGTCTTAAGAGACTGAAGGATCTCTTTGAAAATAGTTATTATAGTGGTTATACCGTCTGCAGGCGATTTTAATCTGGCAAAAAAGGAGGTGAGGAATAAAAATTAAGCCAAAATCGTCAAAATCGTAGATGATATAACTATAGATTGGTCATAACAAGGAAGCCCCATTTTTAAGGGGTGGCTAACCTTGTGAGCACATAAATAGTTTTTTAGGTTTATTTAAAAGGATTTTGAAAGGAGGAAACTAATGAGTAAGAAACTACTACTTCTTGCAGCAGTTTTGTTCATGGCCGCATCCGGCATGGCATTTGCTGCTGTAGAAAACATTAAAGTTAGTGGCGACATTAACATGGAAGCCGTGGGAAGAGATCTTTCTATGGGCGGAACTACCCATGGACAGCTTGATGCAGAAAGCTATTTGTTTTCGCAGGTAAGGTTGAGATTCGACGCTGATTTAACGGAAAATGTTTCCGGAACCGTCCGTTTAATCAATGAAAGAACATGGGGCGAAGAAGATAGTTATGGCGATAACTCTTCAGTTGACCTTGACTTGGCCTACATTACCATGAAAGAGTTCTTGTATCAGCCTCTCACAATCATTGCCGGACGCCAGAACCTCCATTATGGCAATGGGTTAATCGTTGGCGATCCTGATACAAACATGACAATGGCAACTAGTTCAACCACTGCCTATCGTTTTGGCGATTTATCTTTGAGAAAATCATTTGATGCAGTAAGAGCGATTCTTGATTTTTCACCGTGGACAATTGATGCAATTTACTCCAAAGTTAGAGAACCGCATACGAATAGACTTGACAATACTAATCTTTGGGGCGTTAATGCTAATTATCAGTGGGGTTCATTTCAAGGAGTAAGCGAACTTTATTACTTTGGCGCACAGAATAATAGATACTCTTTGCTTTACACACCCATTGATAGCCAAGTTCCAGAAAATCAGGATATTACCAATGTAATCGGCGGAAGAGTGCAATTTAACCCGATTGAAAAGATGACCTTGGGTTTAGAAGGCGCTTATCAATTTGGTGATGTACAGAATACTGTGGCTCAATCATATACGTCGCTTAATACACCCGCGCAACACTTAAGTGCTTATGCCATTGAAGCCATGGCTGAATACAGATTCATGACCAAGTACAATCCGAAACTTGGCTTAACCTATGTTTATTTAAGCGGCCAAGATGATTTGGATGGCAAAAATCGCGGCTGGGATCCGATGTTTGAAGACCAAAGCTTAGGCGAAATCATCAATGTGTTATTTCCGAACTCAAACATTCAGGGCGCAAGGGTTAATGGTTCGATTATGCCAAGAGAAGATATTACCCTCGGCCTTTCTTACAGCTGGTTGAAATTAGCAAATAACATAAACTATAGTGCAGCAAGCACCACCTACACACCGCCAATGGGCTGGTATTCACAGAATACATATGACATCAACCCTAACAACACCTATTTAGGCAGCGAAGTTGATGCCTATGCCTTGTATGACTACACCGAAGATGTCCAACTTAAGGTATCCGGCGCATGGTTCATACCGGGAAATTTCTTCGCCGACACGAATAACGATCTCGCGTATTCCCTAAGAGGCGGAGTTAACCTTAACTTCTAATTGCTAATTTAAGTTAACAATAACCCCCGTTTCGGGAAACCGGAACGGGGGTTATTATTTACCACGGCTGTCGCGGATAAAATCATCCGTCTGTATCCGTTCCCCCCGATACCCCCTTTATTTTTACTTTGCAAAAAATAAAAATTTAATTTGACAAATCATCAAACCTATGATATAGCGGGTACATGGGTATTCGTCAATCGGTTGCGGTTGCGTTATGTGTGAGACGTTTGACAATATCGTTTTTATGTTTGTTGTTTGTCCCGGTTTCTCTTTTTGCCGCGAACTCCGCGCCTGCGATTGGGGCAATAATTCCTCAACGCGGCTCGTCAGTTGCGAACCAGCTAACTTACTTTGTAACCACCTTCAGCGATGCCAACGGCTGGCAGAATATCCAATATGTTTATTCTATCGTCAATAATTCGACTTCCTGCAAAAACTGTTTTTATGGCTACTATAACCAGAATACTAATAAACTTTACCTTCGAAATGACGCAAATACTGCCTGGCTTGGAGGATATGTTCCAGGGGCAGCCAAGGTAATCGAAAATTCCTACGCAAAGTTAGACTGTTCAAAAACCACGATTAGCGGTTCAGGCAATAATCTCTCTGTTAAATGGGCAGTAACCTTTAAATCCACTTTTACCGGAGCTAAAAAATGTTATCTCTACGTTAAAGATGATGCCAATGCCTATCAGGGCTGGTTACAAAAAGGAACCTGGACGATTAATCTACCTGATACTATCTCGCCTACTGGTTCAATAAAGATAAATAATGATGCTCAATATTCCAATCTAAATACCGTTACCCTTAATCTCTCGGCAACGGATAACGTTGGCGGAAGCGGACTTTCGCAAATGCAGTTTTCTAATAATAATTCCACCTGGTCAACTGCTGAGGGTTATGCCACAACTAAAAGTTGGACTTTAGCTTCTGGCGATGGACAAAAAACCGTTTACGTTAAATTTAAAGACATTGCCGGCAACTGGTCGCAAAGTTACTCCGCTACGATTATCCTTGACACAACGCCGCCGGTTATTGTAATTACCTTCCCAGGTAACGGCGCCTTTGTTGATGAAGCGCAAATAAGGCTTGAGGGCACTGTTGATGGAATTGCTTTTTCCGAGAATGTTACTTTACCGCAGGAAGGCGAAAACATAATCACAAAGACGGCTCAAGATAGCGCCGGTAATTCTGCCACGGCCGCTATAAAGGTAAACCTTTATAGCGGAGAATTAATCGGCGCCGAAGGAGGAGCAGTGGTTTCGCCTGACGGTAAGGTGAAGTTAACTATTCCAAGCGGTGCCCTAGCCTCCCCGACCAGAATAAGAATCAAGAATGTAAACAATTCTGTTTTAGCCAATACCGCTCCACAAAATGAGCCGCTAATCAGCGCGGTTGAATGCACACCTTACGGCCTTGTCTTCGATAAACCAGCAACCATGACTTATACGCTTAATCAGGCAGAAGTTCCGGGAACAACCGTTGAACTTGGATATTATGACCCTACCCAGAATAAGACCATTCCCACCGGCCAGGTCTCAAGCGTTGGAACTGACAGCTATACAATTAATTTCCTTATTCAGCACTTTTCAACTTATGCGGCATTGAAGAATCTGGTATCAAGCGGAGCGCCAATTGGCATAGGCGTGCAAATCCCTCTTCCGGATATGTTTACCGGTTCTTTCAGCCACGCCATACCGATTACGGTTTCGCCGGGCAGAAAAGGCATGCAACCGTCCCTTAGCCTCGCCTATCGCTCGTCTAACCCAAATTCCTGGGTGGGTATGGGTTTTAGCCTTAATCCCGGCTATATTGTGCGCTCGACCCGTTTAGGCCCGCCATCCTATAACGATACCCAGGATACCTTCTATTTTATCACTGATGCTGGAAGTACCGAATTAGTCCATTTGACCGATAATCTCTATCAGGCAAAAATCGAATCAAGCTTTGCTAAATTTTTTAAAGAAACCGATGACTCCTGGAAAGTAGCGGGAAAAGACGGAAGCGTTTTACGCTTCGGCCAGTCATCTTCTGCCAAAGAAACTTCTCCTTCAGGAACCTTTGCCTGGTACCTTACAAAAGCTATCGATGCTAATAAGAACTATATTGAATATACCTATATAAAGGATGAGGGTAAATCCTATCTTTCCCGCATTGACTATACCGGTAACGAAGCCGGCTTTTCTCCGACAAACAGCGTTGAATTCTTCCTTGAGTCAAGAGAAGACACCCCTTCAAGTTATATCTCAAACGCCAGAATCGCCATTGCCAAACGCCTTCATGAAATTCAGGTTAAAGTCAATTCGGAGTTGGTTTGGAGGTATGTCCTTGAATATGAATATAGCCAGGATACAAATCGTTCTTTACTTAAATCCGTCAAGCAATACGGAGCAGATGGCAAGGTTCTACCGGAACAGAAATTGAGCTATCAGAAAGCGAGATAGTCGATAGTCCATAGATAGAAAAAACAAAGGGAAAAATGCAAATGGCATTTAAATTTGAAAAATTAAAAGTTTGGCAAAAAGGTTTAGTTTTACTCAAGGCATTCACGAATTAACAAGAAAATTTCCCAAGGAAGAGCTGCATATATTGACTAGTCAAATTAAAAGGGCGGCTGATTCTATTGTTTTGAATATTACTGAAGGCTCTACCGGTAAGAGCGATGCAGAGTTTAGACGGTTTATTGGCTATGCATTACGTTCAGCAATCGAGGTTGTATCTTGTCTTTGTATCGGCAAGAAACGAAAAATAATTGACGATAAAGATTTCGAAAATTTATACAAGCAGGTAAAAGTTCTAAAAGTCTTCAAAAACGAAACTAAATATACTCCTACAGATACCATACGAGTTTCATATTACAGTTGGGAAAAAGGCGTTCCCAAGGGAATTTCTACGATTTACATCGAAAAATACGGTTCAGACAAAAGCAACCTCTGGAAACTCATCGGCGGCAAAGCCCAAACCGGTGTCAGCCACGCACGCCAGACGAAATAGTTCTGCCAGTATAATGATTCAAGCCAAGCCCACCTTCGTGGTGGGCTTTATGTTTTTACAAAAGCAAAGCTTGCCGGGGATTTACTTTTGATAAAAATTAAGTATAATATAGGCAATTTACGACTTATAAAGAAGGTATTACAAGAAAAGGAGTTATCATGGAAGATTTAAAGCTTACGGAAGAGGAAATTCGGGATGGCGCGCCATTTGCCGCATTATCGTATGTATTTTTTATGTGGATTCTTACTTTTATCTGGAAAAAAGACAACCGTTTCGCACATTTTCATGCCAGACAAGGCATAGCATTGTTTATCGGTGAACTTGGAATAGGAATATTTGCCTTGATTCCTTTTGTCGGTATATTTTTTTATACCATAGGTCTGATTATTTTTCTTTTTCTTTCTCTGTATGGCATATATTATTCACTTACCGGAAGAGCCAAGCGCATACCATTTATCAGCAATATTTCGGATAAATTTATTGTCTAAACAAAATGAATCGAGCTTTCTTAAGAAGTTGGGAAGAATTTAATCTGCAGGAAATCGAAAAAAGCCTTCTTGTTATCGGTGAGTTGTCTGCTGATTGTTATTCCTGTCACAAAATAGGTATTGATTTGAAAGCGCATGTTTGCCCTGGTTGCGGAACTAATTTTAAATATATAGGTTTCAGAAAAAAGGTTGATGGCGCATATGTGCACAGGTTGAAAGCAGAAATGCCTTACGCTGTTTTTATTGATTTTGAAGATTTCAAAAAGGCAACCGGCAAAAACGAAGCAAGGAAGTTATTGGATATATAAATTAAGGAGGCAATATGTCTAAGGGAAGAAAAGCTTTTGGCCCCAAAAAAAAGAAATATTGCGACCTTCATAAAAAATCTTCGCGCTGCAGAAAAAGCAAAAAGAAATAAAATTTTTAATCCCTCGCAGGAACCCCCGGGCTTTAGCCCGTGGGAGGAATGTAGTTGTGATTTCTGCTCGGGAGGAACCCCGGACTTCAGGGTCCTTCCTTAAAAGGTATGAGGAAGGCCCATCCTTTAGGATAGCCCGGGGAAGCTTAACTTTGCTCTATTTGGTGTGCGCCTGTAGCTCAACTGGATAGAGCATCTGGCTTCGGACCAGAGGGTTGCAAGTTCAACTCTTGCCAGGCGCGTGGTTACTGAAAAATCAAAAATTAGTTTTATTTTAGGAGAGGTGCGAGAGCGGTTTAATCGGCACGCCTGGAGAGCGTGTGTCCCAAGAAATTGGGACCGAGAGTTCAAATCTCTCCCTCTCCGTATTATTGAAAATAAGTAGCAGCATAAGGTCGCCTCTGGCGGCGAAAGACTGAATTTCTTCACGACTATAGAATGAGTGAATGTATTAAAAATGGGCACGTAACTTGAACGAAGTGTTCCAAAAAATAAGGACAATGCAGAAAGTGTCAGCCTATACAATGGTGGTCTCAAAAGAAGCTATAAGTTTATGAACAAATCAAAAGCATTAGACGATTTTAAAAGTTTAATCGAAATTTTAGAAAATAATATAAATCTATTTATGAAAGGAAAAACATCTACTTATCGTACGGTATCTGTACAATTGAGAATGCTAATGTGCGATAAAGATTCGTTATCGCAACGTTTATTCCCATCAGCTAAACTACATAGGATTTCTAGCATAGCTAACAATTCTCCAGAATTAGAAATGCCAGCACTGCAACTACCTATACAACTTAGATTTGATGGCGGAAAAGTAATTGATTGTGACCTTTCAGTGGATGATGTGCTTATAAGTATCAAGGAATGGCTTGAGCAACCTCTATTAACCCAACATATTACAGTGCGTGAATTCATTGAATCTGTATGTGACAAAGAAAGCAAACATTCAGACCCTGACTTTAATGATACTTTAAACTTTACAAAAAATATAAAATTTGGGAGAGATGAATCGAGAAAATGGCTCATGATTGCACTTGGCAAGTATATTTTAAATATCCTAAAAAATACCGTAGAATACAATAATCTATAGTTCCTTGAGTTCATTGATTTATCCATCTTTGCGGGTTTATTAGAATATAGGTCCATCTAGGGCGAGAGCCAACCTATACCGTGCTTGTGGCAGATTTTTATAAGTAACTTTATGCCAGTAGCTGTAGGGTTCGACTGGCGCCCACGATTACCCGCCATTGATACCAACTCAGACTTTATTGTTTACAATAAGTTAATCTTCCCACGCACTTTATGCGATGATAGCTGGCTTACCATCTTGTAAAAGCAAATCAATTATGATACAATTCTGAATATATGAAGCAATTTTTATATTGCAGCAATAAATCCTCCAAGCGAAGATTAAAACTTCCCGTTACTTTTAAGAAAATATCTACCCCCAAAGAACTCATCAAGAAAGGTTTTGCCGTAGCGATATTCGATAATTCCTGCGTAAAGAAAATAAAAACGCAACTTTCGCAATTTACCGATAAAGTATGCCTGCTCTATTCAGATAAAGAAGACAAAACAAGTATTTCTAAAGCGCAATCAAAAGGATTCTTTGACTACTTTTCAGCGAACTCAAGCGATAACGAAATTATTTTTAAATTAAAAAAAGCCGAAGAGTTTCTGGGATATAAAGAGCGCGTGAGTAATCTTGAGAGAGAACTTTTGAGTAAAGATAAAAAAATAAAAGAGATTGTTCTTGTAGATTCGCATACCGGCTGCTATAACTGGCGTTATTTTTTACATCGTGCGCGTCAAGAGTTGAGCCGTGCCCGCAGGCATCTTCATAATATATCCTTTATCGTCATCGACATCGATTATTTCCGGCAGATAAACGAGCTCTATAATACCAATATTGCCGATAGCGTCATAAAAGAAATGGTGGGTATACTTTCCGATAATTTACGCAACGAAGACATCCTGACGCGCTGGCGGGAAGATGAGTTTTTCGTTATTTTACCTTATTTATCAAGAGAAAATGCCTTTCAGGTTGCCAAGCGCATAAAAGATAGAATTGCTCTGCATAAATTCAAATATAAAAAATTTTCTCTTAATATCAAAGTAAGCATGGGTGTAGTTTCGTTCCCAGGCGATAATGTCTATAACACCAAAGATGTGATAAATGCTTTCCATGAATGCCTTAGTATTGCCAAGAAAAAAGGAGGCAACAGCGTCGTACTTTACTCAAGGCCGGAGCATATGCAGCTTGTTAAGGAAAGAAAAACCGTTGGAGTGGATGCATTTAAAACAAAAATAGAAAAATTAAATGCGCTGCTTACGCGTGACCTTCTTGAGATGATCTATGGTTTTGCGCGCGCCATCGAAGCAAAGGATTATTATACCGGCAGGCACGTTGAATATACTTCTTTGATTGCGGAAAAAATTGCACAAGAGCTGAATTTGCCGCCGGCAGAGATAGAAAATATAAAGCACGCAGCCGCCCTGCACGATTTAGGAAAGGTCGGCATAGATGAAAGCATACTTTCTAAAAATGGCCCGCTTGTAGAAAAAGAAAAAGAGGTTATTAAAACTCATCCATGGACAGCCGCTGAAATTTTAAGAGAAATCCATGCTTTAAGAGGTGCTATACCGGCTATTTTGTATCATCATGAGCGCTTTGACGGAAAAGGGTATCCGCTTGGCCTAAAAGGCGACGAAATACCTCTTAGTGCAAGAATTGTCGCAATCGCTGATGTTTATCAGGCGCTTGTATCAGACCGGCCATACCGAAAAGCCTTCAGTAAGGAAAAAGCTATCGAAATTATCAAAAAAGAAACCGGCGAGCATTTTGACCCCAAAGTGGCAAAGGTATTCTTCAAAGTTATCAATAAAATAAAATAAATTGCGCATGTTTACCGAGCATCATCTTTATATGCAGAAAGCTCTTAGTGAAGCTCAATGCGCATTCGATAAAAATGAGGTTCCTGTTGGGGCGGTGATAGCCCATGAAGGAAAAATAATTGCCAAGGCCCATAATCAAGTTGAAACTCTTCGCGATCCGACAGCGCACGCAGAAATGCTTGCTATCACTCAAGCCGCAAGCGCTTTAAAATCGAAATGGTTGAAAGGCTGCACACTTTATGTTACGGTAGAGCCGTGCACGATGTGCGCCGGAGCGCTTGTTCTTTCCCGCATAGAAAAAATAGTATTTGGGGTCTCTGATCCAAAGACAGGAGCCTTTGGTTCCAAAATCGATCTAAACATCTTAGGGCTTAATCATAAAATTAAAATAAAAAGAGGCATTCTGGAAGAAGAAAGCCATCAGTTATTAAAGAGCTTTTTCAAAACAAAAAGGAATAATGTAAAATATTTTCATTAGGCACCTCGGAACGATTTACTCAGTGCCGATGAAAAATAATGAGTAACCCTGCATAGTTTTCTTTTTCATCGGAGAGGTGGCTGAGCGGTTGAAAGCGCCGGTCTTGAAAACCGGTGAGGTCCTCGTGGCCTCCGTGAGTTCAAATCTCACCCTCTCCGTGTTCTCACTAGTTTGATATCGTTATCCTGCCGGAAATAGTTGAGTGGTTAAAGATAGCGATATTTGGATACCACAAGGGACTTCGGCCTAACTACGGCTTCGCCGGAGGTTGCATGTAAATCTATCCTCTCCCACGCGATACCATTCGAGTCGGAGTCCGAACTTTTTTACAGAATTCAACAAAAGAAATGGCAGATTCCACGAGGTTCCGGCCGAGCCGGAATCAAATAAAATAGACAGTGAAACAAAACGTTGTTTTTCTTGACTTTACGAGCCAATTGTGATAACGTAAATCTAATTATTTCACGATTTTAGTAAAGGATTTTTAGAGAAGGGAGGTCTATATGTCAAGAAAACTTTTATTGATTGGATTATTGTTATCTTTTGTTTTTATCAATGGCTGTACGGTAATATTCCAGTCGGGCCGCCGTTCTGATGCAGAACGGATAAAAAGCTTGGAAAAAGAATTAGAAGAATTAAAGAACACAAAAGGGTTGCTTGAGCAAAGCCTTGAAAAAGAGATAAAGGATAAGCAAGTTCGCTTGAGTATGGAAGAGAAGGGCCTGGTTATTACCTTTGTTTCCGAAGTGCTTTTTGATTCAGGTAAGGACATACTTAAGCCGACAAGCTTGGCGAGTTTAAGTAAGGTAGCAAAAATACTTGTCAACAATGTCCCGGAAAATAATATCGGAATAGAAGGTTATACTGATAACGTGCCTATAAAATATTCAAAGTGGAAATCAAACTGGGAGTTGTCTGCACACAGAGCTTTAAGTGTGCTTGAGTATCTTGAAACACAAGGAGTTAGTCCGCAAAGGCTATCTGCTTCTGGATACGGCGAGTATCATCCGGTTGCTTCAAATGACACAGCCGAAGGCAGGCAAATGAACCGTAGAGTTGAAATTGTTATTTTGCCAAAAACAGTTAAGAAAATTGAAAAAGGCGCTTTGACTAAAGAAAATGAAGAGCAGCTACCCAAAGAAGAGGAGGAGTTGAAATGAAAGATAGGCCTCTCATACTAAGTTTGCTTGTAGGCTTGATTATGGTGTTGGTTATTGCCGGGGTTTCGCTTTTGGTTAGAATAAATGCGTTATCGGGTTCAGAAAGAAAAATCCAGGCAGAAAAAATGACGATTTCCGAACAGCTAGAGAATTTGAAAAAAGATAATTCTTCATTAACCGAAAAAAACAAAGGTCTCATTGATGATTTAGCGCAAGCTAATACCAAGCTTGAAGAGACCAAGACAGAATTGGCAAAATTGGAAAAGCTTAAAGATAAACTGGAAGAAAATTTAAAAGATGAATTGATGAAGAAAGAAACAAATGTAAAAAACTAAGGGAGGAATCAAAACCGTTTTACTTCGTAAGGGGGCATAAAGCCCCCTTATTTTTTGTATGGGGAGAAACCAAAATATATGAAATTCCAAGCATCAAGCTCCAAATTCCAAATAAATTCTAATGACCGAAATTCCAATGTCCTAAACGAAACCTGTTTCGGTCGTTTGAACATTGAAGCTTAGACCTTATTTGATGCCGGGAATTATCATCAGTTTTTATGAAAGAAACAAATATTCCTCAACATATCGCGATTATCATGGACGGTAACGGCCGCTGGGCCAAAGAAAAAAGTTTACCGCGTTCGCTTGGGCACAGGGAGGGTTCTAAGCGAATAAAAGAAGTGATAGCAGAAGCAAAAAGAATAGGCGTAAAAATCATAACAGTTTTTGCCTTTTCTACGGAAAATTGGAACAGGCCCAAAGAGGAAATAAATTTGCTTTTCTCCTATCTTGAAGATTTTTTAAAAAATTACAAAGATAAATTGATGAAGGAAAATATAAAACTTAACATAATTGGCAGAAAAGACAGGTTACGCAGAGATATTGTTATAAAAATCGAAGAAATCGAAAAGTTAACCGCAAAAAATAATTCGTTTATTTTCAATATAGCTTTAGATTATGGAGGAAAATGGGACATAGTTACGGCAGCAAAAAAGCTCGTTCTGGATTGTCAAAGCGGGAAGATTTCGGAAAGCCAAATCAATGAAGATGCTTTTGCAAAATATTTAGCTTTAGATGATATGCCGGATCCGGACCTGCTTATACGGACTTCCGGTGAAGAGCGGATAAGTAATTTTTTACTTTGGAATTTGGCATATACAGAGTTTTATTTCCCAAAAATATATTGGCCTGATTTTAATAAAAATGAATTGTTGAAAGCGGTCGACATCTATTCTTCAAGAAAGAGGAGGTTTGGTAAAATCTATGGCTAAAAGAATTTTAAGCTCGATTTTTCTGGGGATAGTTGTTGTTTTTTCAGCTATGT
Source organism: bacterium (assembly GCA_021796115.1). GTDB lineage: Bacteria > Omnitrophota > Gorgyraeia > Duberdicusellales > 4484-171 > JAJYOP01. Next base: position 53,352 of record JAJYOP010000006.1, read on the forward strand.
TTTACCCTCTCTGCGGTTTCGTTACCTCTCTTTTGATATTAATCGGGTTATATGAATTTTTTTATATGGTAGAAAAAAAAGGAGTGCGGCTGTTTAAAATTTTTGGAATCGCCGTTGGATTATTTATACCCATAAGCATATATTTTCATTTTTCGATAAAAGAAGGCGGGCAATTCTTATTTACAATTCTTGGGCTTTTTGCTTTGTTCCTGCTTGAGCTTACCAAAAAGGAGAATCATCAGGCCATACTTTCTCTCTCGACAACAGTTTTTGCCATCCTTTACATTTCCTGGTGTTTTAGTTTTTTGATAAGAATCAGGCAGCTTGAAGAAGGAACTATGCTCCTTGGATTTTTAATCGTCATAACCAAATCATCCGACATAGGGGCATATCTCTGGGGCAGAAAATATGGCAGAACGCAACTTTTGGCAAGGATAAGCCCGAACAAATCGCTTGAGGGGGCAGTCGGAGGATTTTTCACAAGTATCATAGTTGGGTCTATTTTTTCGGTATTTGTTACAAGCATCGGTTCTTTAGAAAAGTTTTTTTTGATAATAATCGTCGCAATAATTTCACAACTCGGCGATCTTTTTGAATCGCTCATTAAAAGGGATTGCCAGGTCAAAGATTCAGGAAGAATTTTTCCGGGGATGGGCGGGGTGCTTGACGTTATAGATAGCATAATTTTTACCGCACCAATATTTTATCTTTACGTCACAATGATGAAGGAAAGCCTGGTGCTTCCGCCTATGTAATTTAAACTAATATGAAAAAGGTAACGATTTTTGGTTCAACCGGATCCATAGGAAGAAACGCCCTTAGCGTAATACGAAAAAACAAAGCTGATTTTAAAATTCATGGCCTTTCTACTAACCAGAACGTAGATATTATTTGTTCACAAATAAAAGAATTTTCTCCTTCGTATGTATGTATAGTTGACAGCAAAAAAGCAGAACTGTTGAAAAAACGTATAGCTAAAAATATAAAAATATTTTCAGGAGAAGAAGGACTTTGTGAATTTGCAGCTCTTTCTTCGGACATTTCGCTTATGGCAATTTCCGGAATCAATGCGTTAAAGCCACTTATGATAAACATAAAGTATGCAAAGAGGATAGCTCTGGCGAATAAAGAATCTATTGTTACTGCCGGCAGCTTAGTCTTTAATAAGGCCAGGCGTTTTAATACTGAAATCATCCCGGTAGATAGCGAGATAAATGCTATTTTCCAGCTCTTAAAACCCGGCTTGGACTTTAAGAAAGTTTATCTTACCGCTTCCGGCGGTCCGCTACTAGATTATTCGGCAAGCGAATTATCCAAAGTAAGCGTAAAAAAGGTTTTGGCGCATCCGACCTGGGAGATGGGAAGAAAAATTACGGTTAACAGCGCAACATTATTAAACAAAGGTTTTGAGGTTATTGAGAGCCATCATTTTTTTAACCTGGATTACAGCAATATCGGAATAGTCATACACCGGGAATCTCATGTTCATGCCCTGGTAGAGTTCAAAGATTCAAGTCTATTCGCCTGTATGTACCAACCGGACATGAAGATACCGATTTCGTTTGCTTTGAATTATCCAAAAAGGATGCCGGTTTCAAACAGTGAAAATTTTAAAACAAAGTTCAGCCTGACCTTTGAGCCATTGGAAGTAAAAAAATTCCCGTTTCTTGAAATTATCCTTGAAGCAGCGCGAAGGAAAGATAACGCTTTGGTTATCTTGAATGCCTGTGACGAGGTTCTGGTGGAATATTTTTTGAAGAATAAAATAAAGTTTATAGATATGCAGAAAGTCATGCGGCACATTTTTTCGAATTACAGGGCGCAAAAGATAAATAACGAAAACGATGTTTTTTACTGGGATGATTGGGCAAGATATAAAACAAAGGAGTATTTAGAAAAACTATGAACTTTATAATTTTTATCATCATCGTAGGTATTTTGATAATTGTCCATGAATTCGGCCATTTTATTGCCGCGCGCAAAAGCGGGGTTAAAGTGGAAAAATTTGCTATTGGTTTTGGCCCGGTTTTATTCACTATTAAAGGTAAAAACACGGATTTTCTTATTTGCCTTTTTCCGTTAGGCGGATACGTTAAAATGGCAGGAGAAAATCGCCTGGAAACAAAAGGCCTGGCGGACGAATTTTTTTCAAAACCCGTGCTGACCAGGATGAAAATAGTTTTTGCCGGGCCATTTTTTAATTATTTTTTTGCTTTCCTGCTTTTCTGGATTATAGCGGTTATAGGTTTTCCGTATATCGAGCCCATAGTAGGAAAAGTTAAGGAAGGTTTTCCCGCTCAATCCGCCGGCTTGAAAGAAGGCGATAGAATTCTATCGGTAAATGGGAAAAAAGTAGAACATTGGCTTGACATGACGCAGTTAATACGCGAAAGCAAAAATAGCGTTTTTCTTGATATCGACCGGCAAGGGCAAAAACTTTCGTTGAAGGTTCCTCTGGAAAAAGCCGAAGGAGGAGACGAATTTGGCAGAAAAAAAAGTGTTGCTGTAATCGGCATAGAAGCTTCTTCCAAGGTGAAGATCATAAAATATAATTTATTTCAAGGGGCACTAAAAGCTTTCGAAACAGTTGTTGGCCTTACGGTTTTAACTATAAAGGGATTTTTTTATATGGTAGCGGGAACACTATCGCCGAAAGATGTCGCAGGGCCTTTAGGGATTTATTATATAACTTCCCAGACGATAAAATTAGGAATTGTAGCGATTCTCAACCTTATGGCGATTCTAAATGTCAGCTTGGCGATAGTTAATCTCCTGCCACTGCCGGTATTCGACGGCGGCCATATTTTCCTGCTTTTTATTGAAAAGATCCGCCGTAAACCAATAAGCGAGAAAACAGATATATTACTTACACGTGTCGGAATCGCGATAATAGGGATATTAATGATTTTTGTGTTTTATAACGATATTGTTAATTTTGGTTCGAAGATTTGGGGAAAGTGGTTTTAATGAGAACATCATTTTTCCAAGCGACCTAAGGGAGTGTAGGAAAAATGATAGTGCGAATAATGAGCCAGCACTTTTGAAGCCGCAGACGCACAAAAGTGCGTTGGCGAATTATCACCGAAGGGGATTAACCCCGCCGAACGCTACAAATTTTAGAAGAAAATTTATAGCATCTTCTGTGAGGCGGGGTAATAGGTAGAAAAAGATGACCCGAACAGTAAAATTAGGGAGTTTAAAAATCGGCGCAAAGTACCCTGTACGAATAAAAGGGATGCTTAAGTCCCCTTATTCTAATATAGATACTTTAATTAAAGAAGCAAAATTGCTGGAAAAAGAAGGCGCAGAAGCTCTGCGCATGGCTATCAAAGAAGAACGCGATGTAAAACTGGTACTTCTTTTAAAAAAAGAAATTACGCTTCCGCTCGTTGCTGATATTCATTTTCATTACCGCTTTGCCCTTAAGGCTATTGAAGGCGGATTTGATGGTATTAGGCTAAACCCTTTAAATATCACCAGTAAAAAAGAAGTAACCCGGGTAGTATGTGCCGCTAAAGCACATAAAATACCTATAAGAATAGGGATAAATTCCGGCGGATTTAAAAGGAGTTTTGGTAGCCCGGAGAGCCAGGCCAAAGAGATGGTTAGTGTTGTTGGCGATTACTTAAAGATTCTGGAGAAAGAAAATTTCTTTGATATAATGGTTTCGTTGAAAGGCTCGGATGTCAGGACTACGGCTATCGCCAATGAGTTTTTTGCCAAAAAGTTCGATTACCCTTTACATCTGGGTATTACTGCTACCGGCACATTTTTAAACGGCGTAGTCAAATCTTCTATAGGGTTGGGCGGTCTTCTTTCTAAAAGCATAGGCAATGTGATAAGGGTGTCTTTGACGGCACCTTCTTATTGGGAGATTCGCATTGCTAAACAAATACTTGCGGCACTTTCTTTAAGAAAGTTGGGGCCGGAAATTATATCTTGCCCGACATGTTCCCGTTGTGAGGTAGATTTAATAAAAATAGTAGATAAATTCGACAAGGCACTTCTGCAATCGCATTTAGAAAAACCGCTGCATATTGCAATTATGGGTTGTGTGGTAAATGGCCCTGGCGAGGCAAGACAGGCTGACATCGGTGTTGCCTTTGGCAATAAAAAAGCCGTCGTTTTCAAAAAAGATAAGATTATAAAACAGACTGATGAAAAAAATATAATAACGGACTTATTCAAAGAGGTGGAGAGGCTATGAATGTAAAAGAAATCAAAAAAGAGTTGCGTAAGGAGCTAAGTTTCCTTGGCGGTGCCGAAACCAAATTGAGTGAAGAGCTTGTCCGGGACAGAATAACAAAAATATTTGATTATTGGGAGAAAGAAAAAGCTAGAATTATTGAGCCTAAGGTAAGAGAAGCGGTCATAAAAGAACTTTGTGATGAATTCTTAGGCTGGGGCCCGCTGCAAAAACTTATGGATGACCCAGAAGTTACGGAAATAATGATAAACGGCCCGCATAAGATTTATATGGAAAAAGCCGGTAAAAAAATAATTACCGATGTGCAATTCGACGATGAAACCCATCTGCGCCATAGTATAGAAAAGATGCTTATACCTGCGGCCAGGCGCGTCGATGAATCCTATCCCTATGTTGATTTTTCATTGAAAGACGGCTCGCGCGTGAATGTCATAATCCCGCCGCTTTCTGTAGGCGGTGCCACGGTTACCATCAGAAAATTTTTACGCAGTATCAGCGTAATCGAAAACCTGGTTGAGCTTGGCACAATTGATGAGCGAATGGCAAAATTTCTGGTTGCCTGTATTAAGGCAAAGGTAAATATACTTTTTTCCGGTGCAACCGGAAGCGGTAAAACAACTACCCTTGAAGTCCTCTCATCTTATATCAATCCCCAGGAAAGAATTATTGTTATCGAAGATACGCTAGAACTTACTTTAAGGCAGGAACATGTTGTGCGCTTATTGACGCGTCCGCCTAACATCGAAGGCAAAGGCGAGGTTACCATAAGAGACCTGTTTATTAATACTCTTCGTATGAGGCCGACGCGAATTATTCTTGGTGAAATTAGAGGCGCAGAATCAATGGACTATCTTCAGGCGTTAAACAGTGGACACCGTGGATGCCTTGCTGTAATTCATGCTTCCAGCCCGTTTGATGCGCTTACCCGCCTTGAAACAACGGCGCTTTATGCCGGATTGAATATGCCGGTTTGGGCAATAAGAAAACAAATTGCTTCGGGAGTTGATCTGATAGTTCAGCATGACCAATTGACTGATGGCTCAAGAAAGATAACTTACATCACAGAAGTAATCGATCGGCTTGAAAAAGATGAAGTAATTTTAAAAGACATTTTCCGTTACGACATAGAAAAGGTTGACGAAGACAAACGCGTAATCGGCTCATTTAAAGCTAAAGGCACACCGGTATTTTTGCCGATATTTAAGAAAAAAGGAATTGAAATCGACGAGAACATTTTTAAAGAAGGCTAATTCAACTTATGCTGTACTCAAAAAGTTTCATTTTTACGTTACGAGAAGACCCTAAAACTGCGGAATGCATAAGCCATAAGTTGCTTCTAAAAGGTTCGTATCTTTTTATGGTTTCTTCCGGCATCTACTCGTATTTGCCTTTAGGTTTCAGGGTTTTAGAGAATGTAAGCAACATAATCAGAAAACATATGAATTCAAAAGGTGCAGAGGAGCTTTTAATGAGCGCTTTGCAGCCTATTGAAATATGGCAGAAGACCGGCCGTCACGAGGTGCTTAAGGATGTAATGTTCAAATTCAAAGACCGCAAGAACCGCAATTTATGCCTGGGCCCGACCCATGAAGAAGAAATTACGGAAATCGTGCGTAAATATGTTTCTTCTTATAAACAGCTGCCGCGCATACTCTATCAAATACAGACAAAGTTTAGGGATGAAATCCGTCCCAGGTTTGGCGTTGTAAGAAGCTGCGAATTCATAATGAAAGATGCTTACAGCTTTGACATTGATGAAAATGGTTTGAATGAAAATTACAACAAAATGTTTTCGGCCTATAAAGATATATTTAAGGAATGCGGTTTAGAATTTATTACTACCGAAGCCGATTCCGGAGCGATGGGAGGAAGCGCTTCTCATGAATTTATGGTTCCTGCGGAAATTGGCGAAGATATATTATGTGAATGCGAAAAATGCGGCAAGCATTTTAAAGAAACAGAAAATTGCCCACATTGCGCAACAAAATTAAAAGAAAAGAGAATGATAGAAATCGGACATGTTTTTAAATTAGGAACAAAATATTCTGCCGCGCAAGAGGCGCTCTATCTTGACAATAGCGGCAAGAGAAAGCCGACTATTATGGGCTGTTATGGTATCGGCGTCAGCCGTGTTCTTGCTGCCATAGTTGAGACGAATTATGACGAGAAAGGAATAATCTGGCCAAAGTCCGTAACCCCCTTTGATGCAACCCTGGTCTGCCTTGATGAGAAAATTAAAAGTGAAGCAATTAGTTTAGGCGAAAAACTTGAGAAAACTGGATTAAAAATATTGATTGATGAGCGGAGTGAAGGGGCAGGGGTAAAATTTAATGATGCATATTTGATAGGCAGCCCTTACATGGTAATTATGGGCAAAAACTATGTAAGCTATGGAAAAATAGATTTAGAAGAAAGAAAAACCAAAGAGAAAAAGAGTTTCAGCGAGCAAGAGCTTATAAGTTTTTTAAAAGAAGCATATAATAAATGATAATTTATGTTGCAAAGCGCAAAATTTTGCGTTTTAGCGTTTGCAAATTTGCGGTGTAAAATAATTTTTAAGAAACCAGTGAATATCATCGATAATTTTTATAGCCAATATAAAGAAAAGGTTGAAAAAATAATTAACGACGAAGGCGCAGAGCTAATAGATATCAAATTAAGCTTCTATATCGGCGATTATATTTTACGCTGCATTGTTGATTATCCGGCAGGCGGCATAACTATCGACAAGTGTGCAAGACTTAATGGAAAAATTGTCAAATTTCTCGAGGAAAACAAAGCTTTGGGTGATAATTTCATTGTTGAGGTGAATTCTCCGGGCCTTGATAGGCCTTTAAAGACTTATAAAGATTTTGCAAGAATGAAGGGAAAAATTGTCGGTCTTTGGCCAAAGATTCCTTTGGAAGGAAAAGCATATTTTGAAGGTAAAGTATCGGAGGTATCAGAGAAAAATCTGACAGTAGAAATGAAAGGAAAAAAATATATTATTGATTTTGAGAAAATTCATTTAGGAAAAGAAAAATTGGAGGTCTAAAATAATGAACAAAGAATTTATAACCGTGCTTGAACAATTAGAAAGAGAGAAGGGCCTTGATAAAAACGTTCTTCTTGAGGCGGTAAAACACGCTTTAACCGTGGCCGCAAAAAAAATTGCAAAGATTACTTCTGCAACCGAGGATGTGAAAGTTGAGATAGACCCGGTAAAAGGGGATATCCATGTTTATATCTCCGATAAAGAAGTGGTTTCCAAGGAGTTCGGCAGGATTGCCGCTCAAACTGCAAGGCAGGTTATTATCCAAAAAATACGCGAAGCAGAAAAGGATAATGTTTATAATGAATTCAAAAAGAAAGAAGGCGATATTGTCGGCGGAATAGTTTACCGCATTGAACAAAAAGCGGTAATCCTGGATCTTCTGGGTAAAGCCGAGGGTGTTATTCCCTATTCTTTCCTTTCGCCTTTAGACCGATTCAGGCTTGGAGAAAGAGTAAAGGCTTTTGTTTATGAGGTTAAGAAAGACAAAGGAACGCAAATAATTCTTTCGAGAAAGCACGAAGGCCTTGTGAAAAAACTTTTTGAGCTTGAGGTCCCGGAAATTTTTGAAGGAGTGGTAGAAATCCGGTCGATTGCCAGAGAAGCCGGAGAAAGAACAAAGATAGCGGTTTTTTCTAAAGACGAAAAAGTCGACTGCGTAGGCGCCTGTGTCGGCATGCGCGGTTCACGGGTAAAAAATATAATCGAAGAGTTGCGCGGAGAAAAAATAGATATAGTCAGGTTCAGCGAAGACATAAAAGAATTTATCAAAGCCGCTTTAGCACCGGCAGTTATCTCAAGAATCGAGGTTGACCGTGAGGTTAAAAGAGCAAAGGTACTTGTCGCTAGCGATCAGCTTTCTCTTGCTATAGGAAAAAGAGGGCAAAATGTACGGCTTGCTTCGCGGCTGGTCGGATGGGAAATAGATGTGCGTTCGCGCGAAGCTATTGAAGAAGAAGTCAACGATATTTTGAAGTTAAAAAATATCGGCAAAAAACTTGCCGCAATTTTAGTCGATGCCGGATATGTGAGCCTTGAGAAGATCGCGGCAGTTAGTGCGGATGAGCTTTCGAAATTAAAAGGAATAGGCGAAAAGAAAGCGGCAAAAATTATCGAAGAAGCAAAAAAGGTGATCGAGGAGAAAAAAGCCGAGCTTGAAGTGGCTAAAAAAGAAACTGCGCAAAAAGAAGCGGAACAAAAAGCGATAGAACAAAAAGAGGCAGAACAGAAAGAAGCTTCCTCTGAAGAAAAAAAAACTGAATAAAAAGGTGGTGCGAGAATGCGAATCCATGAGTTAGCAAAAGAGCTGGGGATAGACACTAAGGAATTGATAACGAAATTACGCAGCATGAATTTTCCGGTTAAAAGCCATATGTCCAGCGTCGACAGCGATACTGCTGAAATTATCAAGAACGAAATATCCGTGCTCAAAGAAAAAGAAATAGAGGAAAATGTGATTGAGGCAGATTTCCCTATTTCGGTTAAAGATCTTGCGGTCAGATTAAATAAGAAACCTTCCGAACTTCTTGCAGATTTGTTAAGAGAAGGAAAATTTATTAATATAAATCAAAACCTTGATGAGGAAACCGCAAAAAAAATCGCTTATAAATATAAGATAAACTTAAAGAAGAAACCGAGTCAGGAAGAGGTAATTTTGCACACTGAGTCAAAGAATTTGAAGAGGAGGCCGCCGATAGTTACTCTTATGGGCCACATTGACCACGGGAAGACCAGCCTTCTTGACTATATCCGTAAAAGTAAAATCGCCGAGAAAGAAAGCGGAGGCATAACCCAGCATATCGGTGCATATCAGGTTACTCTTCCCAAGGGGAAAATTTCTTTTCTGGACACCCCAGGCCATGAAACTTTTACCGCAATGCGTTCGCGCGGAGCAAATCTTACCGATATTGTCATACTCGTGGTGGCTTCTGATGAAGGAGTGAAGCCTCAAACCGAAGAAGCGCTTGATCACGCAAAAGCGGCAAATGTCCCGATTATCGTTGCGATAACCAAAATGGATAAAGCCAATGCCAATCCCGATATGGTAAAGCAGCAACTATCAAAGATTGGGCTTGTGCCGGAAGACTGGGGCGGTAAAACTACAACCATAGGAGTTTCTGCTAAAACCGGTAAGGGTATCGATGAACTATTGGAACTCATTCTGCTCCAGGCTGAATTACTCGATCTAAAAGCAGATTATACACGGCCGGCAGTTGGCGTAGCGGTTGAAGCTCGCCTGTCAAAAGGTAAAGGCCCATTGGTTGATATTTTAGTCAGGGAAGGGACGCTGCAAGTGGGTGATTGCTGTGTTTCCGGCCACTTCTGGGGAAAAATCAGAGCGATGAATGATGACCGTGGCGGCGCCGTTAACGAAGCCTTGCCTGCGTCGGCAGTTGAAGTCGTCGGGCTGAATGGTGTTCCCAACCCGGGAGACCAGCTTTTCGTTGTTCCTGATGAAAAGGCGGCTAAAGAGATAGTTGAAAAACGAAGAGAAGAAGATGCGAAACTTAAACTAAAAAGCCCCGTGCATTTTAAACTCGAAGATTTATTCAAAAAGGTAAAAGAAGAAAAGATAAAACAATTAAAAGTAATATTAAAAGCCGATGTGGGCGGAACCCTTGAGGCAGTCGAAGAGGCTTTAAGGAAGATTTCTCACGAAGAAGTTGAACTTGTGCTTACGCATAAAGGCGTCGGTTCAATAAATGCTTCGGATGTCCTTCTTGCGGAGGTAACTGATGCGATAATTGTAGGTTTCAAAGTTACCACAGAACCGCAGGCAAGAGACCTGGCCAAGCAAAAAGGCATAGAGATCAGGGTTTATCAGATAGTTTATGAGCTCCTGGATGATATAAAAGCGGCATTTGAAGGAATGCTTGCTCCGCATGTAAAGAAAATCTTTCTCGGCCGTGCCAGAGTAAAAACCGTTTTTAAACTTTCCAAATCCGGCATTATAGCTGGGTGTATTGTTGAAAAAGGAAGAGTCCAGAGAAATTTTGCCTGCCAGGTTTTACGCAGTAACGCACCGGTTTATGAAGGAAAAGTTCAGTCGCTCAAAAGATTTAAAGACGATGTCAGGGATGTTGCCGAAGGCGTTGAATGCGGTATCGGTGTAGGGTTTGACGGCATCAAGGAAGGCGATGTTATTGATGTTTATAGCGAAGAGCTAGTTACGAGGCGTTTGAAGGAATAGATAGAGAAACAATGCGAAATAACCATGCTTCAAGATACAATAATCAAATAATGACCAAATCGCAAATTCCAAATACCAAATAAATTCTAATATCCAATGACCAAAATTCCAAACCGAAAGCGTTTGGAACATTGGAATTTGGTACTTGAAGCTTGGAATTTGTTTAGGATTTGTATCTTGGTTATTGGTTATTTTTTAAGTCACCTATCGAAAGATATGAACAAAAAAGTAATACTTAGCGGAATGCGGCCGACAGGCAAGCTTCACCTTGGCCATTGGGTTGGTGCTCTTTCTAACTGGGTTAAGCTCCAGAAAGATTATCAATGCTTTTTTATGGTGGCTGATTGGCACGCTTTAATGAGTGAATATAAAAATCCAGCTATATGCAGGGATTCTATGCTGGATAATGTCGCAGATTGGTTGGCTTACGGCATAGATCCAAAAAAATCAGTTGTTTTTGTACAATCAGAAGTAAAAGAACATCTTGATCTTTTTGTCATACTTTCAAATTTAACTCCGCTTGGCTGGCTTTATCGCTGCCCTACTTTTAAAGAGCAGATAGAACAACTAAAAGAAAAAGAAATAAATACCTATTCATTCTTGGGGTATCCGGTTTTACAAGCGGCAGATATACTTTTGTATAAAGCGCATTTTGTTCCGGTAGGAGAAGACCAATTGCCCCATTTAGAGGTTGCGCGGGAAATCTTACGCCGTTTTCATTATTTATACCAAGCGCAGGTTTTTGTAGAACCCCAGGCGCTTCTTACCAAAGTGCCGCGGCTTATGGGTCTTGACGGCAGAAAAATGAGTAAAAGCTATAACAATTATATTGCTCTTGATGAAGAGGATAAAACGATTAAGGAAAAAGTTTCGAATATGATTACCGATCCGGCAAGGATTAAGAAAGAAGACAAAGGCCACCCGGATGTTTGTAATATTTTCAGCTATTACGGTGTTTTTGCCGAGGATAAAAAAGAGGAAGTTTATAACTGGTGCACAAATGCTAAAAAGGGATGCGTAGAATGTAAAAAGATTTTTACAGATTTGCTAATTCAATTTGTTGCCCCGCACAGAGAAAAAAAGAAAGAATTTTTAAAGAAAAACGATTACATCTATGATATACTAAATGAAGGCAATAAGAAGGCGAGAGCGGTTGCGGAAAATACCCTGATTGAGACGAAAAAAGCAATGGGGTTAGTATGAAATTCCAAATCCCAAATTCCAAGCATCAAATAAATTTCAATGACCAAAATTCCAATGTTCTAAACCGAACCTGTTTCGGTCATTCGGACATGGAAACTTGGAACTTATTTGGAATTTGTCCTTCGACTACGTTTAGGACAACCCTGGGCAAGTGCAACGCGTCGAAGGGTTGGAGCTTGGTGCTTGGGATTTAACATGAAAATTAGATTAGACATCTTCGAGGGCCCGCTGGATTTACTGCTTTATCTTATCAAAAAAGATCATTTAAACATTTACGATATCCCCATAACCGTTGTTGTCGACCAATATTTACAATTTCTGGAACTCATGAAATTTCTGGATATTAATATTGCTTCAGAGTATATGGTTATGGCCGCAACTCTTATCAATATTAAATCAAAAACGCTTTTACCTAAGCCGCCAGAACCTGAAGAGCCGGAACTTGACCCGCGTGAAGAACTGGTGAAGCGCCTGCTTGAGTATGAGAAATTTAAAGAAGCAGCCGAATACCTTAAAGAGAAAGAAAGAGATCGTTTGAAATATATAGCCCGGTCGAGTTCGGAAATGGAAAGTAAAGAGATTTATCTTGAGGCTTCGATATTTGACCTCATAAGTGCTTTTAAGAGTGCGCTTTCCGATGTTCCAAGAGATATTTTCTTTGAAATCATAAAAGATGAATTTACAGTTGAGCAGAAAATACATGATCTCCTGCATCTGTTCCTGGTAAAAGAGACTGTCTCGCTTCATGATTTGTTTTCTTCCGCAAAAAGCAAACTGGAAGTGGTTGTAATATTCCTTGCTATATTAGAGCTTATTCGCTTGCGTGAAATAGTCGCCGTCCAAAAAGAGCTTTTTGGTTCGATTTCTCTTGCCAGAAGGCAAAATGTTGTAGCCTGCCCTTAACAGCCGAAAAACCAAATGGTGAAGGACAATAGACGATGGAGGAGGGACGAGTAGTAGATTATTTACAGGAAAATGAGGAAGAGAAGGTAATAAATCTTTCCCTTCGTCCCCAGGGTATTTCTGATTTTATCGGCCAAACAAACGTAATTTCTGCGCTTGAGATAGCTATCCAGGCGGCCAAGAAAAGAGAAGAGCCGCTTGAGCATGTACTTTTATCAGGCCCTCCCGGGCTTGGCAAAACCAGCCTTGCGTATGTAATCGCTCATGAGATGGGCGCAAAATTAACTTCTACCAGCGGTCCGGCGATTGAGCGTGCCGGAGATTTAGTCGGTATTCTGACCAACCTCGAAAAGGGCGACATACTTTTTATCGATGAAATCCATCGGCTTTCCAAGATAGTTGAAGAATTTTTATACCCGGCAATGGAAAATTTTCAGATTGATTTTGTTATCGATAAAGGGCCATACGCAAAAAGTGTAAAGTTCAATTTAAAACCGTTTACTTTGGTTGGCGCGACGACAAGGAAAGGTTTGCTTAGTTCTCCTTTACGGGGCAGATTCGGCCTTTTTTATGATTTTGATTTTTATACCATCGAAGATCTTGCCAGAATAATTGAACGTAGCGCAAAACTTCTTGATATAAAAATAGATACGGAAAGTTCTCATGAGATAGCCGGTAGGGCCCGTGGTTCGCCCAGGCTCTCTAACCGCCTGCTAAAGAGAGTAAGAGATTACTCGCAAGTCCGGTCAGAGGGGATTATAAATTTAGAACTTGCCAAAGAGGCACTTGAGTATTCAAGGATTGATGCCAATGGTTTTGATGATTTGGATAGAAAATACCTTAAGGCATTAATTGAGCTTCACGGCGGCGGTCCCGCCGGCATAGAAGCGATTGCGGCTTCTTTAGGGGAGGATAAAGGAACTCTTGAGGACGTTGTTGAACCCTACCTTTTAAACAAAGGTTTTATTATACGGACACCTCGCGGCCGCCAGGTTACCGAATTAACCTACCAGCAGCTAAAAAATAGCTCAAAAAAATAAATCCCTAAAACCCCTTGTTTATCATTGATTTTTCCGCCAAATAGGCTTTTCTTCAAAACTGTAAACATTTACAAATCCGTAGTTTTTTTATTTTTAACTGGATTTATAAACAGATTTATGCTATATTGTAGTTGAGGTTAAACATATGATTATCGATAAAAGCCTGGCCGGGGCCAAGGCAGGGAGGTGAATAAATGGCGCAAAAAATTAAACACAGAGATGGATTTATTGGATGCCGGACTTCCAGAGCAATTGAAGATAAATTAAAAGAATTTTGTTCAGAGCACAGCCGCGAAGTTAGCGAAGTGATGAATTATCTTTGCAGGTTGTTTATCGAAGACGCGTATCAGATTCGTACGAAATTCTTCTTTGGTTCGAACCACCCGGAGAATCCGGAAAAGACTGAAGTCTAAAAGGAAAAGTTACTATCTTATGGCTTGTGCTATTTAGATTATTATTCGCGGCGGCAATTTTTCTGGAATTGTGTTTACCGCAAGCAATGTCGCTAACGATGTTACTGCCATATTTTTCTAAAAAAACCACTTCTTGATTGCGAAAAGGCCATAGGAATTTACCGCTTACAAAACTTCATTTTTTCCTAAGTTGTGGTATAATCTAACCCAATTTTCTTATCACAAAAGCGCAAAGGATTTTTTGCAGCTTTGCGGAATTTTACGGTTTAGCGGTGTCAACCATGAACAATTTAGGAAAATCTCTTATAATAATTGGCATTTTCATAACTCTGGCAGGATTGCTTCTGGTTTTATTCACACGCTTTAAAATTCCTTTCTTGGGAAGGCTTCCCGGCGATATTTTAATCAAAAAAGAAAATTTTACTTTTTATTTTCCACTGGCCACATCAATTTTGATCAGTGTTATTTTAAGCGCAATTTTATATCTTATTGCAAAGATACATAAATGACAAAACGATAGCTGGAGAAATAACCAAGTTCCAAGATACAATAACCAAACAATGACCAAATTCCAAATCCCAAATTCCAAATAAATTCCAATGACCAAAATTCCGATGTCCTAAACAAAACCCGTTTTGGTCATTTGAACATTGGAATTTGTAACTTATTTGGAATTTGTCCTTCGACAGGCTCAGGACAACCCTGAGCGAGTGAAAACGAGTCGAAGGGTTGGTGCTTGGAGTTTGGAATTTGTTTGTATCTTGTATCTTGGGTATTGGTTATTTCGCAAATCATCGATAAAAATTATGTTTAAGGTTATTAAAAAAGATAAAGATACTAAAGCAAGAATTGGAGTTTTTGAAACGGTGCATAACAGTTTAAAAACGCCTTCTTTTTTTCCGGTTGCCACGCAAGCGGCCGTCAAGGGCCTCTCGGTAAGGGAATTGGATGAAATAGGCATCGACGGGCTTCTCGTCAATGCTTACCATATTTATCAACGCCCGGGGCTGGAGGTGATTAAAAAATGCGGCGGCCTTCACAAGTTTATGAATTTCCCAAAAACCATCATTACTGACAGTGGCGGCTATCAGATTTTCAGCCTTGAGCGCCTGCGTAAGGTTACGGATGAAGGGGTGACCTTCCAGTCGCATATCGATGGTAAGACATTTTTTCTTTCACCGGAGGAGGTAATTAAAATCCAACTTGATGCCGAAAGTTCTGTAGCTGTTCCGCTTGATGAATGCGTGAAGTTTCCTGTAACTCTTGAACAAGCAACGGAAGCTATGGAGCGGACAATTGCCTGGGCCAGAAAAAGCAAGTCGTATTTCAAGCAAAATAATTCAAAAAAACAATTATTCTTTGCCATCTCCCAGGGCTCAGTGCATAAAGATTTGCGCAAAAAGTGCCTTGACGAGATACTCAAGCTGGAATTAGACGGTTTATGCGTCGGGGGTTTAAGTGTTGGCGAACCCGAGGATTTACGATATAATATTCTGGATTTTATAACTGGTTACAGCGGCGACGGCCTTTTACGTTATTTTATGGGTTATGGCCTGCCGCATGACATTTTGGAGGCTGTTACTTTCGGCGTAGATCTTTTTGATTGTGTTGTTCCGACAAGGTTTGCCAGGACCGGAACCGCCATAACTACCGACGGAGTAATTGTCGTAAGGAATTTGCCTTACGCACTCGATGAAAATCCGCTTGATAAAGATTGTTTTTGTTATGTTTGCCGAAGTTACTGCCGCGCATACATCAGGCATCTTATTAAGGTGAATGAAATCCTGGGGATACAGCTTCTTACTTACCATAATATATTTTGGTATAAACATTTTATGGATGCGATTAAGAAGTCGATCGAGGAAGAACGGTTTCTCAAGTTTAAAAAAGATTTTTTAACAAGATTTAAAAGAACATGATTTTTTATACGGATTCAAACGGATGGTTACGGATTCAGCGGATTAATCCGTCCGCATCCGTACTAAATATTTGATATATAATTTTTAGTTTATTCAATGATTATTGATATTATAACCATTTTCCCCGAGATGTTTGCGCCGGTAATCAACGAATCGATTATTAAACGGGCGCAAACTAAAGGGCTTCTTAAGATAAATATCCACGATTTAAGAAAATACACTGATGATCCGCACAAAAAGGTTGACGCACCAGGCTATGGCGGAGGCGGCATGGTTTTCCGGCCGGAGCCGTTTTTTAAAGCGACAGAATCGATTCTGGGATATAAAATTTATCCCCCGGAAAAAAAAGATAAAAATAAACGGATTATTCTTTTGAGTCCGCAGGGTAAAACTCTAAAACAGGCAACTGCGAAAAAATTTCTCAATTACGAAAGGCTGATACTTCTTGCGCCGCGCTATGAAGGGGTTGATGAGCGAGTGGCCAGATATTTAGCGGAAGAGGAAGTTTCTGTCGGTGATTATGTATTAAGCGGGGCAGAGCTTGCAGCCATGCTTTTTGTTGATTGCGTAACCAGGCTTATCCCGGGGGTTGTCTCGGACAAGGAATCGATAAAGCGGGAAAGTTTTGAGAATAAGCTTCTTGATTACCCGTCTTATACGAGGCCCGAAGATTTTCGCGGCCTGAAGGTGCCGGAAGTTTTACTTTCCGGCAACCACGGAAAGATTGATAAATGGCGTGAAGAAAAAGCTTTAGAGGCGACAAAAAAGAAAAGGCCAGATTTATTATGATAATAACCCCCTCGCTACGTCCCAAACTTCGTTTGGGACAATTCGACTAGGCTTTTTTGCTTCGCAAAA
This sequence comes from bacterium, assembly GCA_021796115.1. Lineage (GTDB taxonomy): Bacteria > Omnitrophota > Gorgyraeia > Duberdicusellales > 4484-171 > JAJYOP01. The sequence continues at coordinate 70,116 of JAJYOP010000006.1, forward strand.
AAGCAAGTCTCATTGCTCGGGGGTATAATTCGACTAGGCTTTTTTCGATAGAAAAAAGCAAGTCTCATTATCGCACTAACATTTTTTCTGCGCCACTGGGGGCTTGAAAAAATGTTGTGCTCATTAGGAGGTACAAATGGATAAACTAATGATGGTGGAAAAGGAATTAAGAGACAGTATGGCAAAGAAATACGGCGCATTCTCACCCGGAGACATTGTCAATGTTTATTACAAGATTCGGGAAAAAGACAAAGAGAGGATACAGCACCTTGAGGGTATAGTAATAAAAATTCACGGTGCAATGAACCGTAAATCTTTTACTTTAAGAAGAATATCTTACGGAGAGGCATACGAAATTACTTTTCCGTATTATTCACCGAACATTGATAAGATCGAATTGGTTAAGAAGGCTGCAAAAGCGCCAAGGCGGAATAAACTATACTATTTAAGAGAAAGAATTGGGAAGCAGGCAATGACGGTATAAATTCAGGGTACAGGGTAAAGGGTGCAGGGTTCAGTCTTAAAACTGCACCCTTTACCCTTAACCTTCTACTCTGTAAATTATTGGTTCAATTATGATAGTAGGCGTTGACGAAGCAGGCCGCGGGCCATTAGCGGGAGCGGTAACCAGCTGTGCACTTTATCTTGAAAAAAATCCGCCTTTAGAAATTAAGGATTCAAAAGAATTAACGCCTCAAGCGCGTGAGAAAATTTTTTGCTGGCTCCAAAATAACGCTCTTTTTTCAGTAAGTATTGCGACTCATACGGAAATCGACAGGTTCAATATCCTTAACGCAACTTTTTTGTCCTTTGAGCGTTCTATTTCAGGACTCATCAGGCAAGCGCCGTATTTAAAGAAAGCAATGTTTATCATTGATGGCAATCTCTTTCGGACGAATTTAGATATTAAATACAAATGCATACCGAAAGCTGATAAAACCGTAAAACAAGTTTCCTGTGCTTCGATAATCGCAAAGGTGACAAGAGACCATTTGATGAATTCGGCCCATTTCCTGTATCCGGAATGGAATTTCGCAAAGCACAAAGGTTATCCTACCAAGGAACATTATTCGTTAATAAAGAAATACGCTCTTTCACCGTTACACAGAAGGAGTTTCCGGTTAGGATAGTTTTTATGGACGGATGCAGACAGATGGTTACGGATGCCACGGATGAAATCATCCGTTTGAATCCGTAATAATCCGTGACATCCGCGCTAACAAATGCAAACGGGTAAATTTTACGAAGATAAAGCGGTAGATTACTTACAGTCAAACGGTTACAAAATTTATAAAAGAAATTTTCGCTGCCGTTTCGGAGAAATTGATATAATCGCCAAAAATGACAAATATGTCTGTTTTATTGAAGTAAAAGCGAGAAATTACGATTATCTTGTTTCCGGCTTAGAAGCCGTAGATTGCCGAAAGATTGTAAAGATTAAAAAAACTGCCCTTTTTTATACGGCAAATAAACCGGATGAATTTTATCGGTTCGATGTCCTGGAAATAATCCGGAATAAAGATTACTGGCAATATAATTTAATTAAAGGAGCTTTCGACTTTAGCGATTAAAACCCATGCCGAAATACCAAAAAAATCTAAAAAAATATCTAAACGACATTGCTGCAAAAAGACCAGCGCCTGGCGGAGGAAGCGCTGCGGCTTTATCCTTTTGCCTTGGCTTGGCGCTTATCGAAAAAGCGATGAATTATTCTCTTAATAAAAGCCCGTCATTTAACAAGGAAATTTTTGCGCTCAAGAAACTACGCAATAACATTGCAGTATATATCAATAAAGACGGCGAGATTTTTGAAAAATTTATGAAAGCCCAGGGCCGGGGGAAACTGTATTTTCTTAAACAAAGTAATCACCTGATCCAAAATTTAGGTAATGCCTGTATCAAGAGTTTCTGCCTTGTAAAAAAAGTTGAATCTGGTATAAAAAAGAGTATAATTAGTGATTTTTATATAGGTTTATATTTTGTAAAATTATCGCTCAAAGCCTGTATTTTAAATCTTAAGGCCAATTCCAGAACCCTGGGCAAAAAAGATAAACATATCGCAATTTTTACAAATGTTTTAAAAGGGATGGATGTTTAATATGACTAAAATTTTAAATGCCCAAAAATTCTATGATGGCTTTAAAAATAAATTAAAAAGCGAAATTCATAGCCTGCCCATTCTCGCGCTTGCATCTTTAAGCATAGGGAAAAATTATTCTTGCCAGGTATATCGCGCATCGCAACAAAAACTTGCCGATGAATTCGGGGTAAAATATCTTTCCGTAGAACTCTCGGAAACCGCGCCGCTGAAGGAAGTAATCGCTAAAATTAAAGAATTAAATAAAGATAAAAAAATAACCGGTATCGTTGCCAATAAACCGTTTCCTCAAGGCATCAGCGAGGAGGAAATTTTTAGTGCAATAGATTACAGAAAAGATATTGAGGGAATGAATCCCTATAATCTCGGATTATTGTTTATCGGAGAGCCATTGTTTATTTCGCCAACGGTCTTAAGCGCGCTTGAATTTATCAAAATGACCGGGATCGAATTATACGGAAAAGAGATAACGATTGTCGGGTTCTCAACGTTAATCGGCAAACCTCTTGCGCTTATATTAGGGAGAAAATTTGCTACTGTAAACATTACGCATATCGCAACATTTGAAAGTAAACGCCTGCCGTTTTATGTCAAAAATGCCGATATAGTAATTTCCGCAGCCGGCAGACCCAATCTTATAAAAGGAGCCTGGCTTAAAAAAGGCGTCGTGGCAATAGATGTCGGCATCGGCAGAAAGGATTCGAAAATAGTCGGTGATATAGAGTTTGAAAGCGCAAATAAAAAAGCTGCTTTCATTACACCGGTTCCCGGCGGAGTAGGCAAACTTACTTCGCTTTTTCTTTTTAAAAACCTTGTTGACGCTTATCGTAAGTATGAAAATGTATAGCAGAATCCCGTCACTAGAATGCCATGGATAAAATTTCAGAAATAACAGTAATCGGCGCAGGAAGCGTGGGGTTAGAATTTATAAAAAAAGCAAGAGAACTTAATCCCGGCATAAAAATTACCTTAGTCGATAAGAATGCCCATTCTTTCGATAAGGAAAAATTCATCCGCAATCTTGATTTTAAAACTACAAATCTTGCAGATTTTGCCGTAAGCGCAAATGCGGCATTTATACAGGATTCAGTAGGCAGGATAAATACCGAAAGAAAGAAAATTTATTTTAAAGAAAAAGAACCAATTGGGTACGAATCTCTGGTTGTCGCTACCGGGTTAAAGTCTAAGGATATTTCAATAAAAGGCGATCATCGCGAAGGTTTTGTTTATCTTTCTGATATAGACCCCATCGGGACGAAGGGGCTTATAAAGTTCTCTGCGGAAATCATTGTTTACGTTACAACAATGTTGGGAGTAAGGCTTGCTTTAGCTTTAAAGAAACTTGGGAAAGAGGTGAGGGTTTTAAGCACTAATTTTGACTTTCTCAGGGCGGACAAAGATCAACTTGTAAATTTTCTCGCCGGGGAAGAAATAAATGTTCATTTGAATGTTAGCATAGAAGAAGTCATTGGCGAAGCCCAGGTCAAAGCGACAAAAGTCAATCCTTTAAAAGTTTATTCATCGGAATTGGTTTTTGTTGATAGTGGTTTCGCAACTAATCTTGATTTTTTTGAGCCGGCGGTTAATATATCTGATACACTTCCGGATAATTTTAAAGATATTTATGTTATTGGAGATGCCGCGCGTAAAGACATCGACAAAGAATATTTTTATGAATTTAATCAAAACGAAGCAATTTTAGAGGCGGATCATCTTGCGGAAAAACTTTTTGGCGTAAATAAGGCAGCTTTTGAAAGAAAAGTTTTGCAAGAAGAGGATAAAAAAAGAATTATAAATGACTTTATAAAAGTCCGCAGTCTATAATCAACAGTCCACAGTTTTAATCTGTCGACTATGGGCTATCGACTGCAGACTAAAAATGGAGGTTAAATCATGGCAGAGTGGATAGGTATAGGAAGGCGAGCAAGAAGATGTTATGGTTTTGACGAAGTAGCATTAGCGCCCGGGCGTATTACCATAAACCCGGATGAGGTCGATACATCATGGAAATTTAACGGAAAGAAATTCTCCGTTCCCATAATCGCCGCAGCTATGGACGGCGTGGTTGACGTTAAATTTGCCGTGGCTATGTCAAAACTGGGCGGTATTGCCGCAATCAATTTAGATGGTATCCAGACGCGTTATGAGAATCCTGATGAAGTTTTAGAAGAGATAGCAAAGGCAACTCCGGAAAAAGCTACAAATCTTATCCAGAAAATATATACCACGCCAATAAAAGAGAAACTCATTTCGAAACGCGTTGGCGAAATAAAAAAGAAAGGCGGATTTGCTGCGGTAAGCTGTATCCCGCAAAATGCCGCAAAATTTGCGCCTTTGGCAGTTGAAGCCGGCGCTGATTGTTTCATCGTTCAGTCAACAGTCACAACCACACAGCATATTTCAACTAAATACAAAGCACTAGACCTTTTTAAATTCTGTAAAGAAACAAAAGTCCCGGTTATTCTCGGTAATTGCGTTACTCACAATGTTACGCTTGAGCTTCTTGAGACCGGCTGTAGCGGCATTTTAGTCGGCGTTGGCCCTGGCGCAGCATGCACTACAAGAGGGGTTCTGGGTATCGGCGTTCCACAAGTAACCGCAACTGTTGATTGCGCGCAAGCGAGGGACTTTTATTACCAGAAAACCGGTAAATACGTACCAATAATTACCGACGGCGGCATGCGCCGCGGCGGAGATGTTTGCAAAGCTTTTGCCTGCGGAGCAGACGCGGTAATGATTGGTTCAACTTTCGCCAGAGCCGAAGAAGCTCCAGGGCACGGTTTCCATTGGGGCATGGCTACTTCTCACGGCAACTTGCCAAGGGGGACGCGTATCGCCGTTGGCGTTTCCGGGAGCCTCGAGCAAATTCTTTTTGGCCCGGCTGTAGTTGATGACGGCTCGCAGAACCTAATGGGCGCACTTGCCACATCTATGGGTTCGCTCGGCGCAAAGACAATCAAGGAAATGCACTTTGTAGAAATAATTATCGCTCCGTCTATCCAGACAGAAGGGAAATTGTTCCAGGCAAGCCAAAGGGTTGGAATGGGCAAATAAAATTAAAAAACATGCTAAACTCTAAACTCGCCCGCCACCGTAATATTTTATTTGGGCGGGTCAGCCTTTGGCTGAAAACCATAAATTCTAAATGGTTCGACTCGCCTAAAGGCTCGCTCACCATCCTGAGCGAACGAAGTGAGTCGAAGGACAAACTCAAAACTCTAAAGTTTCAAACTCTAAACGTTTAGGATTTTCTTCTGTTTGGAGTTTGTGATTTGTTTGTTTAGTGTTTCGAGTTTAGTGTTTAGAGTTTAAGATAAATATGTCTAAAGATACCATACTAATTCTAGATTTCGGCTCTCAATACACTCAGCTTATCGCACGCAGAGTGCGTGAGTTTAAGGTCTACAGTGTTATCGAGCCCTGCACACTGGACATTGAAAAGATAAAAGTCATCAATCCCAAAGGGATAATTCTTTCCGGCGGGCCACACAGCGTTTACGAAAAAGGCGCACCCTCTCTAAAGGAAGAAATTATTACGCTTGGCGTGCCCATCCTTGGTATCTGCTACGGTATGCAGATTTTAGTGAAAACTCTTAAAGCCGAAGTCAGGGAAGCAAAAAAAAGAGAATATGGTCGCGCAGAAATGTATATTGATGATCACAGCAGCCTATTTTTTTCTTTGCCGCCAAAAATCGTTTCCTGGATGAGCCATACCGACCAGGCAGTTAAAATTCCCCAGGGATTCAAACCGCTTGCGCATACTTCGTATACGAAATTTGCGGCAATCGGAAACAGTAAAAAGAAAATTTATGGCGTGCAATTTCATCCGGAGGTCATTCACACCGATTGCGGCACGCAAATTATTTCTAATTTTTTATTCAGAATTTGCGAAGCTTTCAGCAATTGGCAGCTTGAGGATTTCGTGGAAAGCCAGATAAAAGAAATAAGGGAAAAGGTCGGTTCAACCAACGTTATTTGCGGATTAAGCGGAGGAGTGGATTCTTCAACTGCCGCAGTCCTGATTAATAAAGCTATCGGTAAAAAACTCAAATGCATTTTTGTAAACAATGGTCTGCTTCGCAAAAACGAAGCCACGGAAGTTTTAAAAATTTTTAGCGGCCACTACAAGATTGATTTACATTATGCTGACGCTTCAGTGTCTTTCTTGAAAAAACTGAAAGGAATTATTGATCCGGAACAGAAACGCAAAATTATCGGCCATGAATTCATAAATGTTTTTGACGCTAAGGCGCATAAGATAAAAAATGTTAAATTTCTCGTACAGGGTACATTGTATCCGGACGTCATCGAATCGGTTTCATTTTTCGGCGGCCCGACCTCACGGATAAAATCACACCATAATGTCGGTGGCCTTCCTTTAAATATGAAACTAAAGCTTTTAGAGCCATTTCGCCAGCTTTTTAAAGATGAAGTCAGGGAAATTGCAAAGATACTAAAACTTCCTGATGAAATAATTAACCGGCATCCATTTCCCGGGCCGGGGCTTGCGGTGCGTATCGTCGGAGAAATTACTGCGGAGCGTTTAAGAATTTTACGCGAAGCAGATGCGATACTTGAATCAATAATTAGAAGGCATAATCTTTATAACGGCTTATGGCAATGCTTCTGCGTACTTTTACCGTTAAAAACCGTGGGCGTTATGGGCGATAAACGTACTTATGAACATGTTGTCGCTGTACGTGCGGTAAACAGTTTAGACGGTATGACCGCAGACTGGGCAAAGATTTCTTTTGAGGTACTTGGCGAAATTTCTAATACCATTATCAATAAAGTCAGGGGTATAAACCGGGTTGTTCTTGATATCAGCTCAAAGCCTCCAGCAACCATTGAATGGGAATAAAACAGAAAATGCTAAACTCTAAACTCGCCCGTCACCGTAATATTTTATTTGGGCGGGTCAGCCTTTGGCTGAAAACCCTAAACTCTAAATGGTTCGACTCGCCTAAAGGCTCGCTCACCATCCTGAGCGAACGAAGTGAGTCGAAGGACAAACTC
>JAJYOP010000007.1 GCA_021796115.1 bacterium
TTTGCCAGCTTCCTGTGGCCTTCGAAATTCCTTTTCCACCTGTCTATATAAGGAAAGCGGTTTTGGATGAGATAAAGAACATAAACCGGTACCCTGAATCAGGGTGTTTTTATCTTCGCCAAGAGCTAGCCGAGCGATTAAAAGTAAAAGAATCGCAGATAGTTTTCGGCAACGGCTCAGACGAGATAATTACGCTAATCCTGCGGGCAACCATAGGAAGCGAAAAAGACGAAGTGATAATCGCTTATCCTACTTTCCTAATGTACGAAATCCAGGCAAGAGTCGAACGTGCCAGGGTAGTTGTGGTACCACTTAAGAGTTTACGTTATGATCTTGAAGCCATTGCAAAAAAAGTTAATCAAAAAACCAGGCTGATTTTTATCGCCAATCCCGATAATCCAACGGGGACCTACGTAAACCAGAAAGAAGTGGAGGAATTTCTTAAAAAGATACCTAAGGACGTGCTGGTTTATTTTGACGAAGCATACTTTGAATTTGCTCCGTCTGATTTTCCGCGCACGAAGCATTTTTTAAAGAAAAGGGGAAACATTATTATCGGCCGGACTTTTTCAAAAATTTACGGCCTGGCAGGCGTGCGTTTAGGTTATTGCGTCACCACAGAAAAAATAGCCGATATGCTTAATAAGATAAGAGATCCATTTAACATAAATCGTTTTGCCCAGATTGCAGCTTTAGCCGCGCTGAAAAATGACAAATTTTTTAAAAAAACCCTTTCCTATGTCAAAAAGGAAAAAGAATATTTATACAAAGAATTAAATAAGGCTGATATATCTTTTATAAAAAGCGCCACGAACTTTATTCTTATTAAATTCGGAAAGAATAATTCAAAACTTTGTGATTATCTTCTACAAAACGGTATCATCGTAAGGAATTTATCGAGCTGGGGGCTGGCAGATTTTTTCAGGATAAGCATAGGCTTGCGCAAAGAGAACAGAAAGTTTATCGATTGCCTTAAAAAATATCTAAGAACGCCTGTCTGTCGGCATAAAGGGAGGGAAATACATGATTGTCGTCTTTAAGAAGGAAGCGACCAAGAAAGAAATCAACCACGTTATCGGCCGCATCGAAAAATTGGGGCTAAAAGCGATGGTCTCGCACGGCATCGAGAGGACAATCATTGGAATTATCGGCCCGGAAGATACAGTAAGAATACAACCGCTTGAAGCTTTCCCCGGCGTAGAAAAGGTAATGCCGGTGCTTGCGCCATATAAGCTGGTTTCCCGGGAATTCAAGAAAGAAGGCAGTGTTATAAAAATAAATAAAAACGTCGAAATCGGCGGAAAAAAAATAGTCGTCGTCGCCGGGCCGTGTTCTATTGAATCACACAAAATGCTGCGCGAAGTTGCTACAAAAGTGAGAAAAGCCGGAGCGGTAATTTTAAGAGGAGGGGCTTTTAAGCCACGCACATCGCCGTACACTTTTCAGGGGCTTGGCGAAGAAGGCTTAAAAATTTTGAGAGAAGTATCTATTGAATTTGATATTCCTACGGTTACTGAAGTAATGGATACTAAAGACGTGGAATTAGTTACAAAATATGCCGATATTTTGCAGGTTGGCGCAAGAAATATGCAGAATTTCAACCTGCTTAAAGAAGTCGGTCAGACGAGAAAGCCGGTTATCTTAAAAAGAGGTTTAAGCGCGACCATCAAAGAATTTTTAATGAGCGCCGAATACATTGCTGCCGGAGGGAATTTTAACGTTATACTTTGCGAAAGAGGAATCAGGACGTTTGAAGATTTTACCCGCAATACCCTTGATTTAGCCGCAGTTCCTTCGGTAAAACAGCTTTCGCACCTTCCTATTCTGGTAGATCCCTCACATGCGACAGGAAAATGGGGGTTGGTTGCTCCTTTAAGTAAAGCCGCTATCGCTTGCGGGGCCGACGGTTTGATGATTGAGGTGCACCCAAAGCCGGAAGAAGCTTTATCTGACGGGCCACAACAATTGGTGCCGGAAAATTTTGCTACGCTTATGTCCGAAATAAAAAGCGTTGCACACTCGGTTGGAAGAAAATTATAACCCCATGAAAAGTGTTAAAAAAATCACAATCTTAGGCGTGGGATTTATGGGCGGTTCTTTAGCCAGAGCTTTAAAGAAAAAATTTCCCTCTATCCTTGTGATTGGTTACGCAAGAAGCAAAGCATCTTATGGTAAATTGATAAAATTAAAGATAGTGGATAAGTTGGAGCGTTCTTTAGCGAAAGCAGTTGTAGATAGCGATATAATCATACTAGCTTCACCTGTTTTATCCATCATCGAACATTTTAAAAAAATAGCCCCTCATCTTAAAGAAAACGCGATAGTAATAGATTTAGGAAGTAGCAAAGAAGTTATCGAAAGAGCGGCAGAAAAACACTTGCCCAAAAAAGCATCTTTTGTCGGTTGCCATCCTCTTTGCGGCAGCGACAAGAGCGGCGCACAATTTTTTAATCCCGATCTCTACAAAGGTTCGATATGCCTTATTACGTCAGCCGGAGGAAAAGGCGCAAAAACGATAAAAGAAATGTGGGAAAAATTAGGTTCAAAAGCAGTTTTTATTAATTCACGGCAACACGATAAAATGCTTTCCGCAACCTCTCATCTTACCCACCTTATTTCTTTTTCTCTTACTGACTTTGTTCCTAAAAACTACCTTAAATTTGCCGCAGCTAGCTTAAAAGATTTAACGCGCATTTCAAATTCACCGGCAAATGTCTGGGCAGATATTTTTCTTTCGAATAAAAAAAATGTCCTAAATGACCTGGATAAATTCGTAAAAACTCTTGTTAATTTCGGCCAGCTGATCAAAAAAGGTAAGCGTGAGGATATTGTCGATTATATAAACCATATTAACAAAAAACATAGGACAATAACTCATTTAGCAAAACAAAAATTATGAACAGATGCAAACAGGTGCTCGCGCCTGTCGCTTTTAGGCAGGCAGGGATGCCACGGATTAATCCGTTTGAATCCGTGGCAATCCGTTTGAATCTGTCTTAAAAAACAAGCCATGATTGTTGCCATAGATGGTCCTGCCGGCTCGGGAAAGACCACAATCGCCAAACTTCTTGCAAAGCATCTTGCTGTCTCCTATCTGGATACAGGGGCTACTTATCGCGCCCTCACGTTGAAAGCATTGGAAACTAATACAGATTTAAAAGATTCAAAAACTTTGGCTCAGCTGGCAGAGCATTTAAATATCGAATTTAAAGATAAAAAAACCTACCTCGATGGTAAAGATGTCAGTGCCGAAATACGCATGCCAATTATCGACAAAAATATTTCGATTATTGTCTCATATCCTGAAGTTCGCAGTGTGATGGTTGAATTGCAGAGGAATTTGAGTAAGAATGCCGATTTTGTAGTTGAAGGAAGAGATATAACAACAGTTGTTTTCCCTGACGCCAAGTTTAAATTTTATCTTGATGCAAATCCAGAGGTGCGGGCGCAAAGAAGGTTCAAAGAATTAGCAGAGAAAGGGGTAAAAATAGATTTTAAAGAGCTTACAAAAGATTTAAATAAGCGTGATGATGCGGACAAAAATAGAAAAGTAGGAGCGCTGACCATAAGCCATGATGCCATCGTTATCGATACGAGTAATTTGACAATAGATGAAGTAGTCCATAAGATGATAAGTCATATCATATCAAGTAATCAGTAATACGCCCCCTTCGGGGAGGCTTCGCACTACCAGGTAACACGTATCACGTGAGAAATTTTGACGTGCTACGTGATACGTGGAACGTGATATATAGCTATCAATTTGCACAATTGTAAGACGAAAAATTATGAATCAAATAGAGCGCATACGAAACTTCTGTATTATTGCCCATATCGATCATGGCAAATCAACGCTTGCTGACAGGTTTCTGGAAATCACAAACGCCGTAGACAAACGTAAATTTTCAAACCAGATGATGGACAGTATGGAGCTTGAGAAGGAGCGCGGTATTACCATAAAAGCCAAAGCCGTACGTTTGAAATTTAACCACAAAGGTACGGAATATATTTTAAATTTAATCGACACCCCCGGCCATGTAGATTTTACTTACGAAGTGGCTAAATCCCTTAAGGCTTGCGAAGGCGCAATACTTTTGATTGACGCTTCGCAAGGAGTTGAAGCTCAGACAGTTGCTAATTTTTATCTTGCCCTTGAGGCAAATTTGAAAATCATACCGGTGGTAAATAAAATAGATCTTCCCAATTCAGACGTGAAAAGAACTTTGGGCCAGCTTGAAGACATTTTCGGTTTTAAAGAAAACGAAATTTCTTTTGTCTCGGCAAAACAAGGCACAGGCGTTAGTGAAGTTTTAAAACGTGTGATTGAAGAAGTGCCTTGCCCCCAGGCTAATACCGAAGGGCCGTTAAAGGCGATTCTCTTTGACTCGACATTTGATGCTTACAGGGGAGTTATCCTGTTCTTGAGAGTCTTTGACGGAAAGGTAGCCGCCGGCGACAGCATTCTCTTAATGCGCAAAAAATCAAATTATAAAGTCGAAGAAACCGGGATATTTCTGCCAAACATGGAGAAAAAAGATTCGCTTTTGTCCGGCGAAGTAGGATATATTTGTTGCGGGATAAGAGATCCGCATGAAGTTGAAATGGGCGATACAATTACGTCTTTGAATAATCCTGCGGCTACAGCTTTTGAAGGGTATAAAAAAATCCCACCCATGGTTTTTTGTGGGATATTTCCTTCAGAACCAAAGCAATACCCGCTTTTAAGAGAAGCAATAGAAAAACTCCGGTTATCGGATTCCTCTTTCGTTTATGAACCGGATAATTTAGGCACCCTTGGCTATGGCTTTCGGTGCGGCTTTTTAGGCCTGCTTCATATAGAAATCGTTCAGGAGCGGCTTGAGAGAGAATACAACCTTGATCTCATTTTAACTTCGCCAAGCGTTATGTATAAAGTTAAAAAAACCACAGGCGAAACCATTGACGTGCAAAGCCCACACCAGCTTCCCGAAGGCTCTTTGGTGGAAGAAGTATTCGAACCATTCGTTAAAGCAACCATAATTGCTCCTCTTGATGAACTTGATTCGATATGTGAACTTGCCAAATCACGCCGAGGAACGTTCATAAAGATGGATTATCTTGGTAAAGACCGTTTGAGCATAGTTTTTGAACTTCCGCTTGGCGAAATTATCATAGATTTTTACGATAAAATAAAATCCCTCACAAAAGGTTATGCTTCTTTGGATTATGAATTTCTTGATTACCGCAAAACAGAGATAGTAAAAATCGATATACTTTTTAATCGCAAACAAGTGGAAGCCTTTTCCATACTTGTGCATAAAGAAAAAACGGAAAGTAAAGCACGTATGGTGGTTGAAAAATTAAAAGAACTTATCCCGCGGCAAATGTTTGAAATAAGTATCCAGGCAGCTATAGGCTCACGAATTATCGCTGCTGAACGAGTTTCCGCGCTTAAGAAAAATGTAACGGCCAAGTGTTATGGTGGAGATATTACACGTAAACGTAAACTTTGGGAAAAACAGAAAGAAGGCAAGAAAAAATTAAAACAAATGGGCAATATCCATGTTCCACAGGAAGCATTCCTTGAGGTACTCAAAATGTAGATTCAGAAACCAGAGAACAGAAACCAGATTAAAAAATTATTCTGGTTTCTGTTCTCTGGTTTCAGGTTTCATAAAATAAATACCCAGATTGAATAATATCTGCTATAATAACTGACTTATGGAAAAAAAGATCAAAAGAGGAATCGTTGCGAAATTTCAGATTGAGAAAGCCGGGCTCAATTGGAATGATGTTTCAAAAAAACTGATTAAAAATGGCTGGGCACACGAAGTAAGCTCGACGCAATTGCGTTTAAATATAAATTTAAAGAGAGAACACGGCCGCCTTCTGGAAACTTTTGGCGATAATTCTTCAGAAATTTTACCCATTTTACAATACGCTCAACGGAAAAGTGAATGGCAAGAATGGGGCGAGGCTCTTATTGTTGCCGCTATTTTGGCCATTTTTGTAAGAACGTTTCTCGTTCAAATATATAAAATTCCTTCAGGTTCCATGATACCCACCTTAATGCCCGGCGATAAGCTTTTGGCAAATAAGCTCATCTATGGCCCCAAAATTCCATTTACTTCTTTTCATCTGCCGGCTATCAGGCAGCCCGAGAGGTATGATGTAGTTATTTTTGTCCCCCCCCAGGAAATGGAGCGTCCATGGCTGGGAAGAAAACCTTATATTAAAAGATTAATCGGCTTAAGCGGCGAACGCGTACTTATAAAAAACGGCAATATTTATATTAATGGTAAAAAACTATCAGATCCCCGTATTAATTGGATTAAATATTCTAACGCTACGCCATATGGAGAAGAAAATCGAGAAATAGTTGTGCCTCAAGGCAAATACTTTTTTTTAGGAGACAACACAAACAATTCTCTGGACAGCCGGTTTTGGGGGTTTGCTGACAAAGAAAATATTCTAGGCAAAGCAATCTTTATCTGGTGGCCTCCCAAAAGAATCACGATAATCAAATGATTACCGAAAATGCGTAAAGTCGTACTCTCGATTCTAATTTTAATTTCCGTTCTATTTTTTATTAATATCTTTTTCCTGCAATCGTATAAAATTCCCACAACCTCCATGGTGCCGACTTTAATGCCAGGAGACAAAGTTATTGTAAGCAAGGTTATTTATGGCCCAAGAGTTCCCTTTACGCCATTGCGATTGCCGGGTTTGAAAAAACCTTCGAGAGGAGACGTTATTGTATTTATTCCTCCTGAGGAAAGAGATAAGAAATATATTAAAAGGCTTATAGGTTTGCCTGGCGACAGGATATCTATAAAGGACGGCAATGTTTATATAGATGGAAAACAAATAGTTGATGCGCGTATTGCCCGCAACTATTATTATAACCAAGGTATTTTTTCCAAGAATGGAAAAGAAATGCTTATACCGGAAGGGAAATATTTTTTTCTTGGCGATAACAGTATAAATTCACAGGATAGCCGGTATTGGGGCTTTGTTGACGAAAAAGATATAGTGGGTAAAGCAATATTTATCTGGTGGCCACCAAAAAGAGTAGGAATAATTGAATGAGCCTTGCCGATAAATTAACCATTCTTAGATTTATCCTTATCCCGGTCTTTGTCTCGCTTCTTTTTTACTTCGATGCAAATCATACCTATCTAAGATACATACTTTTACTTGTTTTCGGAGTGGCAGTGCTTACGGATTTCTTCGATGGCCTGGCAGCCCGCATAAGAAAAGAAAAATCAGAAATCGGCCAAGTTATTGACCCATTAGCGGATAAATTGCTTTTACTCGCGGCTTTTATCGCTCTTTACGCATTAAGAATAAGACTGCCGGTAGTTAAAATACCTCTCTGGGTTGTTTTGGTTATTGTAAGCCGCGACCTTCTCATTCTTCTTGGCGTAGGGATTCTTAATTTTCTGAAAATCGAAATTCCAATTGCCCCTTCTATGTGGGGCAAACTTACAACTTTTTTCCAGATGCTTACTGTTTTATGCGTTATCATGAATATTTCTTTTCTCGTTATGAATATTCCTTTTTGCAATATTATCTGGACCGCTGCAGTAATTTTTACTCTTATTTCCGGTATAGGATATTTTGCAAGAGGAGTTAAATCTATAAACGCTAAAATCAATCCTACTCCTAAATAGTCAAGTCTTTTAACTAATCTCATGCAAAAAATAATCCTTTTATTTTTAAGTTATCTCATCGGCAGCGTACCCTTTGGCCTGGTCATCGCCTACCTTGTAAAAGGTATAGATATAAGAAAATTCGGTTCAGGCAACATTGGCGCAACCAATGTTCTTCGGGTGGTTGGGAAGAAGTGGGGATATCTGGTTTTTATTCTAGATTTTTTAAAAGGATTTTTTCCGCCATTTGCCGCAAAGTTTTTCATCCAAACCAATAATTACACTTATATTCTTATTGCCATACTTCCTGTTTTGGGCCATATCTTTCCGATTTTTCTCAAATTTAAAGGCGGAAAAGGTGTCGCGACGAGTATCGGCGCTTTATGCGGCCTTAGCACTTTAAATAGTGTTTTCCCTAACTTATGGCTTGTTCTTTTAACATCATTAGGTATGTGGCTTATAGTTTTTTTTGTTTTCCGGTATGTTTCGCTGGCTTCTTTATTACTGGGGCTCTCTTTCTTCATTTTTTCTATTATTTTTGCCCTGCCAAAAGAAATTAAAATTTTTTCTCTCATACTTTTTGTTTTCATTACGATAAGGCACCTGAAAAACATTAAAAATCTTTTCACCAAAAAAGAGCACCGGTTTTAGCGGAAAAATGCATAATTGCAGCGGTCTTAAGGGGTTTGACACAAAGCAAACAAGAGGTATAATCCTATGTTATATAGGGTAATATAATATTATGAAATTCCAAGCTCCAAGCACCAACCCTTCGACTCGTTTTCACTCATTCAGGGTTGTCCTGAGCGAAGCCGAAGGACAAATTTCAAACAAATTACAAATCTCAAATTCCAATGACCAAAACTTTAAGTTTGAACGTTTGGTCATCGGATATTGTCCGCCACTGATATATTTTTATATGTGGGCGACTTCGCCTCTGGCAGAGAATTTGTTTGTGATTTGAAAGTTGGGATTTGGATTTTTTATTCGTGATTATGTGCATATAAAAAGGGAGGTAACGATGGCTAAGGACAAAAACATAATGGACGCAAAAAAGAAGGCTTTGGAATTAGCACTTTCCCAAATAGAGAAACAATTCGGCAAGGGCGCAATCATGCGGCTGGGCGAAGGCATGAAGCTGGATGTTGAGGTGATTCCTACAGGGATAATTTCTTTAGATAAGGCACTTGGGGTGGGGGGGCTTCCTCGTGGAAGGATCATTGAAATCTTTGGTCCGGAAGCATCAGGGAAAACCACTCTTACTTTAAGTATTATTGCCCAGGCGCAAACGCAAAACGGCACAGCGGCATTTGTCGATGCAGAACACGCTTTTGATCCTACTTACGCAAAAATTATCGGCGTAAAGCTTGAAGATCTTTTAGTTTCCCAGCCTGATACCGGCGAACAGGCGCTTGAAATTGTTGAAACACTCGTGCGTTCAAACGCCGTTGATTTAATCGTTGTTGATTCGGTAGCCGCTTTGGTTCCGCGCGCAGAAATAGAAGGCGAGATGGGGGAAGCCCAAATTGCGCTCCAGGCGCGTTTGATGAGCCAGGCATTAAGAAAACTTACTGCCGCAATCAGCAAATCAAAAACCTGTGTGGTCTTTATCAACCAACTACGGGAAAAAATCGGCGTCATGTTTGGCTCGCCAGAAACAACTCCCGGCGGCCGCGCGCTTAAATTTTATTCATCCGTGCGTATAGATTTAAGAAGAATTGCTACGGTTACCAGTGGCGAACAGGTAGTTGGTTCGCGCGTCCGGGCAAAAATAGTTAAAAATAAAGTTGCCGCTCCGTTTAAAGAGGCAATTTTTGAAATTATGCACACTGAAGGAGTTTCTAAAGTCGGCGCATTAATTGATGCCGCTCTTGAATGCGAACTAATAAAAAAATCAGGCAGCTGGTTCTCTTATAAAGATAAAAATCTTTCCCAGGGGAAGGAACAATTACGTGAGCTTCTAAAAACCGATGAAAATTTACGTAAAGAGATAGAGGAGGAGCTGAATAAGGTAATCTACCCTGAAAGCAACAAGTCAAATGAGGCAGCAACTTTTCAAGCTTAAAAAGGCGTAGAAAAGTTACGTAGCCAAATTTAACCCAGCACTTATTTTTGAAAGTATGTCTGAAAAAGTTCAAAAAATATTTTGGTATAACTTTTTAGTATTTAAAGATAATAACGTTACAAAAATAAGTGCTGGGTTAAATTCGATTACGCATTTTTTCGGTGCTGTTGCTTGAAAAAATGCTATCTCATTAAAGGAGGTAGCCGCATGAAACGCACAATACTTATATTTATTGCTTTGCTTGGTTTTTGCTCGGTAGCGTATCCGGAAACGCATACAAACCTGGAAGACGCAATAGTTAAAGTTGCCGCAAATAGCGGGAAATCTGTAGTTTCCATAAGCAGTGTGGTAAAAGAAAAAATTGGTGTCAGGTTCGGCCAGCCTGCGCCTTTTGGTGAATTCAATGATGATTCTTTTCATAAATTTTTTGAAGAATTCTTCGGCGGTTCGCCTAACATGGAGCTTAAACGCATGGGCCTCGGAAGCGGCGTAATAATCGATAAAAACGGATATATTCTCACGAACGAACATGTCATATCCGGCGCATCAGAGGTTAAAGTTAAACTGTCAGACGGAAGAGAATTTGATGCGCAAGTTGTAGGTTCGGACAAAAGAACGGATTTAGCAGTTATAAAAATAGATGCTGCGAATCTTCCCGTTGCAAAGCTTGGCGATTCCGATAACCTGAAAATTGGCAAATGGGTAGTCGCCATAGGAAACCCTTTTGGCTTTGCCATCGAAAACCCCGAGCCGACAGTTACGGTAGGCGTAATAAGCGCCCTTCACCGTTACATTCCTGCCTTGGGGAGAAGAGAGAGAAGCTATGATGAGCTTATCCAAACCGATGCAGCGATAAATCCCGGAAATTCCGGCGGCCCCTTGGTTAACCTTGACGGCGAAGTTATCGGAATAAATACCGCGATAATTTCTGTTTCCGGAGGTTACCAGGGTTTAGGTTTTGCTATACCCATCAATAAAGTAAAAAGAGTGCTTGATAAATTAATGAAGGGCGAAAAAGTTACTTATGGCTGGCTGGGCATAAACATCCAGGATTTAAATGAGGATTTAAGAAGTTATTTCGGCATAAAAGAAGCAACCGGTATAATTGTCGTAAAGGTCTATAGCGGTTCACCCGCAGAGAAAGCCGGCATAAAAGAAGGGGATCTTATTCTGGCATTTGATAATCAGCCGGTCAAAGCGTCAAGAGACCTAATCCGCATGGTTGCTTCCTATGAAGTCGGCGCTGAAGTGCCGATAAAAATCGTACGCGACAAGAAAGAAATTAATCTCAAGGTAAAAATCGGCGAAGGTCCGAAAGATTTAAGTAAATTAGAAGAGTCACAAGCCCAAAAAAAGCGCACGACTTTTAGAGGTATTGCGGTAGATGATATCACGCCTGTGCTTAAGCAAAGATTCAGATTAAAAGAAGACGAAGGCGTAATTGTAACTTACATCGAAGATAATTCTCTTGCTGACAAGAGCACTTTAAGCGTTGGAGATGTAATCAGTAAGGTAAACGGCAAAGAAGTTAAAAACAAAGAACAATTTATTTACGAAATCTCGAAAATAAAAGGAAGCTGGCTTTTAAAAACCAACAGGGGTTTCGTTGTCATTAAAGAAAAATGACGAATTCCTAATGACAAATGGCTAATTAATGCCGAATTCTCAAATGTCTAAATAAATGTTTAGGCCTTAGGCATTTAAACATTAATTAGGCATTCGGAATTTGTCATTAGTCATTCAAGAAAAGAAGTGCAAGATTATAATAAAGCTTTAAACTATTCATATCTTCTTTTAAAATATAGGCTCAGAAGCAGGCATGAGATTATTGAACGTTTAGGCAAAAAGAACTACCCCTCTTCAATTATAGATAAGGTTTTGAGTTCTTTAGAGAATGACAATTATATAAATGACGAAGAATTTTCCCGTCTGTTTGTTTCTTCTTGCCGCGCGAAGGGCTGGGGAAGAAAAAAAATAGATTACGCGCTAAAACGTTTAGGCGTGGCCGAAAATTACCGGCGAGAGGCGTTAAAAGATAAACAAGTTTTTAAAGAAGAGCTTAAAGAGCTAATTGCAAAAAAACTTCCCCGCTACAAGCAAGGGAAAAATGCTTACCAGAGAATGATAAAATATTTAGCGGCAAGAGGCTTTGATTACAGCGATATAATAAAGGAGCTAGAGAATCTAGATTTTACGAGGTTCGATAATTACAGCGATTAAATTATCGAAATGAAATCCAACGAGTTACGCAAAAAATATTTAAAATTTTTCGCGAAGAAAAATCACAAGATTTTTCCTTCAGACAGCCTTATCCCTGACGATCCAAGCGTGCTTTTTACGCCGGCAGGGATGAATCAATTTAAATCCTACTTTTTGGGCGAAAAGACCGATGTTAAGCGGGTAACATCTTCCCAGAAATGCCTGCGCGCCGGCGACCTTGATGAAGTCGGCCGCACGCCGTACCATCACACTTTTTTTGAAATGCTCGGGAATTTTTCTTTCGGCGATTATTTTAAACGGGAAGCCATCCAATTTGCCTGGGAATTCCTGTCTTGCGAATTAAACATGAAGGAAAAGGATATTTGGATTTCCGTTTACAAGGATGATAATGAAGCGTATACGATATGGAAAAATGAAATTGGCATACCGGCACAAAAAATAGTAAAACTTGGCGAAGATAAAAATTTCTGGCCGGCAAACGCACCGACAAACGGCCCCGATGGCCCTTGCGGTCCATGCTCAGAAATATTTTTTGACCGAGGCTCTAGCGTTGGCTGCGGTAAGTCTACCTGTAGCCCAGCCTGCGGCTGCCCGCGTTTTGTTGAATTCTGGAACCTGGTTTTTACCCAGTTTAACCGCCAGGGTGTAAATAATTTAAAACCATTGCCGCAGAAAAATATCGATACTGGCATGGGCCTTGAGAGAATGGCTGCGATATTACAGGGTAAAGTTTCGAATTTTGAAATCGACATCCTTGAACCGGCAGTTACCTTTGTTGTAAAATTTCTTAAAGCAGATATCAGTAACCCCAGAGATAAAAGTTTCGTTAATGCCATAGTTGACCACGCAAGAGCTGCAACTTTTGCAATTTGTGACGGCGTTTATCCTTCAAATGAAGATCGAGGCTATGTTATCAGGAAAATTATCAGAAAAGCTTTGTACCATGCGCATATTTTAGCCAAGAAAGAAGCGTTTTTATATAGAATGGTGGAATTATATGCCGAACTCATGCAGGAACCATACCCTGAAATCGGCTCAAAGAAAAACGTAATTGCCAAAGTCATACGCACAGAAGAAGATAAATTCATTTCTAGTTTAAAAGATGCTGAATCGCAATTTTTCCTGATTGCCAAAAATCTGGAAAAAAATAAGAGCGATACGGTTCTAGCAGGGGATGTATTTAAATTGTATGACACTTATGGCCTTCCGCTTGAGCTGACCAAAGAAATGGCAGCAAGATCTTTGCTTAAAATTGATGAAAACGGGTTCAAAAAACTTCTTAGCATTCAGCAAGAGCGTTCAAGAAAAAGCAGTATGTTTGACGAAAATATATTTAAGGCAGAGGGTATAATTTTTAAAGAAACAACGGAATTTACAGGTTATGGCGAAAGCGAGATTAAAACGAAAATCCTGCATATGGTAAAGCTTGAGGCGGACAATGTTTCAAAGAGCGCCGAAGTAAAAGAGTTAGACACCGGCGAAGAGGGGGTAATTGTTTTAGATAAAACATGTTTTTATCCGGAAGGTGGCGGCCAATTAACCGATAAAGGGAAGATTTCTACGAAAGACGGAGAATTTTTAGTCGATAAAGTTTTTCGCAGCGCGCACGCTATCCTTCATAAAGGGAAAGTTACCAGAGGAAAAATTTCTAAAACCACAGTTCACGGTTCGATAGATTTACAAAGGCGCCAGGCATTGAAAAGAGCGCACACAGCTACGCATCTGCTTCAGGCTGCCCTGCGCAAAGTCCTCGGCGAGCATGTTATGCAGCAAGGCTCATTAGTTGATGAAGACCGTCTTCGTTTTGACTTTACTCATTTTAAGGCGCTTGCTGAAGAGGAATTAAAACGCGTGGAAGATATTGTTAACGGGTTTGTGCTTGATTCAGACAAGATAATTAAGGAAGAACTTTCTTACAAAGAGGCAAAATCCCGCGGTGCGCTTGCATTTTTTAAGGATAAATATAAAGATACCGTCCGCGTAGTTTCTATAGGAAGTTACAGCAAAGAGCTCTGTGGCGGCACACACCTTGATTTGACTTCCGAGGCAGGTACGTTCATGATAGTTAGCGAGTCGTCAATTGCCAGCGGCATAAGAAGAATTGAGGCAATAACCGGAAAAAAGGCTTACGAAAAAATTAAGGAATATAAAAATATTCTTTTGAATTTATCTGAAAAGGTAAAATGTCCTGTCGAAGAACTCATAAATTACTTTGAAAAACAGGAAAAAGATTTAAAAGATGCCAGAGCGGCTCTTTCTCTTAACGAAAAGCAAAACATCTCAGCTAAACTTAAAGAGGCATTGCAATCCAAAAAAGAAATCAACGGGATAGACTATCTGGCTTATGAATTGAAAAATACCAGCGGAACAGGGCTCATCGAAGCTTCGGATATATTAAGAAAAGAAATTCCGGAATTATTCATTCTGCTTATTTCTGAGGCTAACGGGAGAAATGTCTTTGTCTGTTCGGTAACCAAGGCCCTCCTTGAGAAGGATATCAGTGCCGCAAAATTCGTTTCCTCGTATAAAGACGAATTACAACTTCGGGGCGGTGGCAAAGACGCGCTTGTTCAGGGAGTCATAACTAACAGGCTAGAGGATTTTTTAGTAAAAGCGGAAAACTGTATCGTTAAATTTTTGACAAAATAAAGATGTTATCGCGGATGCAAACGAATGGTTACGGATGTCACGGATTAATCCGTTGAATCCGCTATAATCCGTATGAATCCGTGTTATAAAAAAATAAAGCTATGAGAGTAGTAAGAAACATCGAAAGCCTGGAAAAAGCCTTGCTTAAAAAACGTAATTGCAAGGGTAATATTACCGAGAAGGTATCCAAAATAATTAAAGATATCGAAACGCGCGGGGATGACGCGCTTTTAGAATACACAAAGAAGTTCGACAAGGTAAAATTACAGGCAAAAGAGTTAAGAGTGAGCGAATCAGAAATCAGCGCCGCATTCAATGAGCTCGATTCCTCAATAATATCGTCATTTAAACTCGCGATAGATAATGTAACCAAATTCTATAAAAAAGAAGCGCCGCAATACATTAAGCGCATTAAAGAAAGTAACGGGAAGGTTTTGATAAACCGTTATGTGCCGCTTGAAAGAGTAGGGGTATATGTTCCGGCAGGAACCGCGCCGCTTATTTCAACCGTTTACATGGCGGTGATACCGGCTTTAGTTGCGGGAGTAAAAGAAATAGTCTTAGTTTCGCCGTTACGGAAAGATAAAACCGTAAACCCATTCATACTTTCTGTGGCTTCACTTTTAAAAATAAAAGAAATTTACCGCATTGGAGGAGCTCAGGCTATAGCCGCGCTATCCTTTGGTACAAAAACCATAAAGCGCGTAGATAAAATAATCGGTCCGGGCAACGAATTTGTTACCGAAGCTAAACGCCAGCTTTTCGGCAAAGTTGATATTGATATGCTTGCCGGGCCGTCAGAAGTCGTAATTATTGCTTCAAGAGGAGCAAACGTTGACTATATCGCTGCAGATTTAGAAGCCCAGATAGAACACCATAAAGGCATGGGGGTTGTTGTTACTAATTCAAAGAAAATCGCTAAAGAATTAAGTAAAAAGAAAATAAAAGGTTTTGTCGTAAGGGTAAAATATCTTGAAGAGGCCTGTGAGGTGGCGAATAGAATCGCGCCGGAACATCTTGAAATTTTTACTAAAAAGCCATCAGGTATTTTAAGGAAGATTAGAAATGCCGGGGCAATATTCCTGGGAGAAAATACGCCAACAGCGCTGGGTGATTATACTGCAGGGCCCAGCCATATTCTTCCTACAGGAGGAAGTTCGAGATTCTTTTCGTCGCTTTCAACGAAAGAATTCCTTAAAGAAATACATATAATCAGTTATACAAAAAAAGCTCTTCAGGAAGAAGCGCAGGTTTTAGAAAAGATCGCCTCGCTTGAAGGTATGACAAAACACATCGAAAGCGTTAAGAAAAGATTGATAAGCTGATATTTTATAGATTTATAAGAGGAGCGGGCTATGAAAAAAAGATCCATAGGTGTTACTATATTCGGCTGGTGGTGTATTATTTGCGGAGCATTAGGAATTTTTAGCTTCCCCATAATATTACTGATGGCAAAATTGCCTCCAAGCTATATGTATCCGAATAATATTTTTATAGGACAGTGCTCGAATATTTTTTATATCCTCTATTTATCTATAGCCACCATTGCGAATTTAGTTGCCGGAATAGGCCTTCTTAAATTAAAATCGTGGGCAAGGAAACTGGTAATCATTCTTTGCTTGGCAGGGATGGTGTACAGTATTTCCTTTTCCGTTAAAATGATGATGAACTCTTCGCAATTCATAGAGGCATCATTGTCAGCCAACGCCCTGCCGAAAAATAGTTCGCCAGGAACAATAGAAGCGATGAAAGCATTTATGCAAGTTATTCTCGTTGGTTCCATGGTTGTAGGGATATCAATTGGCATAGGTTTCCTTATCTTTATTATCTGGTTTTTTAACCGCAAAAGCGTAGTAGAACAATTCGAAGTCGATAATAAAGTCTCAGCCATGGAACAGAAATAATTTAATCAAGGAGAAAAATGGCAAAGACAGCAAAAAAAACAAGAAAGGTAAAAATAGCCAGAAAAACAGCGGAAGTAAACATACAAGGTGAATTTAACATTGATGGTTCGGGCAAAACCAATGTTAAAACTCCTTTTGAACCGCTCAATCATTTGCTTACGCTTTTTGCTTTTCATGGTTTGTTTGATTTGAATTTGCAGGCCAAAGGCGATTTAGAGCACCATATTATCGAAGATATCGGCATTGCCTTGGGAAAAGCTTTTAAGGATGCGCTTGGAGATAAAGCTGGCATAAACAGGTCTGCTTCGTTTTCTATGGCTATGGACAGGGTTGTTGTTGAAGCAAATGTAGATATAAGCGGAAGGCCAACATTACATCAAGCAAGGGGAAAAGGTAATCCAGACTTTGCGGATATTTTAGAACGTGAAAGGTTTGATAATACTAACTTTAGTTTTAATGATGCAAAAGAATTTCTTGAGGCATTTGTCCAGCATGCAGGGATAAGCCTTGTCTATGATATCAAATCAGCAGAGGGAGATTTGCATCATCTTCTTGAAGCCTTGTTTAAAGCCCTGGGTAAAGCTTTAGATGAGGCTACCAAAATCGATCCACGCAGAAAAGGCATACCGTCCACGAAGGGAATAATTGATTAAATTATAATTCAAATCATCTGTGAACATCTCGCGATTTTTATCTGTGTTAATCTGTGGAAAAATATGATTGTAATAATTGATTACGGAATGGGGAATTTAAGGAACGTGAAGAAAGCCTGTGAGTTTCTTGGCTCATCTGCTAAAGTAAGTGATTCTCTTTCTGTGATCAAAAAAGCAAAAAAAATCATTTTCCCCGGTGTCGGTAATTTCGGCGAGGCAGTAAGAGAATTAAAGAAAAGAAAAATATTCGATACGCTTATCGAAGCTGCCGAAAGCAATGTGCCTTTTTTTGGCATTTGCGTAGGGATGCAACTTCTTCTTGAGGGTAGTGATGAAGCTCCGGGAGCAAAAGGCCTTGGGCTTTTAAAAGGAAAAGTTAAAAAATTTAATGCCAAAAAAATGATTGTCCCGCATATGGGCTGGAACCAGGTCAAAATCAAAAGTAACGCAGACAACGGATTGTTCAGCAATATTAAGGATGGGAGTTATTTTTATTTCGCACACTCTTATTATTGCGATATCAAAGATAAAAAAACTATTCTTGCCACTACTAAATACGGTGTAGATTTTGTCTCTAGCTGCAATAAAGAAAACATCTGGGGTGTGCAGTTTCACCCGGAAAAAAGCCAGAAATTAGGCTTAAAGCTGTTCGAAAATTTTCTTAAACTATGTTGATAATTCCAGCAATTGATTTATACGATGGGAAAGTTGTCCGGTTTGTGAAAGGCTCACCGGCCCACTCAACAACCTACAGCGGCAATCCGGTTTCTATCGCGCGTAAATGGAAAGAAGAAGGCGCAAGAGTTCTTCATATTGTAGATCTTTCCGCGGCATTAGGAGAATCCGATAACGCAGATATCATTGAGCATATCATCAAGGAAATCGATATCGATATCGAAGTGGGTGGAGGAATCCGCGATGCCGGAAAAGCGTTACGTTTTAAAAGGGCCGGCGCCAAACGGATAATCGTGGGAACAAAAAGCTTAGACGATAATTTTTTAAAAGAATTCTTAAGTGCTTTGGGTAAAAATGCCTTAGCCGTGAGCGTTGATACCAAAGATGGTTTTGTGGCAACCAGAGGTTGGCAGGAAAAGAGTAAACTTAAACCAATAGAGTTTATAGAGAAAATTATTGCTCTCGGCATAAGGTGGATAATTTATACCGATATATCCAAAGACGGAACCCTTGAAGGATTAAATTTTAAGGCTTTAAAAGAGCTTTCCGTTTTTAAGGGTGTAAATTTCATCGCTTCCGGCGGCGTCTCTGGTCTCTCTGACCTTAAAAAAGTCAAAGAAGAGCTTCCCTTTATCTGGGGTATAATCTCCGGCAAAGCCCTTTATGACAATAAGTTAACTTTTGCCGAAGCAAATTCATTCCTGGAGAAATAACATAATAATTATGTAACCCCAAAGTGATAATGTCCCTTTTGGGCAAAGTAAAAATGTCCCCTTTTACAATTGCTATAATATCTCTCGAAGGAGGGTATTATGGCAAAGAGAGGCATTATCACAATGAAGCAGGAGGAACTAAAACGGCTCTACATCGTCCGTCAGGTACTGGATAAAAAGCTAAAACAGGTAGAAGCAGCGGATAAGCTTGCTTTGAGCTACCGTCAGACTAAACGAATAACTAAAAGAATAAAAGAAGAAGGCGATAAGGGAATAGTTCATAAATCAAGAGGTAAGCCCTCCCATAACCGTATAGCTCTTAAGATAAAGAATAAAGTAATCAATCTCTGCAGAGATAAATATAAAGGCTTTGGCCCTACCCTAGCTACAGAAAAGCTCTTTGAAATCGAAAAGATAAGGCTTAGCGATGAAACTCTTCGGAACTGGCTCACCCAGGAAGGCCTTTGGCAGCGCAAGCGCAAACATAAAGAATACCGCGCCTGGCGCGAACGCAAGCACCGTTTCGGAGAAATGATTCAGTGGGACGGCTCGCATCATGCCTGGCTTGAAGATAGAGGCCCCTGGTGCGTGTTGATCAGCCAGATTGACGATGCTACCAATAAGAAATCCGGACAGTTCTATCCTTACGAAGGAACTTTGCCTGCCTTCTCAAGCCTTAAACAATACATAAGACGCTACGGCATACCCCATAGCATCTATTTAGACAGGCACACAACGTATAAATCAAACAAGAAGCTCTCAATTAAAGACGAACTGAATGACAGAGAATTCTTAAGCCGGTTCGAAAGAGCCGCCAAGGAATTAGGCATAACCATAATCCATGCCAATTCTGCTCCGGCTAAAGGAAGAATCGAGCGCTCTTTTAAAACCGACCAGGATCGCCTGGTCAAGGAAATGCGCCTTGCGAATATAGCTACCATTGAAGAAGCCAATAAGTTCCTAAAGAAATACTGGCCTAAACATAACAAAAGATTCAGCGTAAAATCCATAGAAGAAGGCAACCTGCACAGGCCGATACCCGAGGGCACAGACTTAGACGCTATCCTTTGCAAAAAGACCGAGCATGTTTTAAGAAACGATTTTACTGTCGGCCATAACAAGAAGTTCTATCAGATACTGGATAAGGCGATAGGCAAAAGCGTAACCGTCGAAGAAAGAATAAATGGCGCCCTTTATATTACTTACAACGGCAGGAAGCTTAAATACAAACAGGTAAAGGCCAGGCCAAAACAGAATAAACCAAAGCTTAAACTAAAGAACAGAGTTAAACCGTCCATGGAACACCCCTGGAGGAAACCTTACGGTAAAAAGACGACAGCTTACGGAAAAGCGCTCTATCAAAATAAAAGCTATACCGAGGAATTAGTATTATCAGAGGTCTAAAAAGAGGCCATTTTAACTTTGGTAAAAAAGGGACATTTTAACTTTGGCTTGACAACTCGCATTATAGTTGTTGACATGTCCCAAAATAAGCGTAATATAAAAATACTTTGATAAAAGAAGATTAGCATTCTTGAGCCGTAAGGTTGGGAGGAACTAACCTTACGGTTTTTTTGTTTATATGGGGCGTAAATCCATTAGGGGGGGGTAAAGATGCATACAGGTAAGATTAAAAAATTAATAAAAGACCGCGGTTTTGGTTTTATCAGCGATACGGACGGCAACGAAGTATTTTTTCATAAGAACAGTTTAATTGATGTCCAATTTGAAGCCTTGGCCGAAAACCAGGCAGTGGAATTCGAAACGAAAAAAACCCCAAAAGGATCAAACGCTATCAACATTCGTATAGCAAATGAATAAGGATGGCATTCTAGCCGTAAGTAATTCCTGGTTAATCTTCAAACAGTCGATACAGTCGGTGATAATATGGATTGTAGGGGCTGCTTTGATTGCTATCTTGTTCTTGGCGATGGCGTTATTGTCTATATTGCTCTATCCTTTTGACCGTAAGCGTAAAATTGTTCACGCTCAGTGTTTTTGGTGGGCAGATGCAGTTATTGCGTTGAATCCTTATTGGAACGTACAAATAAAAGGCCTTGATAATATAGATCATAAAAAGACATATGTCATTGTGTCTAACCATCAGAGTTTGGCTGATATTGTATTAATGTATAAGACCAAGATGCAATTTAAGTGGGTAGCCAAAGATAGCCTTTTCAAAATTCCGGTGCTGGGGTGGAATATGTTACTTGCGCGCCATATCCGGATCGAGCGCGGTGATTTCTCAAGCATCAAGAAAGCTTACACGGAAGCTGGGGAATGGTTACGTAAAAAAGTATCGGTGGTATTCTTTCCCGAAGGGACCAGAAGCGTAAAAGAGAAAATAGGAGAGTTTCAAAATGGCGCATTTAAACTTGCGATCAAAGAAAAAGTTCCCATTTTGCCGGTGTTGATCAAGGGGACCAGAGACGCCATTCCCAAAGGAAGCTGGAGATTTACGACTAAAATTTCCTGTGTTATAGAAGTGCTTGCGCCAATAGAAACCCATAATTTGCTCTCCAGCGATTTTACTAAATTGCGCGATTCTGTTAAAGCTCAATTATCTTGATAAGGAAACAATAGGATATTAAAAACTGCAGTAACTAACCGTTTGATTAATTTTCTTAAATATGGTTTTTTCAAATATAATGTCTATCTTAAAATGAATAGACACGCTTATCTGTTAGCAATCCAGAGAGTTAGGTGATTTATAGACAAAAAATAACGGACAAATTGGACAAATTTCGCGAGGAAATCACCTCTCTAAACCGCTAATTTCTTGATAATCACCACGTTTAGCCCTATAATACATACCTGTAGACAAGGAGAGGTTTCCCTTCGTGGCATACGAGTGGGACCCCAGTCTTTCTCGTCTCCAAGTGAGAGGAGAGAAGGTTAAGGCCCTGGTTACTTAACGTGACCAGGGCCTTAATTTTTGTTGCGCCATATTTCGGAGTTTCGAAAAGAATAAAGAAAGCCTTCCAATCTTCTAAAAGCTGTTTGTAGAGAAGATATCCTCGTAGGTAATATTTCTGCTCGTCCAAGGAAAACCGTTACATCTATGCTAACAATCTATAGGTAATTAATAATATTTAACAATACGGGAACTTTTTTTATTTTGGATTGTCTAATATAAAAGAACCAAGAAACAAAATATAAAGGGCTCAAATTATATTAAAAAGGAGGCAAAATGAAAACATCAAGGTACTTATCATGGACAATTTGTTAGTATCAATGGTTTGTGCTGCGTCGGTATTATTACCAAAAATTTATGCTCAAAATATAGAAGATAATAACACAGATAATACTTTTAATAACGGCGATATGAACGAACAAAATCAAATAGTTGATTCAAGCCAAGACGTAAACGATACCTTAAGTAATCTTGAGACTATTAAAAATGATCAGCAGAAGAATACAGACGAAAACACAAAAGATAGCGATAATTCAGACAAAAATAACTCAAGCGATAATACAGGTAGCCAAGACGATTCAAAATAAAAAACCATACATCTATAATGAGTTACCTAATAGTTAGTATTTTACTATTGCTTTATATCGCACTTGTCTAAAAAACGCTTTTTCTCAAAACAGTTAGGCAAACATTATTAATGGGGGTAAACATGGCAAAACAGATTTTAAAAAGCAAAATTTGGATAATTGCAATACTCGTATTTGCATTTTTACTATCTTCTTCTAACGCCTTTGCTTGGGGGCACGGTGGCAGATATTACTGGCATGGCGGAGGATGGCACAGGGATGGTTGGTTCTGGGGCGGAGTAGCAGTGAGCGCTTTAACTGTAGGAGCTGTAGTTGCTTCTCTCCCGCCTCATTATAAGGTTGTCTATACCGGTAACGCCCCTTATTATTACGATGGCACTTATTATTACCAAAGCTACCCAAATGGTTACGTTATCATGGCGCCACCAGTGATTCAACCGGCGCCAGTCGTTGTAGTGCAGCCCCAAACTGCAACTGTTCCTGTTGCTCAGCTGCAAGCTCATAATCCAAATACAGTAGTCGTTAACGTTCCTAATCAAAATGGTACCTACACCGCGGTTACGCTCACAAAACATAAAACTGGTTATCTAGGGCCGCAAGGTGAGTATTACGAAGGGCATCCTACGGTTAAACAATTAAGAGTTTTGTACGGTAAATAACATTTCAATTAACTAATGGTATGAAAAGCTTATGTTTAAAGTAAAAAGAAATACATTCTTAACAATTCTTAGTGTATCGACTTTTCTGTTGACCGGCTGTTCAGCGTTTGCTCCTTCGACGCAACAATTTAATGTCAACACAAACGCTTCCGATGCCCAGATATTCATCAATGGTTTTTACGTCGGCAGCGGAAGCGTAAAAACTATAGTTCCCCGTGATCACCCGCTTTATGTAACAGCTCAAAAGAACGGTTATCATCCAATATCTATGTATGTTGGCACAAGATTAAGCAAATCCGGGACACTTGATTCTCTCGGAGCCATATTCATTCTGCCTATCATCGGTCTTGCATTTCCTGGTTCCCAAGAACTAGCAATGGAGACTGTTTCGTTAATGTTTCCGATAATACAAAAAAATGCGCTGGCCGTAAATGTTCCCAATTCCAACGGTAGCTATACCGTTGTTAACTTGATACAGCGGGGCAATGGCTATATTGGGCCGCAGGGAGAATATTATGAAAGTTACCCAACAGTTGACCAATTAAAAGTTTTGTATGGTAAATAGGGGTTAGTAAACAAAAAAGGAGGAAGTCATGAAATATGTTATTAGGTCTGTTGTTGCAATGTTTTGTGCGATGGCATTTTTTTCTCCATTAGCCTTTGCAGAAAAAAATTCTGGCGAATGCAATTTTACACCGAAATATGGCAGGACATTGTTTGATAAAGATCACGAAGGAATGTTTTTGCGCAAAGCGCATTTAATTCTGATGAAAGCCAACGAATTGGGCCTAAGCGATGAACAAATACAAAAGATAAAGACGCTCGATTACAATCTTAAAAAAAGCTTCATAAAGGATGATGCAGACATTAAATCATTGGCCTTGGATACAAGAGAGGCAACGGGCAAAGATGACATCGATCTCAATACTGTAAATTCACTCATCGACAAGAAATACGCCGCTAAAGCCGAAAAAGTTAAAGACGATATCCAGGCTTATGCAAATCTCAAAAAGATTTTGACTCTGGAACAGAATAAAAAATTAAAAGAGATGCGATTTGCAGGTATGAAGGAAAGATTTTGGCATGGAAGGGATTTGCATCAGAAACCGGTGGAAAAATAACGAAGAGTATGATCCTGGAAGCTTTCGATAACTATATTATCGGAGGCTTCCAATAAAGGATGAATAGGGATTTATAATAAGCTTTACTTACCAGTTAATTGCGTTATATTATGGTCAAATATATTAATGCAGTAAAGAAATTTTACCGGGCCGGCTTATCTAAGGTTAGCGAAAATACCAATGCAAAATATTACCAGGGAAACTTTGATAAAAGCTCAAAAGAGGGATCTTAGGGCATTTGAGGATATCTATAAAGAAAGTTCCGGGTTTGTTTACAACGTTGCCTTGCGTATTTTGAATAACAGGCAGGATTCTGAAGAGGTTGTACAGGAAGTTTTCTTAAGCATTTATCATAATCTTAAAAATTTCCGTTTTCATTCTTCTTTTAAAACCTGGGTTTATAGGATTACGGTAAATTGCGCAATCAATCATATTAATAAAATGACTAAAGAAAAAAATAAATTAAAGGAATACAGTAATAGTTTGATTCAAACAACAGATAAATTTCAAGCACCGCAGATAGAAAAGATAGACACCGCACAGGAGGAAATGATCAATTCGCTCCTGGGAGCCCTCGATCCGGATCAAAGAACCTGCATAGTTTTAAGAAGCTTTGAGGGATTAAGTTACAAGGAGATATCTGACACACTGAAAATCAATATCAATACCGTGCGTACCAGGTTAAAGAGAGCAAGAGAGAAATTATTGAACCTTAGAAAAGAGGTAGCAGGAAATGAATTGTAAAAAAATCAAAGAATTAATTCTTACCGATTATATTGATAATCAAATGTGTGAGAAAGATAAAACATGTCTTGAATCCCATTTTGTTTATTGCAGGGAATGTAGAGATTTTTTTACGGCAGTAAAAAAGGCTGCAGTTGAGCCATTTATCAATACAAAACAGAATACGCCGCCGGAATTTATTTGGGAGCGGATAAAAGCGTCAATCTTCGCCGGCCAAAAAGAAAAAATAGGATTTTCCGCCAATTTAAAAGAAAGGTTAAAAGGTATTTTTTATATACCCAAACCAGTTTTAGTCATGTCGACGATAACGATAGCAACGCTCATTATTGTATTATTTGGTGTTTTGAAATTTGCCAATAAAGAAACTTCGCAAATTAGTATGGAAGAACAGGCTGAATATTCCATTTATTCGATGGAGGCGCCTGCTAGCACCATTTTGAATAATGATAATGGATTTGGGACTTTAGTTGAAAAATATTTTTTATAATTTTAAGAGGAGGAAAAAATATCCATGAGAAAGTTAAATTTGCTTGCTATTCTAACTATTGCCGCATTAAGCGTATCTGTGCCTGCAGGCTATGCGGCTTCGCCAACGCCGGCGAATGGCCAGAAAAGTTCATTCTTGCAAAAAATGGATACAAAACGAAAACAGCTTTATGACGAGCTTGGTTTAAACAATGAACAAAGGAAATTATTGGAAGCAAATAAAGATAAACATAGAGAGCAAACCAAAGCTTTGTTTTCACAAATCCATCAAAACATGGATTTGCTTCGTCAGGAGCTGGAGAAGAACGAATTAGACATGCAGGCAATTTATAAAACTAATAATGAACTCAAAGAACTGCAAGCGCAAATGTTTGATAACAGGTTAGAGCGTATACTAGAGGTAAGAAAAATATTGACCCCCGAACAATTCAAAAAATTTGAAGAAAAAATGAATAAACGTATGTCACATTTTAAGAATAGGGACAAATATGGTAAAGATAGATAATAGTTTTAAGCAAATCATAATCATGAAAAATGTACCAGTTAATTTCCATTATTTTTATCAAGTGGCGAATAAAATACTATTGTATTCTTTGCTATTTGTTTTTAGCTTTTTTGTTATTTCTTTAATTTCTTCACGCCA
Organism: bacterium; assembly: GCA_021796115.1. Classification (GTDB taxonomy): domain Bacteria; phylum Omnitrophota; class Gorgyraeia; order Duberdicusellales; family 4484-171; genus JAJYOP01. The sequence continues at coordinate 25,665 of JAJYOP010000007.1, forward strand.
GAATAGGTTTTCTTGACTATATTAAAGAAGCGCTGATTATTAATTAATAGCTGACTATTAATAGATTGCTATGTTACCCTCTAGCCTTTAATGCCAGCATCAAGAGTGCCTCTTTATTGTACCATATCTCTGTTATTCGAAATGGATAAAGAAAGCCATTCTAACTTTCAAAGAGCTGTAAACGGAGAGGAGAGACCCTCGTGCGATAGTCTGCCCTGACGAGAATCACCTCATCATTCTTCTTTTCGAAAAGAAATAGAATGATATAATTAAAAAATCACAAATGAAGATATTCTAACTCATAAAATTTATGCTTAGATTTAGATTTTTATTTTTTATTTTTTTATGCACATTTGTACTCTCATGTTCCAAGCAGAATGTTGTATCATCACCTATTTCAGAAGATAATGCTAACCATCTTTCTAGTGCCAAGGCAGGTAACTTTGCACCAGGCCAACTCGAAGCGCACTATTTGAAACACGGTTATCAATTCGGCAATATTACCCAAGAGCAGTATTTAGAAAACGCACAGAGTCTTCTCGACGCTTCTCCTGGAAACGATATCTTAGAGAAAAGAAGAGATAATGGCGATATTTTGCATTACAAGGTAAGTACTGGCGAATTTGCAGTTATGGCTCGCAATGGAAGAATTAGGACGTATTTTAAAGCCAATTACCAATATTGGCTAAAGCAATGAGTAAAAATAAGTATATGTGTCCAGTGTGTGGTTTTAAAGGTTTAAAGGAAGAGCCTTACAATAGACAAAACCTGCCTTCACATGAAATCTGTCCTTGCTGCGGTTTTGAGTTTGGATTTGATGATGTCGCTAGCCAAGATGCATTTAGTCAAAACTGGATTAAAAACGGTGCAAACTGGTTTATGCCGAAATTAAAACCCATTAATTGGAATCTAAATGAACAATTAAGTAATCTTGTTAAAAAAAATTAATATCGCCATATATTATCGTTCATCCATTCGATAATGTATAAAACATACTTCTGTTGTCCACTTAGAATAGGTAGACAATTTGTATATGTTTATATAGTGAAGCCCCACGAACTAAAGTCCGTGGCTTCCTCCTGAGCAGAAATCCCAAAAAGGCATTTATCCCTCGGGTCATCCCATCTGGGATAGCCCGCGAGGAATGAATATAATTCCTGCTTCATAAGGAGCAAATACGATGAGAAGAATTCTTTTGTTTGTTTTGCCAATTCTTATTATTGTTTCTGCGGCGTTTACCATTTTTGGTATCTTCCAAGTTCGCTTTGAGGAGGAGAAACTGCTTGATGATCTGCAACGTAAAAGCCGAATCGTTGCCGAAAGTATGGATATCGTAGTGAAGCAGGTTCTGGAAAACAACGATCTCAAAACCGCCAATTATCTTGTTGAGAGGTTCGAGGCTCGTGAACGATTGCAGGGTTGTGTCATATATAACAAAGAAGGGCAGATAATTGCAATTACCAAACGATTTACCGACTGGGAAAACAAACCGAAGCCATATATTCAAGAAGTATTAAATAATAAGACTGCCCGCGGCGAGCTGGAAAATTTTAAAGATTACACAGTATACAGTTATATTCTTCCTATAACCGATAGCAAAGAGCAGGTTTTGGGTTTAGTTGAAGTCATCAATGATACTTCCTATGTGTTTACGCGTATAGCCGATCTTTGGAAACGCCTAAGTATTACCTTAATCGTTATAGTTATAACCATTATAATTATCTCAATTTTTCTACATAGGCAGATTTTCGTTTTACCGATAGAGCGCCTTACGGAATGGTTTAACCGTTTTCAGAAAGGTGAGACAGACGCAAAGCACCCCATAAAAGAAAAAGGGGAGTTAGGCAAACTGGCCAGCGAGGTTGAGCAGGTTGCCTTGAGTTTACGCGTCGCCCGCAGAACGGTTTCTGATGAAGCAGCCGCGCGTTTTAATAAAACAGAAATGTGGACAGAAGCCAAATTGCGGGATTTAATTCATGCAAAATTAGGCGACAACGCTTTTTTTGTAGTATCAAACCGCGAGCCTTACATGCATGTTGTCGATGAAGTTCTGGGTTTTGTAGAATGTATCAGGCCGGCAAGCGGCGTTGTAACTGCGATACACCCTATTTTAGCTGCCTGCGGCGGGACGTGGATTGCCCACGGCGGGGGTAGCGCCGATAAGCAGTTCGTTAATTCTAAAGATAAACTGGGCGTTCCTCCGGAAAATAATCAATATATTTTAAAACGGATCTGGCTTTCTAAAGCGGAAGAACAAGGGTATTATTACGGTTTTTCCAATGAAGGCCTCTGGCCGCTTTGCCATAATACCCATACACGGCCAATTTTTCGGGAAAGCGATTGGCAAACTTATAAAGAAGTGAATCAGAAATTTGCCAAAAGCATTTTGGAAGAATTACCAAAGAAAAATCCTTTCGTGTTTATCCAGGATTATCACTTTACACTTTTGCCAAAAATGATTAAAGAAAAACGGCCGGAGGCAATTGTTGCATTATTCTGGCATATCCCCTGGCCTACGCCTGAATCGTTTTCGGTCTGTCCATACCAAGAAGAAATTTTAAGCGGCATGCTCGGCTGTGATTTGATAGGGTTTCACGTGCAGAGCCATTGCAATAATTTTCTTGATACCGCAAACCGGCTGCTTGAATCGCGCGTGGATACGGAAAAATTCAGCGTGGTGCGTTTCGGTAAAGAAACCTTCGTCAGGGCTTTTCCTATAAGCATAGATTATCATATTGGCAAAGAGCAAAAAATTGATCATGAACAATTAGAGAAAATCAGGAAAGAATTAAAATTGGAAGGAAAGATAGTCGGCGTAGGCGTAGACAGGATAGATTATACAAAGGGCATCGCCGAAAAGCTGATGGCCGTAGACAGGTTTTTAGAAAAATATCCGCAGTATAAAAACCACTTTATTTTTATACAGATAGGCGCGCCAAGCCGTACCCACATAAAACGCTACCATGACTTAATTGCCGAAATTGATGAGCTGGTTGATAGGATCAATTGGAAACATCAGGATGGGGAATGGAAGCCCATAGTATATCTTAAACGGCACTTTTCTCCGGAAGAAATCATACCTTATTATGCGCTTTCCGATCTTTGTATCGTGAGCTCTCTTCATGATGGCATGAATCTCGTTGCCAAAGAGTATGTCGCCAATAAGAAAGATTTGTCGGGAATTTTGATTTTAAGCCGTTTCACTGGCGCAGCGAGGGAATTAACGGACGCTATCCAGATAAATCCCTATTCCATAGAAGAATTTTCCGACAGCATAAAATTTGCAGTTGAAATGCCTCTTGAAGAAAAAAAGCGGCGCATGGAAAACATGCAAAATATTATTTCAGAAAATAATATTTATCGCTGGGCTGGAAGCATTATCACTGAGTTAACTGCTTTAAAAAAGATTTAATATTACATTTATAAACCATGAAGCATTTTCTTGCAATTTGCGATAAACTTAAAAAAGTTTTAGCTGGTAAAACTATATTTCTTTTTTTGGATTACGATGGTACGTTGGCTCCTCTTGTTGACAGACCGGGGAGGGCCTTTCTTACTAAAAAAACCAAGAGGTTGCTTATAAATTTAGCGAAGAATCGTAATTGTAAAGTAGCTATTGTCAGCGGCCGCAGGATAAAAGACATAAAAAAAAGGGTAAGAATTAAGAAAATTATTTACGTTGGAAACCATGGCCTTGAAATTTACGGCCCGAAAATAAAATTTGAGGCCAAGATTCATCCTAAATTCCCGGCTACACTTAGTTCAATAAAAGAAGAACTTAACAAAAAACTTTCTAAGGTTGACGGTGCATTTGTCGAGGATAAAGGGCTGACGTTGAGCCTTCACTATCGCTGTGTTAACGAAAGAGATATTCCCGATGTAAAAACTATTTTTCATGAAACCGTAAGCACGCATCTGGCCGGCGATAAAATAAAGGTAAAAGCCGGTAAGATGGTATTTGAGGTAAGGCCGCCGATAACTTGGGATAAGGGCAAGGCTATACTCTGGCTTTTAGCCAGGCAGCAATTTGCTAATAAAAATAGAAAAGCATTGCCTTTTTATTTTGGAGACGATACCACCGATGAAGATGCCTTTCGTGCTTTAAGAAAAAGAGGTATTACTGTGTTTGTGGGTTCGTCTGGAGAGTCTCATGCCGAATATTATCTTAAATCTACGCAGGAAGTTGCAAGAGCGTTAAAACAAATACTAAAGTATTGCAGCACTATTGAATAATGAAAGAGTTAATAAAAGCGAAAGAACCGTTTCAATTTCATACCAGGCTTCATTTGTCAGGATTAACCGGATTGCGCGCTTCTAATCTGTCGCAACTTCTGGAACTTATTAAAAGCGTTCCCGGCTCTTGTATTTATCACCATACGCACAGATTTTTGCAGCAGCACCAATATTTGTCCCCGGAGCCTCCCAATGATTTTGCTTATTGGGTAACCGAAGTTTTAGGAGAAGATACGTTGGGTGAAAAATTAGCAAGTATTGATACTATTCAATTCGTAACCATCCATAGTTTGCGGGAAGAAATAGTCAGTGTCATTGAAGAGCATTTAGAAAATAATAAATTATCAAAATTAAAATTTGCCAGCGAAGGGGAAGAATTTCATTTTATCAAATCAGTCAGTTTTATCCTGCCTACCAAATATACCGCATACGATTTAAAAGAATTTTTGGATATTTTAGAAAAAATAAGCATTGATTCGATATACTTTCATGTTTTTGAGGCGCGTTTAAGGCTTGAGCGACACACAAATGATTTTTCAAACTGGATAGAGACTTCTCTTGGGAATAAGGAACTGGCGCGGCGCATTGCGCATTTAGATCCGTATACCCGCACTTTGGAAGGTTTGCGCAATAAGCTTATTGAGATGATTAAGAAAGCGATATAGCATCACGTCGCAGGCAACGCGTAGCAGGTGATGCGTGATATGTGGAACAAGGCAAGTTACGCTAAACGCAAGCTTAATTTGTGTTAAGAAAATGATTGAACTCCAGGATTATACCCCTATTGTCGGTCAAAATGTCATTGATGATTTAAGATTGCTTGCCGAAAAGTTAGAAGGTAAAGCCATCCAGAATATTAATTCTACTGCCGTTGGCGGCGGCGTCGCAGAAATCCTTAACCGCTTAATCCCGCTTTTACAGGAATTAAACGTAGATGCGCATTGGGATGTTATTAAGGGCGGTGAGCAGTTCTTTGAAGTAACAAAAAAGTTTCACAACGCCCTTCATGGTTTAAATGAAGAAATACGGTCTCATGATTTCGATATTTTTATGGAGGCAAGCAGCAATAATATTGCACAGACTAATATTTATGGCGACATAGTTTTTGTCCATGATCCGCAGCCGATAGCCTTAATAAAAAAGAAAGGAAGCAATAAATGGATTTGGCGTTGTCATATCGATGTGTCTAATCCTAACCGGCGGGTATGGGGGTTTTTAAGAGATTTCGTAATAAAGTATGACGCTGCTGTTTTTTCTTCGCCAAGTTTTTCGCAGAGATTGCCGATACGGCAATTTCTTATTTCGCCATCTATCGATCCATTGAGCGATAAGAATAAAGAGCTCCCCGAAGATGTGATAAACGGCGTATTAAAAAAATACGGTATTACAAAAGACAAACCTATTATTGCGCAAATTTCCCGGTTTGATCGGTTAAAAGACCCTCTTGGCGTGATTGCTGCCTACAAGCAGGTAAAGAAATACAATGATTGCCAGTTAATTCTGGCCGGTGGCGGAGCCAAAGATGACCCCGAAGGGATAAAAGTTTTTGAGGAAGTTAAAGAAAAAGCAAAAGAAGATAAGGATATCCATGCTTTGCTTCTGCCGCAAAACGATTTAGAAGTTAATGCCTTGCAAAGGGCGGCAACTATTATTATCCAGAAATCATTAAAAGAGGGATTTGGCTTAACCGTGACGGAGGCTCTTTGGAAAGCAAAACCCGTTGTGGCATCTGCCGTAGGCGGCATACCTTTACAGATAAAACATAAATATTCCGGATTACTGTGCCATTCGGTTGACGGAGCGGCATTCGCCCTAAAACAGCTTTTAAACAGCCCTGACTATGCCAAAAAATTAGGCGATAATGGCAGAGAGCATGTGCGCAATAACTTTTTATTGACGCGGCACCTTAAAGAGTATATGCTTTTATTTCTTACCTTGTATAACGACAAAGATATGGTTTATCTATAAAACTTGTAAAAATGCGCAGAAGATTAAAAGAAGAAAGTATTTTATTTATCAGCGTAATTAAATGGGTTATTCTTGCCGCCATCACAGGAATAATCGTGGGGTTATCCACGACAATATTTCTGAAAATATTAAATTGGAGCATAGCATTTACTGAAAAATATCCCTATTACTTTTTGTTGCTTCCAATCGCGCTATTTCTTAGCATATTAATAATTAAATATCTCGCTCCGGATGCCGAAGGGCACGGAACAGAAAAGGTGATAGAAGCCATTCACAGGCATGCCGGCAAGATAAAGGCTATCGTTGTTCCGGTAAAACTGGTAGCAACTATAATTACTGTGGCATTGGGCGGTTCGGTCGGTAAGGAAGGGCCTTGTGCTCAAATCGGCGGCGGACTTTCCTCGATATTTTCCGACATTCTTAAGTTTGGCGACAAGGATCGGAAAAAATTGGTAATTTGCGGTATAAGCGCCGGTTTTGCTTCCGTATTCGGGACGCCTATCGCCGGTTCTATCTTTGGCGTAGAAGTTTTATTTATAGGCGCTATTTTGTACGATGTTTTGCTCCCTTCTTTTATTGCCGGAATTATCAGCTATCACGTCTCATCATCTTTGGGCATAACCTACTTTTACCATCCCATAACTTTTGTTCCGGTTTTCAGCAATCAATTTTTTATCAAAGTTATATTCGCCGGTATTTTCTTTGGATTATGTTCAGTCCTGTTAATTGAAATATTAGAACGCACGCAAAAATTAGCCAAGCGATTAAGGTGGTGGGAGCCTCTAAAAGGCCTTGCCGGCGGTTCTTTCCTGGTTGGATTGACTTTTATATCTTCAAAAGAATATCTGGGCCTTGGTTTAAATACGATACAAAATACCTTAAGCGGCATCAAAACAGCATGGTATGCATTTATTTTAAAAATTATTTACACAAGCACAACCCTCGGGTTTGGCGGTAGCGGAGGAATCGTAACTCCTATTTTCTTCATTGGAGCGACTTCCGGAAGCTTATTTGCTTCTATTTTCGGATTAAACCCGGCTACTTTTGCGGCAATAGGTTTGGTCAGTGTTCTTGCCGGTTCAGCCAATACGCCGATTGCGGCAAGCATTATGGCGATGGAATTGTTCGGAACAAATATTGCGCCATACGCAACCGTTGCCTGCGTCGTAAGTTTCCTTATTACCGGACACAGAAGCGTTTATCCATCGCAGGTGCTTGAAGTAAAGAAATCCGAATCAATCAATGTCGAAGTCGGCAAAGAGATAGAAAATGTGCTTGCTGAGGTAAGCCCCCGCAAAAAAAGCCTTACCGGAGCGATTCTTAAAATAACAAAAATATTTCGTAGGGTAAAATAATTAGCGCAACGACGGCAAGCAAGGGGATAACCTTAGTATAAAACGTTAAGCTAAATTTATTTTCAGAAAAACTCGAAGCGTGCTATAATTAAATATATTTCAATTTCTTTCCCGCTTACCATTATTTTTTAAAGGAGGTATTATGGAACAACTAAAAATAGCTAACCAGTATAAAAAAATTCTTCAGAAGTTTGTTCAAGGCTTCAAAGATATCTATCAGGAAGAACTGCTGTCGCTTATTCTTTATGGAAGTGCAGCAAGCGGAGAATTCGTAGATAGGCATTCCAATTTAAATGTGCTTGTGGTATTGAAAAATACTGATTTAGAAACAATAAAAAAATCAACAAACTTGGTACGTAAATTTAAAATGATCCAAACATTGTTTCTTACCGAAGACTATATTGCCAACTCTACCGATATTTTCCCTATAGAATTTCTTGATATGCAGGAAAATTATTTTGTTTTATACGGCAAAGATGTTCTAAAAGATATTCATGTGGATATACGCAATTTGCGCTTCCAGTGCGAACAAGAGTTAAAAGTAAAGCTTATTAAGCTAAGGCAAACCTATCTTTTTCTCAATGATAATATGCCCGCCCTGCGCAGTTTGTTATTTATTTCTTGCACCTCAGTTTTGCATATATTACGTAATGTTTTACGCATAAAAGGTAAAAAACCAGCTTATTTAAAATCCGAAGTTTTAAAAGAATTAGCCTCTGAGTTTAAAATCGATATCCAGATATGGGATAAAATATTAGCTGCTAAAAACAAGCAGACTAAATTAAACGGGAAGGAAATAGAGCAATTATTCATTAGTTTTGTGAAAGAATTGGAATCAGTAGTCAATATAGTCGATAAATTATAAATAAATGCGCAAAATATTTCTTAGCTTATTTTTTCTTATCGCACCATTCTTTGGTTATGCCGAAAATGTCCCCCAACCGGCAGGCTGGGTCAATGACTTTGCAAATGTTATCGATAAAGGAACCAGCGAGAAAATAACTTCTTTGATTGAAGAGCTGGAACAAAAAACTACTGCGGAAATCGCAGTAGTTACAGTTAATTCTATTGCGCCTTACGATGAAAAGGAATATGCAAGGTTACTTTTTGACAATTGGAAACCAGGCAAGAAAGGCAAGGATAACGGTGTCTTGATTCTTTTAGCCATAAAAGAACACCGTTGGCGCATTGAAACCGGTTATGGGGTAGAAGGGATTTTACCTGACGGGCTTTGCGGTGAAATTGGGCGCAACTACATGGTGCCTTATTTTAAACAAGGCAATTACAGCAAAGGCTTATACGAAGGCGTAAAAGCTATCGCAAGTGTTATTGCCAAGAATAGCAACATTACTTTAAGTGCATCTGGTAATCCCGCTCAATTGCAATATGTTGAAAAGCCAATAGCTTTTCCACCCGAGCTCATATTTTTTATCATATTTTTAGTAATTACTCTGATACCCGTGTTTACCACCGATAAATATCTTGGCGGGAGAAATTATCCCGGAGGATATTATGGTACTTACGGCGGAGGCGGCTTTGGAAGCGGTGGTTTTGGCGGGGGTGGAGGTGGTTTTGGAGGTTTTGGCGGCGGAGGCGGTGGTGGTGGCGGCGCCGGCGGAGGATTCTAAGTCTTTGTATAGAAAGGAGGGTAGCCAAGATGAGAACATTTCTTATTGTATTAGCAGTTCTGGCAGCTATAGGGATATTAATTATCGCGCCGTGTATTGGGTTATATAATAGCATTGTTACTAAACACGAGACTATAACTGCTAAATGGGCGCAGGTTGAGAACCAGCTCCAGCGGCGTAATGATTTAATTCCCAATCTAGTTAACACTGTTAAGGGTTATGCCGCGCATGAAAAGTCTGTTTTTGAAGACGTTACTGCTGCGCGGTCTCAATGGGCAAAAGCCGGCACAGTAGATGAGAAAGTGAAAGCAGCAGGAGCCATGGATAGCGCATTATCGCGATTACTTTTAGTTGTTGAGAATTACCCTAACTTAAAAGCAGACCAAACGTTCTTAAGGCTTATGGACGAACTATCCGGCACGGAAAATCGTATTGCCGTAGAAAGAATGAGATATAACGAAACTGTTAGAGATTATAACATCACTGTCAGGAAATTCCCCGGTAATGTTGTTGCTGGAATGTTTGGTTATAAAGTTGCCACAGAATACTTTAAAGCCGAAGAAAAGGCAAAAACAGTTCCCGAAGTAAAATTTTGAGCATATAATTTGTTCGAGGAGGATGGGGTATGAATTGTCCAAAATGCTTGGGTAAATTACAGGAAAAAATTGTTGAAGATTGCAAGGTGGATGTATGTTTTGTTTGCGAAGGCATCTGGTTTGATAACGGCGAACTTGAGAAAGTAATCAAAGCGGATGCCAAAGATTTTGACTTCCTTGATATTGATAGAGAAGAACTAGACGGAAAAGAAGCAGCGGAGCTTAAGGAAGAATTCGACAATAAAGAAAGTATATGCCCCCGTTGTGCAGATGGCACTAAATTAATTCGTAAAAAACATAAAGGGATACATGAAATCAATGTTGATGTTTGCCCTAAATGCAATGGCATATGGCTGGATGGCGGCGAAATTAAAGAACTAAGGCATCGTGGTTTAGTGAATTTAAAAGATGAAATTAACAAGGAAATCTCATTTTTGAAATATGTATTTTCTATTGATGGATTCAGAGATTTTATGCAAGGAGCGTTCCGTAAGCATCCAAAGTAAGAATGCCTGGCTAAACGGACAAATTTGGTTCGGGAATCGCCCCGCTAATGCCTAAAATATTTCAATTTCTGCGCAAATTTAAACCTATTTTTCTAAACTATAACCTCCCTTCCCTTGCGTTTTAGCTGCTTTATGGGCAGGTTTCCCCACCGCCGCTAAAAAATATTCCTTAAACGCTATCTAAGGTTATATTAATATTAGTTAATATCTTAACATTAAGGATATTGACAAATAGATTTTTTTAATATATCCTTTAAAAAGGAGGCAAGATATGAAAAAAATAGAAAAGAAAACCGAAGACAAACGTGCAATTTACTATTGGGACAGGCTGCAGAATTACGGCAGGAAATACAAATGGTTTCATTGGCCTTCAGTCGAAGCATTCCTGAATTTGGTTTATACTTACGATGTAATTTCTAATCATTTTGCTTCTAAAATTCAACACACGGGCCTTTCGCGTTCCGCTCTTAATATTTTAAATATTATAAGCCGCAGCGATAAAAAGGGATGTACTCATAAAGAACTAAGCGATTTATTGCTGGTTAGCCGTGCCAACGTGACTGGCCTGGTAGATAGTCTTGTGCGTAAAAATTTAGTCAAACGGCAGGATTCGCAGCATGACCGCCGCCTGAGTATTGTAAAAATTACCAAAAATGGCGAAGAACTGCTTAACTCCGTTCTCCCATCTTACTACTTAGAAATGAGGAGGCTTGCTTCGGATTTAAGCAATGATGAAAGGAATAAATTAAATGATATATTGATTAAATTAAGGCTGAAAATCTTTGATTTGTACAAAGATAAGAAAAAAACTGAATCTAATTGAAATTTCCGGCAGGACTATCCAGGATAATTATTTTATGCAAAGTAAATTTATCATCTTTTTATTTTTAATGTCATTTTTATTTTTACCAACAGCTAATGCATCAAAAAATATTTCTGAAAACAGTGATAATAAAAAATCATTTGTGGGTCAATATACTTCTTTGAGCTTAAAAAGCGCTACGGAGCTGGCGTTAAAAAACAACCTCACCACTCTTTTAGCTAAGGCTAAAACTGAACAGGCTAAAGGAAAAGTTTTACAATCAGTTTCATATCTTTTGCCGCATGTATTGCTTAATTTACAGCAATCGCGGGTTTTTAAAGAAAACCTTTCAGCTATGGGTTTTCCTTCCTGGGGCACTATCGGGCCTTATAATTCTTTTGACGGCAGAATTCAACTGGTGCAGCAAATATTTGATTTAAGCGCGATAGAGCGGTTTCGGGCCGAGCAGGTTAATTCTAAAATAGCTCAACTGGACGAAGAACTTGCAGCTAAACAAGTAAGGTCAGCGGTCAGCCTTGCATACTTAAATGCTTTAAGCGCAGAAGCAGATTTAAAAGCTGCCAAGGCAGACTTTGATTTGGCGAAGCAGCTCTTAAAACTAGGCCGTCACCAAAACGCGGCTGGTTTAGCCACAAGCATTGATGTAACAAGATTCGAAACTCGCGAAGCAGAAGAAGCAGCCAGATACTTGCAGGCTATAATGAATTTGCATAAAGCTTATATTGAACTTAATCGCGTAATAGGGCTACCGCTAAGCACACGTTTGAAACTAACCGATTCTATGGATCTCATGCTGGGGCATATTTTTTCTGTTAGCGAGGGGATAGATTTCGCTAATCGAAACAGAACAGAAATTAAAATTGCCAGCGAACGCATTCATCATCAAGAGCTGAAAGTTGAAGAAGCTAAATCAGAAAGATTACCCAAGGTTGGATTTTCCGGTGATTATGGTTTAGGCGGAGACAGTCCGAATAATTCGTTGCGAAATGTGGGCGAAGCAGGAGTACTTTTAAACATGCCTATCTTTGATAGTGGACTAATTAAAGGCGAGGTACAAGAAGCAGAGAGCAACAAACGTCAGTCCCAGTTAACTTATGATGATTTAACTAAACAAGTGCAGGAAGACGTGCGCCTGGCTTTTCAAACGCTCATTGTCGGCATTAAACAGGTAAAAGCAGCCAAAAAAACTCTTGGCTTAGCCAAAAGGGAATTAGATATGAGCAAAGATTTATTTTCAGCTGGCATAGGCGATAATATCCAGGTTATTGATGCGCAAACAGTGCTTGCGCGTGCCAGGCAGGAATACGTAGCTATGCTTTTTCAATATAATACCGCCCGCGTTAATCTTTATTCCGCTTTAGGTAACGTTGAAGCCTTCAGGCTTGTCAAAAAGAAAGGAGAATAAAATGAGCGATAAATTAAACGTACCGCCAAAAAAAGCTGAACCGTCAAAAAGAAAAATGGTTATTTTGTTTGCAGGAATACTAGCGGTATCGGGATGTGTCTTTGGCCTAGGTTATTACTTTTATGCTTTGTCTCATACTTCAACAGACGATGCATTTATCGAAGGCCATGCCATTGCCATAAGCCCAAAAGTCTCCGGCCACATTTTAAAGGTTTACATTGACGATAATCAACAGGTCAAAGCCGGCGATCTTTTAGTCGAAATAGACTCTCGCGATTATGAAACGCGCTGTAAAATGGCAGAAGCGAATCTCGAGGCAGCCCAGGCAAAAGCAAGCCAGGCAGAAGAGGATGTTGGCCGTTACAAAAAACTTACTTTGAATGACGAAATCTCCAAACAAGATATGGAACATGTCCTGGTCAAGGCGCGTATAGCTAACGCGGAATACGAGCAGGCAAAAGCTGCGCTTATGCAGGCGAAGCTTGAGCTTTCTTATACCAAAATTTATGCGCCGGCGACAGGAAGGGTGACTGAGAAATCGGTAGAAGAAGGCGCTTTTGTGCAAATTGGCCAGATGCTCTTAGAAATTGTAACTCCAGAAAGATGGGTCATCGCAAATCTTAAAGAAACAGACCTTAAAAATATCTTGCCAGGGCAACCTGTTACCATAACTATTGATGCTTATCCCGGAAAAGTTTTTAAGGGCCATGTCGATAGTATACAGAGGGGCACGGGTGCAAGATTCAGCCTTTTACCTCCGGAAAATGCAACCGGCAACTATATAAAAATTGTGCAAAGGGTACCGGTCAAAATAGTATTTGACGAAGAGCCTGACTCCCAGCATCCACTTGCTTTAGGGATGTCGGTAATACCCACTATTAAAACAAAATAAATTTATGCATTCTAATAATTCGAGAAAGTTATGAATATCGTAAGAGAAGCTTATGTAAAAAATAAATGGATGATTACGACAGCAGTTATGCTTGGCGCATTTTTATCTGTCATGGATACCAGTATAGTGAATGTTGCTCTTCCATACATGATGGGCAATTTTGCCCAAACCTTATCTGCCATTACCTGGGTAGCTACCAGTTACACTATTGCGGCAATTATAATTATTACCATGACCGGGTGGCTAAGCACTTTAATGGGCAGAAAAAAGCTTTATCTATTTTCCTTTATTGTATTTACGGCTGGATCAGTTTTATGCGGAACAGCTAAAACGTTTCAGCAGATGTTGATTTATCGAATAGTCCAAGGTATAGGCGGCGGCGCGCTGATACCTATTTCTCAAGCCATTTTGCGTGAAACTTTTCCCAGAAAACAGCATGGAATGGCAATGGCTATTTTCGGAATGGGAGTGGTGCTTGCGCCTGCCTTAGGCCCGATTGTCGGCGGCTGGCTGATTGATCATTACGGCTGGCCATGGATTTTTTATATCAACATACCTGTTAGCATAATAGGAATATGGATAGCGTATCATTATATACATGATCCTGAATATCTGAAACGTGGAGTTAAAAAAGTCGATTGGTTTGGGATATTATTCCTTACAATCGGGCTTACGGGTTTGCAGATAGTTTTGGAGAGAGGCCAGGAAAAAAACTGGTTTGATTCTTCATTTATTATAAGCTGGTCAATAGTTTCGCTAGTTTCCCTGATTGTTTTGATTTTTTGGGAATTACGGGCAAATGAGCCCGTAGTTGATTTGCGCATCTTGCGTAATGCACCGTTTGCTATAGGCTTTACTGTGGTAGCGTTATACGGCATTGCGCTTTACGGAACAACTTTTATTTTACCGCAATTTACGCAAATCTTATTAGGATACTCCGCTTATCAATCCGGCCTGACGCTGCTTCCCAGGGCGTTTGCTTTATTTATTTTTATGCCGGTTGCCGGAAGGCTTTATAACCATATTGATGCCAAAAAGCTGATTATTTTCGGCATAGCTATTAGTTGCTGGTCTTATGCCTTATTAAGCCATCTTTCGCTCGATGTTGCTTTTGAAAATTTAATTCCTATATTGCTTTTAATGGGAGCCGGGATGGCCTTTGTATTTGTCCCTCTCTCGACAGTTTCTTTAATTACCATAGCCAACAAGGATATGACTAATGCGACAAGCCTCTATACCTTGATGCAGCGCATCGGCGGCAATATCGGTTATGCCGTAACCGTTACTATCTTAGAGCGTAGAACCCAATTCCATCATTCGCATTTGGTTGAGAATATCTCTGCTTCGCATGGCCGTTTCTTAAATGTTTATCATGCCTTTACCGGATATTTACATAAAAATGGCTATGGCCCTGTTAGCGACAGACTGGGGACTTTTTCATTTCTTGACCATCTAATTAACCGTCAGGCAACAATGCTTTCTTATAATGATTTATCCTTGATTTTTATGTTAATGTTCCTGTTCGTTACAATTTTTATTTTATTTCTGCCACATAGCAGGACTGTCAAGAGTACTGAAGAAGTACCCCTTATAGATTAATCTATATAAGAAAATGTTTTATAAAAGCAAGGAGGAGTAAAATGAAAATTTTGCTTATCTCTTCAAGCCCGCATAAAGAAAAGAGCATGACCTTTCTTTTAGCTAAGGAAGCCGTAAAAGGCCTTGCACAGGAGGGGGTTGAATCAGAATCTATTCATTTGGATGATTTCAGGATACTTTTCTGTAAACATTGCGAAGAATGCCATAAACATATTCTGAACTGTCCTTTGCAAGATGATGTAAAAAATATCCTTAAAAAAATACTGGATGCCGACGGGATAATCCTGGCTTCGCCTAACTATATAAACCAGATTACCGCCTCGATGAAAGCGCTTTTCGACCGTTCGGCGCACTTCATTCACTGTAAACGCCTTTCGGGTAAATATGTCATAGGTGCTGTTTCATCAGGAAGCGGACGGAATAAAGACGTTTTGACTTACCTTAAACATTATGCACATACTTGCGGAGCACAATATTGCGGCGGTATATCTAGCGCCAGGCAGCTCGGCGCAGATAAAATCAAGGAAGCTTTTAAATTAGGCAAAAAGCTGTCCGCAGATATCAAACAAAAAAAGATCTATCCAAAACAAATAGCGATCATAGAAAAAAGCAAACAACATTTCCGGGAAATAATCAGGTTCAGGAAAAATGATTGGCAGGAAGAATATGCATACTGGGTGACGAAAGGCTGGATAGACAAAGACAAGCAAGATATTTCACCAGACAAATAAATTTTAATATATCATGATGAGGTGTATATGGATGACAAAATTATAATCATTGAGCTCGGCTTTGTAAATGCATTCTTGATTAAAGTAAAAGATGGCTTTATTTTAATCGATACCGGACTGCCTTGGCAATGGGAGAATCTTGAAGCGAAATTAGATTCTCTCGGTTGTCTTCCCGAGAAACTAAAACTTGTCATTATAACTCACGGAGATTTTGACCATACCGGCAATTGCGCTAAATTACAGGAAAAATATAAAGCCGAGATAGCCATGCATAAGGCAGATGCTTTTATGGCAGAAAAAAGAGTATTTTTAAAACGAAAAGCCAGGACATTAGCCGCAAAAATCAGGATTTTGATCTCACGGCTGCGCCATCGAAAAATAAGTTTTAATCAGTTCAAACCGGATATATTTTTAACTGACGGGCAAAGTTTGGTAGAATACGGTTTTAATGCCAAGATTGTCCATCTGCCTGGACACACAAAGGGCTCAATAGGAATACTGACCGATGAAGGCAATTTTTTCTCCGGAGACAGCCTGGTTAACGACAAAAAACCGAGTATCGCTATATACGTGGATAATTTTCAGGAACTTGAAAGCAGCATAGATAAATTGAAGAAGCTTAATATCAAAAATATTTATCCGGGGCACGGTAAACCGTTTCCATCAGAGGGTCTAACATATGAATGAAATAATAATCAAAGTCGATAATTTATCAAAGAATTTTGGCCAGGTTCAGGCGGTCAAAAATATTTCATTTGAAGTTAAACAATCAGAAATCTTTGCTTTTTTGGGCCCAAACGGGGCAGGAAAAACTACTACGATAAGGATGCTGATTACCTTACTTCTGCCCTCAAGCGGCGACGCAACTATAAACGGTTATAGTCTAATCCATCACCCGGCCGAAGTACGCAAAGTTATTGGTTATGTGCCTCAGATGATTTCAGTGGACGGTTCGCTTACTGTGCGGGAGAACCTGATGCTTATGGCGCATCTTTACGATGTTTCTTATCGTGAGTGCAATGAGCGCATAAAAGAAACACTTGCCTTCCTTGATCTGGAAGAATACGCTGGCTCACTTGTTCGAACGCTTTCCGGAGGCATGATTCGCAAGCTTGAAGTCGGACAGGCCATGTTACATCATCCGCACCTGCTTTTTCTCGATGAGCCGACAACCGGGCTTGACCCTATCGCAAAACGCCATATCTGGGAACATCTTATGGAACTGCGCGACAGCTTTGGCACAACGATTTTCTTTTCTACGCACAATATGGACGAAGCTGAAGATGCCTGTGACAAAGTTGCGATTATGGATGCCGGAGAAATTGCCGCGATTGGCGCAATTTCGGAATTAAAAGAAAAAACCAATAAAAAAGATGCTACCCTTGAAGATGCTTTCATCTTCTTTACCGGCAATGAACTTCAGGCTAACGGTAACTTTCGTGAAATAAAAAGGACAAGGTTAATACATCATAGATTGGGCTAAACATGATGAATTATATCTTACAACTTATTAAAAAAACTTGGGTGATGGCGGAAATGGAGGTGAGAAAACTTCTCCACGATCCAACAGAACTTATCACCCGTGCCATACAACCTATTTTATGGTTGGGTATTTTTGGAGAAGCATTGAGTAAAATCCGGGCGATACCAACCGAAGGATTCAGCTA
Organism: bacterium; assembly: GCA_021796115.1. Taxonomy (GTDB): domain Bacteria; phylum Omnitrophota; class Gorgyraeia; order Duberdicusellales; family 4484-171; genus JAJYOP01. Next base: position 43,068 of record JAJYOP010000007.1, read on the forward strand.
TCTGCAATTTATCACTCCCGGTATCCTTACCCAATCCATAACTTTTGTCTCGATATTTTATGGTTTGGCAATTATCTGGGAACGCGATATGGGATTGCTTCAGAAGGTCCTGGTTACTCCAACGCCTCGCCTGGCGCTGGTTTGGGGGAAAATGATTTCAGCCGGCGTCCGGGGATTGAGCCAGGCAATTATCATCTATATTTTTACCCTTGTTTTGCAGATCCATCTTCGAATCACGCTTCTTTCAACGGTTGGCGTAGTTTTTATCACGATGCTCGGCGCAAGTTTTTTTACGGGATTATCTATGATTATCGCTTCGATAGTGAAAACTCGCGAGCGTTTCATGGGTATAGGCCAGATTATCACCTTACCGTTATTTTTTGCCTCAAATGCTATTTATCCAATTTCAATTATGCCTTCCTGGCTTCAGGCGATTGCCACCATAAATCCGCTGACTTACATGGTTAACGGCCTTCGCGCTCTGCTGGTTACAGGAAATGTATCACGGCTTCCTTTTGATATCGCCATTCTTATTATTGCTACTTTTGGCATATCGTTTATAAGCGCATATATGTATCCCAAAGTAGTCGTATGAAACAATAAATTTTATTCAATTCTTGGCTTCATGCCGCTGGTTTCGGAAAATAAAGCCGTTTTAACATGAGCTCTGCATCTATGAGAAACCATCTATCGCTATGAGAAATAATCTTGACTGAATTAACCATATGTGTTATTCTTTTTTTACCAAAAGGAGGTATTTATGAGCCCGAAAAATGAGCAATCGTATATATTTAAGGGAATCTATGAATTTGAAGATCCAAGCGGAGTTCTTGTGGCCGCCAAGGTACCCCCTGTTGGAACCGCTGATTTATATTCAGGAACGAAAATTATAGTAAAAGCCAATCAAAGCGCATTATTCGTATATAAAGGCCAGATTGCTGAGGTGCTGCCGGAAGGCACGCATGCGATTAAAACAGAAAATTTTCCTATCCTTACACGGTTAGCTAATTGGCAGTTTGGTTTTGAAAGCCCTCTTCAGGCTGAAATCTGGTTTTTTTCAAATGCTGTATTCGCCGGAAGGCGCTGGGGAACGACCCAGCCGGTGATTTATGATTTTTCCGAGTATCCCGCAGTTCCTGTAAGAGCTTACGGAATCTATAATATCATAGTCCGTGATTCTGAGAAAGTTTTTCTAAAGCTCGTAGGAAACAGGGCTAGTTATGATATTGCGGAATTAGATAACCTTATACAGGCTCAAATAACCGAGCTTTTCCCTTCAGCATTATCTGTCGTACCAAATTTAGAATCTTTGAACAAATCGCAAGCAGCAGTTTCGAAAGAATTAATTACGCTTGTCAATAAAGCGCTGGAACAATATGGGATGGAGCTTTTAAGTTTACAAGTGATAGCCATGGTGCCATCGCAGGAAGTTATACAGGCATTGGGAGATAAGGTCGCCATGAACATCATTGGGGATAAGCGGGAGTATTTAATATATAAAGCGGCAAATAGCTTGTTAGCAACGCATCCTACTGGCGAGAAAAGCTCCAGCGATTCCATGCAGCTAATGATGGGGCTTATGTTAGGGCAGACTATTTTAGACCATCGAGAAAAGGAGCGCTCTTACATAGCTTCGGATAATGTTTCAAGAGGCGCCTTGCCTGACAAATCTAAAGCCTGCCCTGCATGCAATGCTACGGTCGGGATTAATGACAAATTTTGTTCGTCATGCGGAGCTAAACTGCAATGAGTTTTGACATAATTTGTGCAAATTGTGGAGCGCCATCTTCTCCCGCTATCGGGGTATGCCCCTACTGCAAATCAGTAATGACAACAGCGGAAGAGAAAAGTAATCCAGCTATAGGCAATATCAAGGAATTTTTTAACGATGGGCAATTAGAGAAGGCGCTTTCCTTAGCCAGGACCCTTGAGACACAAAGGCCAGATTCGTTAAAGAGTAAAGAATTCATACTATTGTACGTACAAATACTTATTGAGGCCGAAGGGCCATCGACGAAAATAAAATCATTATTGAACCAAGCTTTGATCGATAATCCTTCAGACCCGCAATTGTTGGAATATTTAGAAGTTGCCGAGGCAGAATCTAATTTATCGCGTGAGAAAAACGATGCCGGAGAGATAGCATTAGCTAATATTATTCGCCGCTCGCCGGAAAATGTCCAGGCATTATTTTTGCTGGGAAGCCATTTATTTTGGGTAGAGAAAGATGCTCAGAGGGCTTTGAGATATTTAGAGCAATGCGTAAGGCTTAGCCCGAATTTTTTTAAGGCCAATGCTTGTTTAGCCGCTGTCTATAAAACATTGAAAATGGATGATATTGCGACAAGGTTTTGTAATGAGTGTGCCTCAAAGGCAACCGACCCGCAAGTGAAGAAGCTTTTTACTGATTTTGCCAACACGCCATTAAATTTAGAATAATACCACCCCGCCTTTTTAAATAAAAACAATACGCAACCTTTATACAAACATCCACATAATTTACTTGACTAAAGATTATTGAGCTGTAAAATTATTAACTTTATTAACTATTAATATCAATAATATTTATGGAGGTGTAAATAATGGAAGATAATTCTTTATGCAAATTTGCTGATGAAATTAATAATCTGTTGCCTATCATAATGCGGGAATTTACCAAAAGGCAGGCAAAAGAATTATGCAAAAATAAAATTACCTTCCCTCAATTTTTTATCATCGATTATCTTTATAAACAGGGGCCGTCTACTATGACCGGCTTAGCTAAATTTATGGGTATAACTACAGCCGCGATGACTGGTATGGTTGACAGGCTTATTGAACCCGGATATTGCCAGCGTATTTATGACACATATGACAGGCGTATCATAAGGATAAAAATCGCACCTTCCGGGAAGGAAATCGCAAAAAAAGTAAATCAGGAACGCAGGCAAACAATCATCAACGTTTTTTGTCAGCTTTCAGCTAAAGAGCGCAGGGAGTATTTGCGGATTTTACGGCATATATATGAAATAATAATTTCAAAATAAAAAGATGTGGCAGATGAAAAACTTACTGATTTACATTTTTGCACTATCTTCGGCATTTCTTTTTACCTTTCCGGCCTCTTTGCATGCTGAAGAAAAGAACGAGACCGAAGGAAAAACTCTTACGCTTAGAGATTGCTATAATCTTGCCCTTGCCAATATGGAAACTATTGCGATTGATGCGCAACGCATAAAAGAGGCAGAAGCGCATTTCTTGCAGGCGCTGGCAATAGTCCTGCCGCATGCATCTTTTGCTTCCACAGATACCTATATAGATACACACAACGGTATAATAAGTTCCGGTTCAGCAAACGCGCACGGCTACAAGCGAAATTTTGTTTTCCAGCAGGCGCTTTTCAGCGGTTTTAAAGAATATGCCGCCATGCGGGCAAGTAAATTTGAGGAAAAACAGCGAGCCAAAGAGAAAGAACGCGCAGAACAACTACTTTTTAAAGATGTCTCCGATTCCTTCTATCTTTTTTTACAACAACAGGAAGATTTAAGGGCATTACAATCGATAGAGAAAGCACTTCTTGACCGTATAAGTGAATTAAACAAACGTATAGAGCTCGGCCGTTCAAGAAAGAGTGAAGTAGTAAATGTAATCTCTCAGCTCTATATTGTCCGGGCAGAGTTTGAGTTAGCAAGAAACCAGCGCGATTTGTCCAAGGAACTTCTTGAATTTTATACTGGCGTGCGCATCAAAGAAGTCGAGGAACCGGTGAATATACTTGCCAGGGTTAAACCTGTGGAATATTTTACGGAGCTCGCCAGACGCAGAGCGGATGTTGTTGCCGCGGAAAACGCGGCAGGTGTGGCCAAAGCGAATGTTGATGTAGCCAAAAGCGGTTATTTTCCCACGGTAGATTTGCTGGGTGATTATTATACAAGCAGAAACAGCCAGCCGACAGGCTCAAAATGGGATGCCGGATTGGCGGTTACTATACCTATATTTGAAGGAACGCAAGTAATGGGCGACGTAAAAGAAGCCCGTGCCCGGGCGCGCGAAAGCGAATTATCGCTCTCATTGGCCGGTCGCAACAGCCAAACTGATGTGCTGGAGACTTATACAACTTTAAGGTATGCAATTTTGCGCCGGCAAGTTCTCAAGAAAGCATTGGGCGCAGCCGATGAGAACTATAATTTACAGAAAAAAGATTACGAATTCAATCTTGTAAATAACTTGGATGTTTTGGCAGCCATACAAACCTTGCTAAATACAAAAAGGGATTTGATCCAGGCTTCAAGTGAAGCAAAAAGAATATATTGGCAGCTTATCGTTGCCTCGGGTGCTAATATAAAGGAAGAGTTGGAATGACACTTTCCGATTTATCGATTAAAAGGCCGGTTTTTGGCTGGATGCTGATGATTGGCGTCATTGTTTTTGGCGTCATTGGATTCTTGCGCCTTGGCGTGAGCCAGCTTCCTGATGTTGATTTTCCTGTTGTAACCGTTTCGATAACCTGGGAAGGAGCGGCTCCCGAAGTTATGGAAACTGACGTAACCGATGTGGTAGAAAATGCCGTAATGAGCGTAGAGGGGTTAAAGGGAATCACGTCAGTCTCGATGCAAGGAGTTTCGCAAATTACATTGGAATTTTATCTCAATCGTAATATCGATGTCGCCCTCCAGGAAGTCCAGACTAAAATTGCCCAAGCACAGAAAAATTTGCCGCGCGACATCGACCCGCCTATAATTACCAAGACCAATCCTGAAGACCAACCTATAATGTTTGTCGGCCTCTCCGGAAACCTTCCCCTCAAAGATATGATTCATTATGTAAACGAGAATTTGAAAGACCAGTTTGTTACTGTTCCCGGCGTCGGAGATATTCGCATGGGGGGTTATATTGACCCTAACTTAAGGGTCTGGCTTGATTCTGCAAAAATGCAGGAGAAACAACTTACAGTTGAAGATGTTATCAATGCCATTGGCTATGAGCATGCAGATTTGCCGGCAGGCTATGTTGACTCCGGGACAAAGGAACTAAACGTGCGTGTCTATGGGGAAGCGCAGACGCCAGAACAATTCGAAAATCTGATTATACCTAGCCGTGTGCGCGAAGGGCCTATCTGGAAAACCATGCGTATCGGTGACGTTGGAACCGTTGAAGATGGCCTGGCAGATATTCGTAAAATTTCACGCAGTTGGGGCAAGCCGGCTATTGGCTTGGGCATAATCAAACAGCGCGGCACAAACGCCATGGAAGTGGCCAAGGCCGTCAAAAAAAGAGTGGCAGAAGTCCGCAAGATGTTACCTAAGGGCATGCATCTGGACGTTGTTTTTGATACAACCCAATTTATTAAAGATTCCGTAAACGAATTGGAGCGAAACCTGCTTCTTTCCATTCTTTTAACTTCTATTGTCTGCTATTTATTTCTGGGATCCTGGAGCGCAAATATTAACGTTCTCCTGTCCATACCATTTTCTCTGGCCGGGGCTTTCCTGATACTTTATTTCATGGGTTTTACCATCAACACATTTACTATGCTCGGCCTCTCCCTGGTTATAGGTATTATTGTTGATGACGCAATTATGGTGCTGGAGAATATTTCCCGCTATCATGAACAGGGGAAATCCCGTGTGGACGCCGCGCTCATCGGCGCGCGGGAAATTACATTTGCCGCTATTGCAACATCTTTAGCAATACTTGCGATATTTGTACCGGTTATCTTTATGCAAGGGATAGTCGGCAAATTCTTTTTGCAATTCGGAGTTACTATTTCCGTAGCAGTTATATTTTCTCTTATTGAAGCAATTACCATCACACCGATGCGCTGCTCGCAATTTCTTACTGTAGGCCATACGACAGAGCTTGGCAAATTCATAGAAAAAGTTACGAAATGGTTAGCTAAACGTTATCGCGAAACCCTTTCTTTTATATTAGACAGGCCAAAATCCGTATTAACCATAGCAACCGTTGTTTTCTTAGCTTCTTTCGCGCTGGTTGGATTATTGAAAAAAGAATTCGTTCCGCCACAAGACCAGGGGCGATTCTTGGCGCGTGTAATGTTGCCACTGGGTTCTTCTATAGAAAAAACAGACAGCGTATTTCACGAGGCGGAAAAATTTTTGATGGGGCGCAAAGATATTGGAAACTATTTCAGCGTAATCGGCAGTTTCACGGGATCTCAGGTTAATACGGGGTTTCTCTATATCACTATGAAAGAGCGGGGTAAACGGCCTATAATAAATGGTCATCGCGAAACTCAAGCCGAATGCATGCAGATAGTTCGGAAAGCATTAAATAAAATTCCCGGAGTAGACAGGGCCGTAATCCAGGATCTTTCTCTGATGGGATTTACCGCTAAACGTGGCTTACCAATTGAATTTACTGTAAGGGGCGCGGATTGGGATAAACTGGGAGAATACAGCCAGGAAATCATGAAACGCATGAAGGCGTCCGGTTTCATGATTGACGTCGATACAGACTATCAGCTTGGCATGCCCGAACTGCAGATTCACCCTGATCGAGAAAAGGCTGCGCAGCACGGTGTGAGCGTTCTTTCCATAGCAGATACAATAAATGCTACGATTGGCGGAATCCGTAGCGGCAAATTTACAGCTCACGGCAAGCGTTATGATATACGTGTCCGCTTAGCCGAAGCAGACCGGACAAGTCCCAAAGATATTAAAAATCTATGGGTGCGTAATGAATTTGGAGAGGTGGTTCCGCTGGCGGACGTTGTAACGGCAGAGGTAAAACCTTCCTTATTCTCCATTACGCGTGAAAATCGCGAACGCGCCGTCACTATTTTCGCAAATCCTGCACCGGGCCATTCCCAGCAAGAAGCATTGGACAAAGTTACAAAAATAGCTAAAGAAGTGCTTCCTCAAGGCTATCGCATAGTATTTTCCGGAGGGGCGCAGGCTTTCAAGGAATCTTTCCAAAGCTTGCTCTTCGCCCTTCTTCTGGGAATTTTTGTTGCTTATATGGTCTTAGGAACTCAATTTAACAGTTTCATCCACCCCCTCACCGTGCTTTTGGCTTTGCCTTTCAGCGTTACCGGCGCATTTCTTTTACTTTTTCTTACGCATAATTCGCTTAATCTTTATAGTATGATAGGGCTTATTCTTCTCATGGGTATCGTAAAGAAAAACTCCATTCTTCTCGTTGATTTTACAAACGAGCGCCGCCGGCAGGGGATGAATGTAAGAGAAGCGCTTCTTGATGCTTGTCCAATACGCCTTAGGCCGATACTTATGACTTCCATAGCCATAGTTGCCGCTGCAATCCCCGAAGCGTTTTCAAAAGGTTCCGGTTCGGAGACAATGGTGCCCATGGCTGTTTCAATCATCGGCGGCGTAACGCTATCAACAATTCTTACACTTTTTGTCGTTCCATGTGCTTATGAATTATTCGCAAAAATTGAGCACCATACGTATAAACCCGATAATAATAGTAAATAAATTAACTTTTTAAATTCCTTTTTGAACTGCCCCCATCACCTTTCTGTACGGAACAAGGGGAACCGCCTCTCAAATTATGAAATAGCTGTCTACGGAGAGGATGTCCTTCGGGCAATATTTTTGTCCGGCCTGGCGAAAGTTACCTTCAAAATTTTCGAATCGCTAACAACATAGAAATTATTTATCCTAGAGGAGCACTTTTATTTGAAGGAAGCAGCCTGATTGTTATAAGAGACCTCTGGAAAACTACCTTGAAACCGCCAAAACACTAAATCACTGCCTGCCGGCAGGTCGCAAAGCCGCAAACGTAAAGATGCAAAATATGCAAAGAAATTTTTGCGCTTTTGCGATTAGTATTTTTGCGCTACTTTGTGTTTTGCGGCATAAACGGGCTTTTTCAGAGACCAGTATAAAAAACTTGACAAGAGCATCAATTTAACGTATTATTACAATATAACGATAAAGGAGGTTATTGTGCCTTTGGATTACGAAAAGGAGAGTGAGTTACTTAAAGCGTTAGGGCACCCCATCCGTCTCAAAATAGTGGGAGGGCTTCTTAGCCATGAATGCAATGTAAATAAGATGGTTAAGGTTTTGGGCATTCCGCAATCCACAGTATCACAGCATTTAGGGATACTTAAGAGCCGCGGGATAGTTCAAATCAGGAAAGAGGGCACCAAAACTTGTTACCGGGTCAAAGATGCGAGGATTGGCGAATTGCTTAAAATATTGAAAAAATAATTTTTTCTCACAATAAACGTACTATTCAGATAATACGTTATCAAAAACTGCATAAACCCTAAGAAAAAGGAAAGGGTAATGGCAGAAAAAAGTCTACAAAAAAACGAAATCAGCTATTCTGACAGTAGATTGTAAATGATATATTATTTAAAAGTTACCTTTAGGCAATAGATGAAGATAAAGCTAAGATTGCAACTTAAATTAAAAATCAAAGGCACGAATTTCTTACCTAAACTTATTGCCATAGCTTTGATTTTTTCTTCCGCTTTTTCTCAAGACCTATATGCCGAGACTGGCCAGCCAGTTCGCGAGCCGCTTACTTTTAAGAATTTTTATCGGAAGGTCCTGGCTTATTATCCTAAATTAAAGCAGCAGAACGCCAATGTTAATCTTGCTATCGCCAATAAACTTACGGCAGTATCAGGATATTTACCAAGGTTACAGGGCGTTACTTCCCTGACCAACGGCAATGACCCGGTTTATGTATTCGGAAGCCTTTTGAGAGAAAATCGTTTTACCGCAGATAATTTTGCCCTTTCCAGCCTCAATACGCCGGACCCGCATACTACTTATAATGCTTCCATTCTTGGGCAGTTTCCTATCTTTGATGCTTTCCAAACTATCAACCGTGTTCGTTCCGCGAAACTTAAGGTAGACTCTGCCCGCGATGAAGAATCATTTACAAAAATGGAAGCGCTTCTTGTGTCGGTAGAAGCGTATTTGCGCGCCATTGCCATCGATAAGCTTCTTGCTAACGTTGAGGAAGTCAGCCAGGCCAGCGAAGGCGATATTAAGCAGGCCCAAGATTTAAAAACCAAAGGGCTCATCCTTGGCGCTGATTTTTATGCGGCAAAAGTGATGTATGGCAATATCAATCAGCTTAAGAACCAACTCATCCAGGAAAAGCAGGCAGCGCATATTTTGCTTAACATTTTGATGGGCGAGGAACCGCTTAATCCTATAACAATACAAGGCAGCCTGGCAGAAGACGTAAAAGATACGCAAGAATTAAAAAATTGGCTTGAAGCGGCATACAAGTCCCGGCCTGATTTTGCCGCGCTCGGTAAAACGATTAAAGCGCAGGAGTTTGAGGTTTCACGGGAAAAAGCAACGATTCTGCCGAGGGTCGATAGCTTTGGGGAGGCGCGGCAAGACGCGAATAGTTTTCGGTTTGACGGCGGTGAAAGTTATATTGTCGGCTTAAAGGCGCAAATGGACCTTTTTGACCCGGCTTATTCCTCGCGCGTAAAAGCGTCAAAAGAGACACTGAAAAAATTGCAATACGATAATGTTATCCTAAAAGACAGGATTACCAAAGATCTTACCGACGAATACGCTCATTACGAGGCCAGCTGGGATAATTTTCCGGTGATTAGCGCAATGCTTGATGACGCCAAACAGGCGATGGAGCTTACCTTGCCGCTTTACCATGAAGGCAGGAAATCCATTGCCGATTTATTGCAAATCAGGGATTCTTACCTTAATGTGGTCAGGCAATATTATACCCTTACGATTGATACCCGAACTTCCTGGACAAGGCTCTTATATCTTTCTGGACAACTCGATGAAACAAAGTTAGCTGAAATAGAGAAGAGGTTAACAAATGAATAGCGCTACGCCATCAGGGAACCATAGAATAAACTTCCTGGGAAAAATCGTCGGAATCTTTACGCGTTCTAAAGTAACACCTTTAATCATCATAGCGTCGATCCTGCTTGGTTTCTTTGCCGTAATTAATCTACCCCGCGAGGAAGAACCCCAGATTTCCGTCCCGATGTTTGATATCTTTGTTTCCTATCCCGGGGCAAACGCCGAGGAAGTCGAGCGCAGGATTGTAGATGTTGGTGAGCGTAAACTTTGGGAAATTTCAGGGGTGGAATATATCTATTCTACTGCCGAAACAAATGGCGCGCTCATTATTGTACGTTTTAAAGTCGGGGAGAACGTCGAAAACAGCCTGATTAAACTTTACACAAAAGTATATTCTAACCTGGATCTTCTTCCGCAAGGAGCATCCCAGCCGCTTATCAAATTACGCTCAATAGACGATGTGCCTATTTTAAGCCTTACTTTTCATAGCAAAGATAGGGATGATGTCAGCCTGCGCAAAGTTGTTGCCGCCATACAAAACGAGGTAAATGCCATTCCGAATGTTTCGGAAACGCATATTACCGGAGGAAGGAAGCGCCAGTTCCAGGTGTTTTTTGACGAAAAGAAATTAAATGAGCATTTCCTGAATCCAAATGAAATAAAAGAGTTGATTCAGAAGGCCAATGTAAAAGCCGATGCTGGGCATTTAGAGAGCAAGCCGGAATTATTAAACGTGGAAGCCGACGCATTCTTTAGATCAGTTACGGATTTAGAAAATCTGGTTATCGGCGTAAGCCAAGGGCAGATTGTTTATCTTAAAGATGTGGCGCGCGTGGTTGATAGTCCGGATGAATTTGAAAATGCGGTGAATATCCGTTACGGAAGCGCATCCAGTAAAGCAGACAAGGGGCCGTTTGACGCGGTAACGTTGTCTGTCTCTAAAAGGAAAGGCGCAAACGCTACGTGGCTATGCAAGAAAATTATTTCCAAGGTAAAGAGCTTAAGCGGCACAACTATTCCCAAGGATATTACCTTTACGGTAACGCGGAATTATGGAGAAACTGCCGACGAAAAGTCTAATGAGCTTCTATTCCATATGGCTTTAGCTATTTTCGGAGTGAGTGTATTAATAGCTTTATCTTTGGGGCTTAGGGAATCGGGGGTTGTAGCTATAGCGATACCAATGACTTTGTCGCTTACGTTGGCAGCTTTTTATTTTTTTGGATTTACTTTAAACAGAATTACATTGTTTGCTCTTATTTTTTCCATAGGAATTCTGGTCGATGACCCCATAGTAGACGTAGAAAATATTGTCCGCCACTTGCGCTTGCCGGAAAACAAAGGCCGTCCCTTGCTCGATGTGACAATTGAAGCGGTGAATGAAGTAAGGAGCCCGCTTATTCTGGCAACGCTTACAGTCATTGCGGCAATTTTGCCAATGGCTTTTGTCAGGGGCCTGATGGGGCCTTATATGCGGCCGATACCAATTGGCGCAAGTACTGCGATGTTTTTTTCCATGGCCGCGGCATTTATTGCAACGCCTTGGGCCGCCTACCGGATTTTAGGCAGCGCCTATCTTAAAGGTAAGTTAAAAGGCCACGGCGAGGGCGAGGAAGAGGATCTGCTTACCAGGCTTTACCGGTCATACATGAAACCTTTGATTTACAACACGAAAGTCCGAAAGATTTTTTTAAGGGTAGTATGCGGATTGTTTCTCTTTGCCGTTATCCTTGTGCCGCTTCGTTTGGTTAAGGTAAAGATGCTTCCTTTTGATAATAAAAACGAGTTTCAGGTTATCCTGGATATGCCTGAAGGAACACCGGTCGAAAAGACAAGCGCGGCATTAGAGGAAATAGCAAGATACTTGAGTGCGGTCCCTGAAGTTAAAGATATCGAAGCCTACGTAGGCACAAGCGCTCCTTATAATTTCAACGGTCTGGTCAGACATTATTATTTGCGCGATAAGCCATGGCAAGGAGATTTACAGGTTAATCTTGTAGGCAAAAATAAACGCAAGCGCCAAAGCCATGATATCGCAAAGAGCGTGCGTCATAAAATACATGAAATTGTGAATAAATATGCCGGCCACGTTCAGGTTGCAGAAGTTCCACCTGGGCCGCCGGTACTATCTACGCTTGTCTTTGAAATTTACGGTCCGAGTATCGAGGGACAGAATGAATTGGCAAAAAAAATTGAAGCCCTGCTCAATACAAGCAAGGGCATTACGGATATAGATACTTATGTCGCCGCAAGGGAAAAACTTTTGCGCTTACGGGTGGATACACAGAAGGCAACTTTAAACGGAATCTCGGTTTCGGCAATCGCGCACACGATTGCTTTGTCGATTCATGGCAGCGCTATAGACCTGGCACACCTGCCAAATGAATATGAGCCGGTTGAAATAATCCTGCGCCTGCCTAAAGAAAAACGCGAGAATCTTGATGCTCTCCTTAATATAACGATGCTTTCCCGGTATGGTTCGCCAATAGCCTTAAAGGATTTAGTGACAGTCGAAGATCTTTTAAAAGACCGGCCGATTTACCATAAAAATTTAATGCGCGTCGCTTATGTAATTGCCGATGTTGCAGGAAAATTCGAAAGCCCGGTCTATGCCATAATGGATCTTAAGGGGAAATTGGCTAAAATACCTCTTCCTTCCGGCCAGGATAAACAAAAAAAGGGAATGCGCCAGTTTTTTACCAGCCAGCCTCCGTCATCGGATTTCTGGTCGATGAAATGGGACGGGGAGTGGCAGGTTACCTATGAGGTCTTCCGTGATTTGGGGCTCGCGTTTGTTGTTGTGCTTATTTTGATTTACGTGCTGGTAGTCGGATGGTTTCAGTCATTTAAAATTCCATGGATTATTATGCTGCCTATACCTTTAACGCTGATAGGAATTTTACCTGCGCACTGGATATTCGGGGTATTTTTTACCGCGACATCAATGATTGGCATGATTGCCGGAGCCGGCATTGTTGTGCGTAATTCCATAATCCTTGTAGATTTTATACAGCTTCGTATCGCGCAGGGTATGCCACTTGAAGAGGCAGTGATCGACGCCGGCGCAAAACGTTTTAGGCCGATGCTTTTAACCGCCGCAGCCGTTGTCGTGGGCGCTTCGGTGATTCTTTTTGACCCGATATTCCAGGGTCTGGCAGTTTCACTTATGGCCGGTGAAATAGCTTCAACCATACTTTCGCGTACAGCAGTGCCGGTAATTTATTATATGGTAATGAAGAATAAATCTTAAGCTTTGCGGAGGTGGAATATGCTGGAAAGAATGTTGCGCGGTATAGCCGGATTTTTTATTTTAGCAAGTTTGCTCCTTGCGTACTATGTAAGTTATTACTGGCTGTGGTTTGCTGCTTTTGTCGGCCTTAATTTGCTGCAGTCAGCTTTTACCAACTGGTGCCCGATGATGACGATATTAAAAAAGTTAGGAGTTAAATAACAAGATAACCTCTTCAATTTCCGAAACAACTTCCTGTATTTTACCCATTCGGCAGAAAGCCACGCTTACAAGGTGCGGATAAATAAAAGAAGCCACGGCTGTAAGTCCATGGAGCTTCACACTTTCAAAAAATTTATATTGACAAATACGCCATAAGGCATTTAGAACGCCGGGTGAAAGAGTTTCTGATATTATAAGTAAATATGAAGCTGATGAATTTGAAGAAATAACAGTGCAAAATGCCTGTGCGCAGCACGGTTGCATTAAAATTTTTGCTATGAAGAAAATAGTGATGATTAATGAAAATTTATGTATTGGCTGCGGTAAATGTGTCAAATTATGCCCCAGGAAGATTCTCTATATAGATAAAACGGACAAGAAATGCAAAGTTTCAGATGAAACCAAGTGCGATAAACTCGCCGGCTGCCAAAAAATCTGCCCGGTAAAAGCCATAAGGATAATAAAATAATCAATACTTTTTGCTAAAAAGCTCACTAAGCTTTCTTTCTAACAATAACCTTGCCGCAGGATGTAAAAACTAATAAAATGAGCGCGGAATATAAAAATGGTGTTTTGAAAATCAGCATGCCGAGAATTGAAACTAACAAAAAAGGCGCGGGGGCTGGCATAAAAATTCCTGTAAAATAAAATATCATACATACCTCATTTTTCTGAACATTCCCCGGAATTTAAGGGTATCTTGGCATAACTCTATGTAAAACAAGCGATAACGAAGATAAAAATCTATGATTCTTCAGGGGGCGGAGGCAAACGGATTTTAGCGGATGCAGACGGATAAAAAACCTATAATTATCCGTATGCATCCACAATCATCCGTGACATCCGTCCTTAAAAATAAAAAAATGGGGAAGCTCCAGACCTCATTTTTTCCTTTAAAAATCTAAACTATGTGGTAATATACATAATTTAGGTTTTATCATTCTTGGATTATTTTGCATCAATATAATTATGCCGATATGAACATTCTAATTTTTACCATACTTATCTGGGCCGCCTCATTAATTGCCGGTTTCCTTGGCGCACTGACCGGGCTTGGCGGAGGAGTAGTCATAGTCCCTTTATTGACACTGGTGTTTGGCGTCGACATCAGATATGCTATTGGTGCCTCACTTATTTCGGTTATTGCCACTTCTTCCGGCGCAGCTTCTGCTTATGTAAAAGAGGGGTTCAGCAATATCCGCATCGGAATGTTTTTGGAGGTAGCAACTACCTTAGGGGCTTTGCTCGGAGCTTTTATCGCCACAAAATTATCCACTTCTGTGATTGCGATAATTTTCGGACTTATCCTGATACACTCTTCGTATCTGACCATAAAACGTATAAGTGAATCTCAACTAGCAATAAAACCTGACCCGTTAGCCACCCGTTTAAAATTTGACGGCGCATATCCTGTAGCCGGAGGTTCTGAATCCTATCATGTCCAAGGGGTACCGCAGGGATTTTCTATTATGTTTTTAGCCGGCAGTATTTCCGGATTGCTTGGAATCGGTTCAGGCGCGGTTAAGGTTCTTGCCATGGACCAGGCCATGCGCATACCGTTTAAAGTCTCTACCGCGACAAGCAATTTTATGATTGGTGTTACCGCGGCAGCCGGCGCAGGTATTTATCTTAATCGCGGATATATCGATCCTGTTCTGGCTATGCCGGTAATACTTGGCGTATTATTAGGCTCGCTTCTTGGCGCGCGACATTTATTTGAAGCAGAAACGAAAAATTTGCGCCTGATATTCAGCGCAATCATCTTGTTACTGGCGATAGAGATGATTTATTCAGGAATAAAAGGATATCATTAAAATGACAGGACAAAAACAAGCTTGGACTGACCATAAGGTAGAGGTGTTTATCGGCAATCTTTTAAGAGCCGGCGTTATTGGTGCGGCCTTACTGGTTGTTTTAGGCGGCATAATTTATCTATTGCACCAGGGTTTGTCCCTGCCTGATTTTAAAACCTTTAAAGGCGAACCGCAAGAATTACGCCATGTAGGTGCAATTATCAAACATGCGTTTTCTCTTCACGGAAGGGGGCTGATACAACTTGGTCTCCTGGTATTGATTGCTACTCCAATAGCAAGGGTCGCGCTTTCAATATTTGCCTTTTCCCGCCAACGTGACAGGTTATACGTTATCGTAACCTGTATTGTTCTTGCTGTTTTATGCTACAGTCTTTTTGGGGGCAGATAATACGGGGTGGTTATAATTTATTCAAAATGGACAAATAAAGATGATAAAAAAAATATCCCAAAATATTTCTAAACTACAAAATACTTTATTATTTATTTGCGCTACTTTGTTGCTGGGTATCATTATAACACTTGGATGGATTAACCATTTTGATTTTGAACGCTCCGTCGTAAATGCGGAGTTGCGGGAGCTTTTAATTATTGCTAAGTCAGCCGGCCACGATATTGAAAACGGAATTATTGGCATTAAACAAGAACCGGCTTATATAGATAAACTTATACAGCATATAAATAACGAGGAAAAGTTTGCGACTTTTGTTATGAACAATAAACACATTGTTTTAAGCAGCCCGATTAAAAGGCAGGTGGGCAAGAATATCATTGAAATTGGGAGAGAAATATTAAATAATAAAGAAATGCACAAATTAAGCAGGTTTGTGCAAAAACTGGATTCGAACGACTCCGGAACAGCAATTTTACTTTTTCCTGCAAAAAGCGAAAGTTCAAAGAAAGAAATGAAGTTGTTTGCTTTCACTCATTTGAAAGGAAAAACCGGAATCTATTCTATTGTTGTGACAGAAAGGTTAAGCGCTCTCACGGGCCCGTTACGCAGAAATTTAAGAGATATATTAGTGCTGGTAGGGTTATTTTTCCTTATATCTTTAATCTTCATCTATATTTTTTATCATGGCCATCAGAAAAGGATAAAAATGGAAATCAGCGCCAAAGCCTTAGAGATAATCAATAGAGAATTGCATTGTACAATTGATGACTATAAGTGTATTGAGAAGAAACTTAACGATTATAAAAAATAGATGTTATCGGAAACTGCAAGCAGATATTAGGCCATTTTTGAATCTCTAAATAACTTCCCGGCGAATGCCTCCTTGCCAAATTTAGCCCTACCCTACATACCTGTAAAACGGGAAAGCTTTCTCCTTGTGATATATGAGTGGGATCCATATTTTTGCCTTTGGCAAAAATATGGAACAATTGCGCAATAGATAATAAAAGATATGGCAAAGCTCAATCGCGGTCTATTCTTTATTGCTCGATTGTTCAAACTGCCCTTAGGCGGGTTCAGTTAAAAAAAGACGGTATGGTTTTTTTATTAAAAATAGAACCATACCCTTGATTGTTAAATAATAATTAAACATTGCGTTTCCAGATTTGTAATTCCAAATTAATTCTCTGGCTGAAAACTATAAGTTATGTTAATATCACAAATATAAAAAGGAAAAGTACTGTATTTATACCGGTTGGCATTCTTATTCCGCCTTTGAAATATAAAACCTTGGTTATGGTAAAATTGGCGTTTGTTTTAGCCTATAACAGCCAGAAAAATCAAATTCATAGTTAATTCTTTCTGCTTTGCGTGTTACTCTATCGAAAAGAACTGATTATTATAAGGTAATTAAAATGAATCCCGAACTGACTCCTACCTATTATAACCGCAAGACAATCATAGTCGTGCTTTCGTTAGGCTTATTATGTTTTGCAGCTTATGGAACAAGTATCCATAATGGTTTTCTGATGGATGATGCTAAAGCGGTTCAGCAGAATATTTTAATTAGAAACTTATTATCTTTCCCACAATATTTTCATCAACCATTCATGAAAGGTTATTATAGGCCAATGACTCAGTTTTCCTTTGCTTTAGATTATCTGATTTGGAAGCTGAATCCTTTAGGGTATCATTTAACTTCCATAGCTATACATTTTTTAAATAGCGTTCTATTATTCATCCTGCTGCAAATAATATGGGAAAGATTTGCGCTGTCATCAGTGGTATCGTTTTTATTTGCCGTTCATCCTTTAGGCAGTATAGCTGTCAATTATGTCGCTGACAGAAGCAACCTTTTAGGCACGTTATTTATGCTAAGCGCATTAATAGCATTCTGTGTGGCCTGGAAAGGATACGACAGGAGATTTTACCTGGTAGGTTTCTTATTCTTTATTTGCAGTCTCTTAAGCCACGAAAGCGCAATTTTATTTCCATTATATTTATTCTGTACCCTCTCACTGCTATCTAAAAAATCCGATACAAAAAAGTTGATAATCCTGACTGGTTTTGCCATTTTTATAAGTTTTGGATATTATCTATTGCATATTCTCTTTTTTAACTTTGGCACAAAAATATTCCCCGATATTAAATTGCAGGAATATTTTCGAAATCTGCCCGCATTATTTTATTTAATTTTTAAATATCTCTTGCTTGCAATATGGCCCGTCAATATTTGCCTGATTCGTTCTCTTGCCCCGATGCCAACTTTCAGCCCACTAGGAATCTTTTATATATTTCTAGGCATCGTTTTTATCTCTCTGGTACTAATCAAATTTCGTAAAAACCGAGTCATACTTTTTTCTTTGGCATGGTTTCTTATCGGGGTTTTACCGTTATACCGTATGATGTTTGCACGGCCGGAAATGGGGTTGATTATGCAGGATAACTGGATATATTTTGCTTCTATAGGATTGCTGATTATTTACGGCCAATGCATTTTATTTTTAAGGAAATTTTTTAAAAAATGGTTAATTTTATTATTGGCACTTTTGTTTTTTTATATAAATCTAGACCTGTTTAATAATGCGTTATGGAAAAACGGGGAAACGTATTGTTCTTATTGGCTTAAGGTAGTTCCGAAAAATCCACTCGCTTTTAACGGAATGGGGGTATTTTATACTGATAGGAAAAATTATAAAAAAGCAAAAGAATATTTCTTAAAAGGAGTATTTTGTTGCAGGAAGATAAATGGTTTAAGTGTGACTAACGAACTAATACCAGGAAGATTATTGGGGGAACTTTTAAATAACCTGGCTATAGTTTCAGATATGGAAGGCAACCCGGATGAAGCAAGGCGTTATTGCGAGTTGGCAATTATGAGCTACAATAATAACTCCGACGCCTATTTTTTTCTGGGCAACTTATATTTGCGAAAGAATGATATAGATAAAGCCATTTTATATTATAAAGAGTCAGTGAAAAAAAATTATTATCGAATGGATGCTCATCGGCAACTAGCGCTACTTTATTCTTTAAAGGGTAATAAAAAAGAAGCAATTAAGGAAGCTATGGCGGCAATCTCTCTAGATCCAAACTGTTTTAACGTATTTGGCAATACGCAGGGTGTTCGGAATACAAAGGAAAAATAAGATGCTGTGTGGTAAAAAAATTGTTGTGGTTATGCCGGCATATAATGCCGAAAAAACGCTGGGAAAGACCTATGACAAAATTCCTAAAAATATTGTGGACGAAGTTATAATAGTAGATGATTATAGTACGGATGAAACAGTCAATATAGCGAAAAAGATTGGTTTAGAACCTTATATCCATGAAAAAAACAAAGGTTATGGTGCGAACCAAAAAACCTGTTATAAACTAGCAATCAAGCACAATGCTGACATTGTGATAATGCTTCACCCTGATTATCAATATCCCCCCGCATTAATTACTGCAATGGCTAGCTTATTATGTTCCGATATGTTCGATATAGTCCTGGGGTCGCGTATACTGGGAGGATATGCTCTTAAAGGAGGTATGCCGTTGTACAAGTATATTTCTAACAGGTTACTTACTTTTGTAGAGAATTTAATTCTTGGAATAAAACTATCCGAATATCATACAGGTTACAGAGCATTCACAAGAAAAGTGCTTCTGGAGATGCCGTTGCTGAATAATTCCGATGATTTCATTTTTGATAACGAAATCATTGTTCAGGCTGTTTATTTTGGTTACAAAATAGGCGAAATAACAGCCCCATCTTCTTATGGGGAAGATTCTTCCAGCATAAATTTGTGGAGGAGTATTGTTTATGGTTTAGGCGTGTTGTTAACGACGTTAAAATTTTTATTACAAAGTTTGAAAATCGCAAATTTTTCAATATTTGATCCAAAAGGCAAAAAGCTTTTGGTGGAAGATTGATTTAATCCTCGCTAGATACCCCAGTCTTTAGAGTAGGGATGCTTCGCTTTGGCAGAAAGATAAATTTCAGATATCAAAAATACGAGCCTTCGCCGGCCAATATACGGCCAGTGAGGGCTTTATTTTTGATAAAGATTCGTTAATAAGAGAATAATAATTTAAATCCCTTGCATCTCTGCAAGCTCCGGCGTTCTGTCTCTTTCCGCAAGGGGTTAAAGACGATAAGCTGGCCCTTGACAAGATTCAGCGTTATTTTTATGCTGTAAGAAAAAGGAATGTTTTATCGGACAGGATTACCTTTGTTCAGAAAAAACTTTATTGCTTTTTTCATGGATTCGAAAAAGATGATTAGCACTAAGACCAGCATGACAATGGTAAGGATGGCGTTTAAATTTCCCTGGAAAGTGTGTTTAGGCAGGTAATTATTTTATGTTATCAAGGCCAGCCACAAATTCTGAACATTCCCCGGAATTTAAGGGTATCTTTGCATAACTCTATGTAAAACAAGCGATAACGAAGATAAAAATCTATGATTCTTCAGGGGGCGGAGGCAAACGGATTTTAGCGGATGCAGACGGATAAAAAACCTATAATTATCCGTATACATCCACAATCATCCGTGACATCCGTCATTAAAAATAAAAAAATGGGGAAGCTCCAATCACAAATTTTCTTGAAAATTACCACAGTTAGTCCTATAATAACCTCCTTATACGCCTGGAGATTTTGTCAAATATTAAAAGGAAGTGCAATGACAGGAGTAGAGAAGTATTCGCACAAAATTGTAAGAAAAATAAGATTTAGAATACCGGATATTCCCGGAGCCCTTGGCACACTTGCACTTGAGCTGGGATTAGAAGACGTAACTTTAGGTGACATAACAAAAATCCAGCTTACCTCTAATTATATCGTAAGAGACATTACGGCCTTCTTTGATGACGAAAGTCATTTCAGCAGGGCCATTGCTGCCGTAAAGAAACTCAAAGGTTATAAGATATTGCAGATACAAGATGAAGTTTTGAATTTGCATAAAGGCGGAAAAATTGAGGTGAAGCCCAGGGTTAAGGTCGACACGCTTACGGATTTGCGCATGATTTATACTCCTGGCGTTGCCCAGGTTTGTAATTATATCGTTGCCAATCCCGGTGCGGCAAAAAAATATACTTCGATAGGTAATACTGTTTGTATCGCAACCAATGGCTCAGCGGTTCTCGGGTTGGGCGATATTGGCGTTTTGGCGGCAATGCCGGTGATGGAAGGAAAGTCTATCATTTTGAATAAAATGGCCAATGTAAGTTGCGTTCCGTTGCTTACAAAAAGCGATGATGCCGATACAATCGTCAATACGCTTAGTTGTGTAGCAGAAACATTTGGCGCAATCATGATAGAGGACATTAAAGCGCCGCTTTGTTTTGAGGTCGAGAAAAAATTACAGGAAAAAGTAAAAATTCCCGTATTCCACGATGATCAACATGGAACAGCAACAGTTATATTGGCGGCTTTAATAAAAGCTCTCGGCATTACTAGGAAAAGAAAAGAAAAAGTAAATATCGTTATAAACGGGGCCGGTGCCGCCGGGATCGCCACGACAAAACTGCTTTTAGGATACGGTTTTAAGAATATAACTCTTTGTGATAGGTCCGGGGCAATTTATCAGACAAGAACCGATGGCATGAACGAATATAAAAAAGAAATAGCAAAACTTACCAATAAACGCAAAGAGCAAGGAAGCCTTGAGAATGTCATAAAAGGCAAGGATATATTTATCGGTTTATCAGGCCCAGGGCTGGTTACGAAAGGTATGGTAAGAAACATGAACAAGCCACCGGTTGTCTTTGCTTTGGCTAATCCCATACCGGAAATCTGGCCAAAAGACGCTGGAGAGGCCGGTGCGGCCATAGCTTTAGATGGCAGGACGATAAATAATGCGCTTGTTTTTCCAGGGCTTATCCGCGGGACACTTGACGCAAATGCTTCTGCAATAACCGAGAAGATGAAATTTTCTGCCGCCGAAATGATAGCATCGCTGGCCGGCAAAAACGAAATCGTGCCTAACTTTATGAACACGGCTGTGCACAAAAATGTGGCTCGGGCTGTATTCTTCTCTGCCGGTAAATCTAAATAGCGATGATTTACTTTTCTAAGGAATGAAAAAGTTAAAAATAATACTTTCATTTCTTTTTATCTTATTTTCCGTATTTACTGCATTTTTACCATGTTTAAATAATGGGTTCGTTAACTGGGACGATCCAGATCATGTTACCGGTGAATCGGCTGTTCATGTTTTATCGTCGCCGAACTTAAAAGAAATTTTCACCTCCTTTTCTTCAGGCGAATATCAACCCATAACCACCTTATCTTTTTTATTGGATTATCATGTCTGGAAACTAAATGCATTTGGCTACCATTTGACAAGTTTAATCTTGCATGCAGTAAATTGCTTGCTTATATTTTGGCTGATTTTTATCCTGACAAAGGATATTTTTGCCTCGTTAATTACTGCCTTATTATTTGGCATCCATCCATTACAGGTAGAGGCGATTGGCTGGATTACCCAGAGGAAAACCGAAGTTTATGCGCTTTTTTTCCTAGGGTCTATAATAGCCTATCTTTATTATCTTAAAAATAATTCTGCTGGGAAATTTTACTTTTTTTCGCTGATTTTATTTATTCTTTCGCTTTTGTCAAAACCAATGGCTGTGACTTTGCCTATAGTTCTCCTTATGGTGGATTATTTTGAGGGTAGAAAAATAAGTAAAATTGTTTTTATTGAAAAAATTCCTTTCTTTATTTTATCATTAATTTTTGCAATAATCGCCATCTATGGGCATAGCCTTGCACGCTTCATTCGGCATGTGGACGCACCTAGTTTATTTTCCAATATAATGATTGCTTCGGGTTCAATTATCTTTTATCTGCAAAAACTGTTTTTTCCTGTTAAGCTTTCTGTTTTATATCCCTATCACGGATTAGAAAATACCGGCTTACCACTGTTTTTATATTCGTTATTTGCTCTGTTTATCCTGATAATGGTTATTATTTTTTCAGGCCGCTGCACAAAAAAGATTATTTTTGGAAGCAGCTTTTTTTTGATTACGCTCTTGCCAGTCCTCCAATTTGTGCCTATCGGAGTAGCCATAGTAAATGATCACTATGCCTATATTTCATCCATAGGCATATTTTTTATTATAAGTGAAGGAATTGTCTGGCTGTTTTCTAAAAGGTTAAAAGGCCATAGCCTAGCCAGGTTAATACTTCTATCGATTATAACCGCCCTAATCTTTGTTTTATTTTCGTTAACAGGGCAGAGATGCAAAGTATGGAAAAACAGTACAACTTTATGGAACGATGTTTTGAGTAATTATCCCAATGCTGACATTGCATATAATAACAGGGGCGCAGAATTTTTGCTGCATAAACAATACGGCATGGCATATGAAGATTTTGTCAAAGCTTTAAGCATCAACCCTGATTGCCTGCCTGCTTTTATTAATCTTGCCAGGGTTTATGATTACTCCGGAAAGTATAAAGAGGCGATAGAATACTGTAGCAAGGCATTGGAGATTGACCCGGCATCTTTAGAGGCATATGAATTACTGAGAGCTTTGTATGATAAAACCGGAAATTATGCTAAAGCGATAAATATTGATAAGGAAATAATTAAAAAGTATCCGAATTACGCATTGGGATATTGTAATCTTTGCAGCGCTTATGGTACGGCGGGCAATTTAAAGGAAGCAATAGCAATGTGCAAAAAGTCTTTGGAAATTAATCCAGATTTAGCTTTGGCGCACATGAAGCTGTCAGTGGCTTATTTTTACACAAAAGAATATGCCAAGTCCATTGAAGAATGCAGGAAGGCAATGGAGTTAGGATATAATCCTCCCAAAGAATTTTTAGAATCACTCAAACAGGAATCTCCGAAATGAATTTTTAATCCCTCAAAAGGTATCTAAGAAGGGCTATCCCTTCCGGAATGGCCAGAGCGATTTCTGCGAGGGATTAAATTCGGGAAAATTCTTAATGCACAACAAATTCGCCTTAAAAATAACCCTATGTTGCTTTATAATATCCGTCAAGAAATAGATAGCCAGTTCCAGCAGCAGAAAAAAGTCAAAAAAAACACGATACACGCCATTCACAAATTGCTGGATAAAATTATATTCATTTCGAAGTATGAAGAAAATCCTTCTTGCTTACTTACTTCGGCATCTTTTTTATTTCTTGAAAAATATTAAAGAGCATTAATCAAAACTTAGAGGTATAATGATAAAAATAAAAAGAGTTTACGAAACGCCAGCTAAGGATGACGGTTTTCGGGTGTTAGTTGACCGGTTATGGCCGCGGGGAATTTCTAAAGAAAAAGCAAAAATCGACCTCTGGCTTAAAGAGATAGCACCCAGCGAAGAGCTGCGCAAATGGTTTAGCCATGATTTAAAAAAATGTGCGGCATTCAAGAAGAAATATTTTACGGAATTAAAATCCAACGAAACAGCTGTTTTGAAAATTTTGGCGCAGGCTAAAAGTAAAACAACCACTTTACTTTATGCCGCAAAGGAAGAAGGTTGCAATAACGCAACTGTTTTAAAAGAATTTCTTGAAAAGAATGGAAAATAATTATGAAGAACGTAGTAATCTTGGGCAGCGGTTTTGCCGGAGTAAATGCCGCAAAAGCATTGTGCCGGGATAAAAATTTACAGATTGCCATTATTGATGAAAGGAACTATCATCTTTTCCAGCCCTTGCTTTATCAAGTTGCCATAGGCGCGCTTAGCGGCTCCGATATAGCTGTGCCGATACGCACAATATTTTCCAAATTTCCCAATGTCAGGGTAGTAAAAGAAAGAGCCAAATCTGTCGATTTAAAAAAGAAAAAAGTAGTTACCGACATACAAGAGCTTAGCTATGATTATCTTATAATGTCTTGCGGCGCAAAACATTCATACTTCGGTCATTATGAATGGGAAGAGTTTGCCCCGGGATTAAAAACTTTGGAGCAGGCACTTGAGATACGTAACCGGATACTTGAAGCATTTGAAGAAGCAGAAAGACAGTGCGACAACAAGTGCATAAACCAATTGCTTACCTTTGCGATTGTCGGAGGAGGGCCTACCGGCGTTGAACTGGCCGGAGCGATTGCCGAAATGGGGCAGCTTATTTTAAAAGGGGATTTCCGCAATATCGATCCTAAAAAAGTCTGTGTTGTTCTAATCGAAGCCGGGCCGCGCCTTCTTACAGGTTTTTGCGAAAAAATGTCAATAAGGGCAAAAAAAGATTTAGAAGGTATGGGGGTGGAGGTAAAGCTTAACGCACAGGTTACCAATATTGATAAAAACGGCGTAACCATCGGTAAGGAAAGGATAGAGGCGGCTACTGTGCTTTGGGCAGCAGGTGTGGATGCCGCAGCGATAAATAAAACTCTTGAGCTTGAGCTTGACAGGTCCGGCAGGGTTACGGTTGGCCCTGATTTAAGCATAAAAAATTATCCGGAGGTTTTTGTCATCGGAGACCAGGCGAATTGCCCAGGTAAAAATGGCAAGTCTTTGCCCGGCGTGGCTACTGTGGCTTTGCAGCAAGGGACTTTGGCCGGAAAAAATATTTTAAGAGATATAAAAGGATTACCCAGAAAAAATTTTAAGTTTTTTGACAAAGGAAGCGCAGCTACGATTGGCAGAAGCAAAGCCATTGTGGAAGTGGGGCCTTTTAAATTTGGCGGTTTGCTTGCCTGGATTATCTGGCTTTTTATCCATCTTTGGTTTCTTACAGGATTCGAAAACCGCGTGGTCGTATTATTCAGATGGGCGTGGGTATATCTTCGGCATCGCCACGGCGCCAGGATTATTATGTCACGGCAGTGGCGTTTCTATGGGTGAAGTAAAAAAGCTATGCGATAATGGCATGGCTTGGCTTTTGCAAGGAGAAAAATGGGATTGATTTCACTTTTGTTCAGCAATCCGGCGGAGTTCTTAATTCTTGCGATTATACTGCTTTACTCCGTTATTTTACATGAAGTAGCACACGGTTTTGTGGCGCATCTTTTTGGCGACAATACCGCTCTGTATCACGGAAGGCTTACGCTTAATCCCGCGTCTCATCTTGACCCCCTAGGCACGATTATGCTTTTTATCGTGGGTTTTGGCTGGGCCAGGCCGGTACCGGTAAATTATTCAAGTTTTTCAAGCCGGCGTTTCGGATTGTTCTCCGTGGCTCTTGCCGGTTGCGCAACGAATATACTCATTGCGATAATCGCTTTATTCTTATTGCAATTTAATTTCATTAATGCTAATGTAGCACTATCTGCCATATTACTTATCGTTGCCAGGATAAATATTATTCTCGGCGCTTTCAACTTAATTCCCATACCTCCGCTTGACGGCTCAAAAATCCTGATGAGTTTTCTTTCTTACCGCGCGCAGGAAAGCCTGTCAATGCTTGAACCTTACGGATTTTTCATTCTTGCCATCCTTCTTTTTACCGGCCTGCTCAACCCGGCAATAGTTTTTATGCAGAATTTGATTTATGCCGGGATTGCTATCTTGTTTGGATTATTTAAATAATTACGTTTTAACGACAAAATCATTTTTGTAAGATTTTTCCACTTTAAGGAAAAAGTAGTATAATTTTATTTATTGGCCTATATTGTTTAGAGCAAACAATGAGAAAATTTATTTTTATTCTACTGGCTTTTATTTTATTTTTCATTTCTCCCACGACTCTTCTACCTTCAGCGGAAAAAAGTAATCCATCTTTGCATGTCGCAAGTTTCTGGAACAAAGTTAATAATACAATCGTGCAATGCGGATTATGCCCCCGCAGATGTGTTCTTGCTAATGGCCAGAGAGGATTTTGCACCGCGCGTATAAATAAAGGCGGCACACTTTATACCCTGGCGTATAACAATCCGGTAACTCTACAGGTTGACCCTATCGAAAAAAAACCATTTTTCCATGTAATGCCCGGCGAAAGCGCTTTTTCGCTTGCTGTTGCCGGATGCAACATGCGCTGTCTCTTTTGCCAGAACTGGCAGATATCCCAATCCCTGCCGGATGAAACAAGCAATTATAATTTAACCCCCAAAGAAGTGGTAAATCTTGCCATAAAAAGTAAATCCAAATTCATCGCCTATACCTATACCGAACCGACAATCTTTTATGAGTATATGTTGGACATAGCAAAAATAGCCAGGCAAAAAGGTTTGCGTAACGTTATGCATACCTGCGGCTATATCAATCGCGAGCCGCTGGTTAAGCTCCTTAAATATATGGATGCGGTGAATGTAGATTTGAAAAGTTTTGACAGTGCTTTTTATCATAAAATGGGCACGATGGCAGAATTGCAGCCGGTGCTTGATACTTTAAAAACTATAAAAGCCGAAGGCGTATGGCTTGAAGTAACTAATTTGCTTATCCCCGGAGAAAATGATAGCCCTGAACAGATTCGTAAAATGTGCGCCTGGATAAAAGAAAATCTTGGCGACGAGGTGCCGTTACATTTCAGTCGTTTTAGGCCGGCTTTCAGGCTTGCCAATCTTCCGCCGACACCGGTTGAGAAAATGGAAGAAGCATATAAAATTGCAAAAGAGGCAGGATTGAAATATGTTTACCTAGGGAACCTTCCCGGCGCTGCAGAGGAAAGTACTTACTGCCCCAAATGCAACAAATTGTTAATTTCGCGTTCAGGATATATTATAAATGAAATCAATATCAAGGACGGCCGCTGCAAATTCTGCGGTTACAAGATAGCCGGTATTTGGAAATGATTGCGCTAATGCGGTATTTAATCTTAGGTTACGGAAGTTACGAAAGTTATATAGGCTACGAAGGTTGCACTAAATCGCAAAGTTTTAAATGTAACTTTCGTAGTTTGCCGTAACCTGGGTAACCTTTGTAACCTCATAATAAATTATGCTTATCGCGCTGCTACAGGTTTTTGCCATTGGATTCAGTCTCGGGTTTACCGGCCCGTGCCTTTTTTACTGCCTTCCCGTTATTCTTGCTTTTACTCAAGGGGCCGGCAAAGGTTTTAAAAAATCCTTAACCGATATCCTGATATTTTTCTGCGGCAGGCTGTTTGCCTATGTAGTGCTTGGCATCCTTGCCGGAATTTCCGGCATATTGCTTCGCAAATTTATTGATTCAAGCTTCAAATTATATCTTAATCCTTTAGCCGGATTAATCAGTATAGCTCTTGGTATTTTTATTTTGTTGAACAAGGAAGCCGGCCAGGAAAAATGCGAGAGAAAATTGAGTCAAGCCAGCACTTTTGGGAGCTTGTTCCTGTTTGGTTTTATAATTGGCATAAGCCCTTGTGCGCCGCTACTGGCCTTGCTTTTTGAAATCGCGCTTATTTCGAAGAGCGCATTTGGCGGGGCGCTTTATGGCCTGGCTTTTGGTTTAGGCACATTTGTTTCCGGTGTCATTATCGCCGGCGGCTTTATAAAAATATTCAGCCGCCTTCCGGAAAATTTTCTTAAATCAAACCGCAGGAAATTTATGCTAAAAAGCATTTGCGCTTTAATACTTATAATATTCGGCTTATGGTTTATTCTGGCGCAAAAAAAATAAAAAGAGTCCTGTCCCTTTCAATTATTTGTACCGGCTTTGTTGCCATGGCCGGGCAAATTGTTTTCATTCGCGAATTTTTAGCCTCGTTTTCCTCGGATGAACTTTCCGTCGGTTTAGTATTAGCCAGTTGGCTGCTTGCCGGAGCAATCGGCAGTTTATGGCTTGGCAGATTCAGCGATAAAATCAAAGCAGGATATTTTTTCCTTTGGCTCTGCCAGATGTCCCTGGTATTTCTGCTTCCGCTGGGAATTCTACTTATAAGATTTGCCAGGCAGTTCCTTCAAATCAATATCGGAGAGATTATCCCGTTTCATATCGTCGGCCTGGCGACTTTTATAATTTTACTCCCGTTATGCGCAGCCTTAGGCTTTATGTTCAGCCTTTCGGCAAGGCTCTATGAAGCAGAAAGAAACTTGAAAGCCGGCAGTATTGCCAGAGTATATGCTCTTGAATCGTTTGGCGCAATGGGCGGAGGGTTATTCGCCAGCTTTATTCTCATATCCCTGCTAAACAGTTTTCAGGTCATCTCAATTTTATGTTTTTTGAATGCCGCCACAGGCCTGTTTATTATTTTACTTTTAAGAAAATTTAAATCACCGCCGGTATTTTTTAATACGTTATTAATCGTTATTTTATTTTTTTTATGGTTAAGTAAAGGCTGGAACGGGCTCGACAGTTATTCCTTAAAAAAACAATGGCCGGGATATTCGATTTTAGCATCGAAAAATTCCATCTACGGCAACATTACGGTTTTAAAACGAGGAAAAGCCGTCTCATTTTTCGAAAACGGGACCCGCCTTTATACCGTGCCTGACAAAATGCTTTCCGAAGAAGCAGTGCATTTCACCCTCCTTGAGCACAATGCACCAAAAGATATACTTCTCATTGGCGGAGGCGCCAGCGGTTTGCTCAACGAAATTCTTAAATATCCAATACATCAGGTTGATTATGTTGAACTCGACCCGTTGGTTATAAAAATGGCAGAGGAATTGCTGCCATCCCAATATTCAACATCTCTTAAAAACCAGAAAATTTCAATAGCTAATCTTGATGGCAGGTATTTCATCAAGAAACAGGATAAAAAATATGATTGCATTATTATACATTTGGGCGAGCCTTATACCGCGCAACTGAACAGATTTTATACCAAAGAATTTTTCCGGCAAATTGCCGGGCACCTGAAAGAAGGAGGCATTGTTTCTTTCTATCTTAACGCTTCAGAAACCTACATCAATAAGGCTATGGCTGATTTTTTGCGCTCTATCTACGTGGCTTTAAAAACAGCATTCAGCGAAGTAAAAGTTTTTCCGGGAGAAACAATATATTTTTTAGCTTCAAACTCAAAAGGGATTTTAACCTATGACTATAACTTGCTCATGCAAAGAGCTCGGGAGAGGGGATTGGATTTGAAGTATGTGCGCGAATATTATTTATTTTCCCGCCTTTCTCCGGAAAAGATAGCTTACCTTGGAAACCTGCTGCAGAAAGACAATGCTACCAGGGTTAATTATGATTTCAGGCCGTCCGCCTATTATTACGGCATTATCTCCTGGGCGGTGCGCTTTAAAGATTCTTTATTCTTAAAAATATTAAAATCCGCAAATGAAAAAATAATCTGGATAATTTTATCTCTTTTGCTCGCAGCTTTATTAGGCACAGGTATGGCGGGTTTTAAGAAAAATATACTTTTGATTTCAATTGGAATTTGCGGATTTGTCCAGTCGGCAACACAGCTCGTGCTGTTATTTTCTTTTCAGATTATTTACGGTTATCTTTTTTATAAATTAGGCATATTATTTACTTTTTTTATGCTGGGTTTAGCCCTGTCGAGCTGGCAATTAAGCAGCAAAATCGACAAGGCAAAAATTAATTTTAAAACTATTACCCGGCTGAGCTCAATTAATTTTCTATTTTCCTTATTTCTTCCTTTGGCTTTATACGGTTTTTCCTCGGCAAGGGCCGCACCTATAGCGTGGTTTGGCGCAAATATATTTTTTCCGGCGGTGTCTTTAGTATCGGGCTTGCTGGGAGGAATTATCTTTGCGATGGCGAATAAAATCTATCTTGACGAAAGCAAAAATAAAGCCTATGGTGCAGTATCAGGCTTAACTTACGGCGCGGATTTGTCAGGAGCCTGTTTTGGTGCAGCAATCAGCGCTGTGTTTTTGATTCCCTTGATTGGCATCGATAAAACTTGTCTGATTCTAGCTCTTTTAAGCCTCACGGTTTCTGCGGCGCTATTATTGTCAGACAGATAATTGATAACCCGGCATCCAATTGCCTCATTTAACAATGAAAAGGCCATTTGTTTTCTTTTGCATCTTTCTGCTGGCAGGAATTTTTCTGGCAGTAATCACCTACTCGGAAAGCTTATTGCCATTACTTTATTTTTTCTGGAAAAGCCCGTTTTTAATTTTTATCAGGACAATCTGTATTCTGTTATTTGTCTTTTTGCTTTTTAAAAAAATTGATCAAAAACTAGTCCCTAAAAATTGGTTGAAATTTATTTTTGGAATCATCTTTCTACCGGTGCTCTTTCTGCCGATTTTACGCTGTTATTTTAGAGTTCCCTATATTTTCTGCCGTGCCTGCCCAAACAAATGCCCATGGGGGATGTCGCGGACTTTCTTTTTTGATTCTTTTATTGCGCTTAATCTCTCCAAAAAATTCTGGTGCGCAAATGTTTGTCCTTTTGGGGCATTCCAGGAGTGCCAGGCGCAAATATCAAAGAAGAACCTGAGGCTTCCTGCCTGGCTATCCCCATCTTCTTACCTTATTTTATTTATTCTTCTTTGCATGTATTTGTTAACTTTTTTGGGATTACCGGCAATAAAATTCTTTGGCCTTTGGATGTATGCCTGGGCTGTCGCATCAGTTTCCATTGCGGTTCTTGTCATCGCCGCTGCATTTTTTGTTCCCAGGATTTTTTGCCGTTATATTTGTCCGGTAGGAACAATCGCAGAATTAAGTTTTAAGTTTAAACGCTGGTTAGGATTGGATAAACACTTTTAATCCTGAACATTCCCCAGAATTTAAGGGTATCTTGGCATAACTCTATGTAAAACAAGCGATAACGAAGATAAAAATCTATGATTCTTCAGGGGGCGGAGGCAAACGGATTTTAGCGGATGCAGACGGATAAAAAACCTATAATTATCCGTATACATCCACAATCATCCGTGACATCCGTCCTTAAAAATAAAAAAATGGGGAAGCTCAAGTTTTAATTTTCTGTTAGCTAAAATTCAAAATGAGACTTTTTAAAATTGAAAAGTAGACAATCCTAGCTCATGCTTTTTGATTCTTTGTACATCGATGAGTTTATTGTTACCCCAGAACCTTAATTCTATGAGTGTGTT
>JAJYOP010000024.1 GCA_021796115.1 bacterium
ATTTGGTCATTGTTTGGTTATGGTTCGACTTCATCCTTCGATAAACTCAGGACTCGGCCTGAGCGTAGTCGAAGGCCTTCGCTCAACCATCCTTCGAACCACCTTTAGCTTGTCGAAGGATTGTCTCTTGCCTGCCTGCCGGCAGGCAGGGAACTTGGTTATTTCACTAGAAATCGCGTTATATATGCTAGCAAATTAAAAAGGTTGAGGAGTTAACCTCAACCTTTTTGAAAACTAATTTTTTTAAAAATTTAGCGGGGCGCCTGATACGTACCTGTGCCTGCACCAGTAAAAGTATTGTTACCAGAATTATAGCTTCCGGCAGCTTGGCCGTTAATATTGTTGCCGTTCACTCTACCTGTTACGCTGGTAGCCACCCATTGCCCATTAGACCATGCCGGGCCAGACAGAGTTGCATTATTGGGACCTTTATTAAGAGTCAGTGCCCAATTAGTGGTAGGTGGTGTTGAGTAGTGTCCATTTATTATTGCCGCCCATATGCCATCGTTACTGCCAGGCATGGCAAACAAATTCATATTCATAGTCGCAGAGCTTATAAATGAATTGTAACCATTCATATCTACCGCGAGAGTATTTATAAATTTATCGTTAGTAATTGCATTGGTAAAATTAGTAAGGCTTTCTATGCTGGTTGTATCTAAAAGTTGTGCAGCCTCAACCCATTGTCCAGCACTGCCAGCCTGCCACGTTCCATTTGCTGGACCAGCTTCTATATAATTTCCGACTGCTTCACCAGTCACGGCTCTGCCAGAGAGGGTTCCATCTTTGCGCAAAACAATCCAACGCGCATCCAAAGTACCTGCCATTTCGCTATTAGACCAACTACTGCCAGTAATTCCTCCGAGCCAAGAACCGCCAAGAAGAGTTGTATCTACTGAACTTGCTCCCGGTGTTGTCATACCGGTTAGACCATAAATATCCCAAGTGTCATGGCCACCGGCTGTTGGATAATAAAAAGTTCCATTGGTAACAAAATCCCATACGCCCCAATTTTGGTTAGCAATGTTTAGCATTGTTCCATCTGCGCCATTTGTATATATGCCACCGCCGGCAGTAAAAGTTCCGTAAGCATCTAAAAAATCAGAAAGCTTGCTCCAGGTAATATTGTTATATAAGTTTTCGGGCAATATCCCTATGCTTGAAGTATATGATTTTTTAATCAGGCCGTCGCCTAAACTATCCAAGCGATACATCCCAAGACCGGCATAATAATCACCGGCGATATCGCCATAAAGCACGCCAGCTTCGCCTGACGGACTTATGTAAAGCGAATAAGTTTTACCTTCTAATTTTCCATCGCCGCCTACGCCTGCGGAAAGGCCATAGAAAGCTCCAACTCCACTGCCTATGCCGCTATTATCAGGATAGGTAGTATAAGTGTAAGTTAACGGGGAATCCTGGCTAATATAGCGGCTGACAAAGCCGTCTTGACCGGCAGACCACTCTTTTTGAATAACCCAGGCAAATTGTTTATTAGGATTAGCCGGGTCATCCGGGCTAAATTCACCCATAGAAATAAATCCTGGATGCGCGCCTGCACTCCAGATAGTGTCGGTTAAACCGATTAAACCGGCAAAATCAAAATGAGACGCCTCTGAAAGATTCCATCCTTGCGCCACAAATCGGCCACTTGAGGTAAGCCATGTATCATCAGTAGAGACACCTGCATTCAAAGCTTCCCACGTATGGGTAACAGGATCAAAAGTTCCCAGAACATCTCCATTAGCATGCGATATCCGGTAATGGCTAAGCGTGGTTACGTCAACTGTTCCTGAAAAATCATCTTTCAAAGAAATGGTTCCCAACCAATATGCATCATTTGGAGCTTCCGGATTTTTTGCATCAAAAGACCAACCCCCTATATCAGCACTGGTTGTGCCGGTAAAAGGCGTATAGGTTCCGCCGCTGCTACCGCTCCAAAGACTCCAATTTTGATCTGAGATAGAAGTTGAATTCCCTCTAATATTACCGGTTAGATTAGGTCCGTTGATTAAACCTACATGTGTGCCATTATATTCAAAATTAGGGCTGCCATCATAAAGTTCTCCAGGTGTAACTTGTGTAGGTAGGTCAAGATAATCATAATAGTTACCAGTTGCCTCAAACATACCGATAGCGGGATAAAATTTTCCACTGATATCGGTTGATTTTATATAACCGGCTAAGTATTTTCCCGGATTAAGCGGGTCAGGCCGGATATAAAAAGCGTAGCTTAAGCCTTTTAAGGTAGAATCATCTAACTTAATCCCGCCGATTACGCCCAAAATACTGGCTCCATCATGAGCTCTGCCGGTAAAATTTTGGTCTCCTGTGCCCCATAATTTATAATTTCCGTTATCAGCAAATTCACCAATAATTGTGAAAGGAATAGATGCGCTATTTTTGAAGGAAGCTATGCTTCCTAATACTGCCGAAAAAGAACCGTTATTGAAATTTACATCAGGTATCTCGCTACTATAGTCATAATAACCAAACCCCCCGTTAAAGGTTCCCCCTAGTTTAAGCGGGCTTGTAGTATAGGCTCCTGCTGCTAGCGCCTCCCACCAATTATTTTCGCCTGCTCCATTATCATAAATCCCAAGAAGGCTTCCATCATAAATAGTAATTAAATCGCCGATATCTGGATCAATTGGATTATAATAGTCCAAACCGATACCGCTCATGCTACCAGATAATTCATTGTTCCCAGTAACATTCCCATTAATGTTTGTAAGGAAATAAAATTTATCGCTTGTCTTGATATCTTTACCGCCGGTAACCGCTGACCAGTTGTTGTTAAGGGGGTTTTGGAGGCTTCCGCCTAAAGACATTTTCCATAAACCCCAGTTTTGATCTCTAATCGAAGCGTGCACTAAGCCCATGTTACCGGAAATATCTCCGCCAACTTTGCCGCTTATACTGTCATCTTCACTATAACCTTTAATAGATGCAGGGAAAGTTGCAAGGGAACCCATGGAGTGTGAAGTTATCGTGCCGGTAAGGTTTAAAATTCCGGATAATCCATCGCTCAAGGTGCCGGTTAAATCCGTTGATTTTAGATAACCAACACTGCCGTCAGGCTTAATATAAAAAGCGTAACTCATGCCTCTAAGAGAATTATTATTTTTGATTCCACCAACAATACCTGCAACTGTCACGCCATCAACGGTTGTGCCGACAAGGTTAAAATCTTCCATGCTTGCCCACAAATCAAGGTTAGCATAGGAGTTGGCCGGATCAAGAGCATACTCAGCGGTTAAAGCAATTGGTTGAGCTGAACCTGTCCAGATATTGCCGGCAACACTAAGTACGCCGTTATTAATAGTCCCGCTATCAAGAGTTAATCCCCTAGGATGGCCGTATTCATCAAGAGTGTAATCATAGAAGCCAAAAGCGCCATTAAAAATAATCGATTCTGTGGTTAGGGTAACTACCCCGCTTTCGGTAACTGAGAGATCAATTGGTTCATTTGTCTCTAAGCCTGTATTATCACCCGTATTATTGTTAGTTCCATTATTATTGCCTGTGCCGCCATTCGGGTTAGTATTTGAATTATAAAGATATTCTCCGGTAGTTCCTTCTGGCGAAGAATAACCCTCGGTGCCGTTACCAGTATCCCAACCTTCGGTAAAGCCTTCACGTTCGCTTTGACTTGTGCCGGTAGGATTTGAAACTCCGCCTTGTCCGTTGGCTGTAGAATTTTCTCCTGCGCCGATAGTCTGGGTGACGCCGCTTATAAGGCTGGTCATGTATCCGGTTCCGCCTTCGATAAAAGTAGTTACTCCGCTAGGCGAAACATTTACGTAAAGTATCGTGCCGCGGACCCCACAGATGGCCAGCGGCGTCTTGATTTCGAATTTGGACTTTCCTTTTATGCCTTCGACGCGGGCCTTGACTTTGCCTACCGTAACTTCAAAAATATTTTCATACTCCCTGGTTTGCGGGTTAAAGGCCAGTCGGACGATTAAAAGCTTTGTGTTTGGTTTTAAATTAAGAGCATTGGAATTATCAAGCCTGATTTCTACAAGGCCATCCGTCCCGGTTTGAACCTCGTCGCCTTCCATCAGCACTTCATTTAATTTTGCGGGATGTGCGGAAGTCTGGCCCTTGGTTATGACTTTGATATCACCCTTAAATTTTGAAATTTGAGCGGTTATGGTTGAAATTCTCTGGCTTTTTACCGCAGAAAAAGGAATATTTGTATCCTGCTCGTAAAGTTTTTCTTCTAAATCAAGGTAAGGCCTTGGCCCTTCCGGAAGCTTCTCTAAAGGTATCAAAACGCTGTTACCAGAAGGAATCAGTAATGGCGTTCCCGGATGCAATGTGTTGACAACGGAAAGCGCCCCGTCAGCAACGAGCATTCCGCTTGAGCCGGCCTGATAAAAGGTAAAAATATCTGAACCCTTGACTACGCCTTTTGCGTTCGGCGTAAGAATATCGAAATCCGCGGGTTGCGGCATTTTTGCGATAATCGTCCTGACCTTGCCTCTTTCCAGCGCAATAGCCGCAGATTTTCTCTGGCCCTTTTCGTTAAATTGATAGTCTTGAATGGTTATTTTTGAATTCTGGGCAAGCCGGGCAATAGAATTATCTTTAAATCTTATTTCTGCTTTTGAATTCGATTTGGTGCGGACACTATCGCCTATAAATAGCGTGTCATATTCTCTTGCGTTTTGAGCCTTGTCGCTGTTTTGTTTAAATATGTCAACCCGGCCATCGATGTAGGTTATCTTGCCAACTTCTTCGGCAAAAACATAAGCAGGCATTAGCGAAATTAGAAGCAATACCAGCAAAATTTTTGGGAGTTTTCTAACCATACCATCCTCCGTTTTAGTTTCCATTTTAATGTTAAATATACCATTTTTTTATAATAAAAACAAGATAAGTAAGCGGTTACAATATTCGTATCGTTTCACGTAGGTATCACGTGATACCTGTTACGTGTGACGCGATACGCAATCTAAAACTTAAACTCAACGCCGGTTGAATAGATATTGCGGTCGTAACTATAGATGTTTATATTTGAGCTATCTTTAATGTAGGTATATTGCAGCTGGATTTCCGAATCTTTATAAAACTTATAGGCTAATAGTGCGGAAGCCGTGGTTATTTTATCATTTCTATACACATGGAAGATAGTGTGTGATTTAGAATAATCCTGGGCGTCAAAATCTCCGGAAAGGGTCAAATTTAATCTCTCCATAATCGGGATAAGCCAGGTAAGACCTACGTTGTGTCCGAAATAGGTCCAGTTAGTGCCGGCTGCCAAGTTATTTTCCAAACCGTAGTGCAGATTGAAGAAACCTTTATTCTCCGCATAAAAACGATACCAGCCAAAACCAGCACTGACATTATTGGCATCCCGGTCTTCATCAAGAGTAGTCGGAGCCCACATGAAATTTTGATTCTGATATTTTACGTATGCCTGGCCCATATTTTTCTGGCCGGCCATAAAATTGTAAACCGCGCTTGCAAAAGGTTGCGATAAATATGACCTCTTATCTATAATTGTATGCGAGTAGCCTGTAGGAAATGTCAACAAGCTGTTTTTAAAATATAAACTCGGCTGGATTACGAAGGTGTTGGATAATTGGTCAAAAAAGCCCAAATCATTCTGTTTGCCATAATAGAAAAAGTACTGCTCTTTAAGCCCGAAAGAATCATTGAAACGCTGGTCATGGTCGACCTCGGCAGTATAAACATAACGGCTGTCACCCTTGTTGCTGATATCTGTGGCTACACTCGTGTCGTTGGGCTCTAACAACACGTTATCGTCATATTGCCAGGCGGTGCCGAAAGAGAATTTCCAGGGCCGCGTTTCATATTCTCTCTCGCTTATGGCATCAACATATCGATTGGCAAAATTAGCTATATTTGAATGCGGGTCAACCAGCACAACTTCCTCAAAGGCTCTTTTTGCCTCCCTGGTCATTCCGGCCTTAAGCTCGGCTATGCCGATTTGATAATCCGCCGCTTGCGTCATGGACTTGTCTAAGTCTTTTGCATCTTTAAAAGCAGCTATTGCATCTTTGGCATTGCCATCTTTCAAAAGTACAAGCCCCTTTAAAAAGGCTGTCTGTGCCGGCCGGATGCCTTCGTTTTCTGCTTCACTAATCCATTTTTTTGCATCCTCAAGCTCATCCAATTGATAATAACAATCTATCAGCTCCATGAGTGCGCCCTTTATCTTCGGAGAATAAGTAACCGCATCTTTCAGGCAGGGAACTGCTTCTTCGTAATTCTGAAGTTGTTTATAGGTGAGGCCTAAATAATAGGCGGCAAGCGTGTTTTGGGGATTTTCTTCCCTTGCTTTTTTAAGAAGCCTTAGCGCTTCCTCATAATTTTCATGCTTATATTGTCCGATGCCTAACTCGAGTACAGAATTTACTTTTGGCTTGAATGATTCGTCAGCTTTTTTGCTCTCTTGTGCCTCGGAGAGAAAACCAAATGAAGTTGTTACACTGAAGCCCAAAATTGCGGCAATAAGTTTTAGCTTAAATTCCATATCGCCTCTCCCTGCCTGCCTGAAAGAACAGGCGTTTGGTCTTTTTGGGGGCCACAAACACAACCGGTTAAGTATAGGTTACGCGCCGTAAAAGTCAAGAAAAATTTTGAGTTAAAATAGTAATATTTTCAATAGTTTTTACGTGCAGCATAAACAAAAGGCAAAAAATATTTTCTCCATAAGGTATCTGTAGACTGAAACTGATTATTTCCGGCAAAGTAATCAACCAGCGCTTCCCGCACGCGGCTAATCTCTTTAAGTTTGCTGAATCCTTTAGAATTTTGTAAAGTCAAATCTATCAATTCAAGCGCTCGCTCAAAAGCTTGCCGGCGATAGACAGGATTATTTTTTGCCTGCCAATTAAGTGCGCGTTCCACTTCACTACCGATATTTGCCATTTGTTCATAAAAGGACAACTCTTCCCAGCGGCCGGCGGCAAGATTTTTATGTTGATAATTCATGAGATAATCATTTTGTTGATAATTTTAATAATTTTTTTGCGGACTTCTTCGGCATCCACGCCGCGGCTCATATTCCCGCATGACGGGCGCATGTTAATAACCGAATCGAATTCTATAAACTCTTCCGGCGCGGCCTTAGAATAGAGATTTATCCCCCAAAGATTTTGTTGTCTTGAGCCATTATCAAGAAGAAGGGCTTCTAAATCGGAATGTAATTCAGCGTCAAGCGCTATAATTTCTTTTTCGACATCAACCACAGCCTTTACCAGATTGCCGAACCTACTGGCAGCCATTGCCTCAAGCTCTCCAAGCGAAAGCGTATTTGCTATTATTTTCATTAATCAATTATAACTTAAAGAGGTTTCTCCGCAATATCAAAATTGCGAAATTTATCCTTTACTATGGAGTTTGTTTCTTTTAATTTATTTTTATTACAATCAAAGTAATGTCGTCGTGTTGTTTTGCTTTGGGCTCGAATTTCCTTATATCTTTTGCCAAACAATCTAAGATATCCTTCGCAGTTAAATTCTTATTGGCTTTAACCAGGGAAACAAGCCTCTCTTTGCCGTACATTTCTTCATTTACATTAGTAGCCTCGGTAACGCCGTCGGTATAGAAAATAAATAAATCCTCTTTCTTAAAACCGACCTGCCGGCCCGAATATGAATTATCCATCAAACCTAAAGGCAAGCCTTCCTCTACATCTAAAAATTCAGGCTCTTTGCCTTCGGTTAAATATAAAACCGGCGTGTGGCCACCGTTACTAAATAGAAAAATTTTATTCTTCAGGTCGAATATTGAATAGAAAACCGTCACGAAAAGATTCGAGCCGGCTTCGCTTACTAATTTGCCGTTTAATCTGGAAAGAGTTTCTTCCGGTTTTACATCTTTATTTATAAATGATTTAAAAGTACCCACCACCATAGCCATAAATAAACTTGCCGGAATTCCTTTTCCGGAAACATCGCCGACCATAACGCCGATTTTTTCATTATCAAAGTCGATAAGGTCATACAAGTCGCCTCCTACCTGATGCGCAGTGAGCATGGTTGCGGCAATATCAAGGCCCTTGATGGATAATAGTTTTTTAGGCAGGAAGCTTTCCTGGATTTTTTTGGCGATATCAAGCTGCTGCTCGAAAAGCAAACGCTTTTTCCATTCATTTATATATTTATACAAAGTAACACCTATATATACCAGAAAGATAAAAAAGATTGGGCAAATCAGATCAATCCATAAACCTGAAAAATCAAAGAGCAGGAAAGCCAGGACAATAAATAAAATAACCGCGAGAATCGAAAATAAAAGGCCTTTTACCGGTTTTGTTTTTAAGGTAAGCAGCGAAGTCAAAAAACCCAAAATAACGAGAATGAGCAAATTTAGCGGCCGCGCTGCACGCGCAACAAAGCGCCGGTTGACCATGGAGTTGAAAATTTCGGCATGGATGCCACCGGCAGGATACAATTTTTCAAATGGCGTGGGATGGATGTCGCTGGTACCGGCTGCAGTAAGGCAGATAATACAAACTTTATTTCTAAAAACATTCAAATCGATAACCGGTTCTTGGCCGATAAGGCTTGCGGTATATGAATTTAATACATCGATATAAGAATAATGTTTATAATTCGCGCCCCACTTACCGGAAAAATTAATAATCATATTTGAATTCTCGTCAAGCGGCACCCGAAGGCCGTTACCGCAGTCAATGTATTTAGCCGGAATAAATTTTGCCTCCTTTTCGTTAATTCCAAGATAATCGCAAGCAAAAAGAAATGATATAAAGGGATAATAGGCATTTTTGTATTGTATATAAACCGGCACTCTTCTGAATTTTCCATCAATATCCGGGATAATATTTATATGGCCTTCGCCATGAGCAAGAAGTCTAAAATCATCGAGGCTTTTTGCACGATAACCCGAAGCAGAAATTACTTTCGCATTTTTCTTCGTGCTGATTTCAAAAGCAAATGGCAGATAAACATTGTTGCTTTCTTTTATGGCATCTTCGAGATCCTTATCTTTGCTTTCTTGTTTTTCGCTGAAAAACATATCAAGAAAAATATATTTTGCTCCTGCATCTTTAAGAGCTTTGACTAAAAGGGTATGATTATTCCTGTCAAAAGGAAACCTGCCCAGCTTCTCAAAGGTATCTTCGCCGATTTCAATAAAAACCACCTTATCGGTTGTGGGGATTTTTGGCCGAAGGATAAATCTTAAATCCAAAGTTTCCAATTCGAAACTGTCGAGCAAATGAAAATAGGAAATCGTAAATACGGCAAGGATGAAAAAAGAAGGAATAGCGAATCGGGCGAGTTTTTTAAAGGTCTTAAGCTTCATTTTAAACTTTGTTGCCACCCATATTACCACTAAGTTCGGCAAAGAACAATAAAATCGTTTTGTTTACTTTTCGTGAAAATCCTTTACAATATCCTCTGTGTTAAGAGCATAATAAAAACTTTTGCCGATATAGTTTTGCCAAACTTATGTTTTGTTTGTGAAGCAAAGATAAAGACGGGGCATCTCTGCGAAAAATGCGTGGAAAAAATAGAATTTATCTCTCCTCCATTATCTAAATTGCCTTCGCAGCCCGGTGAACGTTTACCTTACGAAAAACTTATCTGCATAACTTCCTATAAAGAACCGATGGTCAATCTTATACATTTATTCAAATATCAAAACTATTCGTACCTTTCCGGCACTTTCGCATCATTAATGATAAAGCATTTGCAGAAAACAGGGTTTGTTTTATCGGGTTACGATATTATTGCCCCCGTACCGATGCATAAAGCGAAACTCCGCGAGAGAGGCTATAATCAATCGGAGCTATTAGCCCGAATAATCGCAAAACATTTTAACATTTCCTTCAAAAATGATATAATTATTGTCAAATCGATACGGCCGTCACAGGCAAAATTAAACAGCCGGGAGCGCAAAGAAAATTTAAAAAATCTCTTTGAGGCGAGGGGGAACCTGGAAGGTAAAAATATTATACTCATCGATGATATTTTTACCACCGGCCAAACCGCAAAAGAATGTGCTTACGCGCTTAAAGCCAAAGGCGCAAGAGTTTCGGTGCTGACGTTATCTAAAACTCAATGAAAATATTAAGAAATTATATTCTTCGTGATTTTTTTATAACCTTCTTTTTTTCGCTATTTTTTGCAAGCCTCTTGATGATACTCATAAACATCATGATGGCCTCTCAACTTGTTATCAAGAAAGGTATGGACCTTGGGATGGCTTTAAAAATTTGCGCTCCATTCCTGGTAAATTTATTGCGCTATACTCTTCCCTTCTCTTTCCTCTTTGGCATCCTTCTTTCCATGGGAAGGATAATTTCCGATAATGAAATTGTGGCCATGAACGTGGCTGGAATGTCTTCTCTGAAATTATTGAATATTTTTCTTATTCTTGGATTTATATTCACGCTTATACTTTATATAGTCAATGACAAAATCGACCCGTATTTCCATTATCAATACCGTTCACAGATGAAAAATATATATTCCAAAAACATCTCCGCGCTTATTGAGCCGGGTGTATTTATGGAATCATTTCCGAATTATATTCTTTATGTTTCGGATAAAGACGGCAATAAACTTAAAAACGTTTTCATTTACGACGTTGCAAACAAAGACGGAGTAACGCGGGTAACTTACGCGAAGAAAGGCGAATTTGTCGTAGAAAATAATATTTTGAAGATGAAACTGGAAAATGGATTCAGAGACGAGAACTCACCGAATAATAAAAAAGAGCTGTATCGTTTAAATTTTGAAGTGTTTTTTATGGATTTACCGATATCCGGTAAAAAGCAGATCAATATAGAAAAGAAGCCATCCGATATGACTATAAAAGAAATCAACGAAAAAATAAAACGGTACAAGAAAATCGGCGTAGATGTCCGTGAACTGGCTACCGAGCTTCATAAAAGAATAAGTTTTTCTTTTTCAATCTTCACCTTTACTATTCTCGGCTTTGGTGTTTCGATGATGGTAAGGCATCGTGAAAAATCAATTAATTTCGGTATCGCTTCGGCAAGCGCGCTTGTATATTTTTTGCTTTTTATTCCCGCCGAAACGCTCATAGAGTATAAAATAATCCCTCCTTTTTTAGGGATGTGGTTCCCAAATATGGCCCTCATTCTGGTGGGGGGGTATTTTCTTTATAAAAATGCGCATTTTAGATAAATATATCCTCAAAAAAATATTTTCCTGCTACGTATTCATACTTTTGGTATTTATAATCCTCTATTTTATTATCGATATTTCCTATAGCCTTTCTGATATTTTAAAATCAAAACCGGCGGTTTCCATACTTGTCTCATACTACCTTAATATGATCCCCTTAATATTTCTAACTGTCAGCCCTTTCTCTATACCGATAGCGGTATTCTATACTTTTGGAGAACTTAACAGGAATAATGAAATCTTGAGCATGCGCGCTTCCGGGATAAGTATTTTAAGAATAGCTTTTCCCGTGATATTCTTTGCCTTTATGGTTTCTTCTGCCTCGTTTATCGTCCAGGAAAAACTGTTGCTTACTTCACAAAAAAAGATCGAAGATATAAAAATACGTTTTATAAAGAAAGATATCGTTGCCACTTCGGAAGAAGTAAATTTCGCTTTTACTTCCGGAGATATGATTTTTTTCGCAGGCAAATTTTCTCCGCGGGAAAAAACATTATATGATGTTATGATTTTTAAAGAAAACGAAAAAGACAATATTGCTACCGAAACTTTCGCCAAAAATGTTGTATATAACGGTAAGGAGTGGCTTGCCAACAATGTTATGGAATATACCCTGGATGAAGATGGAAAAAATTTAGGCGCGCCGGCTTATTGGAAACAAAAGATTGTCCTGTTAGATGAAAAGCCGGAAACGCTTGCCTTCAAAAAAAGTATCCTGTCGCAATTTGCGCCGCTTAAGATTCTGAAGAAAGAAATGTACCAATTAAGAAAAATAAAGGCCATCGATAAATTTGTTAACCTTCAGATAGACTATAACCGGAAGATGGCCGAACCATTTTCGAATTTATTTCTTGTAATAGGGATTTTGCCGGTTGCCCTTGAAATCAAAAAACGGCGCGCTGCTTTTTCTTCTCTTGGCACAGGAGTAATATTCAGTTTTATCTATTACACCTTCATGTATTTTGGCCTAGCCCTTGGAAAAGCGAATATAATCCTTCCCGCTTTTAGCCCCTGGCTTGCGCCGTTATTTTTTGTAAGTGTCGGCATAAGTGGATTACTATTTATTAAATAACCAATAACCAACATACAAGACACAAATAAATTCCAAGCTCCAAGCACCAAATTCCAAATAAGTTCCAAATTCCAATGTTCAAATGACCAAAACGGGTTATGTTTGGAACATTGAATATTGGGTCATTGGAATTTATTTGGTACTTGGGATTTGGAATTTGGTCATTGTTTGGTTATAGTTCGACTTCATCCTTCGATAAACTCAGGATTCGACCTGAGCGTAGTCGAAGGCCTTCGCTTAACCATCCTTCGAACCATCTTGAGCCTGTCGAAGAATTGTCTCTTGCCTGCCTGCCGGCAGGCAGGGAACTTGGTTATTTCTCTAGCTATTAGATTTTAGAACTTCTCTTTTAAAAAATGGAGTTGCTTTTGGCTTGCGTTTTTGTAAAGGCGCGGAATTTTTAGGGAAAGGCGGCTGACAATTTCGTAGGGAATGGTTTTTGCCCATGAAGCTACATCTTCTGCGCTTATTGCAAGGTTATTCTTCTTACCTATAAGGATTACTTCATCCGCAATCTTCACACAAGACTCATCGCCAAGGTTAACCATAATATGATCCATACAAACTCTGCCGATAAGATTAAAAAACTTGTCTTTTATGATTATCTTTGCGTTGTTCGCCAAAGACCAGGGGTAGCCATCGGCATAACCTATGGAAACAGTAGCAACATTTATGCTTTTTTTGGCAACAAATGTCCGGCCATAGCTTACACTCATGCCTTTTTTAATTTTTTTGGTAAAGATGATTTTTGATTTAAGCGAAAGCACCGGCCTTAAATCCAATGGCATCCGGGGAGATGGCTTTATGCCATAAAGAATAAGACCGGGCCTTACCAGATTAAAATGCGAATGCGGATAATGGATGACTCCCAAGCTATTTGCGCAATGCTGGTATTTAAAAGAAATATTAGCGTTTTTAAGAATTGTAATCAGCCGGTTAAATAAATTTATTTGATAATTGGTAAAATCAGGATCAGTATCTGCCGCAGGGAAATGCGTATATAGCCCCTCAAGTGATATATTTTTTAATTTACTCAATTCGCCGATTAAACCCAGGGCTTCGTCATAATGAAGGCCTAGCCTGCCCATTCCGGTATCGACCTTAACATGA
Organism: bacterium; assembly: GCA_021796115.1. Taxonomy (GTDB): domain Bacteria; phylum Omnitrophota; class Gorgyraeia; order Duberdicusellales; family 4484-171; genus JAJYOP01. The sequence goes on from JAJYOP010000024.1 coordinate 13,336, forward strand.
ACGGCGATAATTTTATTATGCTTTGCTGCGGTTTTATTTAAGGCCTTTGCGAAATTTATTTCGCCAACTGTAGGCACTATATTATATTGTAAAACTTCCTCGGCAAAACAGGGCAGGATAGCACTAAGCGCAAGTATTTTCTCTTTAAAACCGTTTTCTCTTAAAGAAATTGCTTCTTCAAGGCTCCCAACGCCAAAGTAATCAACACCTAAATACGAAAGTTCCCTGGCTATCGGGATAAGCCCGTGGCCATAAGCCTGTTGTTTTATGGTCGCAATTACCTTAACGTCTTTAGCCAGAGAGCTTTTTATTGTTTTAAAATTGCCCCTTAAAGCATTCAAATCTATTTCTATCCACAAAGGCCGGTACATACTTATAACTGGAAAGATTACAAAATGACTAATGACAAATGTTGAATGACGAATCAATGTTTAAATGTTAATCCCTAAAAAATGTTAAACATTTAAGCATTAGACATTAATTAGTCATTTCTCATTCGGAATTAGGCATTTAATTGTTCTTTCCACTCCTTCTTATCTGACATGTTTTCGGGTGTAAGTATAACGGTTCCAATTTATCCATATTAACAAATTTTCCTTTTTTGTACATTATCTCTATTACGCTTAAAGCATTCTTCGCATTTGGGTAAACTGCTTTTCCATAAGAATTTATTCCGGGATTTGAATCGGAAACTTTTTTATATAAATCCATATCGTAAGTTATAAAGAAATAATCCGACTTTCCTTTAATAAACTCCTCTAGGTTAACCAGTCGTTCTTTTTGTTCTTTAACTAAATTTTCATCTTTTACCTTAAACGAACATCCATAAATAAGCCCCATTTTTGCGTCAGAAATAACCGCGATTTTTTTATATTTTTTTCGAAACGGGTAAGCCATAAGGTAGAAGCTTTCTATAGTAATGACAGGTTTTTTTAGCGCCAGAGAAAAAGCTTTAACCACACTAAAAGATATTCTTAAACCGGTAAACGAGCCGGGTCCGTAGCCTATCGCCAGAATATCAAAATCTTCAGCCGTAATATGGTTTCTCTTAAAACTTTCATCTAAAAATGAAATCAGTTTTGAGGCGCCAAAATTATAACAGTGGTTAAAATCGGCAATAATTTTCCCGGCAGAAAAAATAGAAAAAGATAAATTGGGCGATGAGCTGTCAATGATTAAAGCTTTCATCTCTTTGTTCCAGCTTTTATAAACATAACTTTATTATTCTTTATTTGGAAAATTCTTTCCGCATACTTTCAAGTGATGAACCAAATAAAACTAAACAAACTGCCGTCTCGCCGCAGGCTGGATACATTTCAAAGTTATGATAAAATTTTGCGGCCCGAATAACCTTTTGACGAAAAATTAATCTGCCTTTTGTTCTCTCCGAGTATAGAAAATTCTATTTTTATGTATGACGAGAGGCAAGCTTCTATTTTTTCTCCCCATTCAATCAAAGCGATGCTTGACTTTGCGTATAAAAAATCTTCCGTGCCCAGTTCAAAAATTGCGCCAATATCGATACGGTAAAGATCCATATGGTAAACATGCAGCTTGACACTTGAATATTCACGGATAAGCGTAAAAGTCGGGCTCAAAACTTTTGCTTTTATACCCAGGCCATTCAGTATGCCCTTTATAAATGTGGTCTTGCCTCCGCCAAGAGCACCTTCTAACAATACTACGTCTCCTCCTATTAAATTGCTAGCGAAACTTTTACCGCAATAAGTGGTTTCTTTGGCAGAATAAGTATGTATTTGTTTCATCTAAAGACCCTGGTTGCGTTGTTTGGTTGCACCTAGCGCAATCCCCTTCAAAGAGACTTCGCTCCTCGTTACGGTTGCATTTTACGTAAGACGTCTAACGGTAAACAAGACGAGCCGCGTAACCGTAACCGATAGACGCAGCTTTTAAATTTAAAAATGTGTATAGCCGTTTATTTTTATATTTTCAAGCTTACTATTTCGCTTGATTTTATAACCAAAATTGCGCTCTCTAATGGTGCCGATGAAATAAAATTTAGATTTAAGCAGGCTGATTTTCTTTTCGCTTTTATCTACGGTAAAAATGAGCTCATAATCTTCTCCCCGGGCGAGGTCGGACTCGCCGGAGGTCAATGGTATTTCTTTTTTGCAAAGAAGAGCACCTTTACCGCTCTCCTTTAATAACCGGTAAAGATCAAGGCTGAACCCATCAGAGATATCAATCATTGAATTTATTTTAAAATTTTTTGATAAATACTGCGCTTCCTTGATGCGCGGAACAAAGCTTTTATTAAATTTACGTCTGCCAAGCGGCCCGGTTAAAAAAATGTAATCTCCGGTTTTGGCAGTGCTTCGTTTAATAAATTTTTTGCTCGAACCCACTGCCCAGACATCGAGAAAAAGAATTTGTGAATACGATGTATCGCCGCCGACAAGAGAAAAGCCATACTTCTTGCTTAAAACTAAAACCCCCTCTAATATCTCTTTGATATTTTTTTCTTTAAGATATTTAGGCAAACCTATTGAAATACCTAAGAATTTCGGCCATCCGTTACAGGAAGCAAAGTCGGAAAGTACACGGGAGACTGCCCGTACACCGATATTGTAGAAAGAAATATCTTTTAATTTAAAATGAATGCCTTCGATAAAAAGATCGCTTTTTAAAAGAAATTTTTCCCGGCCAAGGCGCACCTCGGCACAATCATCGCCGATACCGGTTAAGATTGCGCGGCTTTTCGGTATACTTTTTTTCAGGAAATCAACCCAATCTATTTCGTTAAATTTATGATTCATTTTAATATTTTTACGAAATAACCAATAGCCAAGATACAAACAAATTTCAATATGCAATATCCAATAACCAAATGAAGACGTTGGTTTTTGTTTGGTTATCGAAATTTGGTTATTGGTTATTGTTTGATTATTGTATCTTGGAAATTGGTTATTTGATTAATTTTTTTATATTTTTCGAATACGGTGGATAGATTATGCCTTTGTCGCTTACGATTGCCGTAATTAAATTATTCGGCACAGTATCGAAAGCCGGATTAAAAACTTTAACATTTTTGTGCGAAATAGGCATTTTGCCCAGGACAGTCCTCACTTCATCGGGATTCCTTTCTTCAATGGGTATCTCATGCAGGTTTTTAAGCTTTAGATCAAAAGTACTCTGCGGAGCAGCTACATAAAAAGGCACCTTGTGATATTTCGCAACTACTGCCAAACTGTAACTGCCGATTTTGTTGGCGATATCCCCGTTTGCGACAATCCTATCTGCACCGATAAATATTTTATCGACTTTGCCTTTTTGCATCAGGTAAGCCGCCATATTGTCCGAAATAAGCACATGAGGAACTCTTTTTTTCTCTAATTCCCAGGCAGTCAAGCGTGCGCCTTGTAATAAAGGTCTGGTTTCATCAACGTATACTTTTATATTTTTATGAATTTTATTGGCCTTAAATATTGCCGCTAGAGCCGTACCTTCTCCGGAAGTAGCAAGAAATCCCGTGTTGCAATGGGTAAGTAGGGTATCGCCTTTTTTAATCAATTTTACTCCGTAATCGGCAATACTACGGCAAAGATTAACGTCTTCTTTGTGAATTTCCTTTGCTTCTTTAAAAATAAGTTTCTTTATAAAAGGTATTGGTTTATTTTTATTCTGGCAAACAATGCTCTCGATGCGTTTAAGCGCCCAGGCTAAATTTATTGCCGTCGGCCGGCTTTCTTTAAGATATTTTATATTTTTTGCCAACTGCGTAAAAAATATTTTTTCAGGAATTTTTTCGGCAGTAGCGGCAATACAATAAGCGGAAAACACTCCAATCAAAGGAGCTCCTCTCACCTTTAAAGCTTTTATGGCTGAATAACCGTCCGTAATGCTTGCGCATTTAGCCCAAAGTTCTTCAAGCGGAAGTTTGGTTTGATCAAGATAAAATAATTTTCCTTTCTTAATTTCTATTGCCTGCATTTTGACAAAGCCTTAATCGCTTTTATAAAGAAACTTTCGCATAAGTCAACAGCGCCCAATTCACACATTTCTGAACAACACATGCACATAATGCATTTTTTATAATCTATCGTGACTTTCGAAGCGTGTATTTTTATAGCGTGAGCTGGACACACCTGGACGCATTTAGCGCAGCCGCTACACTTTGCTTTATTTATTGCTAGCCTGAAGTTAAAAAGCCCCTTAAATACGGAAATAGCTGGCGAAGGCAGGCGGTTAAGTATAAACGCTTCGGGAAATTTAAAATCCTTAATGGCTTCGCCCTGGAATTCAGAAATAATTTCTGCTTCCTCTTCCAGGAGGCCTTCTTTTTTTGCCTGTTTTATGAGCGGGTTAAAATCATCTTTTAATCCCAGCATTTTACTTATCGCCCAATCGCAATAAAGTGCGTCATCGGCGATTATTACAGCGCCGAGCTTTCTGGGACTGCCTCTTTTTGCCGGACCGTTACCCTCAAGAGAAAGTATCCCGTCAACAATGTGCAAAGATGGTTTTATCATTTTATAGAGTTTTAGAATTATATTAGTAAAATCGTCTGTCTTTGTATGGACTTTATGCAAATGGCTTTTATGTAAACCGCTGATACAGCCATAGAGATTTTTCGTGGCCAAAGTTAAAGTCATTATATCATGGGTTTTAAGCTTAGGAAGATTAACCATCTTAAAACCATTAACCCACCAGCATAGCGGAAAACCATCGGCAACTATACTTTGATTTGGATACAAAAGCTCAAAATTTTGCCGATAAGCAATCTCTTTGATTTGGCTATTTTCATAGATATTTTCCATATCTTTGTTGCCCACGAATCCTCCCGGACTGTCGGCAATAGCTACCGAACAACCAATTTCTTTAAAAATTGCCCCAATAGCTTCGATAAAAATCGGATGTGTAATTATTGCCTCTTCGGGCTTGGCGGGAAGGAGTAGATTTGGTTTAAGTAAAACTTTATCGCCTTCCTTAAATAAAGTTGCGGGCGAAAAGTGCTTAGATGTGGCAGTTTTTATTTTTTCCTTAAGAAGATCGAAATCATATTCGCCTATTTTAAGTATAACGACCTTTTTCATGGATTATTTTCCTCATGCAAATAGATATCAACCTACACGGAAAGCTTTTTCAAAATTGTTTAATACAGCTTGTTCCAGGTCATTGGTTGGAATTTTTCGTACCGCTGCCGCAAAATTATATACTTCCTTGATATCAAGAGGGTTTGATGGCCTGTCGTTTATTTTCATATAAGGCGAATCAGTCTCAAGCAAAAGGTTCTCCAGGGGGCATTTTGCCAAAGAATCGATTATATCTTTCTTTTTCCTTAAAATATTAAGAGAAAAAGAAGTATATCCGCCTTTGTCGATTATTTTCTTGAGCATCTCATAATTATAAGAAAAACAATGCAAAATAACTTTTTCATAAGAAGCAAAAAAATCGTCAAGAATATCGAAAATTAATGGCTCTTTAAACCGGTTATGGATAACTACCGGTAAATTCAAATCTTTTGCCAGCTTTAAAAAAACTTTAAGTATCTTTTCCTGTTCATCATGCGATACATCTGCGGTCTCATCTAGTCCGATTTCGCCAATAGCTAATATTTTTTTATTTCCCTGGATTAATTTTTTATAAGTTTCGATAGTGGTATCGGAAAATTGTTTTGCCGAAAAAGGATGAAAGCCTATCGCAGAATAAACAGAAGGATATTTATTATTTATTTCCAAGGATATTTCTGCGCTACGCACATCTATGCTTGAATCAACAAAAATATAGGCGTTAGACGCGAAAGAAAATACCTCGCTAAGTATAGATTTATTTAAAGAATTGATGTGGCAGTGGGCATCTATTAACATTTGAAGTAAAACTTCTGAATAATCGTTAAAATCATATCCGGTTAACCGGATATATGTTTTTACTCTTGTTTCTTCTCTTCTGCGGAATCAAGGTAGACTATCTTCTCCATTCTTCCGTCTTCAAGCTCAGCAAAAACTATACGTTTCAAAATATTTACCGAAATGACCTTTCCTTTGCCTTGCGATGTTTCGATTGTCTCTCCTTCTCTGGGCAGTCCTTTGGCTAAATCTTTATAGGTTTTAAATTCATAGAAAAGGCAGCACATCAGCCTTCCGCAAATTCCGGATATTTTTCCTGAATTAAGCGGCAAGCGCTGGGCTTTTGCCATTTTCATATTAACCGGCTCAAAATTTTTCAAAAAGCGCACACAACACAATGCCTGGCCGCAAGGCCCTATACCACCGAACAGCCTTGCTTCATCGCGCACGCCGATTTGACGCATCTCTATCCTTATTTTAAAAACTTTGGCAAGATCTTTTACGAGTTCCCTGAAGTCTACCCTTGATTCAGACGTAAAATAAAAAACAATCTTTTTCCTGTCAAAAGAATATTCAGCATCAACCAATTTCATCGCTAGCTTATATTCTCCAATCTTGCGAGAACATTGGCGCATGGCTTCTTTTGCATCTTGCTCGTTCTCCTTGATATGTTTCAGGTCTTCCGGGGAAACTTTTCGAAGTATATTTTTAAGGCTGGCTTCGTCGGATGAGCCTTTCGCAGGCTCATCAGCTTCGTTTATTTCAACGACTTCGCCATAATCCGTACCTCTATCGGCTTCAATTATAACGTAGTCATTAATGTTAATGCCTTCTTCTATTTTGCAGGTTATCACCTGCCCGGATTCTCTTAATCTTATCAATGCCATTTTCATCCCGCCCTTCCTCCTTGCAAAGTATCTTTTAAACGCATTTTTAATTTTGCCAATCCGCTGCCATAATTTTTAAGTGTTTTTTCTCGGTTAAATGCATCTGATTTTGAAATATATGTTTCGTAATAAATTAGGTTCACCGGAAGATATTTTTTTGTAGAAAAAACTTTACCTGTTTTATGTTCTTCCATTATTTTTTCTAGGTTATTTGTACAACCGATATATAAATATTCACTCTTATGTAAACCTAAAAGATAAACCTAATATGCCCCGGGAAGGGCGGGATTCATAGCAGTTTCTCCTTAATTATATTTAACGCAAGCTTTTCATTAATTGTCGCGCTTGCGGTATAAATCTCAAAAATTTCCCTTAAAGCATCTATACAATTAGAAGTATTTAACTTAAAATCCCGCTGAATTATCTCATAATGTTCCTCTTTTAGCAAACGGTTGTTTCTATCTGTGCCTGAAACTAATTTATCGCGCAATACCACGGCCAGCGTCCAGATAAATGAAGAGAATTCAGCGCGTTCCTTAAAATCCGGTATCTCGCCGCTTAAGAAGCGCCTGGCTAATGATACTTTCGAATCATCTGCGATATTGTCATTTGAAGGCAAAAAAACTTTCCTGCAGCGTGAAACTACAGTCGGGAGAAGGCTGTCAATTTTTTCCGCACAGATTGCGATAAACGAATTCTTCGGAGGTTCTTCGAGGGTTTTCAAGAAAGCGTTTGCCGCTGCCTCTCCTAACTCTTCGGCTTCTTTTATAATAATTACTTTTTTATTTGCCGAAAAACTTCTTAGGCGTATAAATTGCCGGGACTCTCTTATATTTTCAATTGTTATATTCAGAGATTTTGGTTCGATAAGAAATAGATCCGGATGGCTGCCTTCATCAAATTTCCTGCAGTCAAAGCATGAATCACAATAGAATTTCTTGTCATCCCTGCAATTTGCCAGCTTAATAATTTTGCGGACTAAATCAAAATTGTTGCCGATAAAAAGATAAGACGTGCCGGTTAAATCCCGCTGTTTTAAAAGTGAGAAATAATTAAGCAGTTTTTCTGAATTATCCATAACCTTTAGATATCAAACTTCAAACCAAGAACTTCTCTTACCTTAATATAGATTTTTTCTAAATTGGAATCAGCGTCAATTATTTTTATTCTTTTAGAATATTTTTTTGAAAGCGCAAGATACCCTTTCCTTAACCGATTATGAAAAGTCATTGAGCGCGATTCTATACGGTCTTTATTCTTTATGCGTTTAAGCCCGGATTTTGGCGGCACATCCAAAACCAGTGTCAGGTCAGGAATACAGCCTAAAGAAAACATTTTTACCGATTTTTCAACGATGCTGCCCAGGCTAAGCCCATATCCCTGATAGACAATAGTGGAATCAAAAAATCTGTCGCAAATAACAAAATCGTATCTCTTTAGAGCCTGTGCCAGCTTTTCTTCAATAAGTTGGGTTCTTGCCGCAAGATAGAGTAACAATTCTGTATAGGGAGATAGCTCCGTATTTTTTTTATCAAGAAGGATTTCTCTTATTTTTTCGCCGATCCGCGTCGAGCCGGGCTCTCTAAAAATTTTTACCGAAAATCCTTTTTCTTTGAATAATTTTTCTAAAAATCTGAGATCGGA
>JAJYOP010000025.1 GCA_021796115.1 bacterium
GAAGCCTGGCGAGGCCTAAATCAATAATGCCCTTCTTGGAAACGGCTTTCTTTGCACCTTTGGCAATCGCATCAAGGATACCGGAAAGCTGTTCGCCAAGAAAAACGCTGATAATTGCCGGGGGGGCTTCGTTTGCGCCTAAACGGTGTTCGTTTCCGGCCATGGCTACGCTGGCACGAAGAACATCAGAGTGAACATAAACTGCGCGTAGAATCGCAACCAGCACTGCCAAGAATTGTAAATTATCTTCCGGAGTATCGCCTGGATTAAGCAGGTTGTTCCCGTTATTATCCGCAAGGGACCAGTTTAAATGTTTTCCGCTGCCATTTATACCAGCAAATGGTTTCTCATGCAGGAGGCAGACAAGATTATGCCTTAAAGCAACTTTTTTCATTAATTCCATTAAAAGCTGGTTATGGTCTGCGGCGATATTCGATTCTTCAAATATCGGTGCAAATTCATACTGGTGGGGAGCAACTTCGTTATGCCTTGTCAAGAGCGGAATGCCTAACTTGTAAGCTTCCTCTGCTACTTCGTACATGAAATTCAATGCTCTCTCTTTGATTGTGCCAAAATACTGGTCTTCAAGCTGTTGGCCCTTTGGAGAAGCTGCGCCGGTTAAGGTTCTGCCAGTCATAATCAAATCCTGGCGAAGGTTGAAATAGTTTTTATCGATTAAAAAGTATTCCTGTTCCGGGCCACAGGTGGAAAATACTTTTTTGGCGTCTTTATGCCCGAAAAGCTCAAGCAGCCTTATTGCTGCTTTACTTAGAGCTTCGTCGGAACGAAGCAAGGGAAGTTTCTTATCCAGGGCTTCGCCGTGATAAGAAATAAATATCGTGGGTATGCAGAGAGTTTTACCAAGCTTACTTTCAATGATGAAAGCCGGGCTTGAAGGGTCCCAGGCAGTGTAGCCGCGGGCTTCAAATGTGGCGCGAATTCCGCCTGACGGAAAACTCGATGCATCAGGTTCGCCCTGAATTAATTTATTTCCGGAAAATTTTTCAATTACTTTTCCCGGTCCGGTGACAGAAATAAAACTGTCATGCTTTTCCGCGGTTAACCCGGTCATTGGCTGGAACCAATGTGTATAGTACGTGGCGCCTTTTGAAATCGCCCAGTCCTTCATCGCATTTGCGATTTCATTTGCCTGTTCAAGAGTAATAGTTTTACCCTCGGACATCCACACCTTAAACGCAGCAAAAGTATCTTTGGAAATATGCTTTTGCATTGTTTCAAGGTTGAAAGTATTTTCACCGAAATAAGTCGAAACTTTTTTCGGCAAATTAACTTTTTCAAGTTCAATGCCTTTTATTTTGAATAACGCTTCTTGCCTGACTGCCATACAAACCTCCTTTAATGAATAGATGACTTACGCGAGTTTCCAGAATGGACGTAAGTCAAGCTTATGTTCATTCGCTTTGCTCGTTTCATAAGCTTGGGTTTCATTTAACTTGCTTAAAAATTAGGCACACAAAGACAAAAATTTTTCAGCCGACAATCATTTTTGAAAAATTAGAAAACATGATTTTCGATTGATTATCATAAACATTCTTTTTAGCAAGATAACCGTTTAGCATTTTGTTCCTGTCGGAATCTTTTTCGTTTTTCGCCCAACAATCAATCATCTCCTTGGTCATTTCCGGATGAAACTGTAAAGCCCAAGCACATTTGCCAATACGGATTGCCTGATTTTTACAGGTATTAGAGGTAGCAAGAAGCACGCCTGTATCGGGAACACAAAATGAATCTTCGTGCCACTGGAAAATTTCAAGATTCTCGCCTAAACCTTTAAAGAACTGGTCGGCTTTACCTTCCTCGGTCAAATTTATATTATACCAGCCAATTTCCTTGTTTTCAGCTTTTATTATCCTGGCTCCGGAAACCTTAGCCAAGAGCTGCGCGCCCAGACAAATACCTAAAATCGGGATATTTTTTTTAAGCGCATCGCTAAGAAAACTTTCTTCAACCTTTAAAAACTGGTACTTTTCTGTTTCGTAAACATTCATCGGCCCGCCGAGACAAATTATTGCTTCACAATCGTTAATGCTGGGTAATTTTCCATTATCTAAAAGCTCAACTGTCCGCGTGTCGCCAAAAGCCTTTTTAAAAAAACTTTCAAGCGTTCCCGGCCCTTCGGTCTTGGCGTGTTTGATGAAGAGAATCATGATGAGGCAATTAATCACACGTATCACGTAACAGGTATCAAATGATACCTGTTACGTGCGACGTGATATTTCTCATTTAAATATCGAAGTACAAATAGAATTCGTAAGGATGCGGACGCATTCTCACGGAATCAATTTCTTTCTTGCGCTTGTATTCAATCCAAATGTCAATTACGTCTTTGGTAAATACTCCGCCTTCAAGAAGGAATTTATGGTCAGCTTCCAAGGCGTCAATTGAACGGCGAAGAGATGCCGGAACAGTTGGTATTTTTGCAAGTTCCTCTTCACTAAGTTCGAATAAATCCTTGTCAGTTGGTTCGCCCGGATCAATTTTATTCTTTATACCATCAAGACCAGCCATAAGCATAGCTGCGAAAGCAAGATAGCCATTACATGCTGGGTCCGGCGGACGAAATTCGATTCTTTTTGATTTCGGGCTGTCGGAATACATCGGAATTCGCACTGCAGCCGAACGGTTACGTGCCGAATATACCAGGTTTACAGGCGCTTCGTAACCAGGAACAAGTCGCTTATACGAATTGGTTGTCGGAGCACAAAAAGCCATGAGAGCGTTTGCGTGTTTAAGTAAACCGCCGATATAATATTTTGCAGTTTGAGACAAAAGTGCATAGCCATTTTTGTCATAGAAAAGGTTTGTGCCGCCCTTCCATAAACTCTGATGGCAGTGCATACCTGAACCATTATCGGCAAAAAGCGGCTTTGGCATAAATGTTGCAACCATTCCTGCTTTTCTGGCCAGATTCTTGATGATGTATTTGTAAAGCAAGAGATTGTCGCCCATCTTTGTCAGTTTGTCGAACTTCATATCGATTTCGCACTGACCGGCTGTAGCAACTTCATGGTGATGAACTTCAATGTTTATACCGGATTCTATCATCTTCAAAATTATCTTGCTTCTTAAATCCTGAATGGAATCGTGCGGCGGAACTGGGAAATAACCTTCTTTGAAACGTATCTTATAACCAAGGTTAGGATTTTCGCCTTTACCGGTATTCCAATCAGCTTCTTGCGAATCTATAAAGTAATAACCGGAATTTTCTGTCTGGTCAAAGCGGACATCATTGAAAATGAAAAATTCAGCTTCCGGTCCGAAATATACTTCATCAGCAATGCCTGTAGCTTTAAGATATTTTTCCGCTTTCTTTGCGATGTAACGTGGATCACGTGTGTATGGTCTCCTGGTCAAAGGGTCATAAATATCGCAAATGATACTTAACGTGGGTACCTCGCATACCGGATCTACAATTGCGGTTGACGGATCGGGAATCAGAAGCATATCCGATTCCTGAATTTTTTGGAAACCTCTGATGGATGAACCATCAAACCCTATCCCGTCAACCCAGATGGAACGCATAATATCGTCCATTTCGCTTAATTCTGAAGCGGGAATAGAAAAATGCTGCCAAAGTCCTGGGAGATCGTTGAATTTCAAATCAACAATCTGAATACCTTTGTCCTTTACTAATTTCATTACCTCTCTTGCTGCAACTTCATTGAAAGAACCGTTAGCTAGAGGATTCTTCATTTTTACCTCTGCTTTGTTTTGTTTTTTCGCCATAACGTACCTCCCTTAACCCCACTCGCTCCCTACGGTCGCTCGGGGGTAATTCACACTATCATTTTTTCTGCGCACTTCGTGCTAGAAAAAATGATGTGTTCATTAAAAAAGCGTTCGCCATCACGCACTAATTTCAATAAAAAATTAGCACTCGACAACGAACGCCCGTGTTCGTATTTTTGCCTAATTTTGCACAACCTCGTGCCAAGACTAAATTGAAATGTTATTATATATACAAGTAAAGATTTGTCAAGCATGGTAACTGCTTTTTTAGATACAGGACAACAGGCCGCATAACTACTTTTTATTACGTTTTTTCCCCTTTAGGAGCCCTTTTTTCTTTTTGCTTTTTGCGGTAATACTCAAAATAGAGTCATGGTTCCAAATTCTGGCAATGGGGTCAAGAAAACTTGTTACATGAACACCTTCCATTAAACCAACCATAAAAATCTTTCTTTAAAAAGTATATAGTATGTCCGCACCTAACATCAACTGATCCCTATCACCTCCATCAAAAACCTGACGGTTAGACCAATCATAACGTATTTCCGGCCTGACTAACAAATGTGATAAATTTTTATCGGTCGGGAAAGGTTTTATCGCAATTCCAAAAGTAGTTTCGTAGTAATTCGCACTTACAGGAGCTCCTGTTGAAAAACCGCCGGCTGAATCGTTATACCATTCAAGACGGCTATTCAGCGTGAAGTATTGATTGAGTGCATAACTTGCATAACCAGCCATGCCTCCCCACTGTTTATTGCCGTCTGACAAGCCGGGAATCTTCGGGGTTTCAACGTAGTCAATGCCTGAACCAATACTTAATTTATCATTTAGTTTATGAGTTACAACAAGATCAAGCGCAGTCCACCAATGGGCATCGTCACCCGGAGGCAATCCTCTTCCAACTCCCGTAGGGTATTCCGGGCCCTCGGTCATCACGAAAATAACAGAAGTCTTGTCGCTGGGGGTATAGGTAACGCGGCCAAGAAAATCCAAGCTGTCATTTGAATCACGCGTCGATTGATTCCAGCCGCGTGTAAAGCCGGCGTCGAAAGTCCATTGAGGATTTAGTACGTAAGTAGCAAGGATACCGGTTTGCGTGCCAGGCTCGGCATAGAGAAACTGGTAGCTGTAAGAATAGAATGCTCTGGAGGGATCGCCGAAGGCACCATAGATATTTGCGCTAAAGTGTTCGAAGCCTGCGAGTTCAATCCATTTTCCAAAACGAACTTTCATCGGTAAGTTAGGCAATGCTACATCTATGTATGCCTGCAGGGGATCCCATTGATACCGGCCGGTCTGTGTAGCGTCAAGCCCATTTGAATGGATGAATTTAGCATCAAAACCCCAGATAGTTTCGGTACGAAACCCTATGTCAAACTGTTTCTTGGTTGGATCGACTGTGCGTTCAATGTTTAAACTGATTTTATCAAAAACCGGGTTATTCTTTAAATTGTTGAATCCCATATAAGTTGGACCTTTGTGCGCTTGCGGCACACTAGCATCATACATATAACCGGCTTCCGAATAACCGTACATATTAATGCCTGCTTTGTTCAAACTTTCACCAAGGCCAACTTTAGATAATGTATCCATTAACAATGGTTGTGCGGGGGCCTGCGGGGCTTCTTCAGCATATAGACAGGCCTGTTGCACGTTAAGAAGAAATACCAAAATGAATACAATCTTTCCCGCTAACTTCATCTCCACCTCCTTATGTTTAGTAAAACCGTTTTTTTATCTTATAGCTCCGCAAACAAAAAAAAGCGTCTCCCTTTTTTTCAAAGGTTAAGACGCCAATGTCAAAAACAAGAAAGGCGTTCCTCTTTGGAACACCTTTGTATTTTACACGTCAATGTGCTTATTCGCAAAATTACCTACATTATTACAAGTAAGAAATAGCGGATTTTGGTAACTATTTCGTTATGTTCATTACCCTCCTCACTTCGTTCGGGGGTGATTCGACTAAGTCATTTTTCGGACAGGAAGTCCGAAAAATGACAAGTCTCATTATGTAAACGCTTCTCAATTTGTGTTGATTTTCTATTGCATTTGGTTGGTTGAAGAGTGAAAATAAAAATGAAGGGATTCGCCTCCCTGTTTTGTAAAAAAGAGGAGCTTTTTTGCTCCTCTTTTTATTTAATAACCAATAACCAAGATACAAGATACAAACAAATTCCAAGCTCCAAACTCCAAATTCCAATGTTCAAATGACCAAAACATGTTTTGTTTAGGACATTGGGATTTTGGCCATTGGAATTTATTTGGGATTTGTGATTTGGAATTTGGGATTTGGAATTTTATCGCTTATACAAACCTATCAATTCGGCTTGCGCCAAAACATGTCCTTCCATCGCCGCTTCAAGCTGCTGTTTCGTAATTCCTTTTTCCAAATTAAGCTGTGTATCTAAAGCGTAGAGCTTAAAAAAGTAGCGGTGCGTGCCGCGTGGCGGACACGGACCTTCATATGATTGCGCTCCAGAAGTAGTAATTCCTTGTTTTCCGGGAACGCTGTCTTCCCCAATCGAATCCGTGATGGGAATATCAAACAAGACCCAGTGCACCCAGGTTCCAGCCGGAGCGTCAGGGTCGTCAACGATTAAGGCAAGGCTTTGAGCATTAGCAGGTATATTATCAATTGTCAGGGCAGGATTTATATTACTGCCGTCACAACTGAATTTTTTTGGCATGTATTCGTTATTTTTGAATGCCGGGCTACTTAACTTCATATCCATCCCTCCTTGTGCATAGACGACAAAAAAAGGCAAAAATAAAAGAGAAGTCGTTATCGAAAACAAAACTTTTTTCATTGCATATAATTCCGCTTTGTTGCATTTTAACTCTGAAAAAATTATATTCAAGCAAAAGGTGCGGATTAGTCAATTCCCGGTAGAAATTTATCCGGTTATCAAAAAACCTCGAGAATAGCCGAGGCTAAATACTTAATCGCGGCATTAACTTCTTTAGAGGGTTTGGCGTCAAAAGCCAAACCTCTGGGTTGAATACCGATTACGGCAATGTTGCATTCGATAAAATTCCGAAGATAATTAACCATAATCCTCAATGGCAGCTGGTGCGTGCAGAAAGAAACGCCTTTTATCTCATCGGGGCTAAAAAGATGAACCTCGCCCGGCTTTTTACCCATTTCTGCAGAATCAATTATAAGAAGGTGCGTTGGTTTGAATTTTTTTATTTCGCCGGTAAGATTTTCCGGCGCGGTTTCGCCAATAAAAATTTCGATATTTTTTTTCTTTTTGTTTTCCAGGTTTTTTTGAATAGTTTTTGCAGCGAGGACGCCGGCGGCATCATCGCCGCGCAGTTCGGAACCTATCCCGAGGATTGCAAGGCGGTTTTTACTTTTTAGATTCTTCTTCGGTTGTTTTTTGAGACTCTGCATCAAATATTACCCTTAATTTTCCTTTATCAAGCTGGGCGAGCTCTACTTCTTTGGTCGCTTCGAGAGCTTTCTTGGGGCAGGAGTCTACGCATTGCGCGCAATAAATACATTTATCCAGATCGATTACGGCTTCGAATTTTTTCTCGCCGATCTTATTTATGGTAATTGCACCGGTCGGGCAATCTTTCATGCACATTTTGCAACCGATACATTTTTCAGGAGAGAATTTAAGCTTACCGCGGAATTTATCCGGCATCTCCAGTTTTTCGTAAGGATACATTATGGTGACAGGTTTTTTGAGTATAGATTTCAGGACCTGCCGTAACATTTTTCCCGGCCTCATCGCACTATTACCCCCTTAATGATGAGATTCAGCAAAAGCTGAATGAATGCCAAAGGCACGAGGAATCTCCAGCAGAAATTAACCATCTGGTCAATACGTAAACGCGCAACAACTGTCCTGGCGACGGATAATAAAAAGATAATAAACAGAACTTTCAATAAGAAAATTGCAAAACCGATTATGGGGCCGAAGGAATAGCCAAACGGTAAAAAAACCGCAGCTAAAAAGCTTGAGCCAACAACCAATTCTACATCGAGCGTAAGGCGAAGCATGGCGAAATGCCTTCCGCTATATTCAGTGAAACTTCCGGCAACGATTTCGGTTTCTGCTTCCGGAATATCAAAAGGCACTTTTTCAAGTTTGGCAAGCAGCGCAATAAGACAAACCGCAAAACCTATTAAGTTGAAAAGCCAGAACCAGTTATGCTCTCCATAAAATACGGTTAATTGCGAAAGCGACCAGGTGTCAGCAAGAACAGCCGCCGAAAGTATGCCGATGAATAACGGCACCTCATAGGAAAACAATTGCATCAGGCTGCGGACCGAGCCGATTCGCGAGTAAAGCGAGGTTGAATACCAGCCGCCGATAAAAAATGCCAGCGTCGGCACAGTTAAAAGATATAAAACCACGATAACATCGCCATTAAACGGGAAAAGCGAGTTCTGCCGGTACAAAGGCATGTACAAAAAAGCGCAAACCGATGAGGCAAAAGCAAAAATCGGCATGGCTTTAAACATAACGGCATTTGCGTCTTTAGGAACGACTTCTTCTTTACCGAGAAGTTTTACAAAATCCGCAAAAGGCTGGAACCAGGGCGGGCCAAAACGGTTTTGCAATCTTGCGTAAATCCTTCGATCAAGAAATTCCGCAAAAAGTGCAGCCACGCTGATAAACAGAATTCCCGGAAAAATTAATATCGAAAAAATTGCGCTCATTTGTGCTTAAATTTCTCCTCTAATTTTTTATTGAGCTCGGTAAAATCTACCCCTCTTTTTGAGTACCAATCAATGCTGTAGCTACGTAATGCCTGCCACTCCATAACTTCTTTTTCTTTGTTATCGTGTTTAACCGAAATCAGCCTGTCAGTGCAGGAAAAACACGGATCTATTGCGGCAATAACAATCGGCATATCAGCCAGATACCTGTCTTTAAGCATCTGTTTGACTGAACGGATGTTGGCCAAGGTCGGTGCTCTTACCTTTACTCTTTCGGGAAATTCTGTGCCGTTAGCTTTGACATAATGGACATCTTCTCCGCGTGGCGCCTCATACCGGTTGAAAGCTTCGCCGGCCGGGATTTTGCGCGGGGCCCTTACTGCTATAGGCCCATCCGGAAGGTTCTTAAGTACCTGGCGGATAATGCTGAATGACTGCAATAATTCTTTTACCCTGACAAGCGTTCGGCCGTAAACATCGCAGTGGTCGTCGGTAATAACATCGAATTTTAATTCCGCGTAAGCAGCGTAAGCGTCGTCTCTGCGCACGTCGCGATTGACTCCTGAAGCACGCCCGGTGGGGCCGACGGCTCCAAGCCGCAATGCATCTTCATGGCTTAATATGCCTACTCCGGAAAGCCTTTCGATAATCGTTACTTCCTGCGTGGCGACTTCAATGTAATATTTTGTCCTTTCCTCAAGTTCATCAATCGCCTTTATAACTTCTTTTATTTGCGTGGCGTCGATATCGCGCCGGACGCCGCCGAGACAATTTATGCCATAATTGACCCGGTTGCCGGTAAGTAAAGCCAAGACATCCATAATCGCTTCGCGGTCTCTCCATGTATACATTAAAAGCGTGTCGAAACCAATTTCGTGGCCGGCAACACCAAGCCAAAGATAATGGCTGTGAACGCGCTCAAGCTCTGCCACAAGAGTGCGGATATAAAGCGCGCGCCTGGGGACGGCTAAACCGGCGATCTCTTCAACCGCCTGGACAAAACATGTCGAGTGCGAATGAGAACAAATTCCGCAGATACGTTCAAGAAGATAGACATCCTGGATGAAAGTTTTCCCTTCGCAAGCCTTCTCAATTCCGCGATGGTTATAACCAAGCCTGATATCTAAACCCTTTATTTTTTCACCCTTTAAAGCTACGCTAAAACTTTCCGGCTCTTTAAGTGCGGGGTGTTGCGGCCCTATCGGTATTTTAAATTTTCTTGGATCAGCCATTTTTAGCCTCCGGTTTATTATAGTGCAGGGAGCAGGGTACAGGATACAGAAAAAAACTTTTATTTATTTTTGTTGTTATTTTCTTTGAATTTATTTTATCTCCGCACTGTCCCCTGTACTATGCCCCTGTCTTTGGTTTCCAATCTTTACGTAGCGGAAATTCTCCGCGTGGCCAGGAATCAGGTAATGGATATCGTGGCCCAGGCGGCAAACTATCTACAACCGCTCCAAGCAAATCCATCACTTCCCTTTCATAACTTTCCGCGCCGGGAAAGTAAGGAGTTACTGTTTTAATGATTGGTTTTCGTTTAGGAACAGAAATTTTCAGATTAACTACGACTCCATTTTCCGCGGAAAGATGGTAAATAAAACTTAAAAATTCCCCTTCATCAAGCCCGGTAATTGTACAAAGATGCGAAAAACCTAATTCTTTGACTAAAAAATCAAAAACCTCAAAGAATTTTTCCTGCGTCACTTCTGCAAAAATACGGCGCGCACGCGGTATTCTGATTTTGTCATCAAGATCGTTGAATTTGCTAATTAATTTTTGCTGTAAAATGTTTTCGGTATCCATGTTATTTATATTCCTCTATTGTATCACGTAACACGTATCAGGTATCACGTGCGACATGTTACTTTTTTTGTTCTTTTTCCTCAAGACTCTGCAAAAGCTTAACCACTCCGTCGATTATTGCTTTCGGGCTTGCCGGACAACCCGGAACATAAGCTGAAACCGGTATTACCGTATCGATTCCGCCTTCGATGTTATAACAATCCTTGAATACTCCTCCGCTGCAAGCGCATGTTCCAACTGCAATAACGAATTTTGGCTCGCACATCTGTTCATAAATACGTTTAACCCTGTCCTCGACTTGTTTTGTTACCGGCCCCGAACAAACAAGAACATCAGCATGGCGCGGTGTGGCTTTAAGTTGTATGCCGAAACGCTCAATGTCATAACGCGGAGTAAGGGTTGCGATGATTTCTATATCGCAGGCATTACAGGCTCCGGTATTAAAGTGCAGAATCCAAGGAGATTTTATCCTTGCCCAATTGACAACTTGTTTAATTACTGACATAATTTTTAATTTATTTACTTCTCAAGAAATAACCAATAACCGAGATACAAGATACAAACAATTTTCAAATCTCAATATCCAATAACCAAACGGAAAAATCCGCATTTGTTTGGTTATTGAGATTTGGTTATTGGTCATTGTTTGGTTATTGTTTCTTTTATCTTGGTTATTTAATAAACTACTTCCTTAATAAAACCGATAAACCGATTACGAGACCAATAATATATAAAACTGCGATATTTAAATTTTTAAGCGTTGCAACCGGAACTGTGGTTATGATCAGCGTTCCAACGTGCGCAATGGTAAAAAAGAAAGCGAATGGGAAAAATATGCTGTAATCCGGATGCGCCATGTGGTTATAGGTATCCTCGCCGCAGGCATACGGTTCTTTTGCTCCCTCGCTGAGTTTTTTCGATTTATAAGACAACTTGGAAAATAAAAAAACAAGCGCTATGGTCGTAACCAAAATTATCGAAAATGAAACCGGTGGCGTAAGCAGCCAATTATTGATTGTCATCATCTTTATACCTAAAACTATTTATACCGCAAAAGCGCAAATGTGAGTAAAGTCGCAAGAAATTCTTTGCGTTTTTACGGCTTTTTGCGGTTTTGCGATGTCACCCTTCATGAGTTTTTTCTAAAAGATTTCTTGTGTCTAATGAATTAGTATGACTGTGTATGCCAAGAACTATGCCCACAGAAACGGTTATTGCTACAACTTCTATCACGATGAGGGTAATTACCAAGCTTTGAGCCAGGGCAACGTGGCCGCTGACGTAACCTGCAACGATTAAGAGTAATGTAATTGCCTTAATCATTATTTCAAGGCCGAGAAGCGCCCGGATAAGATTATATGTCGCAAGTACGTAATAAATGCCGATTACAAAAAGCATTATCACAAAAATGCTGAACGGCCAGAAAATCTGCAAGGCTTCAATGTTCATCTTTTTTTGAATCCTTAAATAAAATTACTACACCGAATGCTCCGGCAAGGAGAACTATTATCTGCCCAATAAGATAAATTGGTCTTAAGTTCCAAAGCACGTCGCGCACATCTTTCGCGCTTTCCGGAAGAGGCAAAGTTATATCAGGCTTAATTTTCAGGAGGCTTAAAATTACGCCGACTATTACTACCAATACAGGAAGGTACCAAAATCTGCGAAGCCTGGCTTTGAAATGTTCCATCATCTCCTGTTTACTCAAAGGATACGTCAGGCTGATGGTTGAAATAAACAAAACCGGAATTAGACCTGCACAAACCGAAAGTTCAAATACCGCAGCTAGCGGCGAGGAAAGCCTGAACATGATTATGGTAAGCACAAGGCTGACCAGCGCCAAACCAATTGCTGAACGCAGCAGACTGCGCGTCATAACCATCCACAAAGCTGCGATTACCAAAAGAATAAGTATAAAGATATTTAATATCATATTTTAAGCTAAAAGTAATATCAAGGCTTTAAATACAAGCGGATAAAGCACGCCAACACCGACAATAATCGCGCCAAGTATTATTGCCGGCAATACTATGCTAAAACCTGCCTCTTTTACCGAGATGAACTTCTCGTTAAGTTTACCGAAAAACACCATCCTCTGCATCGAAAGCAGATAGGCAAGTGTAAGTACGCTGGCAAAAATCGCAATTATACCATATACATAATGGCCACTGACAAAAAGCGCAATAATAATTAAAAGCTTGCTCCAAAAACCGGCTAAAGGCGGTATGCCTGCGGCAGAAAGTATTCCCAAAACCGAGGTCGTCGCCGTTATGGGCATCCGCTTTGAAAGGCCGCCCAAATGAGCCATATCGGTTGTGCCGATTTCTTTTTCCAGGCCTGCGGAATTTACGAATAAAAGCGATTTAAAAATTGAATGATTAAAGAAATGAAAAACTGCGCCGATAAATCCAAGCGGGTTTAGACTGGCCAAGCCGACGATAATATAACCTACCTGGCTGATACTTGAATAGGCAAGCATCTTTTTAAAATTCTTTTGTGCCAGCGCGCCAAAAGCTCCAATAAGTATAGATGCGGTTCCTACCACAAGCAGTATCGTACCGATTTGACTCGTTAACCCAAAGACATTTTTTAGTACGCGTATCAACGTGTAAACGCCAAGCGCCTTAGAAAGTATGCCGGCAAGAAGTATGGAGACAGACGCACTGGAATAGCTGTAAACCTCCGGCAGCCATCCGTGGAAAGGCACAAGACCGGCTTTAATAAATAAACCGCAGACAAAAAGCGAAAGCGCAAGCATCATCAAAGGATTAACCCCTGACATATGTAGGGCTTCATAAATTACCGTAAAATTGGTGTCGCCGGTAAGAAGTAAAACAATCGCGATGGATGAAACCATTAAGATGCTTGCGACAGTAGAAAGTATAACATATTTAAAAACTGCGGACATCGCCCGCATGTCTTTATCAAAAGCTATTAAGACATACGATATAATTGCAGTTATCTCAACGAAAATATAAAGCGAAAAAATATCTCTTACCATAACCAGGCCGTTTAAGGCGCTCAAAGTAAAAAGTAAAAGGGTTATAAAATTAAAACGGCGCTTTTCTTCCTTTATAAAAGAATGCGAGACGATAAGCGTAAAGAGAAGAATGGTCGCAGAGAGAAACAACATAATCACGCCCAGTCCATCGAGGTTAAGATTGAAATTAAATAGGTGCAAAGGCTTTGCGAATTTGGTTAAAAAAGACGGAGAGATAGAGCAGCAGCTTAAAACTATTTGTGAGAGAAACAAAAATATGCTCCAGATAAAAATCGCTTTGCGCAAGGTTTTAAGGAAAGGCAGATTAAAAACCAGAATACTGAAAAATGGTATTACTATAAGTAGCGACATATATTTTTTAAATTCTAAATCCTAAACTCGAAACTCTAAACAAATCACAAACAGAAGAAAACTCCAAACGTTTAGAGTTTAAAAGACTAGGGTTACGAGTTTGTTCAGGGTTTAGTATTTTGAGTTTAAAGTTTGTCATAAATTACAAATCAATGTATCAAAAATAAAGTAACTGCCGCAAAACCCAAAATACCCCAAATAAGATAAACCGGATAATTAGCCAAGTGCACCCTGCGTATGGCTGAACCTATACTGTAACTTACCTTGACCATAAAAACGTCTGATATCCAATTCACTCTTCTATCTATCCACAATAGAATAGCTGAAAAGACTTTCAAGAGCTTCATGGCAATCTCGTAAGGATCAAACCATCTTTTTTCCGCTTTGGTGTATATCCAGGAAATAATCGGCGCGTTCCTGATGTGATCAGAGGCGTGCAATCCGTCTTTTCCAAGCTTTACGCCTAAAAGATGGTTTAAAACTGCCAAGGCCAGAATAATACCGGTTATCGCTGCAAGCATTGGGCTGATATTAAAAATAAAATGTGTTTCTTTTCCGGTGTAGGAGGCCTGAACTATGGGCTCAAATATTTTAACCGCCACGGAATTATATAATCCGAAGAATATACAAAATGCGGCCAATACAATCATTGGTATCAGCATTGAAACGGAAGATTCTTTTATTTTTTGATTTCTTTCCTGAAGCTTGCCGAGAAATGCGGCGTGGCCTAATTTTAAGAAAGAGGCAGCCGTAAAAAAAGAACCGAGAGCCGCCATAACATAGAATATCAATCCTTTTCCAATGGCCGCGTCATAAATATATTCCTTGGAAAAGAATCCGTTAAACGGCCAGACTCCGGATATCGAAAGCGCGGTAATAAGGAAACAAATAAATGTTATCGGCATTTTTCTGCCTAATCCGCCGAGCTCCTCAAGCGAAGTAGTGCCGGTTTGCTTTTCCACAGAACCTGCGGTTAAAAATAAACCGCTTTTATAAATTGCATTATTTATCATATGAAAGAGGCCGCCGATGATGCCGATAGGAACAGCTGTCCCCACGCCTAAAATCATATAGCCAACCTGGCTGATGGCGTGATAAGAAAGAAGCCGTTTATAATTCTTCTGGATGAGAGCCATCATTACCGCAAATAATAATGTAAGCCCTCCTATCCACATAAGTAAAACGCTTAAAGTTGAGCCAGCGCTAAGCTTGAAAATATCCAGGGTTATCCTGGTAAGAAAATAAATACCGATAAGCTTTTCTATCGCGCCCGGCACAAATGCCATAAAAGGAAGCGGCGCAGCCAAAGCGGCATCGGGTATCCAGGTATGAAAAGGCATCGAACCGGATTTAGATATGGCTCCGATCATTATAAGGACAAAAGCAAGAGCACCAAGGCCGGTGGCTGGCAGGTTCATCTTCGATATTATAAACGTGTGCGCAAGATACCCGGCTAGTAGAATGCCCGACATCATGCAGAGGTCGGTTACACCGTTAATGATAAAGGCTTTTGTCGCTGACCTGAAAGCTTCTTTTCCTCCCACGGCTATCATTCCAAACAAAACAAGAAGCAATCCCTCCCAGAAGAAAAGCAATAAAAGTAAATTATCGGCGAGTACCGCTCCGCTGGTTAATCCAAGCGTTATTAAAAGGTAGGAATAAAACTGGCCTTCATGCTCCCTACCCTCCATAAACTTTATCGAGAAGAGCGAGACCAAAACAGCGAAACCCTGTGCTGCGGTAACTATAAAAGCGCTGAACGGATAAAGACGCAAAGAAATGTCCAGGCCAAAACCGATCCATGGAAAGGAAAAACTGAAATTATTCCTGTAAATCAGAATCGAAATCAATAAGGTTACCAGCGCCACAGTAAACGAAACCAGCCCTTTGATACTTTTCCAGCGCGTAGGTATAAGCAATACCAGCGCCGAAGCAACCAATGGTAGCGCTATAATTAAAGTTAAAGATAAAGGTAAATATGCGTTATTTATCATCTTATAAATCCTGCCATGGCAACATTGGCAAAAGTAAATGGATAATAGATTAAAATCCCCGCAAAGAAAGAAAGTATGGCCAGCGACATGACGGAAAATACCATTGTTTTTGAGCCTTCCTTAACCAAAGGGCTGTTTGGCGAACCCATAAAGACCATATTAAAAACCCTGAAAAGATAAATTATCGTCATAAAGGCGCCGACTAAGAATATGGAAGTAATCCAGAGATTACCGTTATTTACGGCTGAGTTGAAAACCATATATTTACTGAAAAATCCTCCAAACGGCGGTATACCCATTACGGAAAAGGCACAGAATAAAAATGCAACTGCGGTAAAAGGCATTGTTTGTATCAGGCCGCCCATTTTGGTGATATCTTTAGTCTTGGTATTTTGCTCAACTATTCCTGCGCAAAGAAAGAGCCCGGCCTTGGAAAGACCATGCATTAGGATGTACAACAATCCCCCAACTAATCCGATTTGTACATTAAGCGAGAGGCCTAAAAAAATAAAGCCGATTTGACTGATGGTCGAATAGGCGATGATTCTTTTTAAATCGATTTCCACAATTGCGCATCCAGCGGCAACGAGCGCACTTACTCCGGCAATAAACGGGACAATAGTGTGCCATATATAAGGGATATCAATGGTTGCCACAAAGAGCCTGGCATAAACATAAACTCCTATTTTAACCAGGACTGCCGCATGAAGCAAAGCAGTAACCGGACTCGGTGCGACACCGGCATCAGGAAGCCAGGTTTGGAATGGAAGCGTTGCTGATTTCGAAAGTATTCCGGCAAGGATTAACGCGACTATTAATCCGGGTATGGGGTTATTCCTAAAAGCTTCTTTGATCACGGATAATTCAAACGAGCCTGCCTTAAAAGCGATAAGTATAAAACCAACAAGCATGCTGATGGCGCCGAAAAACGTCATCAGAAAGGCTTTGTCGGCCTTAAGGACATATTGTTTCTCACGGAAAAACCCAATCAAGCGCCAACTACAAAGGGCGGTTATTTCCCAGAAAATATAGAGCAAGATTAAATTCGCGGAATACACAAGTCCAATCATCGAGCCAAGGAACAAAGTAACCATGAGATAATATTCGCTCTGGTACTCGTAATGGCTTATATATCCGAATGAATAAAAAACGATTATCGAACTGATTAAGGAAGATACACAAGCCATAAAAACCGCTAAAGCGTCTGCGGTAAAGGAAAAATTAAAGCCAAAAGGGAGTGCTTGCGTTATTGTCAAAATCTTACCGGCTATGGCTCCGGGTATCAACAAAAGGTTCAGGATAAAAGAAGACACGACAAAGATGAGCGAAAGCGTATTCCTTAACCGGATGTTTATGGCGCCGGCAAGTGGAAGTAAAAACGCTCCTGCCACAGGTATAAAGATAGCCAAAAGTAACACAACTTGATTTGACATAATTACGAAATGCGCCTTTTTAGGCTGATATCACCTAAATTTGGCTGGATAAGCTTAATCTTTAATCAGCTAATTGTCTACACTCACAAGAATAAAGTGAAATTGTATCTTATATTAGAAATTTGTCAACCATTAATGATAATTCGGCTACGCAACTTTCCAGTGCCTCTTTTGGTCGCTTGAAAAGTTGCTGCCTCATTAGAATTATCCCCGAGCAATGAGGCTTGATTTTTTTGCTTCGCAAAAAAAACCTAGTCGAATTGTCCCAAACAAAGCGCGGGACGACTGCAAGGAGCGAGCGGTGGTAAAGAGATTTTTAGTCATTGCCCCATTTTTTTACAAACCACTGTTTGACTATTTGAACCAGAATAAGATAAGCAACTACCATAAGGAATAAGGCGATAAAGTAGGTACTGGGTGGTTTTACAAAACTAAAGCCGTGGGCAAAGGGAGAAAAAACAATGGCAATACCGACCATTACTATGAAAAGTGAAGTAAATACCAAAAACCTGCTTGGCCGGCTTTCAATGAATGGGATTTTTGCGGTACGGATTATATAAATAACCAGCGTTTGTGTACAAAGCGACTCTACAAACCAGCCGGTACGGAATAATTGGGGATTATTCCAGCAATTAAAAACATAAAGCATTAAGCCGTAGGTAAGAAAATCGAAAATCGAGCTTATCGGCCCGATAATAACCATGTACTTTGCAATGGACTTGACATTCCATGGCCTTGGCTTGGTAATATAATCTTCATCCACCTGGTCGGTGGGTATCGCTACTTGTGATAAATCATAAAGAAAATTATTTAAAAGTATCTGGATAGGGAGCATGGGAAGAAATGGCAAAAACATACTTGCCCCGGTCATACTGAACATATTTCCGAAGTTCGAGCTTGAACCCATTTTTATATATTTGACGATATTACCAAAAGTTTTCCTCCCCAGGATAACACCATCCTCTAAAACCATAAGGCTTTTCTTTAAAAGAATGATATCGGCGGATTCTTTTGCAATATCAACCGCGTTATCAACCGATATGCCGACGTCAGCCGCTTTAAGCGCGGCAGCATCGTTAATTCCGTCACCAAGGTAACCAACGGTGTGGCCATTATCGTGAAGAGCGTGGATTATTCTTTCTTTTTGCAGCGGCGATAGCCTGGCAAATATATTTGTACTTTTGCAGGCCTCCCTCAATTCCGTGTCATTCATCTTTTCCAGTCGTTCTCCGGTAACAAGAATCTTGGTATCAAGCCCTACTTCTTGGCAAATTTTTTTGGTCACCAAGTCATTATCGCCGGTCAAAACTTTAACCTCTACGCCAAGCTTGTTTAAAACTTTGATTGCATTTTTCGCCGACGGCTTGGGCGGATCAAGAAAAGCAAGATACCCCTTAAGTATAAGCCCGCTCTCATCATCTTTTGTATAAACTGCTTTTTTTTCAGCAATATCTTTATAGGCAACAGCGAGCACCCTGAAACCTTCAGCGCTCAACCGGTCATATTCCTCTTTTAAATCGGCAAGGATAAGATATTCCATGTTCAGCAAATCACCATCAAGCTCATATTGTGCGCAGCGTTTAAATATTTCTTCCGGCGCGCCTTTAGCAATAAGTCTGTGCTTTCCGTCCATCTCGACGACTACCGACATTATTTTTCTGGAAAAATCAAATGGAATCTCGTCGACTTTTTTAAATTTTTCCACTTCAAGCTGCCGGTGCTTGAGTATTGCTCTATCGAGCAGGTTTTTTAAACCAGTCTGATAAAAACTATTAATGTAAGATGCAGTTAAGACTCCGGTGTCTTCTCTCCTTATCACATCGCAATAGCGCTCAAGAACGATTTCATCTAATGTCAGAGTGCCGGTTTTATCCGTACAAAGAACATCCATGGCTCCAAAATTCTGTATCGAATTCAGGCGCTTGACGATAACCTTCTTTTTAGACATGAGGATTGCGCCTTTGGATAAATTTATGGCCACTATCATCGGCAGCATTTCCGGAGTAAGCCCGACGGCAACACCAAGAGAAAACAGTAACGACTCCAAGATACTGCCGCGTTTTAACGCATTAATCAAAAAGATAAAAATAACCATGAAGATCATCGCTTTTATCATTACCCAGGTAAATTTATGCACACCCTTGTCGAAATTGCTTTGAATATTTATTCGCGAAAGCCTCTGTGCTAATTGGCCAAACTGCGTATGAGCGCCGGTTTTTACCACAACACCAAGGGCAGTTCCGCTGATCACACTTGATCCCATAAAAGCAATGTTACGAAGATCGGTAACGTAATTACTTACTTCACTTAAAGGATTTGAAATTTTTTCGACAGGAAAGGCTTCGCCGGTAAGCGATGATTGGTTTATAAATAGGTCTTTACAGGAAATAATCCGCAAATCCGCCGGAATCATGTCGCCGGCAAATAGATCAACTACATCTCCCGGAACGATTTCGTTTATTTTTATTTCGGCAGGATTGCCGTTCCTGCAAACCGTTGCCGTTGAGCGGACCATTTCACGCAATTTGTCGGCTTCTTTGCCTGAACGGTATTCCTGGATAAAAGAAAGTAGCACACTTAAGAGGATCATCATTAATATAAGGAAAGCACTGATTTTTTCACCAAAAAATAAAGAAAAAATTCCGATAATAATCAGAACTATTACCAGGGGGTTAAGGAATTTGGATAAAATTTGTACGATGATGGTGCGTTTCTTTCGCTTGGCAGTTTCGTTAGGACCATATTCTTCTAACCTTTCATGAGCCTCGTGAGAAGAAAGCCCTTTTTCTAAAGTATTTAATTTCTTCAGGGTTTCTTCGATAGAGAGGCTGGCGAAATCAGAGACAAGAGAAGCAGATTGCTTGTTTACCGAATTTAATGCAATGTGGTTATTTTGTTTTGAACTAAACATAAAATAATACTACCTATCCCACTCGCTTCGTACATTTGCTTCGCGCTTGAGCGAGTGTTTCATTAACCCTTCGCTCACTTTGTTCGCTCAGGGGTATAATTCGACTAGGCTTTTTTCGGTAGAAAAAAGCAAGTCTCATTATCGTACTATCATTTTTCCTGCGCGTTGTTACGCTTGGAAAAATGATGTACTCATTAAAAAAAGAAGTCTTCTGGTATCCCAGAAGACTTCTTAATGTCAGCCTTGTTAAAATTTTACTCTACATTAATTACTTGTCAATGCTGTATTTAAAAATTTTTTAATCCCAACGCCGGTAAAGCATCCTTCGTCTTTCGGTTGCGGTTACGCAATCCCCCCTTTGGGGATTCCCTTGCGGAAAGACCCCGTACGGATTCGCTCCTCGTATCGGTTATATATCATGTCGCACGTAACAGGTACAAGTGATACCTGTTACCTGATACATGTTACCTAAAACGAAACGAGCCGCGCTAAGTGCAATTAAATAATGCAACCTTATAATTTTGTTTAACCTATAGCTACCTGACCAGTCTCGCCGGTACGGATGCGTATGCAGTCTTTCAAATCCAAAACAAAAATTTTACCGTCGCCGGTTTCACCGCTCTTGGCGCCCTTTACAATTGCCTTTATGGTCGGCTCAACGAAGTTGTCGTTGACTGCTATCTCAAGCCTCACCTTACGCAAGAGGTTACCGGTTTCTTTGCTACCGCGATAAACTTCGGCAACGCCTTTTTGACGGCCATGGCCAAGGACTTCATTGACGGTTATTAAATTAACGTCTGCCTTATAAAGCTCTTCTTTGACCTGCTCTAATTTATAAGGCTGAATAATTGCAATGATTAGTTTCATTATACCTCCTTTGTTTTCCACAGATTAGCATAGATGTAAATCGCAGATGGGCACAGATAGTTAAGAAATAACCGATAACCAAGAGACAAGATACAAACAAATTACAATATTTAATATCCAATGACCAAACAAAGATACTGATTTTTGTTTGGATATTGGAATTTGCCCTTCGACTCGTTTCACTCGCTCAGGACAATCCTGAGCGTAGTCGAAGGATTGGTTATTGGTCATTGTTTGGTTATTGTTTCTTGTATCTTGGTTATTTCTCCAGTTATATTTATTAGTTATCTGTGATAATCTGCGATTTCTTATCTGTGAGTATCTGTGGAAAAATATACATTACTCTAAAACCGTATATGCTCTTTCCCGATGTTGTGTCAAATCCAAACCAATCAACTCTTCTTCTTCATCTACCCTGATACCGATTAAGGCATCAACGATTTTGT
>JAJYOP010000026.1 GCA_021796115.1 bacterium
CTATCGCTACCTACTATCCTTCGCCTACGGGGGTCTATCAAATGTTACGGCTTTTTCCTACTGTCCCAGCGAGTTTTCCCGGTGTAGGTGGTATTTGTGCTAATAATGGAGAAATGTTTTATCATGAAACGCTTAAAAACGTAATCATATGTAATAATGGCACTTGGCAGGCAATTGGTGGAGGTGGAGACAATTTCTGGTCACTCGAAGGAAATAATCTGCATCCTACGCCTGGCATTTTCGATGTTGGAATCGGTCTAAATCCTACTTATCCACTAACTGTATTAGGCGTTGCCGGCGGGGTTGCAATCGGCCAAGGCTATGCCGGAACAATTACAGCCCCTACTGACGGATTACTGGTAAAAGGCCAGGTTGGTATTGGCACAACACCAACGCCTGCTGCGGAAATGCTTGCGGTAGCCGGCACAGTACAGATAGGTAACTATACTTTACCAGATACTGATGGAACAAATGGGCAGGCACTTATTCTGAACGCACTCCTAACATATCCAAACTGGGTTAATCCATCAAGCGTAGCGGGCAAAGGCGCGGTTTGCGGTTTTAGCATTTCTACGGGGTGTGGCAGTTATAGTAGTTACCCGATGAGTGGTAATTGTATTTTTTACACTAGCAGAAAAGTTGGTGAACTATCTTGTGGAGCCAAGAAGGGTAATATAATCCTTTTTCTTAAAAACTAAAATATGAGTTTTTGTAACAAATCTTTTTTTGGTCTTTTTTGCCTTATGTGTTTTGTCATTCCTGTTTTTCCCCAAAATAACGAAACCATGACAATTGTCACTTATTATCCATCCCCCTACGGAGTTTATAAAAACTTAAGGCTCTTCCCAAGCCCTGCGCCTGCCTGCAATTCAGACAGCGAAGGAACGCTTTATTACGATAGCACTGTTAATGAATTAAAATTATGCCGCGAAGCTACAACTTTCCCTTTTAATTTTTATTGGCAAACACTAGGTCAAGGAAACTTATGGAAGCTTGAAGGAAACAACCTGTTGCATCCTGCGCAAGACGCCTACAATGTTGGAATAGGCTTAAATAACCCTGTAAATAAATTAGACGTTGCCGGTCCGGTTGCAGTCGGTCAAAGTTCTTCGGGTCTAATGTCTTTACTGGTAAAAGGCCAAGTTGGCATTGGCACAACACCAACACCTGCTGCGGAAATGCTTGCTGTCGCCGGTCCAGTTAAAATAGGTAGCTATACTTTGCCAAGTGCTGATGGGACAAACGGGCAAGCTCTTGTTACGGATGGCAATGGAAATGTAACTTGGCAGTCATTAAATAATATAACCGTGCCAGGTGCTTATTCTGCTATGGCTTATCGCCCGAGCACGACTAGCTGTTCAGGCTTTATTCTTTATTTCGGACAAATGACATGCAATATTGATAATACTGTTACATGTCCTTGCTCCCCATCTTGTGGCACCTATGCTTCCGGTAGTGGTTGTGTGGGTATATCCGGAGCTGAACTGTGTACATGTTACTGTTACTGTTTATGATGACTTTTTAACAAAAGTCATCACATGTAGATTGTACTAAGAAAGATTATTTTCTGCCAATAAACCCTTCGCTAAACGGAAATCTCTAAACAATATAAATAGTTTATTACTCGGCAATTTGTAATTTAATCCCTCGCAGCTCAAACCGTGGGGCGTCCTGCGGGACAGTAATCCTCAGGGCTTCAGGACCTCCTTAAAAGGTATAAGAAGTCCTACCCCTCTTTGAGGTTAGGCCACTTCTTTTGAAAGGAATAAGAAGGGCCACCCTTATGGGTAGCCCGTGGGATGAATTCAGCCCTTGTGTACAGGAGTTGAATTAGTTCTTTTTTTGGTTGCTGCTTTAAGAGATAATGTAAAATATCTTGATAATATTTCAGCAGAAGATATAATTAATTTAAATATAACCACGGGTATACTGTTAATTTATGAATTAGATCAAAATCTAAAGCCGATAAAACATTATTATTTAGGGGACCCTGGACTAATCCAGAAAGCGATTGATTCCGTAAAAAAACAGACAAAGAAATAGAACATTAGGTTTTAGCGCTGTAATAAATTAAATTAACGGGGGTTAGGAATGAGGTGTAAAATATTTTTTTACCTCTTATTTTTAACATGTTTTTTTACAGCTTTTCTTAATTCTTCTCTTTTTGGACAAGGCAGCGAAGTTAACTCTGTTACTACCTATTATCCTGCGCCATACGGAATCTACCAAACTCTAAGGCTTTTTCCCACAAACCCTGCCGCCTTTGCCGGTTTAGGCACAGCTTGTGCTGATAATGGCACGATGTTTTATTCAAATGCCAATAACCAAATCATCACCTGTACCAACAATGTTTGGCAAACTCTAGGCGGTGACACTTCCTGGACGCTTACCGGCAATAATCTCTATCCTCGACAAAACGCTTATAATGTCGTTATCGGCGGTCAAACTGCAGTAAACAAACTAGATATTTCAGGCGGAGTAGCAATTGGTGCAAGCTACGCCGGTACAAATATCGCACCCACTCAGGGCTTAATAGTTCAAGGTAATGTTGGTATAGGTACACCGACACCTTCTCAAACTCTAGAAGTAGCTGGTCCGGTAAAAATAGGGGCTTATACTTTACCGGCTACGGATGGGACAAATGGGCAGATTTTAGTTACCAATGGTTCAGGGGTAGTTAGCTGGCAAAATCCGCCGATGGCGGGTGTAGTGATGGGCGCTGGATATGAACAAGGAACTAGTTGTCATGTAGAATGGGGCAGTATATTATGCGACACAACGACGGGTAAACTTTCATGTCCTGGTGGGCCAAGCCTTAAACAATCAGTGCCTCTTTTACCTAACGGCAGGCAATGGAAGGTCTGCGTATATTAAGCTAAATTTTAATGAATATTAAATACCTAAAAAACAAATTTCTCATAACTCTTTGCATTTTTCTCTTAATAAATTTCATTTCTTTAATTTGTTTTATAAATTATAGTTTTTCTCAAGAAGAAATTACCATCGCAACTTACTATCCTTCACCTTCAGGTGTTTACCAAACTCTAAGGCTTTTTCCCACAAACCCTGCCGGTTATGCCGGCACAGGCT
The DNA here is from genome assembly GCA_021796115.1 of bacterium. GTDB lineage: Bacteria > Omnitrophota > Gorgyraeia > Duberdicusellales > 4484-171 > JAJYOP01. The sequence goes on from JAJYOP010000026.1 coordinate 3,091, forward strand.
CTGCGTGTGCTAATAATGGTGAGATGTTCTATTCAATTGCCGATAACCAGATAATTACCTGTACAAACAATACCTGGCAGATTCTTGGAGGCTCATCAAGTTTATGGGCGCTTACCGGCAACAATCTCTATCCTCAACAAAACGCTTATAATGTCGTTATAGGCGGTCAAACTGCGGTAAACAAATTAGATGTTGAGGGGGCAGCAGCGATTGGTCCAAGCTACGCCAGTACAAATACCGCTCCCTTTAACGGCTTAATAGTTCAAGGTGCTGTTGGTGTAGGCACATCAACACCTTCACACACTTTGGATGTGACAGGCCAGGTAAAAATAGGGGCTTATACTTTACCGGCTACTGCTGGCACAGCTGGTCAGATTCTGGTTACGGATGGAAGCGGCCATCTAAGCTGGGCCAGACCTGTAAGCACATCAAATCAAGGCTTGGTTTGTCGTTGGTTCTTTAATGGTGCTACTTGTAGTGGGAATGGCGGCGGTACCTGCGGTAGCCATACTGACAGAAAAGTCGGCGAAGTAAATTGCGGTGGAACTTATGTTGATTTCTTTTATTCTATTAATAATTAGGATATGAATTCTTTTTATAAATTTTTATTATTATTTTATTTTATATTTATTATCCCATATGCTTTTCTTTACGGACAAGAAAATATCACTGTTACTACCTATTATCCTGCGCCATACGGCGTCTACCAAACCCTAAGGCTTTCTCCCACAAATCTTCCAGGTTATGCCGGCACAGGCTCTATGTGTGCTAATAATGGTGAAATCTTCTATTCAGCTACCGATAACCAGATAATTGCCTGCACAAACAATATCTGGCAGACTCTTGGAGGCTCAACTTTATGGACGCTTACCGGCAACAATCTCTATCCTCGACAAAACGCTTATAATGTCGTTATAGGCGGTCAAACTGCGGTAAACAAATTAGATGTTGAGGGGGCAGCAGCGATTGGTGCAGACTATGCCGGTACAAATACCGCACCCTTTAACGGCTTAATAGTTCAAGGTAATGTTGGTATAGGCACACCGACACCTTCTCAAGCCTTAGAAGTAGCTGGCCCGGTAAGAATAGGAACGACTACTAAGTATACTTTACCGGCTACTGATGGGACAAGCGGCCAAACTCTTACTATAGATGCCAGTGGAAATGTCAGTTGGCAAGCACCGCCAGCCATAACCGGAAAAGGTTTTCGTGCTTTTGGTTGGTCAAGTTCAGGTTGTCCTACGATATACTGGGGAGCAATTACCTCCTGTCTTTTTGGTGGAATGTTAATAACTTGTCCTTGTGATAGTGGTGCAATCTCTGGTGGTTGTGGCGGTCCGATTCCTCCGGGAATGTTTTGTAATTGTAGCTGCAATTAAAATCATCTTTATATCTCCTGCCAATAATCTTTTTTCTGGTTTCTGAAAAATCTTTTTTAACGCGGACTCTCGCGAATCTAACGCAGATAAATCTGCGAGCATCTGCGTTACATCTGCGAATATCTGCGCTGAAGAAAGGTTTTTCAGAGTTCTTTCTTTAAACCAGAATCCATAAGAATCATACCCATTTATAATCCCGCAATTTGTAATACCATTTTTAGATAAATATGATAAAATTCTGAACTATGAAAACCTATGATTGTATTGTTATAGGCGCGGGCCATGCAGGCATAGAGGCGGCTTGTGCTTCGGCTAAACTTGGCATAAACACACTTCTTCTAACGCTCTCACTCGATACCATAGCCAAACTTTCCTGTAACCCCGCAGTGGGAGGAGTTTCTAAGGGTAATTTGGTACGGGAAACCGATGCTTTGGGAGGGCTTATCGGCAGAATTACCGATAATTGCGCCATAAGCTACAGGATTCTTAATAAAAGTAAAGGCAAGGCTGTCTGGTCCACGCGCGTTCAAGTGGATATGTTTTCTTACCCTACCGCAGCATCGAGCCTGCTTTATAGCGAAAAAAACCTGGACATCCTACAGGCCAAGGTAAAAAAACTCTTGGTAAATAAGAAAAAAATAACCGGCATCGAAACGAATTTTGGAGAAATTTTCCAGGCAAAAGCGGTAATTGTTTGTGCCGGGACATTTTTGAATAGCCTTATCCACATCGGAATGCAGCACTTTCCCGGAGGAAGGCTATCTGAAGAATCAAGCGACGATTTATTTGAAAGCATAAAAAAATTAGGCATTACCACTAAACATTTTAAGACCGGCACCTGCGCCCGCTTAGATTCGCGTACCATCAATTTTTCGAAAATGATCGAGCAGCCGCCGGATTACGAAGCAAATCCTTTTTCTTTCCTGAATAAGGAACTGCCAAAAAATCAATTAAGCTGCTATATCACTTATACTAATGCAAAAACTCACAAGATAATTTTAAAAAATTTGAATCGTTCACCACTCTATACCGGAAAAATTAAAGCCAAAGGCGTGAGATATTGCCCATCTTTAGAAGATAAGATAGTAAAATTCAAGGATCATGAAAGGCATCAAATTTTTATTGAACCGGAAGGAAGAGATACGATTGAAGTTTATCCTAACGGCGTTTCTACTTCTTTGCCTTTTGATGTACAGCTTGATTTTATACATACTATAGAGGGTTTAGAAAAGGCAAAAGTTTTAAGACCGGGCTACGGTATCGAACACGGATTAATCGACGCAAGGGAACTTGAGCCCACGCTTGAAGCAAAAAAAATCGAAGGCCTTTATTTTGCCGGCCAGGTCAATGGCACAACTGGTTATGAAGAGGCTGCCAGTCAGGGATTTATTGCCGGTGTAAATGCCGCGCTGAAAATCAAAAAGAAAAAACCATTTATCTTGAGAAGAGAGGATGCTTTCATTGGGGTCTTAATCGACGATTTAACCACGAAAGGCACGGATGAGCCTTACCGGATGTTTACTTCACGTTCGGAATTCAGGCTTAGCTTACGCGAAAGCAATGCCGATATCAGGCTTTCAGAATCAGGCAATAAGCTGGGCCTGGTTACGGATGCGGATTATCAAAAAGTTATCGATAAAAAACATAAAATAGAGGAGGAGATTAAAAAATTAAAGAGTAAAAAGATATTTTTTGACGGTAAAACTTTAACTTTGTCCGAGATTCTTAAAAGGCCGAATTTAGATTATGAAAGAATAGAAAAATACCTTGAAGAAAAACAGCAAGACAAAGCAGTTAAATGGGAAACAGAAATAATTGTAAAATATGAAGGGTTTCTTGAGCGTGAAAAAATCTGGCTTAAAGAATTAAAAAATTTAGACAAAATAAAAATCCCTAACATTGATTTTTCTAGAATCCCTTCCTTGTCAAAGGAAGTGGTTGAAAAAATGAATAAATTTAAGCCGAAAAATTTGGGAGAGGCATTACGAATAAGCGGTATTACGCCGGCAGCGATACTTACGATTTATAATTTCATTAAGAAAAGCAGAGAGTAGAGGCTAAAGAGTAGAGAGATGGAAATGAAAACTGCTTTTTTAATCGATCCCAAAATAATGTGCTATATAAGCGCCGGCATCTTTTTTGTTGCGGGCGCGCTTATTCTTCTAGGTCGTCTTTAGGCAGGTCTTCTTCCAGAGAGGTGAGCCTCAAGAATTTTCCGATAGACTGGGCAAATTTTTCGCTTGCTCCGTAAGGCGAAAGTATATCTTTAATTTTTGCGAGTTCTTGTTTAAGCGCAAGATATTCAGTTTCATTCTTCAAATAACGCAACGCAACTTCTGCTATATTTTGAGGATTAGCTTTATCCTGCAATAATTCTTCTACCACTTTTTTTTCGGCAAGTATATTCGTCATCGCGATGAATCTCGTTTTTACCAGCGTTTTTAGCAGATGCCAGCTCAACAGATTCAGTTTATAAATAACCAGGAATGGCACCTCAAGGATAGAAATCTCAACCGTAGCCGTGCCGCTTGATGTAATAACAAAAGCAGATTCTTGTATTGCATCATAACTGTGATTTACAATTTCGCATTCGGCGCTCGCAGCCATATTTTTGTAAAAATCAATAGGGATATTATCCGGGCGGATTATACGAAAAATGTATCCGGGAAGTTCTTTGGAAATAATTTCTTTTGCTTTTAACATAATCGGCAGGTGTTCCTTGATTTCATTTTTACGCGAACCAGGCATAAAAGAAATTATTTTTTTCGGCGTAATTTCTTTTTTCTCGATTATTTCCAGGAGGGGATGCCCGAAATATGCCACCTCCATTTTTTCTCTTTTATAAAATTCTTCTTCGAATTTAAAAATTACAATCATTCGGTTAACATATCTTTTGATTTCTTCAATGCGATTTTTGCGCCACGCCCAAACCTGGGGGCTGACATAATAAAAAATATGGTATTTATTGTTGAGCACTTTGGCCAAACGTAAATTAAAATCAGGAAAATCTATAAGTATAATGAGGTCAGGGTTGGTAGAGGTTATTTCCTGCAGGGCTCTGCTGAATATTTCCGTAATTTCTTTTAAGGAAAAAAGCACTTCAACTATGCCTGAAACAGAATGCGCCAATAAATCGGCTATTTGAATGGAATGTTGTGCCAGATTTGGTCCGCCAAAAGAATAGATTTCAATGCCAAGATATTTTTCTTTAAGTTTTTTGCAGAGAAGCCCGCCGTATAAATCGCCTGACTTATCACCGGCTATAATGATTATTTTTTTCATAAATTAAACTTTATTTTTAAGCATGATTTTTTCAATACGCAAAGCAAGCTCAAGAGCGTCTTTAGCTTTAGCGGCATCTTCTATCGAAGTATTATTATTCTTGACCATCCCGACGAAATCAATGATTTCATTTTTAAGCGGCTCTTCTTTATTTATTTCAAGTACTTCCCGCGTAATTTGCTGATCGATTTTTTTATAAATTTCTGCCTGCTGTTGGGCATAATCCATAGAAATATAACAATGCGATAAAAATATCCTGATTTTTCTCTCGCGTTTAGCGGAAATGCGCGAGGCAGTTATATTTGCGACACAACCATTCTGAAAAGTCAAACGCACATTTGCAATATCCGCGGTATCGGAAAGCACCTTTACCCCTTTTGCTTCGACTTTTTTTACTTTATCACGCACCAAATCGAGTATGATATCTAAATCATGAATCATTAAATCAAGCACTACGCTTATATCGAGAGAGCGGTTTGGGTATGGGCTTAAACGATGACACTCTATAAAAAGCGGTTTATCGACAATTTTTTTAATCGCAAGATAAGCATTGTTATAGCGTTCAACATGGCCGACAAAGATAAGCGTTTTATTTTTTTCGGCAAGTGCAATGAGTTTTTTGGCTTCATTTGCATTTTGAGTAATGGGCTTTTCTACAAAGGCAGGAATTTTATTTTTAAGGAAAAATTTTGCAATTTCAAAATGACTAATAGTCGGGACGGCTATGCTGACAAAATCTACCTTGCCTAAAAGGTTGCGATAATCGTTAAACGAAGGCATATTCGGGTGATTAACTAACCTAGACTGGTCAGTATCAACGATGTATATTTTTTCTGCGTCTTTTATTTCACCGTAAATACGCAGATGTAGGCTTCCCAGTTTTCCTATGCCGACAATTCCGACTCTCATATTTTTCCACAGATGGTCACAGATAAAAATCACAGATTGGCACAGATAAAATCATATCTGTGGTCATCTGTGTCTCCAAATCTGTGCTAATCTGTGTATACTATCAAATGCCTTGAGAAAAGTCAATTGATGTGATAAAATACCTCCCATTTCATAAAGGTTGCGTTAATCGGTTGCACTTATCGCAACTCGTATCGGCTGCGTTTATGTAAGACCTATAACGATAAACGAGATGAGCCGCGTAACCGCAACCGTAAGACACAACCAAAATTATGCCAAGAGGTTAATAAAATGAAGCAATACTTACAGCAATATTTCAAATTACTGAAACTAGCTTGGCCCTACAAAAGCTTGTTTGCCATTGCTTTTGTCTTTATAGGAATCTCAAGTATTTTTAACGGCGTTAGCCTGGGGATGATTGTGCCGCTTGTAGACAGGATAATGAATAACAAGCAAATAGTTATTCCTGTACATGTGCCTGATTTTGTATCGGCAATAATTGCAAAACTAAATTCTATACCACCGCAAAAGTTGCTCCTTGGTTTGCCGGTATTTGCCATATGCCTTTTTACTTTAAAGGGTGTAACTGTTTTCTTCCAGGGCCTTTTTATGAATAGAATAGCTCAGAGCGCGGTAAGAGACATAAAAGACAAATTGTATGCCAAATTTCAAGAGTTGTCTCTTGATTTTTATGCCAACAAAAGGACAGGAGAACTAATTTCTCGTATTACTAATGATGTAGGGTTTATAGCAAATGCGCTTTCATACGCACTTACTGACCTTATATTCGAAGGTATGCAGCTAATAATTTTTGGTTGTATTGCAATACCTTTAGGTTTTGCCATATCATGGAAGCTCTTTGTCATATTTTTAATATTCCCGGCAATAGTCGTGCCTGTAGCAAAAATCGGCAAGCGCATAAAGAAGTTTTCGCGCGAAATCCAGAATAAAATGGCTGATTTAAATTCGCTTCTAACCGAAACAATCCAGGGGGCATATATTATAAAAGTATTTTGCCGTGAGGATTACGAAATCAAGCGTTTTAAAGAAATAAATCAGCAATATTACAGGTTTACCATGAAGAGTATAAAGCGAACCATTATGATGTCCCCGGTTACCGAACTAATCTGTGTCGCAGGCGCAATGCTGATACTTGTAGTTGCGGGCAAAGAGGTAATTTCCGGCAAAGTATCTTTCGGTGTCTTTGGCTTGTTCATGGCTTCGCTTATGTCAATGCTCAGTCCGATCAAAAAACTGGCCAATGTTCATGCGATAAATCAGCAGGCGATTCCGGCCTCCGAAAGAATTTATGATATCCTTGAGGAAAAACCAAAGATGCAGGATAGCGCTGGCAACAGGCAAATACATGGTTTTAATGATTGTATCGAATATAAAAATGTCTGGTTCAAATATGAAACATCCGACGATTCTGTCCTAAAAGACATTAATCTTACCGTTAAAAAGGGCGAAGTTGTTGCTTTCGTGGGCCATTCCGGTGCAGGTAAATCTACCCTCGTAAGTTTGCTGCCCCGTTTGTACGACCCGCAAAAAGGAAAAATTTCCATAGACGGTAATGATTTAAAAGATCTTAAAATGCGCTCATTAAGATCGCTGATATCGGTTGTTTCGCAAGAAACGGTTCTTTTTAACGGGACAGTAAAAGATAATATCGCTTATGGTAGGCTTGAAGCAAGTGACGCGGAAATAATCGAAGCAGCAAAAAAAGCCTACGCTTATGATTTTATCTCGAATTTTCCTCATAAATTTGATACTGTCATCGGAGACAGAGGGTTCCGCCTTTCCGGCGGAGAAAAACAGAGGATTGCCATTGCCAGGGCAATGCTTAAAAATGCACCCATCCTGATTCTTGATGAGGCTACCAGCCAACTTGACTCGCAATCAGAAAAGCTCGTTAAAGACGCGCTTTATAATTTAATGGAGGGCAAAACCGTATTAGTTATCGCACACAGGATTTCGACAGTTCAAAAAGCGAACAGGATAATCGTTATAGAGAAAGGTAATATTATCGAAAGCGGCACTCATGAGGAATTACTTGGGGGAGACAGCCTCTATCGCAAGCTCTACGAACTGCAATTTAATGCCTGAATACGCCAAATAAACCTTCCCATAAATAGTATTGAAAATATAATGGATTATGATATACTTTCTCTCTAACAAATGGGCTATTTTAACTGCAGATGGCCACAAATGAAAATCGCAAGATAACCACAGATAAAATCATCTGTGATTATCTGTGTCTGCAAATCTGTGTTAATCTATGTACCAAAAGGAGGATTTTGAGTCATGGCTTTAACAGAAGTTATTAAGGAATTATTAGAAAATGGGGTGCATTTCGGGCATTTGAGCAAGCACTGGAACCCCAAAATGAAGAAATTCATTTTTGGCAAGAAAAAGAATATTTATATAATCGACCTTGAAAAATCTGCTCAAAAACTTGAAGAAGCAAAGGAATTCGCCAAAAAAAGCATCCAAAACGGCGAAAAAATACTTTTTGTCGCGACAAAAAAGCAGTTGCGCGATTTGATAAAAGAACAAGCAGTAAGCTGCGGGATGCCTTATGTAGTTGAACGATGGGTGGGGGGCCTTCTTACGAATTATTCAACTATTCGTTCAAGAATCAAAAGATACGTGACACTGCTTGAAAAGCGGCAGAATGGTGAATTCGAGAAAATGCCCCGGAAGGAAGTTACAAAATTGAACCGAGAAATAGAGAGAATGGATAAAATATATAGCGGTCTTGTATCACTGGACAAACTTCCCGGAAGCATATATGTAATTGACCCAAAAAGAGAGGTTGCTTGCGTAAGGGAAGCCAACCGGCTTTCTGTTCCCATTATTGGGTTAATTGACACTGACGCCGACCCGGAAGTTATTGATTATCCTATCCCGGGGAACGATGACGCTATAAAATCAGTAAGGTATATAACTTCAAAAGTTGTTGAAACTATTAAAGAAGAAGCTCAAAGAACAGCGGAGCTGATTAAAAGAACCGCTGAAGAAAAAGAAGAAGACCTAAAGGTTGATGTTGAAAAATATGAGAATTTAGAAGAAGATATTGGTACTGAAAAAGGGAAAAAAGAAGCTCCCAAGAAAAAGCAACCGCATAAGGAGGTTTAAGGATGAGTTTGGCTGACATAAAAAAATTAAGAGAGATGACTGCTCTTGGTATAAATGAGTGTAAAAAAGCGCTCAATGATTCTAAGGGCGATTTTGATAAAGCGCTTAAAGTTTTAAAAGAAAAAGGCGCTCAAGTCATGGATAAAAAGAAAGACAGAGTGACTTCGCAGGGGGTAATTGAAGCCTATGTGCACTTTGGAGGCAATCTCGGCGCTTTGGTTGAAATTAACTGCGAAACTGATTTCGTGGCCCGCACGGAAGTTTTTAAGAAGTTTGCCAAAGATATCGCCATGCAAGTAGCTGCCTCTAGCCCCAGATATTTAAAACGCGAAGATGTACCGCAGGAAGTTTTTGCCGCTACTGACGATAAGGAGCAATATGTAAAAGAGAACTGTCTTCTTGAACAGTTTTTTATAAAAGATAATAGTTTGACGGTAAACGATTATCTTAAACAGGTAGTTTCCCAGACGGGAGAAAATGTAATTATCAAGAGGTTTACCCGTTTTTCTTTGGAGGGCTAAATGAAGTCAGAATACAGAAGAATCGTTCTGAAATTAAGCGGCGAAGCTTTCTTGGGTAAACAGCCTCACGGTATCGATGCGTCTGTCTGTGCGCACCTGGCAAAACAAATAAAAGAGGTGGTTGAGTGCGAGGTGGAGACGGCTATTGTTCTTGGCGGCGGAAATATTTTCCGCGGAGCCATGCGCTCGAAAGACTTCGAAATGGAAAGAACGGTTGCCGATTACATGGGGATGCTCGCCACGGTTCTAAACGGGCTGGCCCTGCAGAATGCCCTCGAAAAACATGGCCTGCCGACAAGAATAATGACAGCGATAGAAATGGAGCGGATTGCCGAGCCTTACATCAGGCGCCGGGCGATGCGCCACCTAGAGAAGAAAAGAGTGGTGATATTTGTTGCGGGGACAGGCAATCCTTACTTTACAACCGATACAGCTGCAGCGCTTAGAAGCGTTGAAATCGGCGCGGATGTTTTATTAAAAGGCACCAAAGTCGACGGAGTTTACTCGTCGGATCCGCTTAAGGAGAAATCAGCGGTGTTTTTTGATAAATTGAGCTATATGGAAGTGATAAATAAAGAACTTAAGGTTATGGACGCGACAGCAATAACTTTGTGTATGGAGAACAAGCTGCCGATACTGGTATTTAACCTGATGGAAGAAGGTAATCTTAAGAACATAGTTCTCGGGAAAAAGATTGGTACCTTAATTAAATAGTCCCGACTTTGTCGGGACAATTCGACTAAATACTTTTTCGGGCAGAAGCCCGAAAAAGTATAAGTCTCATTGGGGGTTTTATGATATCTAAGCAAGTTCTGAAAGAAACAGAAGACGAAATGAAGAAGGCAATTGAAGCCACAAAAAGAGAATTTGCTGAACTCCGTTCCGGACGCGCCAACCCTAAAATGGTTGAAGGTATACGTGTAAATTATTACGGAACCCCGACCCTGCTTAAAGAAATTGCGACCATCGGTGTGCCTGAAGCAAGGCTGGTTGTCATCAGCCCCTGGGATCCTTCTTCGGTAAAGGAGATTGAGAAAGCAATTTTACAGTCAGATTTGGGCATTACCCCAATGAACGACGGAAAAATTATAAGATTGATTGTTCCGGCTTTGTCTGAAGAAAGGCGCCAGGAGTTAATCAAGATAGTCAAAAAAGTTTCCGAAGAAGGAAAAGTTTCTGTAAGAACGATCAGGCAGAACACAAAGGACCGGATTAAAACACTTGAGAAAGAGAAAAAAGTTTCTGAAGACGAGCGTTTCCAAGCAGAGGAAGAATTGCAGAAACTCACTGATAAATATATTGTTGATATAGATAAACTACTTCAAGACAAAGAAAAAGAGCTCAAAGAGTTTTAAAATATTCGTCTTACGGTTAGAGGTTACGTAATCCCGCGGGGAGGCTTTGCTCCTCGTTGCGGTTGTGCCATGCGTAAGGCATCTGACTATCCGCGTTTTATATCTATGTTCATCTGTGTAACGGGCCGCTAGCTCAGCTGGTAGAGCACCGCCCTTTTAAGGCGGGTGTCCCGAGTTCGATCCTCGGGCGGCTCATTGTTTTAAAGCCAATTTTCTGCCGAGATGGCGAAATTGGCAGACGCGCTGGGCTTAGGACCCAGTACCTGTAAAAGGGTATGGGAGTTCAAATCTCCCTCTCGGCACTGCAAGTTTTTAATAATTTTCTGGGATAGGAGTTTCCGCCGGAGGCGGAACCGCCTTGATGATAAGATTAAGGTGGCGGGCAACTTTCTCCCGCGGCAGTTATAGCTAAAGTTCTTTTAAATAAATAATTTAGTTGTCCTTCACATCCCTGAGACTACTTCTGGCTGACAGCGAGCCAGGTTAAGCATCCATGAGAATACTTACAGGCGAGCGTAAAGAAGGATAGAGCCCCATAGATTATTTGCGGGTGTAGCTCAACCGGCTAGAGCGTCACGTTGCCAACGTGAAGGTTGTGGGTTCAATTCCCATCGCCCGCTTGTCTTTTCGTGCTTGTTTGATAACTTTGTGCCACGCACAAAATAGTTTTTGGTTTGCAACAGGTTGGGGCAAAACCAGTGAAGAAGCTTGCGCTTTGCGCAAGGGTTTTGACCCATCGCCCGCTTGTCTTCTTCGCCCTTTGTTAGGCGCGTAATAGCTCTGACGGGCTACGAAGGAATAGTTCCTGCGAAGCCAGACCCGCGATTAAATATGCGACTGGCGAATTATTCCCGAAGGGGATTAACCCCGCCGAACGCTGCAAATTTTAGAAGAAAATTGCAGCATCTTCTGTGAGACGGGGTAGCAATCGCGCAGGCTGACAAACGCGAAAGATTTATTTGTAGCAGCGAATATAAAATATGGACATAAATATTTCAGACTACTTAGACAAAGACAGCATCATAGTTGGTATAAAAGAGAAAACGAAGAAAAAAATTCTTTCTGTAATTCTCGAGCACTTGATAGCCAAGAAAAAGATAAGTAAAAGCGACGAAAAACAAATACTAAAAAACTTGCTCCAAAGAGAAGCCATGGGTTCTACCGCTATAGGCGGATATATCGCTCTGCCTCATGCGAGAATAGATTCAGTAAAAAGTATTGTTGTGTGTATCGCGGTTTCTAAAGACGGAATAGAGTTCGATTCTCTTGACCAGGAACCCGTAAATGTCATCGCACTTCTCCTTTCTAATCAAAACGAGGCTGGTTTACATTTGAAAATGCTTGCTTTTTTAGCAAGAATGCTGCGTGATAAATATTTTGTGCAACAATTAAAAAATGTTGACAGCAGCGAAGGTGTGCTAGCCCTCATTAATAAGCAACAACAGGCCATTAGATAAGCGGCGCCTAAAGATAAACGATTTAAGTGTACTTATCATAAAAATATAGATATGCAGAGGCGTATAATTTTTCGATACTCTAAAAATATTTGAAACCTAAAGATATTCATGAGAAATTTTACAAAAATAACAAGATGGTTTTATCCCGGGTTGAAAATAAAAAGATGGATTTTTTTGCTGATTTTGGGCGTGTTTATGATTCTTATTTCCTCTCACCTTATTTCCCGGGAGCAGTCATTAATGGGTATAATTATATACAGAGCGTTATTTACTGCCGGCATGGGCTTATTTATTTTTGGCACCGCCTATTTGATAAAAAGTTTTTTTGAGGCAATATACCCTGATGAAGGCAAAGATTTATTAGAGGTAATTTATAAAAAAAGATTTTTATCAAAAGGCCCAAAGATTGTGGCAATCGGTGGAGGCACCGGGCTTTCCACGATTTTATACGGCCTTAAAGAGCATACTTCCAATATAAGCGCAATCGTTACTGTTGCCGATGAAGGGGGTTCTTCCGGGAGGCTGCGGGAAGAATTTGGGATACTCCCGCCCGGAGATATCCGCAACTGTTTAGTAGCTCTTGCTGAAGCGTCTCAACTGATGAGAGATCTTTTCCAATATCGTTTTACCGAAGGCGACGGCATAAAAGGACACAGCTTCGGGAATCTTTTCATTACAGCAATGACTCAAGTTACAGGAAGTTTTGAGGATGCCATCAAAACTTCAAGCAAAGTACTTGCTATCCGGGGAAAGGTAGTTCCCTCAAGTTTAGATAAAATACGCATTAAGGCTGAATATAAGAACGGTACCGTAAAAGAAGGGGAAGATAAAATTTCCGACGGCACAGAGCCGATAAAGAAACTTTACCTGAGCCCGGTAAACGCTCATGCTAATTCAGAGGCAATTGAGGCTATAAGAGAAGCAGACTTGATTATTCTCGGCCCGGGAAGTTTATTTACCAGTATAATGCCAAACTTGCTTATAAATGAAATTAGCGAAGAAGTAACTAAACGAAATGTCTTAAAACTTTATATCTGTAACGTCATGACTCAGCATGGAGAAACAGATGGTTTTACTGTGACCGACCACGTAGAAGCATTAGTAAACCATTCAAAAAAGAATATTGTAAATTATTGTTTAGTAAATTCAGGCCGGCTCGATTATAATTTGCTTCTTCGTTATTCGCAGGAAAAATCTTTTCCCGTAATTTTTGACCGGGAAAGGCTGAAAAAATTTGGGGTGGGCGTCTTTGAAGCTGATGTGGTAAGCAGAAGCGATTATCTGCACCATGATTCCGATAAGACCGCCAAAGTAGTAATTGATTTGTATAATAATTATAAGAAAAAATGGAAAGGATTGAAGAGGAGATTGTCGTAAGCAGTCCGCATGGTTTGCATGCCAGGCCGGCAGCTCTCCTGGTACAAATTGCAAGCAAATTTGATTCTAAAATAATGCTTGAAAAAGACGGCGAAGCAGTAGATGGCAAATCTATAATCGCAATTTTGAGTCTTGGGGTAAATAAAGGCATGTCGCTTAAACTTATCGTTGAGGGCGTTGATGCCCAGGAAGCTTTTTCCGAATTAAAAGAATTTTTAGGGAGGTCAAGTGAATAGATTAAAAGGTATAGCTGCATCCGGTGGAGTTAATATAGGCAAGGCGTTACTCCTTGGCAAAGAGGAGCTTTCTGCGCCTAAAATCAAAATATCCCACGAAGATATTTCAAGAGAAATTTACCGCCTGGAGGAAGCACTTATAGAAACGCGCAAGGAAATATCCACTTTACAGAAAAAAATACTTCATGACTTGGGGTTTGACCATGCAAAGGTCTTTGAAGCGCATCTATTGGTCCTTGAAGACAGAGTGCTCATTGAAGACATTATTCAGCAAATAAAGAATAAAAAAGTTAACGTAGAATACGCTTTTTCACAAAGCATCAAAAAATATATAGATACGCTTTTAAAACTCCAGGACGAATACCTTAGAGAACGCGTTATCGATATTGAAGATGTATCAAGAAGAGTGATGCGCAAATTCCTTAAAAAGGAAGGGACAAATCTTCAGGAATTAAATGAAAAAGTAATTATTGTTGCTCATGACCTTGCGCCGTCACAAACGGCAAGCCTCCCGAAAGAAAACATTTTAGGTTTTGTTACTGATGTCGGCGGCAGAACCTCGCACACAACGATTATTGCGCGAAGTCTGGGCATACCGGCAGTCGTCGGCTTGGAATCAGCAACGAGAAATATAAAAACCGGTGACAAGCTTATCATTGATGGTTCGGAAGGCGTAGTTTTCGTAAATCCGCCCGAGAAACTTATAAAAGAATACCATAAGAAATTAAGCAAGATAACCAAAGATATAAAGACGATACATATTTCAAAGGTAAAAGCGGCCACCAAAGATAAACGGGAAGTCGTTGTTTCAGCAAACGTGGAGTTGCCTGAAGAGCTTTCTCTGGCGCATGAATACGGAGCAGAGGGGGTGGGTCTTTACCGGACGGAATACATATTTTTAGGCAGAAGCGACCTTCCTTCGGAAGATGAGCAATACAAGGCTTATTCTAATGTGGCAAAAAAGATGAAGCCCTACTCGGTTATTATCAGGACAATCGATATCGGCGGAGATAAATTTTTATCCCAGCCGCAGGTGCCAATTGAGATGAGCCCATTTCTTGGCTGGCGCGCCATAAGATTTTGTCTTGCGCGTCCCGATGTTTTTAAAGCCCAATTAAGGGCGATACTTAGAGCATCCGCTGAAGGCAATGTTAAAGTAATGTTTCCTATGATTTCCGGCGTAGAAGAATTACGGGAAGCCAAGAAGATGCTTGAAGAATGCAAAAAAGAATTGAAACACGAAGGCGTTGTATTTGACGAGAAGATATCTGTCGGGACAATGATTGAAATCCCTTCGGCAGCTTTAACTGCCGATGCGCTTGCTAAAGAGAGCGATTTCTTCAGCATCGGAACAAATGATTTAATACAATATTCTTTAGCGGTTGACAGAGCAAATGAAAAAGTAGCTTATCTTTATGAACCGGGGCATCCGGCAGTATTACGTTTGATTAAAAATGTTGTAGAGGTAGCGCATCAAAATAATATTTGGGTCGGTATGTGTGGAGAAATGGCCGGCGAGCCATTATTTGCTTTTCTTACGCTTGGTTTCCAGCTTGATGAATTCAGTATGCCGCCGCCACGAGTACCAAGGATTAAAGAGCTTATTAAAAATGTCAATTTTCAGGATGCAAAAACGATTGCAGAACATGCGATAAAGCTTTCAACTGCCAAAGAGGTTGAAAAATATCTTCAGGATGAATTAAAGAAAATACTCCAGGATAATTTTGATAAAATACTCCTAGTCTAATTTGACGATGAAGGAATTACGCGTACTGATTCTTGCAGCCGGATACGGCACAAGGCTTTACCCCATCACCATTAACTTGCCAAAACCGCTTGTACCGGTTTGCGGCCGGCCTCTCATAAATTTTTTAATCGATAAAATAGAGAAGTTAAAAAGTAAATTTGAGATTAAAGAATTGAATATAGTTTCTAACGAAAAGTTCTATAAGAATTTTCTGAAATGGAAAAAAAAATACAATATTAACGCCAATATCATCAATGACGGTTCAACTAGCCCGGAAGACAGGCTTGGCGCTGTAAAAGATATAAAAACCGGCATTGCCGGTAAAAAAAAGAATTGGCTGATTTTGGGCGGTGATAACCTTTTCACGGATAATCTGGTAGATTTTCTTGAGTTCTCTTTTAAGAAAAATAAAACCTGCATAGGGCTTTATGACGTTAAAAAGAAAAAATTAGCTTCCCGCTATGGAATTGTTAAAATAGATAAAGAGAGAAGGATAGTTAAGCTTGAAGAAAAACCAAAAAATCCTTTCTCTACGCTCGCGGCGTCATGTATTTATTTTTTTCCTAAAGATTCGCTTAAGCTGTTGGATACATTTCTAAAGTTAGAAAAACATCCAGATGCTTCCGGTAAATACATAAAGTGGCTATCTGAAGAAACCGAAGTATTCGGCTATACGCTTAAAGGCAAATGGACAGACATAGGCCATATAGATTCGTTAAGATTAGCGGAAAAAGAGTATCAAATAAAGCATTAATCCTAAAAATACTGTATTGCATGGCTTATTTTAACCCCGCACCAGCTTTTTGTATTCATGATTGAATATAATTCATTAGATTGTTTCGCAACCATATTTTTGTTAAAATAAAAGTATTATTCCAGAAACTGATATGAGGTTAATTCGCGCTGTCTTTCTTCCGGGCATTTAGCGCTTTAAAAATAACGCACTCATTAAGGGAGGGAAAATGTTAGATAAATTAAGAAAAAAAATCGATGCAATCGACAATGAATTGCTTAAGCTTCTTAATCAGCGGGCCAAGGAAGTTGTCGAAGTAAGCAAGCTTAAAATA
This sequence comes from bacterium, assembly GCA_021796115.1. GTDB lineage: Bacteria > Omnitrophota > Gorgyraeia > Duberdicusellales > 4484-171 > JAJYOP01. Next base: position 19,559 of record JAJYOP010000026.1, read on the forward strand.
AAAAATAATTTAAGCCCCTATTCTGCGGAAAGAGAAATAAATATCCTAAAAAGGCTAAAAAACTTGAACCAGGGTCCGCTTTCTTCTTCCGATGCAGAGAGTATCTTTAAAGAAATACTCTCTGCCTGCAGAGCGTTAAAAAATACATTAAAAGTAGCTTATCTTGGCCCCCAGGGGACTTTTACCCATCTTGCCGCAATAAAAAATTTCGGCAAAAGCACCGAATACATATCGGCAGAAAGCATAAGCGATGTTTTTTCCCGCGTGGAGAAAGAGGAGGCGCAATACGGGGTTGTCCCTATAGAAAATTCTACGGAAGGAGTCGTCAACCATACTCTGGATATGTTTTTTGATTCCAATCTAAAAATATGTTCAGAGATTACTTTGAACGTTTCGCATGTACTCCTGGCGTCCCGGGAGCTATCGTTAAAGAAGATAAAACGGGTATATTCCAAGGCGCAGGTTTTTCCGCAATGCAGAATGTGGATTTCAAGCCATCTTGGACAAGCGGAACTTATACCGGTGTCTTCGACAGCTAAGGCGGCGATAACCGTAAAAAAAGATTCAAGCGGTGCGGCAATCGGCAACAAAATTTTGGCCCAGGAGTATGGACTGAAAATAATCGCTTCAAATTTAGAGGACTCATCTTCCAATATTACACGGTTTTTAATCATTGGAAAAGATGATAGTGAGCCATCGGGCAGCGATAAGACTTCCTTGCTTTGCTCGGCTAAAGACAGAGTAGGAGCGCTTCATGATGTGCTGTATAGTTTCAAGAAATACGGTATAAATCTTACAAAGATAGAATCCCGTCCCTCTAAGAAAAAACCATGGGAGTATTACTTTTTTATCGATTTCGAAGGCCACAGGAAGCTGGCAAAGGTTCAAAAAGCATTGGCTCAACTTGAAAAACAATGCATATTTGTTAAAATTTTAGGCTCGTATCCTAAAGAAGCATAGATTTGACCACAGATGAGCACAGATAAGAAATCGCAACATATTCACAGATGATTTTATCTGTGATAATCTGTGATTTACCATCTGTGGCTATCGGTAAAAAAAGGAAATAAATGTTATTCAAGAAAGGATTAGAAAAAGTTAAACCGTATCAGCCGGGTAAACCCATCGAGGAAGTAAAAAGAGCTTTGGGCTTAAAAGAGGTCTATAAACTTGCTTCAAACGAAATTCCTTTTCCACCTGTCTATATAAGGAAAGCGGTTTTGGATGAGATAAAGAACATAAACCGGTACCCTGAATCAGGGTGTTTTTATCTTCGCCAAGAGCTAGCCGAGCGATTAAAAGTAAA
>JAJYOP010000027.1 GCA_021796115.1 bacterium
GCTTCATTGTGATAATGCCTCTCTTTGCCATAATACCCTCCTTCGAGAGATATTATAGCAATTGTAAAAGGGGACATTTTTACTTTGCCCAAAAGGGACATTATCACTTTGGGGTTACACAACTATAATGCGAGTTTAATAATAGAGCAACCACGGGCTACAGGAAAATACGGTTTACCTCCCCTCACCAGGGCAACATATTGCATGAGAGGTTGTTCTCTCTGTTTACGGCTTAGGCAAGATCAGGGAATCTTTCACAATCCCCTCACGAGGGCAGACAGATCGCGCGAAGGGCTGGCCTCTCTGCAAACGGCTATTTGAAAATCTGAGAGGTTAGTTCAACTCCCATCACCAGCCCAGAAAGAAGGTGCGACAGAAATACTCTCTGTATACAGGTTAGTTAGTTTGCGTTTTTTTGATCACATTTAAAATCGAGACTATGATTTTTTTAAAATTTTCTGGAAGAAAATTCTCAAGCTCATCCCAGACTACCCCTTCTCCACCGACAAGCTCATTGTATGTTTTTGGTTGAGGTTTAGAAAACCTTCCAAAATCAGCTAGCAATAGCCATGATTGTGGATACCGTTGAAATATGGGAAACAACTCTTTAGCTGTAAGCGATTGCAAATTTCTTTCTTCCATGGTTCCCAACTGGTTGGTCATTCTTATCACATTCCCAATATCGGAATACTCTCCTAAATCCGCCTTAATCTCATCTGTTCGCTTAGTTTTATATGTTACAAAATTTGGCGCATAGTTTTTCCAATGTGGATATGGTGGGGATGTTTGCCATTTATTGCCTAAGTATTCAAGAAAATATAAAGATGACAATTCGCAAATACTTTCTACAAATCGATTGGAAATTAGTGGATCACAATATATATGGCATAATTCATGTGCACATTGATAGGCAATCTGACAATAAAACCGGCTCTTACTGTCTGAGTTAAGCTGTATTTGGTAATATTTTGGAAGAAAATCAATTGCACACATAGGTCCACCGGGTATAACTTCAATTTCTTTATAACCTAAAGGGGGACCCTGAGGAATCAGCATTTCGTATCCTTTAGTAATATCGACGAGAACGGCTCCAATGTCAGCATTTAGAGAAATATCCCTATCTAATTTAATATTTAATTGCCACATTGTTTGTTAATTTATAAATTTGAGTAAACTTTCTTTATATGTATTATTTATCTGGAAAATGATACAGCTTTAGAAAAGGTTGTATATTATGAAGACAAATCTCATAGGAAGCTATCCAAGCAATCATTAGATGTTTATTATACTATAAACGTAATGTAAAGGTTCCGGGGACGCGTAACCCGCCCATTCACCATACGCAATTGAGTCCATATAGATTCTTTCGTTTTCGCGGTAAAAATGTTCTTTTTCCAATAACTCTGCCCAACCCTCACCTGGTAAAATAATAACTGACTGTACCCCGAAAACTATACCAGTTGCAAGTTGAAATTCTTGCCTTTCTCAAAGCTATTCTTTTTGATAACCCCATCGGAAAAGGATATTGCGAATGAGGTATTTCAACATTAAAATCTACTGCAAAATCTGCACAGTATCTAGCTATTTGAGAACTGCTAAGCCCTTTATTCGTATCACCTAATATGTCTGCTGCATGAGTTATAAATATTTGTGGAATTTCACTCATATTTTTTCACCTTTTCCATAATTATGAATGGCTACTAACCTAATAATAAACTTTTTCATTATATCCTGGGGATAAACCTTTTACAATCCTAAACTCCTCCCGTAGATCTTAGTTTATGGCCATATCTGCAAATTATTTGACTCGAATATCTGGTGTTATGGCATAAACTAGCGATCATAAACTAAGAGAGGAATTCGGCTATTTTGGCGATATTATATGGCTCAGCTCAGGGAGGTTTTTTAAACAGCTTGTAGATTAAGAATTTTTATTATGCAGCGAATAACTTGAGTGTGATAAAGCTTTAACAGGACGACAAAGATTAAAGCCCTGGTCACGTTAAGTAACCAGGGCTTTAATCTTCTCTCCTCTCGGTTAGAGATGAGAAAGACTGGGGTCCCAGTTATATTAGCCGAGTGGAAACCTCTCGGTATTAACAGGTAAGTAATATAACTGATTTATAGCTCCTAACAAGGAAAAATGACAATTCAGAGAGGTCATTTCCTCGCTTAATTTGTCCGTTTTGTCCCTATATTTTTGGCTGTATTTTTCGTAACTCCTTGGAAGGTTAAGCATTAGTGATGTCCACCTTTCTTTGTCTGGACATTAACGGTTTACCTTTGTTTGGGATTCCTTTCTTGTAGCATAGTCAAAAGCCTCGCGGTTATAGATCGTGATTGTTTTGTGCGTTGTTTTTATACGCCCTGGCTTCAAGACTTTTCCATCCATCTTCAACTGTTTCATGCTTAGATATCTACGGATTTTTTAAAAATCGGTTATTTTTGTGATGCTTGCAATTTTTCGAAATCGTTAGGCGTTTTATAAAACCTTTCCTTTCGCTGCGTGTTGATATATTCGCAAACTACCTCGGTTGTTGCACCATCTGAAACAGAAGCAGCATAATAACCTCGCGCCCAAAGAACGCCATCTTTCCATATAAGCTGCTTCAATTGCGGAAGAAATTCTTCCCTAAGCATTTTTGAAGAAATGCTTTTAAATACCTGAACTATTTTTGACGGGGAATATTTCGGAGAAGCTTCCACTAATACGTGGACATGATCAGGCATTATCTCCTGTGCGATAATTTTTAACTCAAAAGCTTTTGCAATCCCTTCATGTATTTGTTTCAACCTTGCGGGGATTTCTCCTGTAAGGACTTCTCTCCGATATTTAGGAATCCATATCAAGTGATATTTAATACTGTGACGAGAATGTGCGCCAGAACGAGTGTTGTCTCGATAAAAATAGTGCAGTACGGCTTTTAATGTTTCAAATCTCTGAAGCTGTATCTCTGAAAGAGCCATGTGTTTATTTATCACTCATTCGCCCGGATAGAACTTCTTCATCCTTACGAAACCTACACTGCCTTCTAGTTTTAAACAAAGAAATTTTCTGGCAAGACGTCAGATGATTTTATCTGGCTATTTTAGGTCCAAATTTTCGTGACGCTTTGAGAAATTAAAAGATGTTAATGTCTACTTTTACTTATCCATACATTACTTAATCATCAACCTAATCATCAACCTAATCATCAATCAGAGTCTACGTTATTACATAATATAAAGACCTACCCTTACCCTTTGGTCTGATAACCTTAAGCTCTATCAATTTAGTAAGCTCTTTGTGAACCGCTTGCGCAGAAATTTTAAATATCTCGCGTAAATCTTTATTAGTTACCTTACCATTTACATTGATATATTCCACTATTTTCATCTGCCTTGTGGTGAGGGCGATTTGCACTTTTTCTAAAGCCTTCTTTTTAGAGCCAACCTTTAATACCGTGTCTTTTGCTTCGTTAACGGAATATGCAACGCCGGTAGTAAAATATTCGAGCCATTGAGTAATATCCCCATTATTCTGTTGTGCGGTTTTTAAAGCCGCGTAATAGGCTTGTCTATCTCTATCATAGTAATCATCCAGTGCGAAAATTCTTCTATGGTCAAAACCGCTTAAATATAAGATAATTGTCGCAAGAAGCCTAGCGGTTCTGCCGTTACCATCGATAAAAGGATGTATTCGTGCAATTTCATAATGAACCACGCCTGCTAATAAAACAGAGTTAATTTCCCAGGCCTTGTCTGTATTGAGCCAGTCAACAAATTCCTTTACAAGCGCTGGGACTTCTTCTGTCTTTGGTGGCATATATTCTATTTCTTCTTTAAAACCAGTCCCATCAAAAATTCTCTTACCTACAAAAACCTGACGATTCCTAAAAACTCCGGAATCAGCGTCTCTTTGCATCACGCCCTTGGTAAGAATGCGGTGGATATTTAATATATCACTTACTTTGATTTTCCTTTTTTCAGTAAGGCTAGGGATTTTCTCTAATGCTTCTATATAATTTAAAACCTCATACTTATCTTTATCCGTAGCAATAACATCTTTTCCCTCAGCCAATGCCTCAACCTGCGGAAGGCTTAATTTGTTACCTTCGATTGCTGTAGAAGAATGGGTATTGTGTAATAATGCCTGTCTCCGTAATTTCGCTTCCCATTTAGGTACCAAATAAGACTGCTCAATAATTGCACGGCTAGAGGCTATTGCGGTAAGATTGTTTAGAATTTTCTCTGTAATCGTATATTTAAGGTTAAACATAGAATTATAAGTTTTCTTTTGTTTGTATCAAATCTATAATATCGTTATTTAAACTTAGCGTTATGGTCTCTTTTTTCAGATAATCAATTATAAACCCATCGATGCGTTTCCAGATATAAGAGGCAAACTTAACTGGCTTAAGGTTTCCGTACCTATCGCAATAATTGAGGTCGTAACTGTTGACTTTATTATAAACTATTAGTATAGCTTCTTCAAGCAAATCATCGCCAAAGCGTTGGATAAGCTCAGGAAATACTACTCTGTGGATTCTAAAAATTAAAAAACTTACATGACGAAGAACAATCTCGTCTTTGCTTTTCTTTGAACCTTTTTGAGCTTTTTGAATTAGACGCCTTTCTTCAGCTAAAGAAATAATTGGATAATCCTGGATAATATGTCCGTAAATTTTGCGCATATCTTTTTAATATCGTTTCAAATGGATATATAATATTTTCTTTATGGAGTTATACCTCAACACATATTTTTAATCAAGGGGCAACTAACATGCGAAGATACTGGGAATTTACGCAAAAGAATGTATTCAGCGAACTCTTGTCCTTGATAGGCAGGATGGCACAAGATAATTTAACTCATCAAATCGAATATCTAAAAGTTGAAAATGAGATACTACGTAAACGTGTCGGAAGGAGCATACGGCCGATGCCTGCCGAAAGAAGAAAGCTTGTAAAATTTGGCGTCCCTCTTGGCAAAGACTTAAAAGATATCATTACAGTTGTAACATATGAAACTTTCCTCCTTTGGACAAGAAACTATAAGCGTAATAAAACCCCTGACAAAGTTGATAAGCGCGGCAGGCCGAAAACCTTAGAAGAGATACGTAAATTGGTAGTAAGACTGGCTAAAGAAAATACTTGGGGCTATGTAAGGATTTTAGGCGAGTTAAATAAACTGGGGATTAAGCGATTGTCAAAAACTAATGTAAAGAACATCTTAAAAGAAAACAGTATTGATCCCGTTCCAAAAAGAACAACAGACAGCTGGAATAATTTTCTTAAAAGGCATTTCCAGACACTCTGGGCGTGTGATTTCTTCACCAAGCAAGTGCTTACTAAATTAGGTCCAAGGATGTTTTTTGTACTTTTCTTTATCAATATCAGAACCAGGAAAATTTATATTGCCGGAATTACCCAGTATCCTGATCAAGAATGGGTAAATAAACATGCTCAAAGCATCATTCCATTCTTAAGTGATAATAAAAGCGATAAGAAACTATTAATACGCGACAGAGATAAGAAATTCTCGAAAGAATTCGATGGACTTTTTGAAAAGGCTGGCTTTACTGTACAGAAAAATCCCTTTATGTCTCCAAATATGAATTCCTATGCTGAAAGCTGGGTAGGTAAGATTAAAAAAGAATGCCTAAACCATTTTATTGTCTTTGGGGAAAAGCATCTACGGTATCTTATAAGTGAATATGTAGAGCATTACAACACAGCCAGGCCTCACTCCTCTATGAACAATAGGCCATTGGAATCAAGGTTAGCTAAGAACGCGGGAGAAATTAAATGTCAGACAAAACTAGGAGGAATAATCAGGAATTACTATCGGGAATAAAATAATTACATAAGCAAGCTAAAGGAATTTCCTAAGACAGGATTTTGTCTTAACAGCTAAAAGATTATGTTTTAGCGATTGCCTAAGGCTGCCTACCAAGCCCATAGCAGGACAATTCGGTTTGCTGCTTTAGAAAATACACATTTCCTTATTATTAAAGAGCGCGTATAATTTTTGTACCGGCCGCCGTTTTGTCCGGTTATTTTGGGCTGAAAATTATGCAACCTTCTGAAGTGTTATAAGATACAAATGTCCATCCTATTAGAGTTGGACATTTCACTAGTTAGTTCTACATTCCTCATTTCGTTCTTGACGAAATCGATTATAAAGCCGTCAATCCGTTTCCAAATATACGATGTAAATTTAACAGGATGGGGATCTCCGTACTTGTTGCGATAATCAAGATCGTAGCTTTCGATTTTATTATAAAGTATCAGGATGGCTTCCCCAAGTAGATCATCCTTAAACCGTTGGAATAAGTGAGGTAACACTATTCTACGGATTCTAAACTTTAAAAATTCAACATGACGAAGAACGATTTCATCTTTGCTTTTCTTTGAACCTTTCTGAGCTTTCAAAATAAGGTTTCTTTCTTCAGATAAAGACATTCTTTGGCATCTGTTACTATCCGTATATCCTCTCCACATAGGATAAACTAAAGCCCACCTTGATTATGGTGGGCTTTAGTTGTATTTGATACAATTCTTTATCGCGTTTTTATATAATTTATTCGTTTACTCGTTACCGCAACTACCATTAGCATTATCCCCCAGATTATAAAGATAGCAACAGTCAATTGAGCAGTGAGTCTTCTTACTTTCCAGAGATTTGATACAATAAAAAAATGCTCTGTATGGCTTAAACATTGATTATTTTATTATCCTTATGGCTTTTACGGGGCAGATTCTTTGGCAGCCGGCAAGTTTATCACATTTGGTTTCATCTGAAACTTTACATTTCTTATTTGTTTTATCTAGATACAGAATCTTCTTGGGGCATAGTTTAACACATTTACCGCAGCCAATACATAAATCTTCATTAATTAAAACTATCTTATTCATATTATTTTGCTAAGTGGAATAATATTACGTTACCGGTTTAAAAGACGATAGGCAACTAGCACTTGCTGGTATTTGCTTTTACTTTTTTGCACTTTGAAACCTTTATGACGCAGATATTGGCTAACATCCGTTAATTTCACTTTGCTTACCTCATGTACCTTACCCTCAAGTTTATGAATCTTATCCATTACCCTGAGGCCATTTGTTGTAAAATCGCTTAATACGATCTTGCCATGAGGAGAAATGATGCGGACAAACTCATTTATAACTTTGTATGGTTTTGTAAGATGATGCAGGGTATTAACTGAGAAAATAACATCGAAACTTTTATTTTTAAAACTTAAATTCTCTCCATTTTCGATACGAAATTTAGCCTGCTTATCTAAACCAAAATACTTAAGATTAAGCTTGGCAAACGCCTGTTCTGTTTTGGATATATCAAAGGTAGTAAATTCATACCCTTTTCTGGCTAAAGCAAGTGCAAAATGCCCCTTGCCGGTTCCGGCTTCTAATATTTTTCCGCAAAAAGATCCGGCTTTCCTGATAATAAAATTTCTCTCCTTATCGACATCATAGCCGAAACTTTTATAGAGAGATTTCCTCTGCAGATAGTTCTTGTGATTTTCGATTAATGCTTTTCTTGAAGACATATTGTAGTTTAATGACAGCCATGCTGCGCGCAGGCATTCTGGACGGTTATTTCTCCAAGACCGCCTTTAGTGAACTGGCTGACGATATCCGCAACTGTTCCCGGTATAGCCCGATAAACCTTAATCCCGCCTTCATTAAGTTTTCCAACTGCTCGCGCACCCATTCCTCCGGTGACTACAGCGTCAATCGACTTTCCCACTAATGCACTCATTGGCTGACACATACCATGCGCGTGATGTTGATTGGCATTATCGATTATCTCGACAGAATCTTTCTCTGTATCAACGATTGTAAAATACGGCGCACTGCCGAAATGCCCATAGACTTTAGCCCTCAAGCCATCTTTTGTCTCGGTTGGTATACATATCTTCATTTTACTCCTCCTTTTTATTTAACTTTCTTAACTACCCCGCCTTCAATTTTAAGCGCCTTGGCGTTTAAAAGCGCATCTGCTATCTTTTTATGAGCGGAAATAATAATATTGCCGAATGTTTGCCTGGAAATATTCATTTTCTTTGCACCATCTTCCTGATATAGTCCTTCAAAATCAGCAAGCCTTATTGCTTCCAATTCATCTAAAGTAAGGTTGACTTCTTCAAGATTAAATAATGGTATACCCCTTGGTTTAAAATAGTTCGTATCCGGACTGCACCTTATTTTCCTACATCTACAAGGTCTTGGCATACACTCCTTCATTAGTTATTGGCATATGCCAATATATATACTATGATATTGTGTTTTGTCAACTATTTATAGGAAGAGAAATCATTTCTTAAGATGTCGGGTGAGACGTGTTTACTTTGTTCGCTATTCGCTCAGCAGATGCAAGGATAATGGTTGCTACAAGCGAAGCGACAAAAGCATATCCGTATGCCAGTGACTGGTTGAAGGAAAAAATAATGCCCATAACTAAATTTGAGATAAACTGACCTATGCTTCGCGATACGCTTAGCCATCCCATGCCACGGGAAAGATTTTCTGACTGCACAAGAGATGAAACTGCGGTAGGTTCGAATGTTTCCACCACACCCATACCAAAACCTAAACCAGCTACAAAGATATAAAACGAGATCTCAGGAAGATGGAGTGCAATATTTACTCCGATTAAAAGAGAAGCAATCGCTGAAGGAAGATAACCCAGCATCCAGAGGGCACGAATCGACCGAAACCGGCGCAATCCAAGCGCATAACCGCTTATTGCTGAAATCCCCATATAGATAAGATATGCGATAAGTCCTAGTGCGTAACCGGCGTTTTGCGATGTCGCCGCGGTCAAAACCGGATAACCAGCGTTGTAGAAACTGAATCCGTAGAATGTCGCTGAAACAAGCAATGCAACGAAAAGAGTTCTTTTTTGCAATCGAACGGCTGTCTGCTTTGTGGATGACTTGTGTGCAGTAGTATCTTCAATAGGATATAATTTATCACGCTTAATAAAAAAGAGTAAAATGGAAGAGATAAGAAGCGGTATCACCGAAAAAAGAATAACCATTCCGATATGCATATGGAGATATGAAACGAAAAATAATGCGAGCAGAGCCGAAAGAATACCTCCACCTATATCAAGCGCATGTAAAAATCCGAATGCCTTGGATCTTAAATCAGGAGGCGAGACTTCTACTAGAAGAGCCCTACGGGCCGGGGTGCGAAAGTATCTGGCCCACCAACCCAATATGAAAAGTACACCGCACAGCCAAACGTTTCTGAATAGACCGCTTAAAGACATAAGCGGTATGAAAAGATTCCCTAAAATAGCTACAGTCTTACGATCATATTTATCACCTGCTTTTCCGCCAATGAAGGCGAAAAAAGAACCGACGCCGAAAGCGACAGCAGTTATAATACCGTAAACATAGACCGGAATGTGGTGTCGCAGGATGAGGAAAAGCGGGAAAAGCGCTGTAACGCCTTGGTAACCGAGATCAGCGAAAAACGCAGAAAACGAAATCAGCAGGACATCACGGGAAAAAAACTTTTGATTTTTCATATTTTACCAAGTCCAGTACAGACCTAAATAACCAATGGCATGGCGTTCGCCTGTAAAGGTATGGCCAGCGGAAAATAACAGGCTGAACTTCGATGTAAAGTTATAATAACCACCAAAATTCAGCAAGCTAAATCCTTCTCCATTTTGGATATCGGCTTGTTGGGAAAAAATCTCTCCGCCCAAGGTAAGATGTTTATTAAAAGTGTACTGTAAAAGCCAACCTGCAAAACCATGATTACGCATTCCAACGGCATTGTTTAAAGCATAGCCCCCACCGCCATAAGTTGTCCACGGTCCCCAGCTTTTTTGCAACCACAGGGGAAGCTTATACCAAGTCTTACCATTGCCAAGGCCTCGATCAGAGTCACCTGTAGCGAGTTCAAACATTGGAAAAATACCAATTTGTGGGATATATACTGTTTCATTTATAAAGCGATACTTCATCCCTAGTTCTACATCTCCAAAGCCATGGCAGCTCGATGAGCCTTTAGGTGAGAAATAAGTAAACGGTGCATCCATATGCAGTTGTAGGTTAGGAGCGGCTCCGATGTTATATTCGACTGCCGGTCCCTGCACTATCCTAGAATTATTGGTTTTGTCAAATGTAGAAAATAAATACAACTCTTGGTGCTTATATTCTACCGGCTCAGGATCATCGGTCAGAAACGGCGGCCCGGCGAAAGCTAAAAATGGCGCAAAGAGCAAAAAGAACAAATTAATAAAAATAAATACTTTCGGTATTTTTGATCGAAATGACATTTAAATTAAAGCCGCTTATTTTTTGTCTTGATTTACGATAATTGCGTCAATCGACCATGAGCCAGCACCAATTATCAATAAAAAAATAATCCCGGTTAACATAGCAAAATCGGTCCTGGCATCACTCACCATAAACCAAAATCCCTGATTAGGCCGAAAGAGCTCTGGAATTTTTGTTGTTGCTATAGCCGTAAGGTTAATAATCAGAAGTGGAATGCTCGCCAGTTTCGTTAATAAACCAATTAAAAGCAGAAAACCGCAAATAATTTCAAACATTCCCACAAAATAGGCGGTAAAGCCAGGATAGGGAAAGCCAATTTTTGCAAATCGCAATACACCCATATTAGGATCGATAAATTTCAAAATGCCTTGTGTAGAGAAAATAAGTCCTACAGAAAGGCGAATAAATATAGGCGCTACCTTATTACTCTGTTTCAACTCTTTCATTTGGCGGAACGCAGTGAAATTTTTCATAATTCAAATTTTTTGAATAAATAATACTTTGGGAAATCGATTGTAAGGGTGAACATTATGGAAAATATCAGAATAGCAAAAAGCTGATCGACCGTAAATCGCGGAAAAAAGATTCCGCTTGCGCCTACCATAATAAATACAACAATTGTTGCCAAGCTCAAGAGGAGCAAATCTTTTCCCGGGACAGATGACCAAAAGTGTCTTCGTTCCCTTACTATCAATACTCTGAATTGGCTGTTGAATATCAGGTTCAGCATCACCAGCGCCTGTAGCTTATCCCACCCGACATGAAAGTAATCCTTCCCTATCATGATGACAATTAATCCTTCTATCACGAGAAACATGCCAGGAACAAGAGACGATAATGTTATACTCAACACATTCCATCTATTGGGGTTGCTGGTATATTTGACATTATCGGTTGCCAAAGACATGGTCACGAAGTCATTTGCGACGACCAACAGCGACATTCCTAAAAGGGAAAGCACAAGGTTATGCAGCCAAAAGAAACTTATGGTGAGTAAACCGACGAATTCTATGACTTTGGTGACCTTATTGATAACCCAAGTAAGCATCCGTTGATACGTTTGCCTGCTTATCTTTATCGCGTCGATAATAACGCTTATCCCAGGCTCAGTCAACACCATACTTGCCGATACCTTTGCCACGTCCGTAGAGTTGCTCACCGCAATACCCATTTCCGCCTGCTTTAAAGCAGGAGCATCGTTGACACCGTCTCCGGTCATACCTACCATGTGGCCATTGCCTTGTAGCAATTTAACTATTTTATATTTGTCCTCAGGAAATATCTCTGCTAAGCCGTTTATTTCCGATACGGCTTTTACCTGCTCGTCCTCGCTTAAACTGTTAATATCCGCAATCTTCGCGATTCTTTCGCCTATTCCCACTTGACGTGCGATTTCCTTGGCAATGGCGATATTATCGCCAGTGAGCATAAAAGGCCTTATCCCTAACTTCCCTGCTTCTTCTATCATCGTTTTTGAATCAGGCCTTGGGGGATCGGCAAACGAAAGCAAACCTATAAATTCAAGATTATCGCTGTGTAATTGCGACCGCGCAACGGCAATAGTCCTGTAACCTCTCCGAGAAAATTCCGTTATAGCAGCATTAATTTTCCCTGCGGTTGCATTATCTATTCCAGGACACATAGCCATGACTATTTGAGAGGCGCCTTTGACTACCCTGAAACGTTCGCCTTGATTCTCTATGACCGCTTCCGTCCTTTTTATTGATGGATTAAAAGGCGTGTACGCAATCTGTTTATACTTACTAAAATTTGAAGCGGTGCGCCTGGCATAAGTAATAATCGCTAAATCAATCACGTCCATATTTTCTTCTTTGATTGCCAAAGCAGCGATTGCAGCGACATCCTCTTTCTTATAGCCTGAAAATGCGACACTATCCATCACAGTCAGGCTATTTTGAGTTATAGTGCCGGTTTTATCGAGACAAAGAACGTCTATGGAAGCAGCATCCTCTATTGAATTTAGGCGCGTCACCAAGATACCTTTCCTGGAAAGCTCAAGGGCTCCTACAGATTGGACTATCGTCATTACTGCAGGAAGCGCAACAGGCACCGCTCCCATAAGGAAAGTAACGATAAAAGTAACTATAAGAAGCGCACTCACATGGATAAAAAATGCATATATCGAAATTAAGAATGAGGCCGCAACGCCCAGATACATCATGTACTTAACCACCGCCATCATTACTTCTTCTTGGTGGGATTTGGGCTTTGCGATCTTGACAAGTTCCGCTGTCTTGCCAAAAAATGTGTTTGCTGCGGTATTGACTACCACGCAGCGCGCCTGTCCTTGCCTTACCACAGAACCGGAATATATAAGAGATTCTGGGCCCGCAGTCTTGGTTAAAGATTCTCCGGTGAGAGCCGATTCATCAACGTAAAGATCTCCTTCTATAATTTTTGCGTCGGCTGGCACAATATCACCCAGCCTAACCGCCAGGATATCCCCGGGTACAATTTCCCTGGCGCCAAGCGTCACCCATGCACCGTCCCGTAACAGCTTAGCCTTAACCGCTAATTTTGCCTTCAAAAGCTCCAGTGCCCTTTGAGAGCCCCGCGAATGCAAGAACCCGATAACCGCGTTGATCGTAATCAATACGAAAATTATCGCCCCTTCAACATAATGCTTCAATATAAATGAAAGGGCCATTGCCAATTCCAACAGCCACGGCATAGGCCCCCAATAATGCGAAAAAAACTCCAATAAAGAATTCGGTTTCTTTTCCGTTATCTCATTATGCCCAAATTTATTGAGCCGACTGTCGACTTCCGCCACAGCAAGGCCCTCTGTGCTTGCCTGTAAAAATTTGAGAGTTTCTTCTACGGATATTTTTTTATACTCTGATGTGTTCTTTGCGCTTAAGTCCATAAGAAAGCTGATATTTTATCGTGATTTATTTGAACAAACCAAATAATACACTAATTATGCCATAAATTAAATTCTGCATCAAGGCTATCACGGGATTTAAAAGGCCTCCGTAATTGCTGATAATCAAGTTTTATTGGCATATTATCCCTGCGTATCCAGAGTGCATACAACATAATTCATAGAAAAGATCGTGACTCGATGGTTTTTATTTATAACTTGCTATCCCTTGGTGCCTATGGCTATATATGACTTGAGGTAACTATCGATGAAGGCAGCTATAAATGCCAAAATTACGGCCTTAAAAAATAAGACAACTCCTGAACTTCAAAAGGAATACGAGGTGTTTTTTAACGGTCAAAAGGCGACTTCGGACAATAAGGTCTATCTCGTCAGAAGAATCGCCTATCGGCTACAAGAACTTGAATATGGCGGATTATCACAAAAAGCAAAGAACAGGCTTGAAGAGCTTATGCTACTTTATAATCCTATCAATAATAAAGCAATTCGTCCAAAAGTCAGCATAGAAACACAGGCAAGAATTAAGACTCGTGGAAGGGATAGGCGCCTGCCTATTCCAGGAAGCGTAATTCTAAAAGAATACAAGAACATGAATATCCAGGTTAAAGTTTTAACGAATGGTTTTGAGTATAACAATAAGATATATAAACATCTTAGCTCTATAGCTGAAGAGATAACCGGGGCCCATTGGAATGGCTACCATTTCTTTAATCTTTAGATAAATCATGGATACCCAAGAGAAAAAAATTATTCATTGTGCGATTTACACACGTAAGTCTACGAGTGACGGGTTGGAACAAGACTTCACAAGCTTAGATGCGCAGCGTGAATCAGCTGAAAGTTATATTGCCAGCCAAAAGAATGAAGGCTGGGTAGTTTTGTCTGAACGATATGATGATGGTGGTTTTACCGGAGCAAATACAGATAGGCCTGCATTACAAAAGCTTATTACCGATATTAAAGCCGATAAAATAAACTGCGTGGTGGTTTATAAGGTAGATAGGTTGAGCCGTTCGCTTATGGATTTTGCAGAATTACTCTCTTTATTTGAGAAACATAACACTGCCTTTGCTTCGGTAACCCAGCATTTTAATACGCAAAACTCGATGGGCAGGCTAACTTTAAATATACTCCTATCCTTCGCCCAGTTTGAAAGGGAAATTATCTCGGAAAGAACTCGCGATAAGATGGGTGCTGCCAAAAGGAAAGGCAAATGGATCGGCGGCAGGCCTCCATTAGGCTATGATATCGATAAAGATAAGCATAAATTATTCATAAACCAGAAAGAAGTAAAATTGGTTCGTGAAATATTTGATTTGTACCTTGAAAAACGTTCTATTCTAGCTACAACTATCGAAATCAATAATAAAGGATGTGTTACAAAGCAATATACATCAGAAAAGGGGTTACGTTTTGGAGGGATTAAATTTAAAACTACAGGTATCTATAACATAATAACTAATGTGCTTTATATAGGCAAAGTTGAATATCATGGCGAAATATACCAAGGAGAGCAGGAACCGATAATATCCGATGAAATATTCCAGAAAGTTCAAAAAATACTCATAGAAAATAAACCAAACTGGAAAATGACAAAGAGAAACAAGCATGTAGGATTACTTAGCGGTATGCTACGATGTAAGGTCTGCGATACTCCTATGTACTTTACCTATAATGTAAAAGCCAATAAATATAAATATCATTATTATGCATGCTTAAATGCGAGTAAACGGGGATATAAAAGCTGTCCAGTTCGCCTGTTAAGCGCTCAAAAGATAGAAAATAAGGTTATTGAAGCGTTAAGGACAATAGTACGCGAGCCTAAGGTTAATGAAGATACGTGGAATAAGTTTACTCTTCAAGAAAAGATAGCCGTAATAAAACCTATACTAAAGGAAGCAACCTATAATGGAAATAATCAAATACTAGAAATTCTGCTTAATAAGAATGATGAGAAATATACGTTCAAGGTTGAACTTACGGAACTAAAAAATATGCCAATTCCTCCTAATCAAGCAAACATCAAAGAAGAACCGCAACTAAGGCAGAATTTACTCTTGGCTCACCAGATACAAGAAGTCATAGAAGATGACCAAACTAAAGATTTAAAACAAATGGCTGGTTGGCTTAATATAAACCATATCAAGATCTATTTGATTATGAATATGTTAATGCTTGCACCGAATATCCAAGAAGAAATACTTCTTTCTGACGATAGTGCCATTTCTCTTATCCCCGAATACAAGGTAAATGAAATCTGCAGAGAAATGATCTGGGAAAAACAAAGAGAAATGTGGCAAAAACTACTTAATAATCCTGCCTAATTCAATGGATGTCACCATCCTAAGAGGGTGACATGAGCTATCTCTTTATACTACAAAAGGTTATGAAAAACAGACCCTTCAAAAAGGTGACAAAAGCGACATGAATGTCCACCCCTTGAAGCCTGGACAACGACAACCGCTTATTTATCAAACAGTTATGGAAAACTACCCCCCTCTAAAAGTGGACAAATTGGACAAAAAATCGACCATCCTCTGTATTTCATTATATAGCAACCATTATATAAGAGACATTTTGGCTTATTTTGGAGACAAAACAGTTAATTCTATGAGCTTTTATATAAAGGATAGCGGATATATTATTTGATTTTTAAAGAAAACAAATCTGGCTCAATAAACCTTTACCAGGACAACAAATAAATAAGCCCTGATTAGTATTAGTAATCAGGGCTATAGTCCTCTCTACTCTCTGGTTGAGAGGAGAATTACTGGGGTCAGATGTGTTATCCCCTGCGCACAACAACTTGCTATAACATCTCTTGCCTGAACTAACTAATGAAGATCCTCCACCCGAAGAAGGTTCCCTATCTTTATAAGCTTTTGTTCCAAACTTGCCACTAATTTCTTCAAAGACTTTTTTATTATAACATTCATCAGCTATCTTTTGCAATGTTTCATTCCATAATTCGGAATTCTCTCCTTTGGCAAACGGTCGCCCGAATAAACCAATTTTAAGCTTACCGATGCCTTTTTTATTATCGGTGACCTGGCAAATGACTGAATTAATTATTCTTGGTAAAATTGCCTGAATACGCTCTCTATTGTTTTTGTTCATCACATAATAATCTTTAAATAATTGTAATGTCTTAATATACTCATGGGCTGTGCCGGCTTGAACCTTCTCTGCTTGAATTTCGGATTTCAGTCTGTTTTCTTCTAAAACAAGCTCTGACTCGTCTTGGTTTAGAGCTCCCAACTTTTCTTTAACTGCATCAATTCCTGCCATTCCTTTATCTGTAAGTATATCCACCAAATTAGCAATTTTTGTACGAATATCTTTTAGGCCTGCCTGCACTCTGTCTAAATCATCCTCCAAAACTCCTATTGTTGATGCGGTTGCCTGATTAGCTTTTTTTACAATATCGGCAATATTATCAGGATTTAAACGTAAGTGGTACAGGACATTTATAATAGCGTCATCCACAGCATTTGCTGCTAAGAGATTAGTTTGTTCGCAATCAATACCATTAGTCTTATATGCTTTCATGCACATATAATAGGGGTAATATTTTCCTCCTTGGCCAATTGCTGGTCTTGCAATCATGGTCGACCCGCAATTACTACATTTGAGCAGGCTTTTGGCAAGATAAATGTAATTATGATTCGAACCATATGGGCCGTGATTAGTCAGTCGGTTTTTCTGAAAAATAGCCTGGATCGTTTTATGAACGTCCTCACTTCTTAAAGGTTCCCAATTAGCGGGATAAATTTTGTTATCATGTTCCTGTTTCGCAATATAGCGGATATTTTGAAGAATACGCGATACCTGAGGTTTTGAATATGTTTTTCCATGCCGGGACTTATAGCCTTTTTGATGCAGAATATCGACAACTTTTCCTATACTTTTTAGTCTAAGATATAATTGATCAATAAATTCAACGTGCTTCCTATAAACAGGATCAACTACATAAGTAGTCTTACCGTTAACGTCCTTGCTTATACAATAACCGAGTGGTGGCGGACCTATTGGGCGCCCTTGGTTTAGATGTCTCAAAACAGTTTCTAAACTATATTGTGATATCCGCTCTGCTTGCCATTGGGCAAGATTAGCGTGATTACGCATTATCATCTGTCCGTCAGGCGTTGATGTATCGATATCAAGATCCAAACAAACAAGTGCTACTTCATTCTCGTTAAATTCAGCTGAAATATCTATATAATCTCTCGTATCTCTTGCTATGCGGTCCAGCTTTGTTACAACAACAACATCAATAAGTCTTAATTTGGCAAGCTCAAGGGCCTTGGCTAATCCTCTTCTTCCTTCCCGTTTTGTTGCGGTCCGACCTCTTCTTTGACCATCCGGCCCTTCATTTTCTACAAATATGTCAACAAGCTTCCATTCTTGAGGCGCATGCAGGCTCGATTTAGACCTTACCCAATTCTTGAGAACTTCTTTTTGATGGTCTAATGATTCGCCTATTTTCTGCGCCTGCTTGTCTGTCGATACGCGGGCAATACCAAAAACGCGGACAGTTTTTGCATCCTTAAAACTATAAACAGTTGTAACTTTTCTCCAGGAAACCTTTTTAGTCATATATCCTACTTTTGTATGGGTAACATTATATAACTAATATTACTTATTGCAATCTTTTTTATTATTAGAAATATCTCTGCTGGTTTCCCGGCATGACTCAGCCCAAAGTAAACCAAAGATTTCATTAAAATCTTTTATCCTCTCTTCATCTGATAATTGTGCGTACGGATTAGTTGGGTTAGCAAATAGTTCAGGGGCGGAATTAATGTCAGAGATTTCGACTTTAAAAAACCGAATCACTTTCCTAGCGCACTTTTTTTGTTTCATTCTACGTAAATTCGTTTCGTTCTTTTCCATATGAATTTTAAAATTTATATACTTTGGCTTGCTTGAGCGGAGCTTTACGAGAGCTCAAGCGAAAGCAAGCCAAAAGATTACATAAATGTTTACTGGTTACATTAATTACAAAAGAATTTAGGCTGTGTAGTCTTAACATTGATAATCGCCCTTTAAGAAATCAAACTTATTCACAGAATTCACAGCCCTTTCTTTACTACTACTGTTTTTAAATTTGTTTGTTCTTTATATTACGGTGTTAGCTTAGCCACTAATTTTAGTGGTCATTCATACACCTTGTTAGTGGCTAAACTACCACTCTTGTAGTGGCAAATTGGTCACTAATATTTTGTGTTTTCCACAAGCGCCAGGAAATATAATCCTTGTTCACGCCTAAAATGTTATTACGTTGTTGTTTGTATTTTATTAGCACTTTGTCTTGGGCTAGACGTTTGACGACTCGTTTTGTGTGGCGCGCGTCCAAAGCGGAAAGATATGCTAACTTGGAAAAACTGATTACGTTTTGCTTTAATCCCCAGCCGTAAGTCAATCTTATTACGACAATCAATATCTTTAATTCGGCTCCGTTAAACGGATATTTACCCATTGCTTCAAAAAGCTCATTAGCGATACGAACGTAACCATTCTCTAATTGTGGATTTGCTTTATGATTCTCCATGTCAAAAACAAAAAAGGGGGCTGGTCCCTTGAGTAATTGCGCTCAAGAAACCAGCCCCCTGGTTTTTCCAATAGGACTGTGCTATTTAAACTGCCAAATTGTTGTTTTCAAAACACACTATACAGTGCAATCAAAAGTTGTCAAGTTTTTTCGGTAACACTTTAGTCTTTCGGATCTCTCTTTATGTTTTCCCTGATGTTCTCACGGAGAATTTCCGTATCTATAGATTTTTCCTCTTTGAGCGATACCGGTAATCCATCTTCAAAAATTATCCTAACAGAACCGTGAAAACGTTTTTTAACCAAAGAAGCAAAATAATCGTACAGTAAATTCATAAATATTTGCTTAAATCGTTATAAGTTATATTTAACAATGCATATTTAATGTGCGGTTTCGCTACAAAACGTTGTTATTTCGCACGTTATGTGCTATCTCTTAAGTAGAACCAATCTAGGCAAAGTTTAAATCGAAACGGCAAACCATTCGAAAGAATGGGACGCAAAGCTATAGAGCCTAAGTTCCGGCGAATTGTCGGAATAAGGCAGTCGAGCTGCCGAAGTTAAACTTCCTTAGTTATGCCTCATTCTTTCGGGTGAACCGATTTCGAATGAGGTTTTTTTATTTTTAAGGAGCACTAATGAAACCTAGATATGGAATCCTTATCGTTGATGACGACAAAATCCTTGCCGAAGATGCCAAAGAATGCCTAGCGCACGAGACAGAATTCGACATCGAGGTCGACATCTGTACCGACAGCTCTGAGGCGCTTTCCTATCTTAGCCGTAAAAATAAATATTATGATGTCGTCCTGTTGGATATCAAAATGCCAAATTTAAGCGGTGTAGAAGTCCTCCAACTCATAAAAAAGCGGCATCCGGATATTCATGTGATTATTATTTCAGCTTATCTTGATGAATATAACCGGGATGAGCTTATTCGTTTGGGTGCCTATGCTGTATTCGAAAAACCTTGTGATTATCATAAGGTGAAAGAATATATCAAACATGCTATTGATGATATCGAAATAACCACCTTAAGGCTAAAAGGCCTTGATTTGAGAAAAGCGCTTTATCAAGTTGCCAAAGAACTCATTTTTAAAACCTTGCGCCGAAACGATTGGCATCTTGAAAAAACAGCAGATGATCTTAACGTCAGCCGCTGGTGCCTGGATCGCTGGATGAGAAAACTTTTTATCAAAAAACCTGTTCCTTAAAAACAGGGATATTATAACATGGGTTTTGCATTATTGCCTTTAAGGCAAAAACGGCTTAAAATGCCTATGTGCGATAATGCTACAAAGAAAACGTTTCCTGTGCGAAATCGCACACGATATGCCATAATAAAGGTATATTACGTAGCAATTCCGCACGTAAAATTTTACTAAAAAAAATTAAAAATTCCCTTGACAGGTTCTTAAAAATGGGGGTGCTTATGGAAGAACTTAGTTTTAATAATATCGAATTAAATGACCACGAAAAAAAGACCTTAGAAGAAATAAGAAAACTTACGGAAACTAATTGTATTGGTGAAGCTATAAAATGTATTGCTCATGCTGTGGGCGGATATCTTCAAAAGATAATTATCGAAGCGGAAAATCTTCAAAACGGCATATTCAATGATCCTAAAAAACAAAAAGAAGTTTTGACAAAAGTTATGCAAAACTCAATTAAGGCATCGTTAGTGGCGAAAGAGCTGAGAAGATTCTACCATCTTTAAACGTCCAGTTTATCTTCTATATCTTAAGGCGCATTGCCAGTTTTTCATCCTGCGCATTATTTTAAAGGGCGTTTTGCGGCAATTCATTAGTATAGCCAAGCATTTCTCTCTACATACCCGCGCTGACATTTTTGGCTACTTCCGCAGCCACCTTGACGAAAGCTACCGCATACTCCCACCAAGCCAAAACCCCCAAAACCCAGCCCCTAAGCCCTTACACCCTATTG
>JAJYOP010000028.1 GCA_021796115.1 bacterium
ATTTGGTCATTGTTTGGTTATGGTTCGACTTCATCCTTCGATAAACTCAGGACTCGGCCTGAGCGTAGTCGAAGGCCTTCGCTCAACCATCCTTCGAACCACCTTTAGCTTGTCGAAGGATTGTCTCCTGCCTGCCAGCCGGCAGGGGAGCTTGGATATTTTATTGTTTATTAAATTTTACCTAATGCCTGCTCAATATCGGCTATTATATCATCAATATGTTCGATACCTATAGACAAGCGGATAAAATCCGGCGTTACTCCGGTTGCCAACTGTTCTTTTTCGGATAATTGCTGGTGTGTGGTCGTTGCCGGATGAATGGCAAGGCTTTTTGCGTCACCAACGTTGGCAAGGTGAGATATTAATTCAAGTGAATCAATGAATTTCTTCCCTGCAGGAGCGCCTCCCTTTATACCAAAGCCTATAATTGCACCCGTGCCTTTCGGTAGATATTTTTTAACTCTTTCCTTTTCCGGGCTGTTGGCAAGACCTGGATAATTAACCCATCCAACTTTTTTATGTTTTGAAAGGTAATTTGCAACTGCTAAAGCATTTTCTGAATGTCTTACCATACGCAGATGTAAAGTTTCTAAACCCTGTAGGAATAGAAAAGCATTAAAAGGCGAAAGTGCCGGGCCCAAATCCCTTAGAAGCGTAACTCTTGCCTTGATAATATAAGCAATGTTTCCTAAGGGTTTAAGTGCCTCTATAAAATTGATTCCGTGATAGCTTGGATCGGGCTCGGCAATTAACGGAAACTTCCCGTTAGCCCAGTCAAATTTTCCGGAATCAACAATGACACCGCCTAAACTTGTACCATGGCCGCCGATAAACTTTGTCGCGGAATAAACCACAATATCCACGCCAAAATCAATTGGTCTTAAAAGATAGGGAGAAACTGTATTGTCCAGAATAAATGGAATGCCATTTTTGTGAGCAACTTTTGATATCCCCTCTAAATCGGCAACGTCTAATTTGGGATTGCCGATAGATTCGGCATAGATTGCTTTTGTTTTCGGAGTAATTGCCTTTTGCAATGCCGCAAGGTCATTAGATTTGACAAAATTGACCTTCACTCCTAATTTAGAAAATGTGTAATGGAATAAATTGTAAGTTCCGCCATAAAGATTATCTGCAGAAACAATCTCGTCCCCAGCTTGTGCAATATTAAGTAATGCCAGCGTAATAGCAGATTGGCCGCTTGAAACTGCTAATGCGCCTACGCCGCCATCTAAAGCCGCGACTCTCTTCTCAAAGACATCTGTTGTCGGATTCATTAATCGGGTATAAATGTTACCAAACTCACGCAGGCCGAAAAGATTCGCCGCGTGCTCGGTGTTTTTAAATTGATAAGAAGTTGTCTGATAAATCGGTACAGCACGTGAACCGGTTGTCGGGTCCGGCTCCTGCCCGCCGTGTAAAACAAGTGATTCAACCTTCAATTTTGCATCAATTTTGCTCATTTCCTTCCTCCTTATGGCTAGTTAATAATTATATTATTATCCCTAAAACTGAACAATCTACAATAGAATTTTTATGCTCAAGATTTAGAGCCCTAATTGCCGTAAGAAGTTTTCCTTTCCGATTTCTTCAATCAAAAGTGCAAGCCTTTGCCTTGGCTTAGCATTATTTTTGAAAAAATTAACCACCTTTGCGATCATTTCTAAAACTTCCGTATCGCTAAATATTTTATCCACTCTAAATCCTGTTCTCGGATTTCGGCCTCCACAACCGCCGATATACACCCTGTAACCGATGCGCCTGCCAGAATCCTTTGTAGCAACCTCTCCATGTATACCTATCTCGGAAACCTGCGGCCTCGTACAACTATTTGGGCAGCCTGAAATTGCTATCTTAAATTTATGCGGCAACTCCATGTTGCATTCCAGATTTATTTCTTTTTCTATCCTTTCAAGAAGTTTAAATGTATCTATCAGGCCAAACCTGCACCAGTTGTTTCCAGGGCATACTGTTATCGTCCTTAGTGTCGCTCCGGAAGCACCAAATTCAATATTCCCTTTTCTTAATTCTCTTTCCACGCTTTCAATGTTCTCCAGTTTAATGAAAGGAATTTCTACGCCCTGCCTTGTCGTAAGATGGGCGAAACCATTTGCATATTTACGCGTAACTTCGGATAGGGCCGACAATTGCTCTGCGCTGAATTTACCTAGGCCCATTCTGGTGCGTACCGTAAAATACCCTTCTTGTTTTTGCCGCAAGAACCCCCTTTTTTTTAATGCATGATAGTCGATATTTTTTTCAACCATTGCTTATCCTCCCTAGGTTATGGTTACGTGCGTAATTTAAAATTACAGCCTGTCAAAAGCTCTCTCTGCGGTTTTGATTGTATGCATGATATCTTTTTCCGTATGGGCGAACGATAAAAAATTTGCTTCAAATTCCGAAGGAGCAAATAATATTCCTTCGTTTAGCATAAATTTATAAAATTTCTGAAATTGCTTTTTTTCTTTAAATCTAAAACTAAACATGTTCTGGAAATGATTAATTTTTAAATTAATTTTTCTGGCGATAGTTTTACTTTCTATCTCTGATACCAATAAATCTGCCAATGACCAAAGCATCACATAGTTATCTTTAAATTTTTCTAAAATTTTTAAAGTGCTTATGCCTGCCTGCATCGCAAGCGGGTTTCCGGAAAATGTAGATGCCTGATAAACTTTTCCTTGCGGAGAAAGTCGAGACATAATTTTGTTATTTGCGCCATAAGCCCCAATGGGAAGCCCTCCGCCGATAATCTTGCCCAAACAAACCAAATCGGGAGTAACCGCAAACTGTTGGAAAATAGAACCAAAATTAAAACGAAAACCGGTAATCACCTCGTCAAAAATAAACAGTGTTCCATATTTACGGGTTATCTGCCGCAAAAACTTTAAAAAATCAAAATCAGGCAAAACCACGCCTGAATTTCCGCCTATTGGCTCAATAATAATTGCGGCGATATTTTTGCCGTCTTTTTGAAATATTTTTTCGATAATTTCGTAATTACCGAAAGGCGCGACAATCGTATATTTTGTAAAATCCTTTGGTACGCCCAACGATTGAGGTATGCCTTGCGTTAAGAGTCCGGAGCCGGCTTTCGCCAATAAATAATCCGCATGGCCGTGATAAGAATTTTCGAATTTAACTATTTTTTCTCTGCCTGTGCACCCGCGCGCAAGGCGCAGGGCGCCCATTACTGCCTCTGTCCCTGAATTTGTAAATCGTATTTTTTCAATAAAAGGGAGGGCGTTTTTTAAAATTTTTGCCAACTCTATTTCTTTTTCATTGGTCAAACCAAAACTTAAACCTGAATTTAAAGTTTTCTTTAAATCTTTTATAACCTCTGGCTGGCTATGGCCTAAAATTAGAGAGCCCCAGCCAAGGATATAGTCAATGTATTTATTGTTGTCATAATCCCATAGGTAAGCGCTTTTACCTTTTTCAGCCAACACCGGGATTGTTCCAACATAATTAAAACTTCTTACCGGGCTATTTACTCCGCCAACAAGATATTTTTTTGCTTCCCGGAAAAGCCTTCGATCTACTCTTTTAACCATTTTGCAACATCCTTCGCATGATAGGTAATTATTAAATCCGCTCCCGCCCTTTTTATTCCCGTAAGGATTTCTAACACTAATTTTTTTTCTTCTGCTATGCGCCTTGCACCATGCGCTATGCGCTCGACGTAAGCCTTTACCATCGCATATTCTCCACTCACATTATATGCCGCAAGCGGTTTATCAAATTTTAAATGCGCTCTGGTAATTACATCTAAATAACCTAACGCTGGTTTTACCATAACAATGTCCGCACCCTCTTTAATATCCGCAACAATTTCCCCCAAAGCCTTTTTATAATCACTAAACCCTAATTGATAGCCACTTCTGTCTCCAAATTTTGCCGCAGAAAACGCTGCGTTTCTAAATGGCCCGTAAAAATTTGAAGCGAACTTTGCCGAATAGCCCATGATTTTTGTTTTTTTATAACCATTTTTATCTAAAGCCTTTCGTATTGCAAACACCTGTTGCCTGGCCATCGCCGAAGGCGCGACAAAGTCAGCGCCGGCATCGGCATGCGAAACAGCAATCTTCGCCAGAGTTTGCAGTGTTTTTTTATTATCAAAGACAGCCCGCATCCTGCTTCCTGTACCCTGCCCGCTGATAATCCCGCAATGCCCGTGCGTTGTGTAGGCGCATAAACACACATCGCTCATGATTATCAAATCAGGAAAATTCTTTTTTACCTCTTTAATTGCCAGCGCAACGATATTACCTTTTTTAAAGCCAGAGGTTGCATTTAAATCTTTTTCCTCGGGGATGCCGAATAACAAAATTCTTCTTAAACCCAATTTTTCAATTTTTTCGATATCCTCAAGCAGCCGATTAAGAGAAAATCTAAATACCTGGGGAAATAAATCGATTTCCTCTTTTTTATTTGCGCCGGTTTGGACAAAATAAGGATAAATCAGGCTACTTAGTTTTAAATTTATCGCCATAAATCTTTTTCCCATACCTTACAATTTCTCCAACGACAAAAACTGCCGGAGGCTTAACTGAATACTTCTTTACTTTTTCAGCAATGTTTTTAAGGTTGCCGGTAATTATTTTCTCGCGGGACGTTGTCGCCCGCTCAATAAATGCGCAAGGCGTTAGCCTGCTTCTTCCTGAACCAACAATGGTTTTAACCACATTTTTTATATTTGATACCGCCATAAGATAAATTAGAGTGTCACATTCCGGCGCATCAAGCGGCGCATTGCTGGATTTTCTTCCGGTTAAAACTGCCAGCGACGAAAATTTTCCTTTCCTGGTTAAAGGTATGCCAAAGCTTTGCGGTGCGGCAAAAGCCGACGTAATACCGGGGATAATTTCGAAACGAATGCCATTTTTCTTTAAATATAAAATTTCTTCAATACCTCGGCTGAATATCAATGGATCTCCGCCTTTTAGCCTGGCTACAACTTTACCCTCCCTGGCCTTTTTAAAGAGCAAATTATTAATTTCTTCCTGTTCTAAAAGATGCAAACCGTCAGCTTTGCCAACGCAGATGATTTCTGCGTATTTTTTCGCAAAGCGCAACAAATCCTTGGAAGCCAGAAAATCATACAAAATAACATCTGCATTACGAAGTTTCTCCAGGCCCTTAACTGTAATTAGTTGCCAGTCGCCCGGGCCTGCGCCAATAATATAAACTTTTCCTTTTTTCATTCGTTTATTGTTAAAATATGAAACGTATATTTAGGTTACGAATATGATAATAACTCAAGTGATTTAAGTGTAACCTTCGTAACTTAAAATTAGCTGCTACCGACTTAATTCGTGTATAGTCATTTTAAATAAATCAATGATATCCCTATTGCTGGCTTTCACTACTAAAGCCAGTTTCCCCTGCTTTGGATGCGTAGGGAAAGTAGCCAATGGCAAAATTTCTGATAATCTGTTTTCCAGTCCCAGGCGAATCAATGCTGCGTGGGCTACTATTAACGCATCTATTTTGCCACTATCAAGCAAACTAAGGCGCTCTTCGATAGTACCGCGGATATTAACTATTTTTAAATCATCGCGCAAAGCACGAATTTGTTCTTTGCGCCGCAAGCTGCTTACGCCAATACGTGAAAATTTCGCCAAATCGGATAGCCGTAAATTACCTTTCGAAACCAGCGCGTCAAAAGGGCTAAGCGATTCGCTTTCATAGACAATTTCTAAGCCGCTGGCGGTAATTTCTGGCAAATCTTTGGCGCTGTGCACTGCCACATCGATTCTTTCTGACAAAAGCGCCTCATCGATTTCTCTGGTAAAAAAATCCGGCTCTTCTATTCTATCAAGCGGCGTAGTTTTGTCTTTATCGCCGGTAGTTAAAATAGGGACAATTTCAAATTCTATGCCGGAGAATATTTTCTTTATCTCCTCGACCTGTTTTAACGCTAAATTACTTGTACGCGTGCCGACTTTCAACTTTTTCTTCATAAAAGGATTCATCATATTTTTTTAATTCGTCCTCTGCGAGGTTTTCTAAAACCGATATTTCTTTCTCTATCCTTTGTTCGTATTTTTCAAAAAGCGGCCTCAAATCATCCATATTTTTCAGGACGATGCCATCTATAGAGGAGACTTCTGGCTCAATATCCCTGGGGATTGCCAAATCATAGGCATAAAGAACTTTCTTTCTTTTCTCGGCAACTTTTCGAAAAAGCTCTACCCCTAAAATATAATGGGGGCTTGTGGTTGCACTAATCAAAATATCAGTATCTAAAAGCGTTTTTTCAATTTCGCTTAAATTAGCAGCCTGACCACCGGCTTTTTTTGCAAGCTCCCTGGCTTTTAGATAATTTTTATGCGCCAGGAAACA
Source organism: bacterium (assembly GCA_021796115.1). Lineage (GTDB taxonomy): Bacteria > Omnitrophota > Gorgyraeia > Duberdicusellales > 4484-171 > JAJYOP01. The sequence goes on from JAJYOP010000028.1 coordinate 6,349, forward strand.
AAACCTGGAATCTTTTAACCGTTTAGAGGCAAAAAGCTCGGCAATTTTGCCTGTACCAACTATGGCTATTTTTAATTCTCCGGTAACGGCATTTTTGCCCAAAATATCTTCTAAGACTAAATCAGCGATACTGTAAACTTTATTGTCTAGGGTTGCTTTTTCACGAATAAGTTTAGCTGCAAATATTGCTTTAGTAAAAATTGTTTTCAGATTATCTGGAAAGTCCTTTTGGCTGCTGAAATTTATCAATTGTTCCAGAATCTGCCTTTCGCCTTTTAATTGCGACTCTAAGCCGGAAGCCAATCTCACCAGATGTCCAAAGACTTTTTTTCCGCCCAAAAATACATAACTACCCCCAAAGATATAATCAAAATTTTTCTTAAAAATATTTAAATTGCCAGAGGCTTCGTCTATACTTTGAGCAAAATCATAAACTTCAAAACGATTGCAGGTATAAAAAATCCGTGCGTTATGCAATCCATCACTGTTTAAAAAACGAATAAAACTTTTCTTAAAGAAATGTACTGTTTCGCGTTGCTCAATGTTGGCCTTTTTATAATCTACGCCGATAAGATAAAAAATCATCCCATTTCTCCTTTAAAAAATTTTTTAAATCTCTCGATAATGCCGGCGAGCGGCCATTGGTATAAACCGCAACAATGGCTTTGCCTTTGGAAAAAATAGCCGGGGAGATAAAAGTGCTTAATTGTGCATTGTCTATGACATTTACCAATGCGCCGGATTTTTTTGCAAGGTAGCTTATCTTTTTGTTGACACTGGCTATACCGGTAGCTGCGATTACAATATCTGCGCCTTCGATATCTGACGATTTTACCTTTCTATTGCACCATCTAACTTTCTGAAACCCTAACAGTTTTTTTAGTGCCGGCGCCAAAGCTGGTGAAACTATGCGTACTTTGGCGCCAAATTTAAGCAATGTTTTTACTTTGCGTTCGGCAACACGGCCCCCTCCCGCAACCAACACCGACTTATTCTTAAGCTTAATAGCAACAGGGTAATAGTATGTCATTTTTTATTAACGTTGTTTTAGCGGCCGCGTATGTATTCCGCATTCACCGCCGCATTTTGAGGTTCCTATCCAGCGGCCGGCACGCTCATTATCATCGTTGGTAATTTTCGTGCAAGGCGCACAGCCAAGCGAACGGTAACCCTCGGCGTAAAGCGGATTCACCTTAACGCCGTATAATGCCAGATATTGCCAAACCTCCCTTTCCTTCCAAATAAGTATTGGATTTAATTTCACTAAACCTTTGTCGCGCTCCTCGACTTCTTTGAAATCAGTGCGAGTGCGCCCCTCGGTGCAACGAAGGCCTGTAACCCAGCATTTAACACCTAATTCCTCTATCGCCCGTTTTACCGGCTCAACCTTCAAAATGTCACAGCAAAGGTCGGGCTTGGTTTCATAAAGTTTTTCGGCAATAGATTTATCGTTTTTATAAACTTTTAATTCCGGATAACGCCGAACCACCTTATGCATAAATTTAATTGTTTCGGTTGGTTTAAAGCGCGTAGTAACGATAAAGCCTTTTATTTCCGGATTTACCTTTTTTGCCAGATCCCACACCGCAACCGAATCCTTGCCCAAACTGTTTGCTATAACTAAAGTATCGCCATATTTTTTGTAAGCTTCTTTTATAATGGCAAGCGAACGTTCGACCTTTTCCTTGAAATTCAAATTTTCAACTAATGCTTTTAAATCGTCCCTGTTCTCCAATAAACCCATCCTAACCTCCTCGTTTTTTAGTTTAGTTATTTTGCCTAAATTTGATAATCCTGCGGTTCATGCCGCCCAAAATTTACCTTATTCCAAAGCCGTTCGTGCATATAATAAAGAACCATCTTAACCAAATCTATGCCAGCGCCCACGCTGATAGCTTGGTTAATTTTTTTTGTATAAAAATAAATTATGATTACCGTCAGCACAAAACTAAATAAGCGCCATGATATTGTTTTGCATATTGATCTTTTGCGATGTTCCATGTTATTTCCTGCCTGCCGTAAAAAGCGGCCTGCCCGCTGCAAACTACAGATTTAAAAATAAAAATCCCACTTGCCTTGCATTTTTCGGCAGTGGGTGTTGGTATGTAAATATTTTTATAATATTTACATAGACCACCTCCTGCCGTAAAGGCAACACATCATTATGCAATAAAATTTTTTGTAAAAAAACTTAAGCATATGGCTCCTTTCAAATCGAATAGGTCAACACCTGTTGCTTTAAATTAACTTGCGCAGCCAATTCTTGAAAATTTACATTATCAATAATATTCGAAATTGCCGAGGAAACATCTTGCCAGATGTGCCGAAAGGCACATTTGTAAATGTCCCGGCAACCGGTATAGCCTTTCTCAAGGCAGGCTATCGGCTCAATAGGCCCATCGATAAACCTTACTATGTCTCCTATCTTTATCTTATGCGGCGGTTTTACCAGGAAATAGCCTCCAATTTTTCCGCGGCGGCTGTCGACAAAACCACCGCGCTTAAGCTCTAAGAGTACCTGCTCGAGAAATTTTATCGGGATATCTGCGTCTTTAGCCAAATCGTGGATAGTCACTACGCTGCTGCCGTATTTTAATGACAAGGCCAGCACAGCTTTTAGAGCATAATCTCCTTTGTAAGTTATTCGCATTTTACACCTCCCTGCTTACCTTAAACACAGGCTTTATACTACTATCTCTATAAGATTAGTAGAGTATACAATATACAGCAAGAAATGTCAAGATAATTTTAAAAAATTTATTAGAAAATTGGCGTAGGGAAAAAGCTTATACTGGTATTAGCTTTTTTTGTTGGTAAATGGGGAAATTTCGCGGAGGCCTTTAATGATGCCAGGTAATTGTTCAATAACGTAGTTGATCTCCTCTTCCCTATTATAGCAGGAAAGGCTAAACCGGATTGAGCCCTGGATAAAAGTAAAAGGTATGCCCATTGCCCTAAGCACATGCGACGGCATAAGCGAGCCGGAGGTGCAGGCTGAACCGGAAGACGCGGCAACCCCCTTCTCGTCAAGTTTGAGCAGAATAGACTCGCCTTCGATGAATTCAAAACCGATATTACTGGTATTTGGCAGACGGGAATCTTTATTTCCGTTTACCCGGACGTTGGGTATTTTTTCAACGATAGCATTTTCTAATTTATCGCGAAGTTTCCGGACGCGCGTGTTTTCATCGTCAAAATTTTTCTTGGCCAATTGCGCGGCCACGCCAAGACCGACTATCGAGGCAACATTTTCCGTCCCGCCTCTGCGGTTTAATTCCTGATGCCCGCCGATTAAGAATGGTGAAAATTTTGTTCCTTTACGCACATACAAAGCGCCAACACCTTTTGGCGCATGAAGCTTGTGCCCGGAAAGCGATAGAAGATCAATGGGGATTTCATTCAACCTAAAGGGAATTTTTCCGACAGACTGCACGGCGTCGGTATGAAAAACTACATTACGCATTCTGGCGATTTCGGCAATTTCTTCAATCGGAAAAATCACTCCGGTTTCATTGTTAGCATGCATAATCGAAATAATTGCCGTATCGTAATCAATTGCGCTTTTAAGCTCATTTAAATCAAGCAGGCCATCTTCATCAACATCAAGATAAGTCAGCCGATACCCCAGATTTTCCAAATATTTACAAAGGCTAAGAATAGCCGGATGCTCCACTTTAGTCGTTATGATGTGTTTTTTTTCCGGATAGGAGCGAAGAGTGCTCATGATTGCGGTATTATCGCTTTCTGTGCCACAGCTGGTAAAAACAATTTCGGAAGGGTCATTGGCGCTGAGTAAGTCGCAGACTGTCTGGCGGGAAGCATCGATATTTTTTTTGATCTTTCCTCCGAAAGTATGCATGCTGGAAGGATTTCCGTATTCTTCGGTAAGAAACGGCTTCATCGCCGCAAAAACTTCCGACGCAACTTGTGTGGTCGCGTTGTTATCTAGGTATACTACTTTATCCATTATTACTAGCTTATTTTTCAATAATATATTTTTTGGGAGTTACGAAAGAAAAAAGTTTGCCCTCCACGCTTAGTTTTTTATTTTTTCTCGCCGTATATATTTCTTGATGAGCTTTAAAATATCCAATAATAAAAATAGCCAATAAGATAGTAATTACGAGCAGCGGAAGATGATAAAAAATTCGAAGAATACCGTAGGCAAAAATAATGAAAAACAAGAAATACAAAGATATCTTATGGGTAATTATAATTTTACCATCAGCGTCTTTTCTGTCATAAAAAACCCCCATAAATAAGCGCCTCCATCTATAAAATTTTATTTAACCTCTTCAACTTCTATATCTTTATCAATAAATTCTTTTAGCTTTGCTTCAACTAATTCTTTAAGCGTGACTCCGGCTGCCGGACAACCAAGGCATACGCCGAGGAATTTCACGTAGACCTTATTGCGATCAACATCAATAAGCTCAACATCTCCTCCGTCAGCTTTAAGCTGCGGTCGAATCTCCCTTTCCATGGTTTCCTGAATTAAAGCTATCTTTTGTAGATTAGTAAGTTTTTTCTTCTGCGGAACTTCTTTATGCTGGATAATTTTTGTTTCTTCCTTCTCCCAGAATTCATTAAGCAGTTTCTGTATTTCCGGCTTGCACTTTCCGCATCCTCCGCCGGCTTTTGTATAATGAGTTACTTCTTCAACGGTCTTTAAATTATTTTCTTTGATGGCACGGATTATCTTTTGGTCAGTAACGCTAAAACATTTACAAATAATTCTTTCTTCACCGACCATGGCTTTTTTTACTGGCGCGCCGCGATAATTGGCAATCGCAACTTCAAGTGCTTCCATACCCATAACCGAACAATGCATTTTCTCTTCCGGAAGTCCACCGAGGTAATTTGCAATATCCTGATTAGTCACTTTTGCCGCTTCCTCAATAGTCATACCCTTAATCATCTCCGTAAGCGCCGAGCTTGAGGCGATTGCACTGGCACAACCAAAAGTTTTAAACTTTGCGTCAATTATCTTTCCGGTTTTTTTGTCGATACGAAGAGTGAGACGCAAAGCATCTCCGCAAATAATACTGCCCACCTCACCTATAGCGTCGGGATTTTCAATTTCACCAACGTTGCGCGGGTTCTTAAAAAACTCTTTTACCTTGTCTGTATAGTCCCACATATCTTACCTCTTAAAACTTACCATAACTTTATTATCGTATTTTATACTATTCTCGGGTTTTTGTCCAAATTTTTAAATAACGGCATGTTTTTTATAAAATATCAATGCCACTCTTTTTTAATAACCTGGCAAGTTTGGCAATTGGCAAACCAACGACATTATAAAAGCAGCCTTCGATACGGTCAATAAAGATACTGCCAAAACCCTGGATATCAAAACTTCCTGCCTTATCCAGCGGCGAAACTTTTCTAAAGTATCTTCTTATCATTTTTTCGCTTAAAGGAATCATATAAATCTTAGTCTTCTCGTAGTCGGACAATATTTTGTTTTTATCGATATCGATTACAGCAATACCGGTATAAACCCATTGCGGTTTTTTTGAGATAATTTTAAGTGTTTTTACTGCATCACCGATATTGTGTGGTTTACCGATTATTTTTCTATCGGCCAAAACAACCGTATCGGCAGCAATGATGACGCCGCTTTTAAATTTTTTAGCCACATCTTTGGCTTTGGCTAAAGCATTATTTACGACCAGTTTTTCGCAGCTTCCCCGCAATTTATGTTCTTCTTTTATACAAGAGGATCCGGTTATAAAACTGATACCTAATTGTTTAAGCAATTTCCTTCGTGCCTTTGATTTTGAAGCAAGAATAATTCTAGACATTTTTACCGCTAATAATCCCTGATGCCCAGGCCCAGGCAAGATTGTAGCCGCCTCTTTTTCCGGTTACATCCAAAATCTCGCCAGCTAAATATAAATTCTTTTTAAATTTCGATTCAAGCGTTTCCGTGTTTACTTCATTTACGTTTATCCCGCCTGAAGTAAATTCCGCTTCATTCCAGCTTCTCGTTCCGGTTATCTTGAAACATTTTTCTTTCAAGCTCCCGGTTATTTTGGAAATATCATCTTCAGCAAGCGTTCCCGACAATACTTTAGAGAATTTGTTGGGAAGTATTCCGGTTAATAAATCTTGCTTAGCGAAGCCATGCTCAATTCGGATTTTTAGTTCATGGTTTAATTCGTCGCGATTAAGCCAGGGAATTAAATCTACTTTAACATATATTTCTTTTTTATTGTCCCGGTTTATAGCAACAGAAATCGGTTCGCTGATGTCTAGAGCAAGCGCTCCGGACAAACCGTATTTTGTAAAAAGCAGTTCGCCTTCTTCTTCGACAATGAGTTTTCCGGCAATTTCGCATTTGGCTTTAGCGAAAATCTTCTGGCCTTGAAGAAAATGGCAAAATGGATCTTTGGTTACCAGCGGCACAGCAGCCGGCACCGGCATAATAACATTGTGACCGAATTTGCTTACCTCTTTGTATAAGCTCTCTAGCGAACCAAGAGCCGGATAGGTTTTACCTCCTGTCGCCGCTATTATTTTTTTAGCTTTTATATTTTTAGAACTTTTTGATTTTATTAAAAAATCATCGCCCTCATCGATTAAGGCATTAACTTCAAAATTAAGTTCCAACGGAACGGAAAGTTTGTTCAGCCAGATTTCAAATATTTTTGTAACTGATGAGGCTTGGTTTGTAATCGGAAAAATTCTGCCGTTTTCGGAATAGACAGGCAATCCAAGATTTTTGAAAAAATCCAGTATATCGTTTTTACCAACTTTCGAAAAAACAAATTTTACAAGAAATTGGGAATTCTGGTTATAAAAAGATTCATTAAGGGTATCGTTTAAAAGATTGCATCTTCCTGCGCCGGTTACGGCAAGCTTTCGACCGATGGTTTTTTGTTTTTCCAGTAAGATTATTTTTTTGTTGTTTTGACTGGCAGTGATTGCGGCGGCGAGCCCTGCGGGGCCGGCTCCGATTATGGCAACATCATATATCATATTATTTTTAAACACTAACTCTAAACAAACTCGAAATCACAAATACTAAACTCAAAACGTTTAGAATTTTCTTCTGTTTGTGATTTGTTTAGAGTTTAGGGTTTTGAGTTTAGAATTTTATTCAGGCTTTTACTCGTTTTTTATGCCACTTAACGATTTCTCCACCGATATCAATCGCGGCCAAAAAGATAAATAAGCAGATAAGCAGCCATTTCTTCGTATCCATAGACTCATGTTCGATTATGAAGTAACCTTTGAGCCTGAAAATTATAACAATGTTAATAACCCAGATGAAAAGTTTATATTCTTTATTTTCGATAATGCGCGCAAAACTAAATGGCCATTTTTCGCCAGCCTTATACCGAAAAAGAGTTGGTATTAGCATGGGAACTTTGTTTTTATAATCAAGATAAGCCTGGCCGAATCTTAGCGCTAAAGCCCTTTCTTCGTTTCTAATAGTCCGGAGATACACCGCCAGCATAATCAATATGAATATTAAGCCAACATAAGAAGTATTTAATAGTATCATAAAACCTATCGTGATTAATATCGTGCCAAGATATAACGGATTGCGCACAAGGGAATAAGGTCCTGAAGTTGTAAGTTTTGTTGTCTTAATGGCGTATCCGTTGGCCCATAATCTTATGATTAAACCCGCGACAATGAGCCATATGCCTAGATTGAAAGAGCTTTGGGTAGGGCTGCAAAAAAATAAAACAAAAATACCAAAGGGATAGGTTATAAAAAATCTCAACTTAAACCAACGTTTTAATCTGTTGTTGACGGCGTTTTCTTTTTTTCCCATCAGTAATTATTTTTTCTTTATTACTTTGACACAATCGAAATGATAAACGCCTTTTCCCGGAAGGCGCGGCTCAAACTGAAAACTCATTATCGGAAAATCAATTACTTCATTCTTGGTAGCTTTTTCCGGCTGCCAGTCTTTGCGCGGGAAAAATTCTTTAAAAGGGCAGATTATTTCCTTCCACCCGGTAAAATTATCGTCGATGATAAAGCGGAAAATTTCACCACCGGCATCTTTTATATCAAAAGCCACAACTCCTCCGGAATTTGTACCATACATTTCGAGGCTTATCGCCTTATAGCTTTTCCACTTTATATCCTGCGGTTTTACCAGCCACCTGGCAGCGCCTTTTACATCAAGATTATAACCGCGGGCTATCCACATATATCCGGAAGGTTTCAAATCATATTCTATTTTAAGCGATTGCGCATCGCACATTTTGATATTGGTATCAGCGCTTACTTGCACCGAAGAGCCTTCTGCAGCTCCGTAATCAACGGTTTGCTTGTTAAGCGGGCCCTCGAAACTATCAATCATTACTTCTTTCGGCGAATTATCACAACCGCAGAAGGTAATAACAAATAAAAAAATCGCGATAATAAAATTACGCATTCTTGCATCCCTCCTTTAATGAGCGCATCACTTTCCAAGCCTAGACTGCCCACCGGGCAGCCCAACAGGGCGTCCTGCTGGACAGGCATGGCGAAGGAAAAATGATAGTGCGAATTACACACACACCAATTGCAGAACCCTATACATTGGTCCAACAATTGGTGTGGGGGCCAAGTTCAGCTACGCAAATTTTCTGCGCCGCTTTGGCCTGAAAATTTGCTGCTTAATTTGACGCAACCCTGCAGGCACGTAGCCTTCAAGATCAAGTGTGATATATTTATAACCAACTTTTTTCAATTTACTAACAAGGCTATTTATATCAGATTTTTTTAGCTTAGTCCAATCTTTATTTCCGATTTCTATGCGTAAAATAGAATTATGATGCCTTGCGCGGAACAGAATATTATCGTCAAAATAATTTCGCAACAATTCTTCCGCTTTTCTCACCTTTAAGATATTTTGCCTGGTAATTTTTTCACCGAAAGGTATACGCGAGGCAAGGCATGCCCCTTGAGGCTTTTGATAATTTATGCCAAACTCCTGGCATAAAGCTCTTATTTCTTTTTTCCCCAATCCGGCATCTTCCAAAGGGCTGATTACGTTAAATTGTTTGGCGGCTTTTTTCCCCGGCCGGATATCTTTAACATCATCTTTGTTTGTCCCGTCAAGAATATATTTTATTCCTAATCCTGCGGCAATGTTTTTCAGGCGCGAAAATAATTCCTGCTTGCAATAAAAGCAGCGGTCTTTTTGGTTATTTACGAATTTATGATTCTTGAATTCATCAGTATTTATGACTAAATGCTTTATGCCTATTGATTTGGTGAAATCTTTTGCCTCTTTTAATTCTTGGGGGCTGTAAGTGATTGATTTCGCGGTTACTGCCACGGAATTTTTTCCTAAACAATCAAATGCTACTCTGGTAAGCAAACTACTGTCAACTCCGCCAGAATATGCAACAACCGCCGAACCTAAATTATTTAACTGCTCTTTAAGTTTGAGGAATTTTACCTGTAATTTTCGCCCTTCGCGCATCGCCCTTTAATCCTTTAAATTATATTTTTCGATAACCCCGCCGCCAAGCACAATGTCTTTATCATAAAAAACTGCAATCTGGCCGGGAGTAACGGCATAAGCCGCATCAAAAAGTTCAACCCGCACATTGTCCCTGCCAAGTGCAGCACGGCATTTATAAAATTGAGAATTGTAACGTATTTTTACCCTTAAATTTTTCTGCTTTTTTGTCTTTGAGAATAATTTTCCTGCGTCAATAAACCAATTCAGCGAAGAAACCGTAAAATTTTTTCTATAAAGATGATTTTTCTCTCCGACGATAACAGTATTGTCGGAATCGTTGATGCCTATAACATACAAAGGCTCTTTCCAGGAAATACCAAGCCCGTGGCGTTTTCCATAAGTAAAATAATAAATACCTTTGTGTCTGGAAAGCGTTTCGCCGTTTATATGTTTTATCTCGCCGCTAAATTTATCAGCGCATTCTGAATTTTTCTCGATAAATTTGGCGTAGAGTTTTTCCTTCACAAAACAGATATCCTGGCTTTCCTTTCTTTCTTTAAACATCAGCCCTTCTTTTTTGGCGATTTTTTCCACCTCGTCCTTGGTGTAATTGCCGAGAGGAAAAACAAGATGCTCTAAAACCGGGGGTTTAATTAAAGCAAGAAAGTATTCCTGGGATTTGAATTTATCTTTTGCCTGTCTTAAAAGATAATTACCGGCATGTTTTATGATGCGAGCGTAATGGCCGGTAGAAAGAAAATCAAAGCCCAGCGATTTTATTTTTTGAAATAAGTGGCCGAATTTGATGTTGCGGTTGCAATATGAGCAGGGATTAGGGGTAAGCCCCTTAAGATAGCTATCGACAAAATAATCAACAATCTGTTTATCGAAGATATCCTTTACATCAAAGACGAAATGCGGCAGCCCAAGCTTATGGCAAAGCCTTTTTGCCTGGTATAAACTATCCAAATCACAGCAGCGGTTATCTTCCGGATAGAATTTTAGGGTAAAACCTGCTACTTCATAGCCTTTTTTCTGCAAAATATAAGCGGCGAAACTCGAATCTATTCCTCCGCTTAAGCCTACGGCTATTTTCTTCTTCATATTTACAATTATACATACTGGACCATCCGCTCTAACGCAAAGGTTGCCTTTTCTATAATTTTCGCATCAAGATTTATCTCATGGACCTCATTTTTCAGCGAAAGATATAGTTCATTCAAAGTTGTTTGCTTCATATTAACGCAGGTTTTGGCGCAGCCTAACGAATAAAATTCTTTTCCGGGATTCTCTTTTTGTAGTTTATAAATAAGCCCCTCTTCCGTGCCGATTATGAATTTTGTTGCCGTAGATTCTTTTACGCGCCTAAGCATGCCTGAAGTAGAAAGGACGTGGTCTGAAGCCTCGAGGATTTCTTTTTTGCATTCCGGATGCACAAGGATTTCGGCATCAGGAAAGGTTTTACGTGATTTTTTAAGCTCGTTGAGGCTGAATTGTTCATGCACATAGCAAAAACCGTCCCAGGTGATGACGCTTTTTCCCAGAACATTCTTTTTTACCCACCAACCAAGGTTCTTGTCCGGTATAAAAATTACTTTATCCGTAGGGACATTTTTTACGACCGTAACTGCATTGCTTGAGGTGCAGCAGACATCGCTTAAAGCTTTGATTTCTGCGGAAGTATTGACATAACTTACAACCCAGGCATCTGGATATTTCTTTTTAAGGCTGAGAACATCTCCGGCAGTTATGGTATCCGCCAGGGGGCAACCGGCTAAAGGCGCGGGAAGCAAAATTCTTTTTTGCGGCGAAAGTATTTTTGCGGTCTCCGCCATAAATTTCACACCGCACACTATCACAAGCTCGTTATCGATGGCTTTCGAAGTTTTTGCCAGCTCAAGGGAATCTCCTACAAAATCAGCAATATCCTGAATTTGCGGAATTTGATAATTGTGCGCAAGAATGAGCGCTCCTTTTTTGCGCTTTAAATCAAGAATATCGCTTATGATTTTAGGATTGCTGTTCATGTTTTTGTTATCCCGAACTTGATATTTTTCTTAAGCCGGAAACAGCTTTTTTTAAAATCCGGATAGTCTTATGGATATCTTTTTCCGTATTGTATTTTCCCAGGCTGAACCGGACCGCGGCCTTTGAGAGCTCCCGGCTCAAACCCATCGCCAGAAGCACATGCGACGGTTCAGATGAGCCGCTTTTACAGGCAGAGCCTGCTGAAATGCATATCCCCTCTAAATCAAGTTTAACCAAGAGGCTTGCGGCTTCAACATTTTCAATGGAAACATTTAACGTATTATATAATGTTTTTCTGGAATGTCCATTTACTTTTATGCCATCAATTTCCTTCAGCCCCCTCTCAAGAAGTATACGAAGTTCCGTTATATGTTTCTGTGTTTTTTTAAAGGATGAATTCGCAAGCGAAAAAGCTTTGGACAGGCCAACAATTCCGGCTACGTTTTCTGTTCCGGCGCGCCGGTCTAACTCCTGGTGGCCGCCGTGGATAAGCGGGCATAATTCTATGCCTTTTCGAACATAAAGCGCACCTATGCCTTTTGGCCCGCAAAATTTATGGCCGGCCATAGAAAGTATATCAACGCCGGTATTAACATCAAGCGGGATTTTTCCGGCGCTCTGGATTGCGTCCGTATGGAATAAAACACCTTTCGTTTTGCAAATTTTTGCGGCTTCTTCTATCGGCTGAATAACGCCGGTTTCATTATTGGCGTGCATTATGGAAACCAGAATGGTTTCTTTTTTAATGCTTTTTTCTAATTCTTCCAAATCAACAACTCCATAATTATCCACGTTAATATAGGTTACCTCAAAACCTGTGCTTTCAAGGAATTTACAGGGATTTAAAACCGAGTCATGCTCGATTTTTGAAGTTATAATGTGCCTGCCTTTATTTTTATTATTTAACGCAATTCCCTTGATGGCAAGATTGTTCGATTCAGTCCCTCCGGAGGTAAAGATTACCTCCTCATGTCCAGCATGAATTAAACGCGCAACCGAAAAACGCGCGTCTTCTATGGCTTTCAGCGCTCTTTGCGAAAAGCGGTAAATCGAAGCAGGGTTGGCGTATTCCTTGGTAAGATATGGCTGCATCACCCGCAGCACATCTTTATCGAGAGGCGTGGTTGCGTTGTAATCAAGATAAATCATGGTAGATTATGATTATAGAATAGGTTTATTTTATGTCAAATTATTTAAAACGGATTCAAGCGGATGGCTACGGATTTAACGGATTAATCGTTTGTATCCGCTAAAATCCGTCTGCATCCGTCCTTAATAAAATCCTATTGTCAAACATTTCCTTACCTATATAATAAATATATATTTATGTTTTCCAATATAATTCGTATAATTATCATCGCTTTTCTCTTTCTTTCCCCCGCTTTACCCTTAACCCTTTCCCCTTTACCCTGCTTCAGCCAAACAGAAAAAACTTTTAAAACAAAATACTCCGTTATTCATTTTTCTGACGATAAGGATTTAAATGATTTTCTTTGGCGTATCGGCGGCAAACGCTTTGATTATTCAACCAATCCAAACTTTGCCAAAGCAAGGGTAGACCGGATAATCAAACGCGTCCAAGACATATTGGAAATGTATCCGAAAAATTTCAGTGTGAATATATATTTACGGAGAGGCAATTTAGAGATAAATAAAGTTGCATATTATGAAAACAAAACCCATTCGATTTTTGTATCCGTAGATAATGTTTCTGACGGCGTGTTTGCCCACGAAACCGCGCATGCGGTTATTTATAAATATTTTCCGAAACCGCCTTCCTCTATAGCCCAAGAAGTCCTCACGCAATACGTAGACAAGAACCTGTGGAGTGACTATTAGAAATCGTCTATCGTTTATTGGTTGCGCGGCTCGTTATGTCTTACGGTTGCCTCTTGCGTCACTGGCGAAATAACCAATAACCAACATACAAGACACAAATAAATTCCAAGCTCCAAGCACCAAATTCCAAATAAGTTCCAAATTCCAATGTTCAAATGACCAAAACGGGTTTTGTTTAGGACATTGGGATTTTGGTCATTGGAATTTATTTGAGATTTGTGATTTGGAATTTGGGATTTGGTCATTGTTT
>JAJYOP010000029.1 GCA_021796115.1 bacterium
GATATCGTGAAGTTTTTTTAGAATCCTCAACCTTACTTATATATTCAATGTTATCGTGGCTGAAAGGATCTTTGTGGTCCAAAAAAGATTTTTTTGTAGCTTCATCAAAATATTTCCAGTTATCCCTAAATACTTGTGTAAGATTTACTGCCAACGGTCCATCAACATAAATAGGAATTTTGGGTACCATTTTCTTTTTCATTAATTCACTGATAAAATAAACAATCAGTTGGGTGCGCTCAAGGGCAAAAGAAGGAATAATCACCTTACCAGCGCGTCTAACTGTTTTATTGATGGTCTTTGCTAGGGTTATCTCGGCTTGTTTTAGAGTCTCATGCTTTCTGCCGCCATAGGTGCTTTCCATAATTAAATAATTAATTCCTGGGGGGACTTCGGGATTATCTAAGAGTGGCATGTCTTCCCTGCCCAAATCAACCGCATAAGCAATTCTTACAGGTGCTCTTGCGCCGGTAATAATATCTAATACGGTTATGGTTGAGCCAAGGATGTGACCTCCTTCGTAAAAATTTAAATCTATATCATTACAAATACGCATAATATGTCCGCAGTCAAGACTACGAAAATATTTAAGCGATTTTTCTGCATCCTGCTTGGTGTAAAGCGGTGAGCGTGGCGGTAAACCTCTCCGTCGATTGATCTTATTAACATACTTTATGTCTTCCTCTTGTATGTGGCCAGAGTCAGGAAGCATATAATAGCAAAGATCTCTTGTTGCTGGTGTGCAATAAATTGACGAACGAAAACCTTTTTTAACTAGTGTTGGGATATTACCAGAATGGTCTATATGCGCGTGAGACAATACACACGCATCTAAATTTTGAGGGTTAAAGGGGAAAGTTGAATTTATTGCAAAATATTCATCTCTTTTACCCTGGAATAAACCACAATCAAGAATTACCTTGGAATGTTTTGTTGTAATTAGATGGACGGAACCTGTAACGGTTCTGGCTCCTCCGCAGAATTGTATTGAAACAGCCATTGTTATTTATAAGATTGGAATCCGGGAAGTCTGTCACTTTTTATTTTCTGAAACCTATCGTCATCGACATTCATCATTGCTTTGATGTAGCGCCAGGCGATAAATATATTTGTTTTTACTTTTTCTTTTACCTGTTTATGCTGTGGTATAAGGTCACCTTTTTCGTCCCACCATATACCAAGCTCATAAGCTGGGTTCTCTATCCATGCCCCCATTTCATCGATATCGGTCACCAGCGCCCAAAGCTCATCTTTATAAATCTGAAAAAGCGATAAGTCAGGTTTGATTTCGTCTGAAAATTTAAAAAGAATTAATTTGCCTTTTAAATCTTCTATCTTCATTTTCACCTCCTTACACAACAGGGTAAAGGGTTAAGGTAACAGTAATTTAAACTGCACCTTAAATCCTTTACCCTTTCCCCTTAGCCCTGTACCCTAAACTCATTTACCTTTTGATAAAGTCATATACTCTTCTTTTGAAATCAGCACTCTGGAATTATCATCGCTGGAAAATGGGACACGATAGTATTTTGGTTCGGCTTTAGGATTTCCCTGGTCGATTTCGGCATACAGAATATAACCTTTATCTTTAGAAAAACTTGCTTCCGGTTTATCCATCTTAGAACTATGGGTAATACGCCGTTTCTGCATACCTTCCATATCATAAACGTACAAATCATTATCTTTAAGCACAAGCCTGTATTCGTCTTGCACGTCAAAAAATTTATCATAACCTACCTGATCTTTTGAGTAAGTGCTTGAATAATCGTCAGCCTGAACATAAGAAAAAACCGCGAGAATTAAAAAAACTGAAAAGAAAATAGTACGTTTAAACATATTTACCCCCCTGCCTGCCGGCAGGCAGGCTTTTTCATTGGCGCAGGTTTTTTTTCGTATAAACGCGCAAAAAGAAAAAGTAAATCAGAAAGCCTGTTTAAATATATAAGTATATTGGGATTATTTATGATTTTTTTCCGTTTCAGCGTTACTGCTTTTCGCTCAAATTTTCTCGCTATTGTCCTTGCGACATCAAGAAAACCGGAAGTGATATTTTTACCCGGTATGGAAAAAGACCTGCTTTCGGGCTTACGGTTCTTTTCACAGGCGATTATATTTTTTTCAAGCTCTTTGATCTTTTCTTTGCCGATTCGTTTTTTTATTTTTCGCAAAGCCATCCTGCCACAAACTATTTCCGAACCAATTATAAATAAATCTTGTTGTATATTTTCAATTATCTTCCTGGTTCTTCCGCTATTGACGGCGCACTTACATAAACCTAAAAACGAGCATAACTCATCAAGCGTGCCGCAGGCATCTATCCGGATATTGTCCTTTGAAACACGCTTCAAGCCAAGCAATGATGTTTTACCCTTATCGCCTTTTTTCGTAGTTATACTCATTTATTCTACCACAACAAAACTTACATGCATTGCGCTATGGCCGGGACCGCAATATACACTGCAGTGGGCATGATATGTGCCTTTTTTACCGGCAATGAATTCAGCGCTTTGAGGTTTGCCCGGCTTAGAGATTATATTAACATTAAATTCGGGTATGTTCAAACCATGAGTTACATCCGTACTAGTTAAAACTATCTTAACTTTTTCGCCAAGTCTTACCACTATCGGAGAAGGCTCGAATTTATAGCGGGATGCTTTTACTTGCACAACTCTTACTCCGTCTACAATGCTTCCGGATAATCCCCCAACACTCGGATGACCGTTCTGCTCCGGAATAGATATCTCTGAATGATGCATATGCATCGAATCGTTGGCTAATGAAGGAAACCGTATGGATAAAAATAACAGTGCGCTTAGTAAAATAAAATATTTTTTCATTTTAACCTCCTCTACTTTTTTTCATAACCAATCTATACCAAACAATTCATTTTAATCATCTCATTCCAAATCCACTTATCACAGCCATTAATTTTTATTCTTGTTTTTGTTTCAATTTTAATTTATAACCCTATAGTCTAAATCGCTACGCCACATACTCTCTTCTATCTTATTACCCCAAATAACCTTTGCCTTTTTTTAATTGCTTTTTGAAAAATAGGCGCAGTAATGATAATGGTTATATTTTATTTACATCTAATGGGTAACTGCTTGCAACACCTAATCGTCCCATTGGTATATTATGTCAAGGATTCCTTATGGTTTTCATTAATAACCAGCGTGGCGGCCATATCAACCCTAGGCCTATTATATGCTCGCCTATGGAGATAGGGATGATATTCAGGTATGTTCATTAGAATTGCCTCCAGATACCCACAGGCATGCCCGTGGAGCTCTGCCCTACGGGTTTTAGACTCCTCCGTTGCGTTTCTTCCAAAACAAAGTAATAGTTAAAGATTCATCGTATATGAGCGCTATATATATCGCTGCCCCTAAAAGCCCGATATCTCTTACTTCTTCAAACTTAAGTAATACTAAAATACCCATTAATTGTATAGCGGCGGTTCCCGCAAAAAAACGAGCGAACAATCCGGTTATCAATGCAACGCCAGTAATAGCTTCAACTATCCCCACCAAAATAACGGAAATATTTACATCCCAAGGCAGCGCAAGGAAAAAATTCATTGTCCTCATGGTCTGGGCCCAGATATCATTCTGAAATTTACCAATCCCGAATACCAAAAAGACAACCCCTAAACCCACCCGTAAAAATAAAAAAGCAATATTTTTCTTCATAAATACTCCTAAAGTGATATTTTATTCTTCTACCTTTGCTTCAACCGTCAAGGTCGTTTGAGGATACACGGGATCGTTGCTGGTAATGAAAATAGCCCTCATCTGTTTACCTGTGCCCATGGACGGATGATTCAGGCTTAAGCTTACTTCTAATTTTTTGAAAGCACCCGGACGAATCGTTTCTTTCCAATTGGGAAAAGCTCCGTTTATCCCAAAATATGAGCTTTTGTTTTTAGCGACCTTTAGAGATGCTGTCACGCAAGGGCACGATACTTTTATATTAGTAATTACCAAAGATGCATTGCCTTTATTGTGGACCTTAAAAATCGTGCTTATCTTGCCTTGTTTTTTACTTATGCTGCCAAAATTAAATGAGGTAGGTTCCAACGCAATTTGAGGTCTTCTTTTACCTGCTTCATTAATCAATCTTTTCTCTACCGCGTGCCTGATTTGTGAATCTATTATTGTATTAATGCCATATTTCTTGGCAACTCTGAAAAAGATATCTTCCTTGGTTGCGCCATTTTCTAAGAGAGGATCAATATATGCTTTAATTTCTTTTGCTTCAGAGCAAACGCATTTATCAAAAGATACCTGGCAGGCGCAACAGTTTAGCTTGGAGTAAATTTCATTTTTTTTCGCTTCATTACTTTGGGCAAAGATGGTTTGTGAAAAAAATATTGCGCAAATAAATAACGGAATAACCAAAATAGGCTTACGACTGTTTTTTATCTCACCCTCCTTCAATGAGTATAGTATTTTTTTCAAGCCTAGACTCACCGCTAGGAAGGCATGGCTAGAAAAAATTTTGGCTTTATTTTATCATTAATGCATACGCCCTTCGTGATTATGATGTTCCATGCCGGATTTCATCTCTTTTTCTTCTGCCTGCTCTTTTTGTTTTTCTTCTTCTATCTTTTTAATATATTTCTCCGGGTCTTTTTTGAATTCTTCCGGGCATCCGGGACAACAGAAATTGTAAATTTTTCCCTTATATTCATAAGTCACCTTGTTTTTTTCATCAATCTTATCTCCGGTGACAGGGCAAATTTTATTGCCTACGTTGATAGCTTTTTCGGGATTAGCCGGTGCAGAACTTTCTGTGATATTGCTTTCGGCAGCAAAAACCAACCCATTTAAACCCAAAGTAAACACTAACGCAAGTGAAGCTACGTAGGCTAAAGTCCGTGGCTTCCTCCTAAGCAGAAATCCTAAAAATGCATTCATCCCTCGGCCTAAAGCCCAAGGATTTCTGCGAAGGATCAAAGATACAGCTATTTTTTTAAACATCTGTCCCCTCCTTATTTAGTCAACAGTCCATAGTTTTAAATCTGTGGACGATTGACTATGCACTATTTTTAACTAATCCCTCTTTTTTTCCAGAGAAAATAAATTGCCGGATAGACAATTAATTCCATTGCGAAAGAAACAAAAATACCGCCGACCATCGGCGCGGCTATCCGCTTCATCATATCCGCGCCTATTTCATATGTAGGCGCCCACATAATCGGAAGCAAGCCTATAAATAACACGCAGGCGGTCATCATTTTCGGCCGCACGCGTTTTACCGCACCGTGCATTACCGCTTCTTTTAAATCATTGATAGTTTTTAGCATGCCTTTCTTCTTCATTTCTTCATAGGAAAGATCAAGATATAACAACATAAAAATGCCGGTTTCGGCATCGACACCGAGAAGCGCAATTATACCTGCCCAGACACCTATGCTTAAATTATATCTCAATATGAATAAAATCCAGGCCACTCCGATTAGAGAAAACGGAACAGCCAGCAATATAATAAAGGTCTTAACGTAGCTCTGCGTATTCATATGAATCAAAAAGAAAATTATTAACAGTGTCAGCGGTAAAACCACTTTCATTCTTTCCTTTACTCTCTCCATAAATTCGTATTGGCCGCTAAAAGTGATTGAATATCCTGCTGGCAATTTTAGATTTTTATTCAAAACTGTTTTTGCCTCATTCACATAGCTTCCGATATCTCTATCGGCAATATCAACATAAACATAGCCGGCAAGGTTTCCGTTCTCGTCTCTGATCATTGCCGGTCCGGTTGCTAATTTTATATCAGCAAGCTGCGCAACCGGAATATTTAGCCCGGAAGGCGTGGATATGTAGGTTTTCTTTAATTTTTCCACACTGTTGCGTAATTCGCGCGGATAGCGAACATTCACGGGAAACCTCTCTCTGCCTTCAACAGTCTGGCTGACATTCTCTCCGCCTACCGCGGACATAAGCGCATCCTGCACTTGTTCAATAGTAAGTCCGTAACGCGCGATTTCGTCCCGTTTTAAATTGAAATTGACAAAATATCCTCCGTATGTCCTCTCCGCATATATGCTTCTTGTACCTTTTAATGCCTTAAGATAGTTTTCGATTTGTATGCCGATAGCTTCAATTTGCTTTAAGTCATCGCCGTAAATCTTAATTCCTATCGGCGTACGCACGCCTGTAGTTAGCATATCGATGCGCGCCTTAATCGGCATGGTCCAGGCATTGACTTGCCCGGGAAGCTGTAACTTCTCATCCATCTCTTTTATAAGTTCATCCCAGGAAATCCTGTCCGGCCAAATCAGTTTGAATGGAGATTGCAAGAATCCCGGCACTAGGTGCGAGTACCAGCGCGGCTTATACCGCCATTCGTTCTGGGGTTTTAACACAACGACCGTTTCCATCATCGAGTAGGGGGCAGGGTCGGTAGAGGTGTCTGCGCGGCCTGCTTTGCCAAAAATACTGACCACTTCCGGAAAACTTTTAAGTATTTTATCCTGAACCTGCAATAGCTTTTGGGCTTCGGTGACCGAAATCCCCGGAGGCGTAGTCGGCATATAAAGAATAGAGCCTTCGTTTAAGGGCGGCATAAATTCTTTTCCGATTTTGAAAAAAAGAGGCATCGATAACAGGAATAAAATACAGGCCGAAAAAATAATCATTTTTGGTTTACGTAACACAAAGTGGACAACCGGCTCATAAAACTTAAATAAAACTTTACTTATCGGATGTTTCTCTTCGGAATGGATTTTGCCGATAAAAATCTGGTTAAAGATATTGCACAGCCACTTTGGCTTGAAATTCACGAAATCAACCCTGGTAACTAAAAATATAATAGCCGGTACAAGGGTTATGGCCAAGAGTGCCGCAAAAAACATGGCAAAGGTTTTGGTAAAAGCAAGCGGCTTAAAAAGCCGGCCTTCAAATCCCTCCAGAGTAAAAATCGGGATAAAAGAAACCGAAATGACTAAAAGCGAAAAAAATGCCGGACGTACCACTTCTTTAATCGCTTTAAGCAAAATATCCTTATAGTCTCCTTTCCGACCGCCTTCTTCCCAATGGGATAACTTCTTATGATAATTCTCTACCACAACAATCGCCGCATCAACCATGGCGCCTATGGCTATGGCGATGCCGCCTAAGCTCATCACATTGGAAGTAAGTTTCATGAAATACATCGGGATAAAAGCGATAATGACTGCAATGGGAAGCGTAATAATTGGCACTGCCGCCGAAGGAAGGTTAAGAAGAAAGATGATTATCACCAAGCTGACGACTATCATTTCTTCCAAAAGCTTTCTTGTCAAAGTATCAACCGCTCTTTTGATTAAATCTGAGCGGTCATATGTTACCACTAACTTTACGCCTTCGGGAAGCTGGGTAGAGGCCAATTTTTCCTTTACCCGCTTTATGACGTTAAGAGCATTTTCTCCGTATCGCATTACGACAATCCCGCCGACCACCCCTCCTTGCCCGTTAAGTTCGGCAACGCCGCGGCGGATATCAGGCCCGAATTGGACTCTTCCTATATCTTTTATTTTTACCGGTACTCCATACTTATCGTTTTTGAGCACAACCTCCTCAATGTCTTTCAACGAATTTATATAACCTTTTAAGCTAACCATATATTCTTTGCCTGAAAATTCCAAGAGGCGGGCTCCGGTTTCCTGATTCGATTTTTTTAAAGCCGCAACCACATCATTAATGCCGAGATTATAGGCCAGAAGCATATTGGGGTTGACCACTACCTGGTATTGCTTTACAAAACCGCCCACGGTGGCTACTTCGGAAACACCCTTAACTGCCTGTAAAGCATATTTAAGATGCCAATTCTGGAAGGTAGTTAAATCCTGCAAGGAATGTTTACCGTTTGTATCAACCAGCGCATACTCAAAAACCCATCCTACGCCGGTAGCATCAGGCCCGAGCTCCACATTGACGCCTGCGGGTAATTGCGGCATTACTTTAGAAAGATATTCCAGAACTCTTGAGCGTGCCCAATAGACATCTGTGCCATCTTCAAAAATGACATAGACATAGGAATAACCGTAGTCTGAAAAGGCGCGGATATCTTTGACTTTAGGTGCGCCGAGGAGAGCGGTGGTAATGGGGTAAGTAACCTGGTCCTCGATAATTTGCGGCGGCCTGTCCCATTTGGAGTAGACAATTACCTGGGTATCCGATAAATCGGGGATTGCATCCAATGGGACATTCCTAATCGCGACGATGCCGGCCAGAGTAACAGCGGTAATAACTATGAATACCGTGAATTTATTTTTTGCGCAGAATTCTATTATTTTTTCTATCAGGCTGCCCATATCATTTATGCTGATGGTGCGGCTCTGTATCAACCGGCGCTTTTAATCTGCTCTCGGAATCAACGAAAAAATTACCGCTTGAGACAACTTCTTCGCCTTCCTTGAGCCCTGAGATTACCTCATAGTAACCTTTGGCTTTGGCTCCTAATTCTACTTCACGCTGCTGGAAATTGCCTTCGCCTGTAGCCACAAATACTATTTTGCGTTCACCGGTATCCATAACTGCCTGTTCGGGAACCGCGAGTTTTTCGCCCAAATCTACTTCAATCTTGCCGTTAACATACATCTGCGGTTTAAGTTTGTGTTCCTGATTCTCTATCTCTGTTCTTATCTGGATGGACCTGGTTGAGGCATCCAATACCGGAGTTATGGCAACGATTCTCCCTTTAAAAACTTCGCCCGGAAAGGCAATGGATTCGACTTCAACCGGCATGCCTTCTTTTATAAAACTTATATCGTACTCATATATCGGCATATACACCCATACCTTATCGGCTGAAATTGGCAAATAAAGATTCTCTTGCGGAGATGATTGTTTTTCCAAGCTATTGATTTCTTCTTCGCTCATGCCTAAAAGCAGAAGTTTCTTTTTGGCTGCCTCGAGTAAATCCTTCGATTGTTCTGAAACTGAACTCAAAACGCTCTTTTTTGTCTTATTTACGGTTTTTAATGCTTGTAGATATTCTTCTTGCGCCACATACAAATCAGGGTCATAAGCAATTATCCCAACCGTAAGAATTTGTTTTGTTAAAAAACGCTTCCCGATTTTTTCTGTCCGGATATCCAGCAATTGTTGTTGTTCGGGATTGATATAGATGCCGGGCGATTCTTTCATCCTGGCGGTTTTCTCTTCTTCATAGATAGGCACATAGTCCATACCCATCTGATCTTTCATGGGAACAGGAGAAGTAATCTCAGGGTTCATGGGATTACGGTAATAAAGAATTTTTTTGGCATGAGGACCATTGTCTCCTCTCTTTTGCATGCTGCCGAGCATAAAACCTATCATCAAGAAAGCAAGCATTATGATAAAGAACAGGATAATTAAGAAAATATTTTTCTTTTTCATGTCTACCTCTCTTAATTATTTAAGCTCTATGCCTATGGTGCGCTCCAAATCCGCCATAGCGATTTCTTTATCAGCACGCGCCTCAAAATATTCTATTTGAAAATCTTTCAGTGTCCGTAGCGCGTCCAGCAAATCTAAAAAACTTATTTTGTCAGCTTCAAACCCTCGGCGCGCAGTTAAAACTGCGGCTTGAGCTTGCGGTAAAACCCCTGTTTCGTAAATATCGACTAATTTTTTTGCGGCATTGAATTCAGCCAAGGCGCTGCGAACTTCGAATAAAACCATGTTCTCTTCGTCACGGTATTGCGCGTCTGCCACTTCTAAATTAGCCTTGGCTTCTTTTACAAAAGAACTTTGCTTTTCCCAAAACCACAGAGGTATGCTTACGCCTAACATTCCGCTCCAGGTGCCCATGCCGCCTTCATCTTCCTGGCGCGTATATTTAACCATAAAGTCCGGCAAGTATTCTTGTTTAGCCAGCGAATAATCGATTTCGGATTTACGTTGTATTTCTTTAAAAGATTTCAATTCCGGCCGGTTGTCTTTTGCCAGTTTAAAGATTTTCTCTTCATTCAAATCGGAGTCTTTGATTTCGCTTTCAACCACACCCCCTACGGGCGCATCGATAGGCCGGTTAAGTAACGCATTCAGCCTGGCTTCGATAATTTCTTTTTCCTGCTGCAGCAATACTAATTGATTGGAAAATTTCGAATATTCTACCTGCGCTTTGAGAGAATCCTGTTGGTTAGCTTTATTTACGCTGTATTTTTTATTAATCACTTCTATAAATTGCGAAAGCAAAACGAGGTCTTCTTTTATAATCTGGATTTTCTTATAATTTAAAAATAACTGGGAATAAGTTTCTTTTACCTCTTTTATTATCTTATTCTTTGTTTCGTTATATTCCTGATCATAAGCATTAGCTTCTTTTCCTGCGGCTGACTTACGCAGGAATAATTTCGTAGGAAAAGGTATTTCCTGCGAAACAGAAAACATACGCATGGGAGCCATGTGTTCGCCGGTGACTCCTGAAATCATATTAGGAAAAATTTTATTATACTCATATTCCAAACGCGGATCTTGGAGGGTACGCAAAAGTTTTACTTTTGCCTTGGATGCTTCAAAGCGGGACTTGGCCGCCTGGATTTGCGGATTATTTCTGAGGGCTTCTTCGATGATTCCGCTAAGATTTAGCTTTGGCGGTTCTCCGGCATAAGAAGCCTTGGAAAAGAAAAAAACTGCAAAGAATGCAATAATCGATAAATAAGGTAAAAAATGTTTTACCTTCATGGCTATAAAATTATTTTATTCCTAAATACTGCCTTGTTCAATCAAAATTGGACATATTTCAGGCTACTTTTCTAAATCGCGAAATGAGCTCTACAATTTCGGTTATTTTCTGCTCTTTTTCGCTTTCCGATCGCCCCTTCAGGGCATGCACTACGCAGCCGTCAATGTGTTTTTTGAATATCTCGTTCTCAACGCGGTAAATAGCGCCAACAACGGAATGCAGCTGCGTTAATATGTCCACGCAGTATCTTTTGTCCTGAATCATTTTTTGCACGCCCTTAATCTGGCCTTCTATCTTTTTTAGATATTCAAGCTGGGCCTCATGGGTAGTTTTGTTTTGCATAATTATCACCTCTGGATCTAATATACCATACCCCCCTACCCTATGTCAAGAAAGAAAAGCAAAAAATCTACCCCTTCAATAATATCTTTGCTCTCTAAAAACTAAACTGATTATTTCTACTATTTGCTGACTTTTATCTGCTCTTAACCGTTTAACAGATAATCAAGAATTGTATCGGCTTGTTTTGCGGCAGCAATATTAACTCGGGGGGAAATTGGCGGTTTTTTGGAGATATCGCTCTTTAAATCCCCTATCATTACCAGCTTATCTTTTAATCGGCGTACTTGTATCGCATCGCTATCCCCAATTCCTCCGACTCCTGATACGCTGACGATAAATTTCCCAAGCGGAAGAAGTTTTTCTACCAGCATACTTTTATATTCAGCTTTATCCAAACATTCGGCGACAATTTTGCATTTTTTAAATAACTGCATAATATTTTCTTTTTCGATTCTCTCGGCGCTTATTTCAATTTCGAGTTCAGGGTTAATCCTTAATAGGTTTTGTTTAAGCGCCGTAACTTTAGATGTTCCAACCTGCTCAAGAAAATAAAATTGTCGGTCCAAATTTGCTGCAGTTACAAGATCAAAATCGATTATTGTAAATTTTTTAAATCCTGACCGCACAAGGTTATGTGCGCAGTTAGAGCCAAGGCCGCCGGCGCCGGCGATGCCAATGTGCGCCGCCTGCACTTTACGAAAACCATCTTCACTCAGCTTTTTAATAAGATTTTCGTTAAATATTTCCATATTTCTCTATTAATGTTATGAAGGTTACATCAAAACCTCGTAATTAAAATGTAATTTTCGTAACCTTGTTATATATGCATCCAATCCTTAAGAACCGGTTGATAGCCTCTCTTCTCAAGCATTGCTTTTATTTCCTCAACGCTTCGTTTATCCGAAATTTCGAACTGTTCCGGATTTCTTCCATCTTCCATCTTACATTTTCCATCTTCGTTTCCCAGAGTATGACCGCCGACTATAGTGGTAGAGCCTGCCGATAAACGCGTAATTCCCAGAGGTATCAGATTTTCGCGAAAGAGTGAGCCTTCCCTGGTTGAAATTGATATACTTAAGCGTGGTAAAAATAATCTTAAGGCAAGTATTATTTGAACGATATGCTTATCGCTAACCGGATATAAAGCCCTGAAGTTTCCTGCCTGCGGCCGGATGCGCGGAACAGAAATGCCAATCTCTACATCGCTGAATTTGTCTTGTAAATATTTAGCATGCATACCGAGAAAAAAAACATCCCTTCTCCAGTCGTTTAATCCCAGCAACACTCCTATATTAACATTATGCATATGCGCATTTCCCCCGCGCTCCGGCGCATTGAGCCTGAAACAATAATCTTTTTTCGGCCCGGACAAATGCATTTTTCCGTAAATCTCTTCATCGTAAGTTTCCTGGTATATGGTAAGCCCGTCTACGCCGGCTGCAACCAATTCGCGGTATTCCTCTTCGCTTAGCGGGTAAATCTCTATCGCTATTGAACTGAAGTATTTTTTTAGTATTCCAACGCATTCTTTTATATAACTTACCGGGCTCATTTGTTTTGATTCCCCGGTAAGGATAAGGATATGTTTTAAACCTGTTTCGGCAATAAACCTTGCTTCCTCCCCTACTTCGCCAAGGGTAAGCTTTTTCCTTTCCGCTTTGTTTTGTTTATTGAACCCGCAATAAAGGCAATAATTATCACAGTAGTTCGATAAATACATCGGCGTGTAAAGCTGAATAGTTTTCCCAAAATAGCGCAAAGTTATTGCGTGCGCTTTTTGCGCCATAGCTTCCAGATGATTTTCTGCTTGCGGAGATAAGAGAGCGATGAGATGATGGATTTCCAAAACATCGAGGTCTAAAGAATCGGAAATATCCGCACTGGAAATCCCTTCGAATTCTTTTTCCAAATCCAGATTTTTATATTGGCTGTAAACTTCGTAGAAACTCATATCTTTTTAAAAACCCTAAACTCTAAACTCTAAATTTAGAGTTTAGGGTTTGTCATTGTTGTTCCTTAAAAAACCGGTAAGCGGTGATGAGGCGCTGGCGATTTCGCTTTGCGAAGGCATACCGCTAAGATAGGCCAACCTCCCTGCTGCTACTGCCAGGCTGAAAGCTTTCGCGTAAGCAACCGGATTTTTCGAAACCGCAATCGCGGTATTTACGAGTACCGCGGCGCAACCCATTTCCATACACTGACAAGCATCCGAAGGCCTGCCCAGCCCGGCATCAACGATGACCGGAACTTTTAATTCGTTGACCATAATTTTAACCAGCTCTTCGGTTTTTATGCCGCGGTTTGAACCAATCGGTGAGCCAAGCGGCATGACAGCGGCTGCGCCGGCTTGGGCCATTCTTTTCGCCATGGCTAAATCCGGGCTCATATAAGGTAAAACCATAAAACCTTCTTTAACCAACACTTCGACCGCTTTTAAAGTTTCAAGATTATCCGGCAGCAAATATTTGTTATCGGCAATTACCTCGATTTTAATCCAGTTGCCGTGCTCGGTAGCCTTGGCAAGATGGGCAATTCTTATTGCTTCCTGGCTATTGCGCGCGCCGGAAGTATTCACCATCACCGTGCAATTTTTTGGGATATAATCGAGTATATTTTCCGTTTTTGAGGCGCTATCCACCCTGCGCAGGGCAACGGTAACGATATCGACTCCGGCTTCTTCCAGAGCCTGTTTCATTAGCGGATAACTTGAGAATTTTCCGGTTCCGATAAAAAGCCGGTTTTTTATTTCCTTACTGCCAATTTTTAATACATCTTCCACCTTCATCCTCCTGCAACGAAACTCACAATTTCGATATTATCGTTTTCCGATAAAATAACCTCAGTCCACTTTTCTTTGGAAAGGATATTAAAATTATGTTCCACAACTATCCTTTCTGCGCAAAGACCCTTTTGTATGATTAATTCCGCAATTGAATTTGCCTGTATTGTTTCGCTTTTACCGTTTATTTTTATATTCATCCCGCCCTTCCTTTTTTAAAATATCTTTTTTGATAAACTATTTTTCTACCCAACCTTTCCAAATTTTTAGAGAAAAACTTATTTTGTTTTGGAAGGGCGGGAATCATCGATTCTCTCCTTGAAAGCACTAACTGCTTTCTTTGCATCTCTGGCTTCGAGAATTCCCCTGATTAAAGCTATATTTTTCGCACCCTCGCTTAGAACTTTATCAATGTTGGAAAGATTTATACCTCCGATAAAAAAAACCGGCTTTTGCGTGATTTGCATAATTGATTTTATCTGGCTTGTGCCGAGGAAATAATTTTTTGTCGGCGTATCGAAAATTGGCCCAAAAGCGATATAATCTGCGTCGCTGGCGTTAGCACTTTTAAATTGTTCAAAAGAATGCGTAGAGATACCGATTATTTTTCCCCTGCCGATTAAATTTCTTGCTTTTTGCAGCGGAATTTTTTTAAAATCTTCCTGGCCCATGTGCACGCCGTCGGCATTTATTTCCTTCGCAAGCATAGGATCGTCATTAACGATAAAGATTTTGTTTCTTTTGCGGCAAAGCAACGAAAGTTCATTGCCAAGCCTTATTAATTCTTCTTTACTCTTATTCTTCTCGCGCATCTGCAGAATATCTACCCCGCCGTCTAGGGCATCGGAAATAATATCTACCAATAGCCGGTTTTTTGCATATCTTTCAGTAGCCACTAAATATAATCTGCAATTATTTAGTTTGTGCATTAGCCATATAAAGCAAAAACCCTATTGCCGGGCAATAGGGCCAATATCTACCTTCCCTACGCTGGCATTATCCAGTTCTGCTTCGCTCTTTGTTAAGACCGCAATAGCTCTGACGAGCTTCGCAGGAATTAGATACTAAAACCTGCGAAAATTTCACGATACTAACTATTACGAAGCAGTCCCTGCGAAGCCCGAACCGCATTTGGATTCGCGACGGGCGAAGCAGGACAGGTTATAAGGGTCTTTCGCTTTTTTCGCGAAATTCTCAGACCGCCTTACGGCCTCCCCATTCTTATCTACCTATATATCACATCACTTATCAACAATTGTCAAGTCTGCTAAAAAAATCTCTGGAAAACTACCTTGATAACGCAAAAACACAAACGCTAATACGCAAAGAATTTTTTGCGATTTGACAATTAGTGCTTTTGCGTTACTTTGTGTTTTGGGGTGTAAAAGAATTTTTAGGAAACCAGTGAAAAATTATTTTCTTATTTTAACAACCCACTAAATTAGAAGGATTGCCATCGATAAAGCCTATTATGTTATGAATAGTTACATCCAATATCCTTTGCAAGGCCTCTTTTGAATAAAAACCGATATGGGGAGTAAAGATAACGTTTTCTCTCTGTAAAAGAAGGGCGTTGCGTAAAGCCAGTTGTAATTTTTCTGGGTTATAATAATCTTTCTTTTTACGCATAAGAAGCTGCCTTTCCTCAAGAATAATATCTTCTGACTCCAGGACATCAAGGCCCGCGCCTGATAATATGCCTGAATCCAGAGCCTTGGTGAGAGCAAGCGTATCTACCAACCCGCCGCGGGCAGTATTGATAAGAATGGCCCCCTTTTTGATAAGCCCTATATTATCCATGTTTATCAGATGGTGGGTCTTTTTATTGTAGGGAGCGTGCAGCGTTATGATATCAGAATTTTTCAAAAGGCTGTCTAAGTCCGTAAATTTAAATCCTAAAATCTCGGCTAAGAATTGGTTTGGCATCGGGTCATGAGCCAATACGTTCATGCTAAAACCAACCGCCATTTTTATGACTCGCAATCCTATATGGCCTGTGCCTACCACACCTATGGTTCTACCCTTTAAGTCAAATCCCATCAGCTCTTTGATGGAAAAATCTCCCTCCACAGATTTAAAATGGGCTTTTTTCAGATTCCTGGCAATCGATAGAATGAGTGCAAATGTATGTTCGGCAACTGTGTTTTCGCCGTAGGTCGGCACATTGGAAACCGCTATGCCTTTGGAGCGCGCGTATTCGATATCTATATGGTCAAAACCGGTTGAACGGGTAGTAATGAGCCGCAAGGCGGGCAAGGCATCGATTACTTTTTTATTTACCTTAGACTGGATAAATGTGGAAAGTATGGTGGTATCTTTGATTTCACTAAGCACAAGGTCTGCGGTTTCGCTAAAATTCTTAAACGTGCACTTATCGGCTAATGCCTTTTTAAGATACTCTACCTCCCAGGTTTCATCTATATCTACGAAAGAAATCAAGGGTTTCATTTATTTTTCGCCTTTTCTATTTCTTCCTTTATAATCTGGTCTATATATTTATCGGCTTCTGGCATATCGTCAAAGATATCGAACATCGGCAATATTTTCATCATATCAAAAATCTTTTTAATCTGCGGCTGAAGGTTTGACATCGCAAAGTTCGCATTCATACGTTGCAAAGATTTTTTTGTTTCAATTACCACCTTGATGCCGATGCTGCTTATGTAATCTACTCCGCTCATATCGAAGATTACAGCTTTTGTCTTTTCGTTAATTATTTCGCTCAAATTTTCTTCCAGCTCCAGATAGGTTTCTGTATCAAGAGAGCCTTTCAATTCAACCAGATAAACATAATCTTTCTGTTTAATGATTTTTATCTGCAACATTTTACCTAACCCTCCTTTTTCTTGCTTAACAAAATTGGATTTAAGCCATCTATCTTGAAATCAGAAAAATTCCGATGTTAGCAAGTAAATTTGGTAAAAACCTTACCCGCTTGTCTCTATCAAAGTATACGCTTCGTTTAATCTTTATATTTTTTTCTCTGCAATAATCAATGAAATCGGACAGGCTTAAAAAATGTAAGTTTGGCGTCTCATACCAGGTATAGGGAAGCGATGCGGTTACCGGAACTCTTCCTTTAAAAAATAAACGCAGGCGCGCGCTAAAATGAGCAAAGTTCGGAAAACCGATAATTACCCTTTTACCCACACGCAAAGCATCGTTAAGCACTGTCTCGACATGCCTTAACTGTTGCAAACTCTGATTAAGTATTACGCAGTCAAAGGCTTTATCCTTATATTCCGAGAGGCCCGTGTCTATGTCACCATGCAGGACGCTTAAGCCTCGCGCAACGCACCTGTAAATCGCCTGTTCATCGATCTCAATGCCTTGACCGCGCACATTTTTCTCCCTGACTAAAAGGTCAAGCAGGTCTCCATCGCCACAGCCAAGGTCGAGCACGGATGAATCTGGCTCAACCATGTCAAGAATGGCTTTGTGGTCGGCTTTGACTATTTCTTTCTCTTTCATGTTTTACCTCGTTTTTGCGAAACGCTTTTCAAAAAATGCGAGATAAGGTGCGTTTCTTCTTCTGTTTCGAGAAGAAAGGCATCATGGCCGTAAGTAGAATCTACCTCACAGTAACTCGTTTCAATCCCCGCATGCTTACAGGCTTTTACGATTTCTTTGGATTGATAGGCAGGATACAGCCAGTCGGATTTAAAAGCAATCGCTAAAACTTTAACCGGCTGGCCCGAGAGCACTTCGTGAAAAGGCCTTTTAGCTGATGCATCAAAATTATCCATGGCTTTTGTGATATAAAGATAGGAATTTGCATCGAATCTTTTTACAAAATTGTCACCGCGGTAACGCAGATAGCCTTCCACTTCGAAATCAGCGGTAAATTTAAATGGCCCGACTCCATTTTTCCTCTGCCGGCCGAACTTTTCTTCCATAGAAATATCGCTCATGTAGGTAATGTGGCCGACCATCCTGGCTACGGCAAGCCCGCTATCGGGATGCGTGCCGTCATAATAATTACCCGACTTCCAATTTGGATCAGCCATAATCGCCTGTCTTCCCACTTCATCAAAAGCAATTTGCTGCGGAGAATGCTTAAGCGCTGTGGCAATTGGTATGGCGCTGCGCACAGCTTTAGGATATTTAACCAGCCAGGATAGAACCTGCATTCCGCCCATTGAGCCGCCGACAACAGTAAGCAATTTTTCAATACTAAGATGGTCAATAAGCGCTTTTTGCGCTGTGACCATATCGCCTATTGAGATAAGCGGAAAACCCAGAGCGTAAGGTTTATTTGTTTTTAGGTTAATGCTCGAAGGACCGGTAGTGCCCCGGCATCCGCCTAAAACATTAGAGCAGATGACAAAATATTTATTCGTGTCGAAAGCTTTTGCCGGGCCAATCATCGCATCCCACCAGCCAGGCTTATCTTCTCCTTCATGAAGGCCTGCAGCGTGAGCATCGCCTGACAGCGCATGCAGAATTAAAACTGCATTTGATTTTTCTTTGTTAAGCGCTCCATACGTTTCATAGGCAATAGTGACTGGCTCTAATTTCTCGCCGCTTGCCAACGTAATGCCTTGTGGCAAATTAAAAAATTTTGTGTCAACTATCCCTAAATTTTCTTTCTTATCCACCTTCTTCCTCCGTCGTTTCAGGCTTCCTGGAATAACCAAGTAGAGAGATACCTTTCGCCTGTGTCAGGTAATATCACCACAATCACTTTGTCTTTGTTCTCTTTTCTGCCGGCAACTTCTAGAGCAACCCACAAAGCTGCACCGCTTGAGATACCAGCCAGGATTCCTTCAAGTTTTGCTAATTTACGGGCAATGATTCCGGCATCGGCATCTTTAACTTTAATAACCTCGTCAATAATATCCCGGTTTAAAACCTGAGGGATAAAACCTGCGCCAATGCCCTGAATTTTATGCGACCCGGGAGCTCCGCCTGATAATACCGGCGAAGTTTCCGGTTCAACTGCGATTGCCCTAAAAGTTTTCTTTTTCTTTTTTATGACTTCGGCAATCCCGGTAATGGTCCCACCGGTTCCCACGCCTGAGACAAGAATATCAACCTTGCCGTCAGTGTCGTTCCAAATCTCCTCTGCCGTAGTTTTGCGGTGTATCTCAGGATTAGCGGGATTATTGAACTGTTGCAAAATTATACTATTCGGGGTTGTTTTTGCAAGCTCTTCAGCTTTGCTAACCGCGCCTTTCATTCCTTTGGTGCCGTCGGTAAGCACGAGTTCAGCTCCAAAAATTTTTAAAAGCTGCCGCCTTTCGACACTCATGGTTTCCGGCATAGTTAGAATTAATTTGTATCCTTTTGCTGCGGCGACAAAAGCAAGAGCGATGCCGGTGTTTCCGCTTGTCGGCTCGATAATCACCGAACCTTTTTTAAGTAATCCTTTTTTCTCGGCGTCTTCAATCATAGCCACACCGATTCTGTCTTTTACGCTTGAGAGCGGATTAAACGATTCTAATTTTGCCAGGATAGTTGCAGATACTCCTTCGGTTATTCGATTTAATTTAACCAGTGGCGTATTGCCAATTGTTTTTGTAATATTTTCAAAGATTTTATTCATGTTTATCTCCTTATTAAATAACCAATAATCAAGAGACAAGATACAAACAAATTCCAAGCACCAAACTCCAAATTCCAAATAAGTTCCATGTTCCAATGTTCAAATGACCAAAACGGGTTTTGTTTAGGACATTGGGATTTTGGTCATTGGAATTTATTTGAGATTTGTGATTTGGAATTTGGGATTTGGTCATTGTTTGGTTATGGTTCGACTTCATCCTTCGATAAACTCAGGACTCGGCCTGAGCGTAGTCGAAGGCCTTCGCTCAACCATCCTTCGAACCACCTTTAGCTTGTCGAAGGATTGTCTC
>JAJYOP010000030.1 GCA_021796115.1 bacterium
TTTTAGGCGAGGTTTACTTCTTGGGTTAAAAATGGTATACTATAAAAATGTTAAGTGCCGTAATGGAAAGTAAACAAGAAATAAGAACGAAATTATTAGCAAAACTCTTGTCTTTAACTAAAGAAGAGTTAAAAAGGAGGAGCCTAAATGTCGAAAAACGCTTATCAAGCTTACCTATATACAAAAAAGCAAAACTCATTATGGTGTATTTTCCTATAAAGGGAGAAGTGGATATTTTAGGGATGGTTAGGAAAGATTTAGGATTGAAAAGATTTTGTTTTCCAGTCGTGGATTTGAAAAAAAAGAACTTAGAAATTTTCGAGATAAAAAATTTAAAAGAGGATTTTGTTCCCGGGGCTTACGGTATAAGTGAACCCGACACAAAAAAGACAAAAAAAATCTACCCTAGAGAGCTAGATTTGGTAATTGTACCGGGCCTGGCCTTTGACCGCGACAAAAACCGGCTTGGCCGGGGTAAAGGTTATTACGACCGCTTTTTAAAGGCCTTGAATCCTCTTTGTAAAAAAGCAGGTGTTGCTTTCGAATTCCAAATCCTGGAAAACCTTCCTATCTATCCATCCTCTGACGAGAAAGTTGACGTAGTTGTCAGCGAGGCGTTTTCGATTTAACACAGATTACAAAATCAGGAGAACCTGCCATAAGGCAGGGATTACACCGATTACAAATTGGTGTAATCATTTTACAAAAGGAGGAAAATTATGATAACGATGATCATTTACATAATACTGGGCGTTGCCTTAGGCCTGGTTGGGGGATGGTGGCTGGGCGAGGTTTTTGAAAAGAATAAGCTCAAAAAAGCCAAAGACGATGCCGATAAAATCCTGAAGGAAGCAAAAATCAAGACCGAAGAAATTCTTCGCAAAGCAGATTTAGACGGAAAAGAAATGCTTTACAAGCTGCGCATAGATTTTGATAAGCAGCATGCATCCAAAAAAGAAGAGTTGTTTCAGCTGGAAAAAAGGCTTATCCAGCGCGAAGAGAATTTAGAAAAAAGGCTCGATTTTATCGAGAACAAAGAGCAGGAGTTAACCAGCAGAGAAACAAATCTGAAAAAATTATCAAGCGATCTCGAAGCAAAAAATGAAAGCTTGAAGCTATTAATCGAAGAAGAAAAAGAAAAACTTAAAAGAATATCCTCTCTTACCCAGGAAGAAGCAAGGGAGCTTTTGCTCAAAAGATACGAGGAAGAACTTCGTGGCGATAAAGCAAAAATGATCAGGACCATGGAAGAAGAGGTAAGGGAAGAAGCGGACAAAAAAGCAAAAGAAATAATTTCGCTTGCCATTCAAAGATGTGCCGTGGAACAAGCTGCAGAAACTACGGTTAGCGTAGTGCCTCTTCCCAACGATGAAATAAAGGGGAGAATTATCGGCCGCGAAGGAAGAAACATCCGCGCTTTTGAAATGGCAACCGGCGTTGATTTAGTAATAGACGACACGCCAGAGGCGGTAAACTTATCGAGTTTCGACCCCATACGGAGAGAAATTGCCCGCATTTCACTTGATAGGCTGGTACAGGATGGGAGAATTCATCCGGCGCGCATTGAAGAAATTGTCGAAAAAACAAAAGAGGAGTTTGAGAAACAATTAGTAGAAGAAGGAAAATCCTGCGCCTTTGAAGTAGGCGTGCACAACCTGCATCCGGAAATAATAAAGCTTCTCGGTAAATTAAAATACCGGACAAGTTTTGGCCAGAACGCTCTTCAGCATTCAAAAGAAGTGGCTTTTATTATGGGCATACTTGCTTCCGAACTCGAACTCGATTCCCGGCTTGCAAAAAGAGCAGGCCTCCTGCATGATATCGGAAAGGCTATAGACCATCAGGTTGAAGGAACGCACGCGCAAATTGGAGCAGAGCTTCTCAAGAAATACGGCGAAAACGAAGTCGTGATTAATGCTGCCGAGGCCCACCATGAAGAAAAAGAATTTTCTTCGCTCTATTCGCTCCTTGCACTGGTTGCCGACGCCATTTCTGCATCGCGGCCGGGAGCAAGAAGAGAGACACTTGAGAGCTACATTAAAAGGCTAAAAGAGCTTGAAGGTATAGCCAATTCTTTTCAGGGGGTTGAAAAGAGTTACGCTATCCAGGCGGGTAGAGAGATAAGGGTAATTATCCAGCCGACAAAAGTAAAAGACGAAGAAGTCGCCCTGCTGGCTCATGAAATAAAGAAAAAAATCGAAGCAGAGATGGATTATCCGGGAAATATTAAAATAACCGCAATCCGGGAAACTCGGGCGGTTGATTACGCTAAATGAAAGGAAAAAGTTAGAAGACAGAAGCTGGAAAATGGAAAGAAAAAACATTACCCTCCCATCTTCCACCTTCCATTTCCTTTCGCTTTTTAACTTCCGATTTTAGAGTTGTTAAGTAAGGAAAAAGAGTTAAAATATACGCCATGAAAGTGCTGTTTATCGGAGACATAGTCGGCAAGCCTGCAAGAAACTATCTTAAAGAGTTTCTGCCTGATTTAAAAAAGCGTCTTGAGCTTGATTTTATAATTGCCAACGGCGAAAATGCCGCCGGAGGCTCGAGTATCACTCAAAGTACGGCAACCGACCTTTTTAACGCCCATATCGACATAATTACGACCGGCGACCATATTTTTAAAAAACAGGAATCAAAAGAGGTCCTTGAGGAGTTTGACGTTATTCGGCCGCTTAATTACGGAGAGCTTGCTGTAGGAAGAGGGTATCTTGTAAAAGAAGCCGCTGGAAAAAAAATAGGAGTAGTTAATCTTTTGGGCCGCGTCTTTATGCAGCCGATTGATTGCCCGTTTAAGGCAGTAAGAAGTATTATCGAAGAGCTTCAAACTAAGGCAAAAGTCATTATCGTAGATATGCATGCGGAGGCAACCAGCGAAAAACTGGCCATGGGTTTTTTTCTTGCCGGAAAAGTAACTGCGGTGCTCGGCACACATACGCACATACCCACGGCTGATGAAAGGATAATCGATAATTTTACCGCTTACATCACGGATGTCGGCATGACCGGAAGTTTTGATTCGATTTTAGGAAGAGAGAAACACCAGATAATCGAGCGTTTTGTTACAAATATGCCGGTGCGTTTTAATCTTTCCGAGGGCGATGTGCGTATCCAGGGCGTAATCATCGAAGCGGATGAAAAAACCGGCAAAGCGCTTTCGATAAAAAGAGTAGAATATAAACAAGATTCAGGGGACAGGGGTCAGGTAACAGGGGGTAGGTAAAACGCTGCACCTTACCCTGACCGAGCAAAGTCCTTCGACAAGCTCAGGATGGTTCATGAATGATGGTGAGCGAAGTCGAACCACGAGGTTGAATATGGATTATCAAGGTATCGAAAAAAGAAGGTTTGTACGTGCGCAATTTCCCTGTGCAATAAAAATTTATACTTTCCATGAGCACATCATAACAACTCATACCGAAAATATATCTGCCGGAGGCGTGCGCGTAATCATCGAAGAAAAACTCGAAATCGCTTCAACCGTAGGATTGCAGGTTCAAATAAGAGACTATACGGTATCCTGTAAAGGTCGGATTGTTTGGGTCGTGGACAAAAGAAGCCCCTACAAACAAGGTATAGGTTACCATGATACAGGCATAGAGTTTTATGAGATAAAAGATGCCGATGTAAAAGTCATAAACGCGGCAATAGAGGAAATCGTAAAAGACACGAATTATCACGAATAAAAAACGAATTGCCACGCATTAATTCATTTTCTATTCGTGGCAATTCGTCCTTCGGCTCGTTCTAATCGTTCAATGGCGCGCCTAGAGCGCAGTCGAATGGGTCGTCTCCAAATTTATGGCAATTCGTGTTTAAAAGAAAATAAAAATGATTATCGAGAAAATAAATTCACCGGGCGATTTAAAAAATTTAAGCATACCCGATCTCGAGGCGCTTGCTGCCGAAATACGTACCTTGATCATCGATGTCGTTTCGCAAAAAGGCGGTCATCTTGCTTCAAGCCTTGGTGCGGTTGAATTGAGTATCGCGCTTCACTCTTTGCTTAATACCCCACAGGACACGATTATTTTTGACGTAGGCCATCAGGTTTACGCCCATAAAATACTGACCGGCCGGCGGGATTCTTTCGCGCGCTTAAGAGAATATAAAGGAATAAGCGGCTTTCCCAATTCAGAGGAGTCAGCGTTTGATACTTACATTTCCGGCCACGCCTCGACCTCAATTTCCTGGGCGCATGGCATGGCCGAAGCAAAAAAAATAAAAAATAATAGTTCGAAAACAGTAGCGATAATCGGCGACGGCGCTTTGACCGGAGGGATGAGTTTTGAAGCGCTTAATTCCTGCGGCCATGCGCAAAGCGATGTTTTAATAATTCTCAATCATAACGAAATGAGCATTTCTCCCTCCGTGGGGGCTTTAAGCAATTATCTGGCAAAAATTATTTCCACGCCAGTTTATAACCGAATAAAAAACGAGGTCGAGGCTTTTCTTGAACATTTTTCTTTGACTAAGAGCTTTGCCCCCAAGGCAAGGAAATTCGAAGAAGCGCTTAAGGGTTTAATCGTTCCGGGGATATTTTTTGAAGAATTAGGCTTCAGATATTTCGGGCCGATTGACGGACACGATTTCAATAAGTTAATACCGACACTAAAGAATGTTATTTCCCTAAAAGGGCCGAGAGTTTTGCATATACTTACTAAAAAGGGCAAAGGTTTTAAGCCTTCGGAAAATAATCCCGAAGATTTTCACAGCGCCCCAAGTTTTAACAGCGAAAGCGGCGCGCCTTCTAAAGAACCCAAAGAAGGTTTCGGCGACGTTTTTGCAAAGAAACTTATCGCGCTTTCGGAAAAAGATGAAAGAATAACTGCAATTACTGCGGCCATGCCCAAAGGCACCGGCCTCAATTTATTTAAAGAAAAGTTTCCCGCAAAATTTTATGATGTAGGGATAGCTGAAGCCCATGCGGTTGGTTTTGCTTCGGGCCTTGCCAAGGGAGGGCTTAAACCGGTAGTTGCAATTTATTCGACATTTTTGCAACGGGCATTCGACCAAATAATTCATGACGTTGCTCTTCAAAAATTGAATGTCTTATTTGCGATTGACCGTGCCGGGGTAGTCGGCGAAGACGGCCCCACGCATCACGGTGTTTTTGACATCGCTTATTTAAGGATGATTCCCAATATGATTTGTATGGCGCCGAAAGATAAAGAAGAACTCGAAGATATGCTTGAATTTGCTATGGGGCAAAATAATCCAGCCAGCATTCGTTACTCAAAAGGAGAAGCATATTCGTTGGGTTTTCGCGAGAAAGTTTTGCTTGGTAAATCGCAGATTCTCTTTGAAGGCAAGGACGTTTGCATAA
Source organism: bacterium (assembly GCA_021796115.1). Lineage (GTDB taxonomy): Bacteria > Omnitrophota > Gorgyraeia > Duberdicusellales > 4484-171 > JAJYOP01. The sequence goes on from JAJYOP010000030.1 coordinate 5,330, forward strand.
TTGCTCTCGGCTCAATGGCCAAAGAAGCAATTGCCTGCGTATCTTTGCTTAAAGAAGAAGGCATTAATGCTTGCCTCGTCAACGCGCGTTTTATAAAACCATTGGATGAAGAGTTGTTAAAATATGCCGGAAATAACTTTAAATTGATTATTACACTTGAAGAAGGCAATCTGCTTTGCGGTTTTGGCAGCGCGGTCGCGGAATTTTATGATAGGGAAGAGATGTCTGAAAAAGTAAAATTAATCCGCGCCGGTTTTCCTGACGAGTTTATAACTTTTGCTTCCCGCACAGAATTGTTTAAACTCTACGGTTTAGACGCGCAAAGCCTTACCAGCCGCATAAAACATGCGCTTAGAGAAGAAATTTTGTTAGAGAAATGACAAGTTCTTTCGAAGTTAACATAAATAAAGATAAATGTAAGGGTTGCCAGCTTTGTATTTTTTTCTGCCCGGCCAAACACCTTAAACTATCCTCCGATTTAAATAAAAAAGGCGTTAAATACGTAGCGAAAAAAGAGGCATCAAAGTGCAGCGGTTGTGGATTTTGTTTTTTAATCTGCCCGGATTATTGTATTGAGATTTATGAAAGCGAAAACATCTAAAAAGGTATTAATGAGCGGTAACGAAGCTATGGCCGAAGCTGCCATAAAGGCCAACTGTTTCTTTTACGCTGGCTACCCCATAACCCCGCAAAACGAAATCCCGTCTTACATGGCTAAAAGAATGCATGATGAAGGGCGTGTTTTTATCCAGGCGGAAAGCGAAATTGCTGCGATAAATATGGTTTTTGGCGCATCAGCTTGCGGTGTGCGTGTATTGACAAGTTCTTCAAGCCCGGGAGTTTCGTTAAAACAGGAGGGTATTTCTTACATGGCTGGAGCCGAACTTCCGGCAGTAATAATTAACGTTATGCGCGGCGGTCCAGGCTTAGGAAATATTGCCTCCGCTCAAAGCGATTATTTTCAATCAACAAGGGGCGGTGGACACGGTGATTATTTTACGCCGTGCTTCGCGCCGTATAGTCCCGAAGAAGCTGCCAGGCTTGTTATGCTCGGCTTTGACCTTGCTGATTTTTACCGGACACCGGTTTTGGTTTTAGCTGACGCAATCATCGGACAAATGATGGAGGCGGTAGAGTTTCCCAAAGAAAGCGGCTTTACCAAAAAACTTCCCCCAAAAACCTGGGCGCTTACGGGGAAGTCCGGCAGAACCGCAAATATTGTGAAATCTTTCTTTCTCAAAGAGGGCGGCTTAGAGGTTCATAATGAACATTTAAGAAAGAAGTGGCAGAAGATAAAAGAAAACGAGCAAAGAAGCGATACCCATAAAACTAACGACGCAAAATACCTGATTATTGCTTATGGTTCAGAAGCAAGAATTGCTTTAGAGGCCATCGATATTTTACGGGCAAAGAAAGTTAAGGTCGGACTATTTAGGCCGATTAGCCTTTGGCCATATCCGGAAAAAAATCTAAAAACGATTTCCAAAAAAATAAGAAAAGTATTTGTCGTCGAACAATCACTGGGCCAGATGGTTGAAGATGTGCACCTATCGATTCCCGAAAAGGAAATCCATTTCTTGGGAAAAACTGGCGGAGGGATTCCTAAAGCGCACGAAATCGCAAAATTTATCGAAAAACATGCCAAATAAAACTAGACCCGCATCGCTTAAAAATATTTCAACGCACTATTGTTCCGGCTGCGGCCACGGAATTTTGCACCGGTTGGTTGCGGAAGTTATCGACGAGATGAAGTTAAGCGAGAAAACTATTGGTGTTGCACCGGTTGGTTGCGCGGTTGTGGCTTATGATTACTGGGATTTTGACGTTTGCGAAGCTGCGCACGGAAGAGCGCTTGCGGTTGCTACCGGAATCAAAAGATGCCGGCCGCAAAATGTGGTCTTCACCTATCAAGGCGACGGCGATTTAGTTTCGATAGGTTTAGCGGAAACATTTCATACTGCCAATCGCGGAGAAAACCTTACCTGTATTTTTATAAATAACGCCTGCTATGGAATGACCGGCGGACAAATGGCACCAACGACACTGGTTGGCCAGCCAACGGCAACAACTCCCTGGGGCAGGAATCCGAAAAGCGGCGAAGGATGGCCGGTAAAATTAAGCGAGATATTGGCCACACTTTCCGGAGTGGCTTTTGCCGTGCGCTCAACCATATCGAGCCCACGGGAAGTAATTAAAACGCGCGAATATATCAAAAAAGCTTTTTCCAATCAAATCGAAAACAAAGGTTTTTCTATCATCGAAGTCTTAAGCCCCTGTCCGACAATCTGGCAAAAGAGCCCAATAAATGCCATGAAGTGGATAGATGAGGAGATGGTTAAAACATTCCCGTTAGGAGTAATAAAAGATAAATGAAATTCCAAATCCCAAATACCAAGCACCAAATAAATTCCAATGGTTCAATGACCAAAATTCCAAACGGTTTTGAATATTGGAAAATTGGAATTTGGAATTTATTTGGAATTTGGTGCTTGGTACTTGGAATTTAAATATGACGGTAAACATACTGATATCTGGATTTGGTGGGCAAGGTTTGATGAGCCTGGGCAAACTCTTGGCAACTTGCGCGATAAGAGAAGGCAAATCCGCTACCTATTTTCCCTCTTACGGCGCGGAAGTAAGAGGTGGCACTGCTTATTGTTTCGTAAAAATTTCGGATGAGAGAATTGCCTCACCTTTAGTGGAGACGTCGGATGTAGCAATGCTGCTCAATCAGCAATCCATTGAATTGTTTAAAAAAATATTTAATAAAAACTGTTTTTTTGTCTTGAACGCCGATTTAATAAAAGATAAATCGCAAATTTCTAAAGGCAAAATAGTTTACCTTCCGCTTAATAAAATTGCCCTGGATTGCGGCAATATTAAATGCGCAAACGTGGTTGCTCTTGGTGTGCTGATTAAACAAATGCCCAATCTTCTGAAACAATCAACCATAATCGAATTTTTAAAAGAAGTTTTTCATAACAATAAAGAATTAATCGAACAAAATATCAAAGCGTTATACGAGGGAGAAAAACATGGTAAAAGTTAGATTCGCACCATCGCCTACCGGCTATTTACATATCGGCGGAGCAAGAACTTGCCTTTTTAACTGGCTCTATGCCCGCCACACCGGTGGAAAATTTATTCTACGCATTGAAGATACCGACATTGCACGTTCGAAAAAAGAATATCTTGATGAAATTTTGGAAAGCATAAAGTGGCTGGGCATGGATTTCGATGAAATTTATTATCAGTCAAAAAGATTTGATTTATACCGCGAATATGCGCAAAAACTTATCGATGCTGGCCGAGCTTACAAAAAAGATGACGCCATATTTTTTAAATATGATTTTGCCAACGTCGAAATTGACGATTTAATCCGCGGCAAAATCGTTTTTAACGAATTGCCCAAAGAGGAAGAAGTTATTATTAAAAAAGACGGCACGCCGACTTACAATTTCAGTTGTTGTATTGATGACGCATTAATGGAGATGTCGCTGGTTATAAGAGGAGAGGACCACATTTCCAATACCCCAAAGCAGATTTTAATGTATAAAGCCCTCGGCTTTAAAATCCCGCAATACGCGCATGTGCCTTTGATTATGTCAGAAGAAGGCGGAAGAATGTCCAAGCGTTACGGTGCAACTTCCATTCGGGAATATAAACAAGAAGGGTATTTGGCCCAAGCCATTGCTAACTATCTTTTGCTTTTAAGCTGGTCTCCCGGCGGAAACCGCGAAATCATCACGCTTAATGAGGCGAAAGACATTTTCGAAATAAAAAAAGTCAACAAAACCGCCGCGGCTTTTTCCATGGATAAATTGAACTGGATAAATGGCGAATACATCAAGAAAAAAAGCCCGGATGAGTACATAGCTCTTATAGAGGAGTACCTTAAAGATAAAGACTTTGTGCCGGAGAGTACCGATAAAGATTACCTGCGCAAGGTATTGTTACTATTTAAGGACAGGCTTTCCAAACTTTCGGATTTATTCGTGCGCGCCAGATTCTGTTTTTACGACGATTATACCTACGATGAAGATACCAAAGAAATCCTCGACCGGAATTTATCTAAGGAAATAAAAGTGCTTGCGGATAAACTTTCTGGCATTACAAATTTTAATAAAGAGGAAACCGAAAAAGAATTCCGCGAAGTCGCAGCTAGCCTTGGCCTTAAGCCAAAAGATCTGGTCCATCCGACAAGAGTGGCGCTTTCCGGAAAAAAAGTCGGCCCCGGATTATTTGAAAGCATGGAAGTCCTGGGCAAAGAAAAAGTTGTCTCGCGACTCAACCGGTTAATTGATTATTGGGATAAAGGCACGGATGCAAACGGATAATTGCGAATGTCACGGGTAAATACATCCGTCTGAATCCGCAGTAATCCGCGACATCCGTTTTATATATGAAACCGAATTTTATTACCGAAATCATTGACGAGCATAATGAAACTGGCCGTTTTAACTCGCGAGTGCATACACGTTTTCCGCCGGAACCAAACGGATACCTCCACATCGGCCATGCCAAAGCAATTTATCTGAATTATTCCATTGCCCAGCAATATAACGGAAAATTCAACCTCCGTTTTGACGATACTAATCCTTGCAAAGAAGAGCAGGAGTATGTGGATTCGATTATTGAAGACGTAAAATGGCTTGGCGCAAAATTCGAAGACAGGCTTTTTTATGCCTCAGATTATTTTGAACAAATGTATGAATACGCAATTACCCTGATTAAAAAAGGCAAAGCCTATGTCTGCGATTTAGACGCAGAAAAATTGCGGGAATTGCGCGGAACCCTAACCGCTCCCGGAAAAAATAGCCCGTACCGAACCCGCAGTGTAGAAGAAAATTTAGATTTATTTACCCGCATGCGCAATGGCGAATTTCCCGATGGCGCAAAGACGCTGCGCGCAAAAATCGACATGGCGCATCCAAATTTAAATTTGCGCGACCCGATAATGTATCGAATTTTACATTCCAGCCATCACCGCACGAAAGATAAGTGGTGCATTTATCCAACCTACGATTGGGCTCATGGCCTGGAAGATTCTCTGGAAAAAATTACCCACTCAATCTGTACGCTGGAATTTGAAAACCATCGGCCTTTATACGATTGGTTCCTTGATGAATTAGGGATATTCCATCCCCAGCAAATCGAGTTTGCGCGTTTAAATGTTACCTACACAGTATTGAGCAAACGAAAACTGCTCGAACTCGTGCAGGGGAAATTTGTTGATGGCTGGGATGACCCGCGCATGCCAACCGTCGCGGGATTGCGGCGCCGCGGCTATCCCAGAGAAGCACTGCATAATTTCTGCGAAGAAATCGGCGCGGCCAAATTTAACAGCACAATCGATGTTGGTGTGTTAGAGGAGGCAGTGCGCGGAGTGTTAAACAAAACTGCCGAACGCGTAATGGCCGTGCTTAAACCGCTTAAAATTACAATTACTAACTATCCGGATGGAAAATCCGAAGAACTCGAAGCCGTAAATAATCCGGAAGACCCTTCGATGGGCTTACGAAAAATATATTTTTCGCGCGAACTTTATATTGAACAAGATGATTTTCGCGAGAATCCACCCAAAGAATTTTTCCGCCTCTCAGTAGGCAAAGAAGTGCGCCTGCGTTATGCCTATTTTATTAAATGCGAAGAGGTTGTTAAGGATGAAAACGGAAATATTGTGGAATTAAAGTGCAGTTATGACCCTAAAACGCGCGGAGGCAATGCTCCCGATGGCCGCAAGGTAAAAGCCACCATCCACTGGGTGTCTGCGGCACATTGTTTCACCGCACAAATTAATCTCTACGACCGGCTTTTTAATAGTCCCGATCCGGACAAGGTTGAACCGGGAAAGGATTTTAAATCCAATCTCAACCCTGATTCTTTAGGAATTATTACCGCTGCCAAGCTTGAGCCATCGCTTAAAAATGCTAATCCCAGTCAGCGTTTTCAGTTCGAACGCCTCGGCTATTTTTGCCTGGATAGCAAAAGCACCGGCCCAAAACTAATCTTTAACCGCATTTCTACCTTACGCGATAGCTGGGCGAAGGTAGAGCAGAAGCTTAAGAAAAAGTAATAAAATAAAAAAACCCGTCCTTTTAGACGGGTATTCTGCTTCGCCATTCAGGAGTAACCTCTGGTGTGGTTTTGCAGAATTCTTCTTCGCCCTTTGTTTATTGAAAAAACGAAGTTCTTCGAATCCCGCGCACCCCATGATCCACTTGACGACGGGCGAAGAAGAAGAGGGGGCGATTTTTATACCCTAAGTACTAGTCTTTAGCATTCAGGACTTTATCGCCCCCTGGGGTTAGTTAAGAAATCTGTAACCCCGTCAGTTGGCCTGAATGTTGTTTTTAAGAAAAGTAATCTCTTAGGGCAATTAAGATATAGCACACGATGTTGGATTTTTCAAGATAAAGTGGTAAAATAAAACCCTTATGCCGGTTTCAATGATTATCCTTATATTGGTGGTGCTCATTGCCACGCCGCTGTTAATAATCCTGATATTTCATTCAGGCAACCCCTTCAAATCAATAGAAACTCCTTCAAAGGCGCATTTAAAAAAAGATGAAGTTTTGGAGGCAAGGATAAATTCCGGGCGTTGGAAATGCCCATCATGTAATGATACCAATCTTGAGATTAAAGACGATTGTGGAAGTTGCGGCCAGCGGGTTAAAAAGATTAAGGATTGATTTTACAGTTGTTTCCGGCGGGTAATTTAAAACAAATCGAATGGCGCTAAAAATTTTAAATACAATAGGCTTATTTTTTGTACTTCTGGCGGTTACTCCGGTATTTGCCGAAACCATACACCTTAAAAACGGTAAAACCGTCGAAGGTAAAATAATTGAAAAAACAAAGGAATATATCAAACTCGATGTGGATGGTATTACGCTCACTTATTATTCAGACCAAATAGCAGCAGATAACCCGCAAGATACATCTTCACAAAAGCCGCAGGCGGAAAGTTCCCACCAAAAGAAAAGTTTTTTAAAATACCAGATAACCCAAAAATATTTAATCAAAGCTATAAGCGATACCATTTTTATGAAATTGTCCATAGCGGTTCCCCGTAACGAAATCGCGCACGCAGAGATCAGTAATATAAAAATTTTCCCCAACCCCAACACCACTTTTAAAGACACTGACGGCAACGATATAGTAGTTTACTATGATTCCCTGCTTAAGGCAGGAACCACATTTATCGCCGGTTTTACCTATGACATAAAGCTTGATGCAACCCCGCTTAACATAAAAGCCGAAACTGTCCCCGATAATTATCCGCCTCTTGATGCGTCAATAAAAAAATATTTGCTTAAAGAAGGAGTGATTGATCCCGATGAGCTACCCATAAAAGAAGAGGCCGCAACTCTTACAGCAAACATCAAGAATCCTTATTTAAAAGCCAAAGCCATCTATGATTTTATTACGGATAATTTTGTATACGATAAAGAGCTTTTGAGCCAATTCCAATCTAACCCAAACGCCTATCGCTCATATTCACCGCAGGATACCCTGGCGCGGAAAAAAGGTATCTGCTATGATTTTGCAAAACTTTTCGTAGCACTTTCGCGCTCATCCGGAGTTCCGGCAAGAGTGGTGCGCGGAGTCGCTTTTGACCTTAGGAAGGATGAAAACCACGCCGTAGAAGATTTAGGCCATGCCTGGGTTGAGATATATCTTCCGTCCTATGGCTGGCTTCCTGTAGACCCGACCTTCGGGCTTACAGAGAAAGACAAGTTTTTCTGCTTTAATTATAAATCGCACATTCCTCAACAATATGGGCTTTCGGAAACAAAAGAATTTGGCTCTCTGGAAAAAGGCTGGCAGATACAATATAGTGTCCGATCAGAATCTTCCGGTCCCACCGCAAACGTGCTTATGCAAACCGAATTAACCAAGTCAGAATGAACCTATAGTTCATTCCTTCGTAGCCCCACCAATAGTTTAAATCGGCGAAGGGCGAAGAAGAATAAATCCCTTGCAAGAATTTAGGGCAAATAATAGAATAATGAGAACATCATTTTTCCAAGTCAACAGACGCAGGAAAAATGATAGTGCGAATTATCCCAGAGCGACCAGAGGGAGCGAGGGTGGTAACACAGATTAAATTTGTCCTGACTGGCGTCAGGACAATTCGATTAGATGCTTTTTTAAAGTACTCTTTAAAAAAGCATAAGTCTCATTGCCCGGTAGTGTAATTGGCAACATGACAGACTCTGGATCTGTTGTTCATGGTTCGAATCCATGCCGGGCAGTACTTCGACTCGTTCGCCCCGCAGAAACTGCGGGGCTCACTCGCTCAGTACAAGTGGTTTAATACTAAACATCGAGGCGAACGAGGAGGAGTATCCTGAGCGAACGACGAGCGTAAGCGAGAAGTGAGTCGAAGGATGATGTGGCATGTGTATATTCTCAATTGCAAGAATGGAGCTTTGTATACCGGCATAACCAATAATTTACAACGCAGACTTAACGAACATCGTCAAGGCAAAGGCGGTCATTTCACAAAATCATTCGGAGCAAAAGAAATCATATTTTCTGAAGAACACCCAAATAAACCATCAGCTTTAAGGCGTGAAGCCCAAATAAAACGTTGGACAAGGAATAAGAAATTAGCATTAATCAAAGGCGATAAAGTGCTGCTAAAGAAATTATAATTATCTCTCCGTCAAATCAAGCCAAACCCAGCCAATATCCTATCTCTCTATCTCCAAATCGCGATAAATGGGGTTCACAGCTATTGTGGCATGACGTCGAGTTTTATTTATTAACTATCTCTTGACTTGTTCAGAGATAGGCGTAAAATTGCCATTGTGATAGCCAGAATACGCCACACATGGCTTTGGCTATAGGAAGCCAAACCATTGTCTATCCGACTTATGATAAAACGTATACTCAAAGAAAATATTTTAAGACATGCCTTTCGAGGGCAGGTTCTGATTATTCAAGGGCCTCGCCAGGTTGGAAAAACTACGCTCGCTTTAGACGTAGTCAAAGATTTAAAAACCAAGGGCGAAGCGAAAATTTTTAATTGCGATGACCCTGACCATCGCGATCTATTGGAAAATCGTGGACTCGCAGCGTTAAAGAAAGCAGTCGGCAGCGCAAAAATTGTTTTTATTGATGAAGGGCAAAAGCTTTCGACAATAGGACAGACGCTTAAGCTTTTGGCGGATTACTTCAAAAAGTCCGTTCAAGTTATTGTCACTGGCTCATCAACGATGAACCTATTGGATAAAACACAGGAAGCCTTGACCGGCAGAAAAAAAGTTTATACACTTTACCCGATTTCTTTAGAAGAGGTTGCTAAGAAGACCACTGTCGAAAAGAAAGAGCTTGAAACTCTACTTATATTTGGCAGCTATCCCCAGGTTGTTACTGAACATAGGAAGGAAGATAAGGTCGATATCCTGAAAGAATTGAAAACCAGCTATCTTTATCGCGACGTTTTCGACTTTCAAGGCATGAAAAATGCCGATATTTTTACGAATCTCGTTAAAGCTCTTTCACATCAAATAAGCAATGAAGTTTCATATACAGAACTGGCTAATTTGCTTAAGATAAATCGGGTTACGGTTGAACGCTATATTCATGTCTTAGAGCAAAGTTTTATAGTTTTTCGGTTGCCTGTTTTTACTCGGAATAAAAGGCGTGAACTTTCAAAGTTGAGGAAAGTTTATTTTTACGATGTAGGCATACGGAATGCCATAATCAATAACTTCAATCCGCTTGATAAACGAGATGACCTTGGGGCTCTTTGGGAAAATTTCATGGTTGTTGAACGCATGAAATATCGAGAATATCATCATATAGAGGCAAGTCAGTATTTTTGGCGAACTTATGATGGCAGCGAGGTAGATTTGGTTGAAGAGCGAGAAGGCAGGCTTTATGGTTATGAGTTCAAATGGAAACCTCGCGAGTATGCAAGGGTTCTTGCAAAATGGAAGGAGTATAAAGGAAGCTCGTATCAGATTATTACTCCGGATAAACTAAAAAGTTTTGTTCAATAGCCTAATGATAAATCATAGATAGATTTCTATGCCCGCTCTAAGTGGGCAGCCACATATTTCTCTCAAAATCCAGAGCGAGAGATAACATAAGCCCTAATTGTTTGCACTAACGACAATGCTTCTATCGTTTGACGTTGCAAATGGTTAGGGCGTTATTATTTTTCAAGGATTTAAGCCCAGTTTAGGGTTTTGAAAAACCGCCTAATTCATTGAAAAATAAGCCAAATCCAGCGAATATCCTATCTCTCTATCTCCAAATCGCGATAAATTGGGTTAACAGTTATCTAAGCAAAGCTCCATTTGGAGATTTTGACTTTTTGACTATCTATGATAGCATATACAAAAGACTGGATTTTTAAGAAAAATAAAAGGAGGGAAGGTAGCCTATGGATACAAATAAAATACAGAAATCTGGTGTCGCAATCGCAAGCTTAATTTTGGGTATCATATCGTTTATCCCCGCGGTAGGCATATTATTAGGGATTATTGCGATTATTTTAGGTATCATCGCTCTTTCACAAATAAGAAAACGAGAATTTAGCGGTAAAGGTTTAGCAATAACCGGCATAATTTTAGGTGTGCTAGGAATTATTTTTAGTATTTTGCTTTATGGCTCATTATTTTATTATGGATTTATAGCTAAATCCGGACCATTCACTGAAATCAAGGTAAAAGTAAGCAAAATGACTTTGACCCAAGATGCCGGCTTGTTGGAATTATATAAAAAGAAATATGGTAAATATCCCGAAAGTTTAGAAGAAGCCAGAAAAGCAGGGTTTCAGATTTATGGAATGGATCATTATCTAAAACCGTTCTATTATAAAGTTTCGAATAATGGACAATCTTACGAATTAAGAAGCTTGGGTCCCGATGGTATATATGGCACTGCGGATGATATTTTTCCAGAAAAATAAAAAATGATTTTGTTAATCCTGACCCGTTCCTTGTAAGTTTTTCCTACGGAGCATCCAAATTTAATGTCAAAAATACTTCCCAAAATCTGGCCTCAAGAGCTGCACACTAAAGCCAAACACTTAATCCTTAAAGCATATTTCCAATCCTGGTTATCTATAGTTGGGCAGAAATATCAGAAAATTGTATACGTCGACGGTTTTTGCGGACCCGGTATTTACGAAAACAATGAGCCAGGCTCCCCAATATTAGTAATAAAATCTGCGATAGATGTCTTGAATAAACTAAACTCAACAAATAACTTAAGAGCAGGAAAAGTAGAATTGTATTTCTTTGATAGTGATAAGGGTCGAATTGAATTTTTAAAAAATGAATTTAGCAAAATAAACATTAACAACTCATGGCTTAATGTCTTTATCGAAGAGGGTGAATTTGAAAACAAAGTTTTTCCGATAGTCAAAGATTTACAAAGAGAAAGGGCTTTGTGCGGAGCGATAAACCCTTCTTTCTTTTTTGTAGACCCCTTTGGAGTAACGGGTTTTTCGCTTAATATTATCGGAGAAATTTTTAAACTTAATTCTTCTGAAATATTTTTGCTTTTTGACATAGACGGAACCGACCGCATACTTAGAGCATGGGGCGAGAAAAATGAAAAAATAATACTAAATCTTTATGGAGAACCGTCTCGCGAAGAATTGCTAAAAATTAAGGATTTGCCAGACCAAAAACAACGATTACAAGAATTAAGGAACCTTTTTAAAATTTCCCTAAGAAACCAGAAAGTTGCAGGAATAATACCGTTTAGTATGTTTGATTCGTCTGCAAAGATATTGTATGATTTAATTTTTCTTACCAGTATACGAACCGGTTTTTTGAAAATGAAAGAAGCGATGTGGAAAGTTGATGATTCCGGAGGTTTTAGGTTTAGCGATGCCGATCACGGCGACCAATTGCGGCTTAAATTCTTAGTTAACCACGAAGATAACTTATGGGCTATTTTAATGGATAAATTCCATGGCCAGAAAGTTTCCGGTTTAGATATTAAGAATTTTGTTTGCTATGAAACAATATATTTAGAAAAACATAAAACCGCAGTGCTTAAAAAACATGAAAGTGATGATAAATCTAAAAAAGATAGTATAATAGTTTCTAATCGGCCACGAAAATATGTTTACCCTGAGCAAGCTTCAATACAATTTCCTGAACAATCATGAGCAGCAAATCTAAAATTGAATGGACTGATTCGACCTGGAATCCGGTGACTGGCTGTTCCAAGGTAAGCCCAGGCTGTAAAAACTGCTATGCCGAGACTTTTGCTGAACGCTGGAGAGGAACCCCGGGCCATCCCTATGAGCAGGGATTTGATTTGAAGCTCTGGCCGGAAAGGCTATCTCTTCCTTTAAGCTGGAAAGAGCCGAGAATGATTTTTGTCAACTCCATGTCTGATTTATTCCACGAAAGAGTTCCTGATGAATTTATCTGTGAAATTTTTGAAGTCATGGTTGCGGCAAAACACCATATTTTTCAAGTACTAACCAAACGGTCTAAGCGAATGTTTGACTGGTCTGAAAAATACATTAATTCTGGGTTAATGAAAAGTATAAATAAAAAAATCCCTTCGCACATTTGGATGGGGGTTTCTGTAGAATCCCAAGAATATACTGCAAGAACTTCGGATTTAATAAAGGTTCCTGCAGAAATAAGATTTTTATCTCTCGAACCACTTCTCGGACCAGTTAAAATAAATATTTCCCACTTGCGAGATATTCGCTGGGTGATAGTCGGCGGCGAAAGCGGAAACAGAGCTCGCCCCATGCATCCTTCATGGGTAAAGGGTGTCCAACAACAGTGCGCTGAATGCGATGTGGCTTTCTTTTTTAAGCAATGGGGCACTTTTAATTCAAAAGGCGAGAAAGTGGGCAAGAAAGCCGCTGGCAGGGAATTTAACGGTAAGATTTGGGACGAAATGCCACAGCCGGCTTATGTTTAATTAGTGCCGGTTTTAGAGAGATACAGTTATTACCTATACCAACACGGGCAGTTCTGCTTCGCCCTTCGGTAAGTGAACCAGTCGGTCGGGCTTCGCAGGAATTTATCCAGGGCCACTTATATACTTATATCATGCACCTATTCTTAATAATATTTCTAGCATTGGCTATCGGCTGTTCCGCTCCTACGCAGTTTCGAAAAATTATTTTCGGAACCACTCTCAATGATTTTAATACTGCCCAGAAGAAATATATTAAAACCTTTGCCATGAAACCGGAGGAATGCTTTCGGAAGGTTCACGATATTTTTGAAAAAGAACCAGGCGTAATTATCGCAAAGAGCCAGCCCAAGAATAATTTTATCTCCGCCTACGGTTTCAGTGATTATTTTAAGCCAAAATCCGGCCATAACGATATTAATAGCACGGAAGTCGGGGTATTATTTAAAGAAATTTCCGAAGAAAAAACCGAAGTAATAATTATTTCCGACAATTATGACCTTGCGCAATTTGTCGCCGACAACCTGTTTACGAAATTAGAAACTAGCAACTTGCCGCAAACTGCAACGCCGAAACAGCCAGCCTCGAGTTTATCAAAAAATCAATAAGAAAACGCAATCTCATGTTAGCTAAAATTCAAAATGAGACTTTTTAAAATTGAAAAGTAGACAATCCTAGCTCATGCTTTTTGATTCTTTGTACATCGATGAGTTTATTGTTACCCCAGAACCTTAATTCTATGAGTGTGT
>JAJYOP010000031.1 GCA_021796115.1 bacterium
TGATTTCCTTGGCAGGATTCGGTAAGTTCATTAGCATTGTAGCAAAATCTGGAAAATGTCCGATGGTAATAGTGTCATAAAGAACAATCTCTGGCTCAAACTTTTCTATTTCGTTAAAATATGCCGGTCCAAGAGATAGGAAACATCTTATTTAAAGATAAAGTTATCACCAGAGAGCAGCTTGAGTTTTCTTTGATGATTCAAAAGAATTTAAAGCCCAGCCAGCGGTTGGGCCGGATTTTAAAATATTACAATTTTGCCAGCGATGAAGATGTGGCAAAAGCCTTGGCTAAACAGGCAGGCTGGAAATATTTCAACAAGAAATTCATCGTTAATCTGATTATCGTCGATAAAATCGGGCTGTCTATCCTTATAGACAGGGTATTTATTCCGGTTGAGACCGAGAAAGGATTATGTTTTATTTTTGCTTACCCGTTTGACACGGAGGTAACCGATCTATTGGCAAGCTGTGGCCTGCACGACAAGGAATTCTACGTAGGCAGCGAAAGCGAAATCAGGCGCGCGCTAGATTTGCTTAAACGGCAGAGAAAAATCAAAGAAATAGAGAAACGAATTTTTCAAATTAAGGAAGCCGGGGTTTCCGGGGGAGAACTAAGAGAGCTTTTAGATGAGTTGCTTGACGATGCGATTATCCAGAATGCCACTGATATCCATATTGAACCGGAAGAAAAGATATCCACTATACGTTTCAGAATTGACGGCATCCTTTATTTTAAATTCTGTATACCTTTGGAATTGCATAACAACCTGATAAATGTGGTATTCTCCCGGGCGGAAATAACGGTAAGCGATTTTTACAAATTCCATGACGCAAGATTCGAACACAGCCATTCCGATTGCCCGGTTGATGTGCGGGTTTCCTGCATTCCTTCAATCTATGGCCCAACGCTGGTATTGAGGCTTTTAAACGCAAACAAGACCCTGATTACTTTAGAGAACTTAGGGTTTAATCAAGCACATTTTGATACCATAAATCAAGTAATTACCAAGCCCCACGGAATTATCATTATTACCGGTCCTACCGGAAGCGGAAAGACTACAAGCCTCTATGCGATTTTAAAGCAGCTTAAAGACCTTTCGACGAAAGTTATTACCATTGAAGATCCTGTGGAGATAAAGATGCCGCTTATAAATCAGGTGCAGATTAATGAAAAACAAGGCATCAGCTTTGCTCATGCCACAAGAGCTTTCTTAAGGCATGATCCGAATATTATTTTAATCGGGGAAATCAGAGACAGTGATACAGCAGAGGAAGCTATACGCGCAGCAATTACCGGACACAGGGTTTTATCCACCTTACATACAAACAGCGCCATAGATTCGGTTTACCGTTTGCATGATTTGGGAATCGATTTATCGCATATCGCAAACAGTATTCTTTGCGTTATCTCACAAAGGCTCATTAGAAAACTTTGCGCGTATTGTAAAAGAAGAATCATTGTAAAAAAAGATAAGTTGCCGGAATTTCTTAAAAAACATCTTAAGGAAGAAGAAACTGAAATCCGCGTCTACAAAGCTAAAGGCTGCCCGCATTGTCAGGCGGGTTACCGCGGCAGAACCGTGATTGCTGAAATTTTGCGCTTTGACGAAGACATCCGAGAAGTAATCAGTTCGGGCAAGCTAGATTTGCTAAGGCATAAGAGCAGGGAAAAAGGTTTTGTGGACCTGGAAAAGGATGCAGTAAGGCTTGTAAAAGAGGGCGTAACCAGTTTGGGAGAAGCTGAAAGGCTTATAGGGTAGATGTACTACAAATACAGCGTGTTAAGCGAAACCGGGAATGAAATCAGAGGCATAGAGGAAGGTTCCCTACCTAAAATCAAGCAAAAGCTCAAAGAGAAAAACTATTACATCCTGGCTATCGAAACAGACCTTGTCAAATCAATAACTTCTCTTTTGGCAAAGAAAAGGCTTAAGTCTCAAAGCCTGGCGACATTCTTTGAGGACCTTAGAAATATGCTAAAGACCGGCATCAGCGTTAAAGAAGCAATTATCGCCTTAGAAGAAGACTCGGTTGAGCCGGTATTGACTGAAGCTTTAACAATTATTGCGGAAGATCTCACTAATGGTTTTTCTTTAGCTTCAGCTTTTGGGAGAACAAAGGTTTTTCCTTGGCAAGTTTTAAGCGTGCTTAAAGTGGGAGAGAAATCAGGAGATTTAGAACGGATATTTAAGGATTTAAGCCTTTACTATTCCAGGGAAGCTAATTTTACGCGCAGTTTAAAGAATGCGGTGATTTATCCGTTAATTATCTTTTGTATGCTTATCGGAGTAATGTTTTATGTTTCCTTCAAGGTAATTCCGCATTTAGAAGTGCTTCTGCCGATAAAGACTAATTCCTATTTTGCGACCAGGCTGCTTTTATTTTTTTGCCATTTTTTAAGAAACTTCTGGTTTGTGTGTTTATTGTTTCCGGTTGCAATCGTTCTTATTTACTCAAAAGTTAAAAAAGGCTCGACAAGTTTATATCACAGAATTCCATTGCTGGGGGCTCTAGCCAAAGATACGGCGCTAAGCTCTTTATTTTCCAATCTCTCGGTCCTGACCAGAAACGGTATCAATATCGTCGATGCGCTTTCCCTGGTTGAAGAAACTTTCTATTATCAGTTTTTAGCCGAAAGAATCAGAAGGCTTAAAGACTTTATCTCAAGCGGGTTGAGTTTCTGGCAGGCGGTTGAAAAAGACAAATTTTTTCCCAAGGCTGTTTCTTATTCCATAAGAAAAGGCGAAGAAATGGGATTACTTGATGAATATCTGGAAAGACTGGCGGCAGTTTATTTTGACAGAGTGTCCAGGCGCATAGGTGTAATTCTGAATTTTGTGCAGCCCGCGCTTTTACTCTTTTGCGCAGGCATATTGCTATTTATTGTCTCGGCTTTTATTATTCCGGTTTACAGTAATCTTTCGAACATTGCCGGAGGAAATATTAACTTTTAAAACGGGAGGTGGAAGTATGAAGAAGAGCTTTACTTTAGTGGAGCTGGTGCTGGTTATAAGCATAGTTGCGCTTTTAATTATGGCAATAGGCTTAACCAGCGGCATCAGGGAAAATGCCAAGGTCCATTCCGCGGCAGAATCCGTAAAAACCTTAAGGGCGGCCGCGGAAAGTTACATCGCTTCAGGTTCTATGACCTACACCGGCATAACCATTGACGGCCTAAAGACAGCAGGCTTTTTACCAAGCCGCTTCACAGCCGCAGGAAGCAATCCCTGGGGCGGCGACTATGCGATTGCGGCTAATTCAGACGCAAATAAGGTGGATATTTCATTAAGCGCGATAGGCGCATCGGCTGCAGCAAGGCTTTCGGCGTTATTTGCTAACAGCGCCGCAGCCACCGCTTATGCCTCTGACACATGGACAGCAACGTTTTAAAAAGGTGTAGCTTTAGTCTGGTTGAATTAGGCCTAGTGCTGATGAGCCTAAGCGTGATTCTTGCTGTATCTTTTTATTCCACAACAAAGGTGCGGCAGGTAGTCAAAGCTCAAAGAACTTTGGATGAGCTTACTGCTTTGGCTCTAGTAAGCACGCGGTATTATCAGGAGAATGGCGGATGGCCTTTAAGCTTATCTAGTCTGCGCCCCAAATATCTGGGGCCTAATTCAACTGACTTTAATCCTTTCGGCAATCCTTATTTGATTAGCGGAGGAGTTTCCAGCGTTTCCGCGTCTACGCTTTTGCCCAAAGGACTTATCAGCCAAAAAAGTTTCGGCAGCGAAGTCGTGATCGTAAACCAGGGCGCAAACGACCTGGTAACAGTTACGCGGTCAGTCGAAAGCACTAATTGGAAACTAAAATATGAGAAGAAATATATCTATAAAGAATAAAAAAAGTTTTTCTTTAGTCGAGCTGTGCATAGTAATCGGCGTTATGGCAATTCTTGCCGGCTCGATAACGCCGGTCTTTGTTAAAAGAATTCAGATTAAAGCCGGGGAAAAGACTGCTCAAGAAGTAGCGATTATCGAACAAGCAGGGCTTTTCTATTTTGCGGCAAATGCTGCCTGGCCTGCTGATTTAACTGTTTTAAAAAATGCCGGTTATCTTAATCCTTCTTGGGTTAGCAATAATCCCTGGCAGAATCCTTATACTATTTCATCCAGCGCAAGCGGATTCACTGTCTCAACCGTTGTGCCGCAGGAATGGGCTAATCTTGTAGCGAGGGATTTACCTACAAGTTCTGTATCCGGGACAACCATTACAAGCTCAGTTCCTGCTCCGGGAACTCTTCAGGAAGATTCCCTACCAATAGGCTCAATACTAATCTGGTCAGGAACAGTTGCTTCTATACCAGCAAAATGGCATCTTTGCGATGGCGCAAGCGGAACGCCGGATTTAAGAGACAGGTTTATAGTAGGTGCAAGGCAGGATTCAGGAGGTACGGCGATGACTGCTGTTTCCGGAAGTTTGACAAAGACCGGAGGGGAAGCAACGCATACTTTGACTATCAATGAAATGCCTGCGCATACTCATGGTTATTATGCGGACCAGCCTGGCGTCGGCGCTGGAGGAACTGGCACTTCTGGAGGTTCAGCCTACTGGCAGACAGCTTCCGCAGGAGGAGGAAGGCCGCATAATATCTTGCCGCCTTATTACGCGTTATGTTTTATCATGAAAATAGAATAAAAAGAATTTCGAAATATGTTTTGCCAGAAAAATATTAAATACCACCTTGCAATGCTTATCGCCTTTATTTTAGTTTTTATTTTTCCTTCTCAAAAAGCTTTCAGTATTGAAGCAATGGATATTTTGGGAATGATAAATTTAGGCTGCATAGACTTAAGAGTGATCGGCGTCTGCATGAAACCGCCCGGCATCCCCGGAATCGTAATCATGTATTGGGAACCGGCTCTTCTTATTGAGACAGTCAAGCAGCCGGGAGATACGATAATTGAGTCACTAAAACCGCTAATTACTGACCTTACCGCCAAAACCGCTGCGAATATTATGTCTCAAGTTGTTGGCTTGTCGGTGCCGGTATCAAGCGGTTCTAATTCTTCCAAGCTAACCGGAACTAATTTACAATTTAACGAAGTACATGTTTACAGTTTTCCCTTCAGAGACCAAATCATGGCGGTTATCGATATGGAATGCCCAGATAAGCTTCCTACCGGTTCCTTTATTAAGTACCTTTCCGAATTAGATGCCAGCGAATGGCGCATTGGTGCTATCGAGGCAATGCATCCAAAAAGTATTGCTTCAGCGGCAAGCGGTTTAACCTGCGCTATAAGCGGCGCGTTTTTGGATGATCTCTGCATGGGTTTTTGGGGGCCGACTTATCCAAGAAGGGGATTTTTTACGCACCAAAGCGAAGTTGTGGCAAGCGCGGCAACCGCAGTAAGGGCGGTAAGCATTTCTTCCTTTTTAGGTTCGACTTCTCATGTTGTTTTGGAAACCACCGGATTTGTACCTTCCTTAGAAAACGATAAATTGGAATTGATTTATCCAAAGCCAAGCGGTTGCATCAAAATCGGGCAAAATCCTTTGAGCTGGGAGTCAGGAAAATTATCTTCATCGGGAAAATACCTCTGGGTGTATTGGAGAAGACGTATATGCTGCATTTATTGAGCATAAGTATTTGTGCAATTTTATTATTTAATCCTTTTATCGTCTATGCGGGATTTTTTGAAGAGAATGAACCTGACCAGGGAAGCGGATGCAGTGAATGTAAAAGCGATTTGCCTGACGTAAATCCAGGCGTAGAAGAGAAGGTTCGTGAAATAGAGAAGGCAATCTCTGGCAAGTTAGACAAAAAAGAAAATTCCGAGAACAACGAAATATTTTTCTTTACCAGCCTGACGAGTAATTCTTTCGATTCGGCGCTTGAGGCCCTGGTTAAATTCAAAAAGGATAATCCTAGCTGGAAGATTAGAGGAGTGATTGCCGGCCCTCTAAGGAATTTGCGGAAGGACTTATTACAGAAGCAAAAGCTTTTTAATTACGGCATAGAGTTCAGTGTTGATATAAACGGAAACCTGGCAAAGGAATTTGATATTACTAGAACTCCCAGCTATGTGATTATTTACCACGGCAAACATTATAAAACCGTTTGGCAGCCTGATTTAAATGAACTCCTGAGCTCTCTGACAAAAATCAATTAAGACAACATCCATGAGAAAGAAGAAAGAGGCTCTTAAATGTGAAATTTGCAATCAGAATAAGATGGGTTGTAAGCGCAGAATTTACGGCCATATGAAAAGATTTTATACAGTATGCAAAGAGTGCAAGAAGGAAATGAAGCTTACCGGCCAAATTATTTGCCTAACGGCTTGCGCTATCGTGAAAGAAAAACCCGATAAGTTTAAGCTGTTTATCGTAAGTGGCAGGATTTTTGGCGTAACCCCCTTAAGGACAAAGAGTTAGATAGAAAACACTCACTTTACATATCGTTATGCGCAGCAAATAGTTAGAGAAAAATGGGGGTCTTAGGCGTGTTATATATGCCTCTGGCGTTCTATAGACCAACTTATCAAAACTCGATAAATGAAATGTCTTATATCCTTATTGATTATTTTCGGTTTTTGCCTAATAAATACATACGCGGAAAGCTTATTTGAGTATGAGAGGATTGATTTTTTTGGAAGGCTGAAATTGCAGGAGAAATCCAGCCAAGCAGAAAACACCCAATCTTCCGAAGCTATTGTCGATGAATGGGCTGAACCGATAATCAGCTCTTCAGGCAGGATAAGTATTTATTTACCGCCTAAAGAAGTGCGGAATTTTCTTGAGAATCCTGATTCGGAGAACGCGAAAGCCTATTTGCAGTGGAATTCCAGAAGGATTAAGAAATTTATCGCTGCGCAGGAAGCACTCAGAAAAGAAACCGAGGAGATGGAAACCATGAATGAATTTAAAAACCACCCGGATCTAACCAATAAAAACAAAACTAAAGCTAACTATTTATTCTATTTTATGCGGAAAAGCTGTCCTTACTGTGCTAAAGAAACACCTATTATTGAAGATATCTATCTTAATTATCCGGAAATAAAAGTCGAAGCTTTTGCCAAAGGTTATTCTGATCAGGAGTTAAGCAGATTCAGATTTCCCGTGATGCAGGATAATGGCATGAGCAGACTTTTAAAACTGACTTCCTATCCGGCCATGGCTATATTTAACAAGAAGAAAGAGAGATTTCTTCTCACGGGTTTTACCGAAAAAGATAAGATACTTAAATTATTTGAATGAAGAAAATTACTATCTTCTTCTTTTTAACACTGTTAGTAAATAATGCGAGCTATGCTGATATCTTTTCAAACAACAATGATAGCTCTTATACGATAGATAATGCCGTCTCCGAAGATAAGTCAGGTTTCTATTACCGAGGAGGCGTGGACTACCGGCCAGCGGTACCGGTTGAAGAGCCGGAAATAGGTTATTCCATTCTTAGCGGCTCAAAAGGCTGTAGCGGTTTTGATTTAGCGTCAAATTTTAACAGCGTTTTGTCGGAACAGATTTTAGCCGATTATCTAAAGGGTATATCCAGCGAAGCAATGGCCGCCGCGCCGATGCTGTTACTAGAATATGTTTCGCCTACCCTGGCTGACGTTATCAAACATTTTAACACCATGACCAATATGCGCTTAGGCCTGCGGTATGCGCAATGCGAAGATATCGAGAATGCGGCAGGCGAATACATGGATAAGCTTAGAAAGAAAAGCGAAAGCGAATGCGTAAAAGAGAAGGTTTTAACAGGCTTAGATATAGACAATGCCTTAAAGGCCTGCAAGGAAGGTAAGGACCCGTTCGCATTTCTGAAAAATGCGGAAGGTATTTCCCTGGGTCAGGGCGGGAGAATCGACGTAATTTCGGATATTTTTAAAAAGATAAATATTCCCAACGAACGGAAGGATTTTGTTAAATCCGTTGTCGGAGAAACCACGATTACCGCATCGCAGATTGAGAACAATAAAGGCGAAAAATCCATCTACAAGGT
Source organism: bacterium (assembly GCA_021796115.1). GTDB lineage: Bacteria > Omnitrophota > Gorgyraeia > Duberdicusellales > 4484-171 > JAJYOP01. The sequence continues at coordinate 7,947 of JAJYOP010000031.1, forward strand.
AAACGATGATTTTAGAAGCGAGGTTTCCGACAAGCTTCTTTCGCTCGCTAACGAATATTACAATTCAAAAACTATTTCTTCTGATGTATTAAAAGAATTGTCTTTATCGAACAATCCGGTAACCGAAGAACAGATTAAAGATATAACCTTAATGCCAAAAGCTAAACAGTATATAGCGGTTTCTAAAATCTCGTCAGATATAGCCTATTTTAAAACCATCTCTAAATACAGGCAGGCCATGGAGGATCTGTTTGAAGCGATGCGGACTCCCGGCTTAGACGATGTTCAAAGAAGCGTTCTGGAAAGGGATTATAGTTACCTGAAAGAGAAGCTTGAGAGATTCAAGGAAGAAAGGCAGATCTATAAAGACTACAACGAAACAGTTACCGGCATTTTAACCGAATCGGAAAGAGAAAAACTTTCTGCGCTTATGAATAGAGACGGGACAGGAGTTTATTTTAATGATGACACCGAAGCGCAAAATGCGAAAGAAATATATTTACCTGTGACTAATGATGAAAAGCAAGAGTAAACACATGAAAAAAAAGATTATTACTGTCTGCTAAGCTGCTTTTCTCTTCACGCCATCTTCTAAACTTTTCCTTTGCCTAAACGATTAGAGGTACTTTTTTTGCCTTTGGTGCCCTCCTTTTTTGGGGAGAATACTTCCCGCCCTCATTCTGTCAAGGATACTACGGGTCAAAAAATTAAATTTTTCTAAACAGGGGATTGCGGTTAAAAATTGTAATTTTTTGCTTCCGTTCCTCCTTGACAGATGAGCCTCTCTGGAAGTTTTCCTTAATCAAAAAGGAGGTCCACCATGCGGCAAAAAAAAGTTTCTCGTTCGGCAAAGGAAAGAAAGTTCGAAGATGGCGTGCTTCGTGTTGATTCCTGCTTCCAGCGTCATTTGCTACCACGCAAGTTTCAGGAAGAGTTTACCTCGGAAGACGCTTCTCTTTCATACGGTAATTCTGTCATGCGGGAGGAAAGGCAACTGCAAAATAACGTTGCGATTCTGATTTCCAAAGGTTGCAAACTCTTATCCACAGAAACACTTGAGGAATTTGTCGAAAGAAACAAAGAAATTTTAGAGGAGGTTATTTAGTTATGTTTCTTAAATACGAAACAATAGGGAGATTTCAATCAACAAAGAAAGGAGGTGTAAATCATGATTGAAATATCCAGGGTAATCTACGAGGTTTTAAGGATTAAATTTTTAAAGCTGTCCTAACCGGCTATACGGGGAAAGGAGAAAAATGAACTTAAACGAACTAAAGAACGAAAAGACTACAGTAACTATCGCAGGAGAAGAGCTTGAGGTAAAGAAGGGCGACTGCGTAAAGGATACATTAACCCGTCTCTTACAGGAAAAGGGCATTGATTCCTTTACTATCCTGGTTGACGGAGAAGAGGTTACTTCTACGGATAATTTGCCTGCGACTTTTGACGGCCACGATATTGAGGTTGAAAGATACGTCAAAGCAGGCTGTTAAAACAATGAGCTAAAAGAGAGGGAGAATATTTTCTCCCTCTCTCAAGGCTTAAAGGAGTTTAGAAATGATAGATATGGAATTAATCACCAGAGCAAAGAAGAAATCAAACCTGATTGAAAAGATTGATGAATCCTGGCGGGAGTTTGTGCGGGATTTGAAAGGAAATTTGTTTACGGTTCCGTTTACCGGTGATTATGCCTGCATAGTCAGGAAGAATCACATGCTTATTGAAGGCTATTCGGGTTTACTGCTTATAGACAGGCTCTTTTATAACCGCAAGAATTATTTATTGAAGACGCCGGTTACCTATTCTCCGTTTAAGATTTACGGTATCTATGACCAAAGAGGCTGTTTTACGGGATTTGGTTCGGAACCGGAAATAGGCTTTCACTATCTGGGAATGAGCGATAAAGGCCATCCAATTTGCACCGGCGAGATTCAATACATTACCCCTGATTCACTGGGTTTACTTAAGGAAGCCTGCTTAAAGATAATTAAGTCTTTGAGGGTAATCAATCTTGAATCCTTAGGCACGGTGATCCTGCCGGAAAGCTTCTTGAGCCTTAAACATGCCCTTGCAGACAAAAACGAGGATAAAAAGCTTAAATTCGAAAAACTGCTTCATCAAAACCTGATTGAGGAAATTATTTAAAAGGAGGATAGAATTATGCCTGAACAAGCAATTTACGAACGACAGAACCTAATTGCAGATTTAGATGTACCGCAAACAGTATCAGTGATTGGCTGCGGCGGAACCGGCTTCTGGACAGCTTTTTTATTAGCCATGTCCGGAGTGAATGAATTAATTTTGATAGATAGAGACATGGTTGAGGTATCCAATCTTAACCGCTTGCCTTTAGAGGAGAGCGCTGTCGGTAAAAAGAAAACAGAAGCCTTAAAAGATCTGATCTTCAGCATAAGAAAACAAGTACGCATTGAAATTCAGGATATGTATATTGAAAAACCCATAGATTGCCAGGTATTAAGAGGCGATATCTTCTGCTGCACTGACAATTTAAAAAGCCAGCAGATTATCTGTGCCTTTTGCAAAAAGAATGATCTGAACTACCAAAGAATCGGCTATGACGGCACAATCCTGAATGTTTCCAAGACCTTTCCGCTTTCCTTGAAAGAAATAGAGCGGGAATCTGGCTACACAGTCACACCGTCCTGGGTAATACCGGCAGTATTAGCCGCAGCAGCCGGAGTAGCTTCCAGGAGCTACAAGGAACTCTGCCTTATGGATGATTTGGGAAAACTGCATATCCAGCATTCTTCCCATGTCTGCCAAAAAATCTTAGATGATGCTCGAACCGAAGGAGAAGATAATATTTTAGATAACATTGATGAACATATACCGGAAGGTTATGGGTACTGTGATGACTGCAGCCGGGTTGACCCTGACAGCGGCGATTACGGTTATTGCCCTGATTGCGACCAGTGTTATAGCAATGATGATATAGAGCAAATCAAGGAAGATGCAAAGGGAGAGGAATGCAACGATATTATCAGCCAGATTGAAACAGGAGAAATTACTGATTCAAAACTATTAGAAGCCATGAAAAAATGGGCAAAAGGAAAAGGAGGAAATTAAAATGTTTACTTTGGAAGACACTAAAATCAAGAAAAGCAATATTCTGGACGTAAAAATTAAAAACTATGGTGAATGCGGTTTTTGCGCCGACCATGAAGAAATCTTAAACATTCCCTGGAATATCTGGAGCCAGTGGCTGTTTATTTCCCAGCAAATGGGAGATAAAGAGTGGGGTGCGATATTTTGGGTTCAGAATAACATTATAATTAACTTTAAGATTCCTAAACAGGAAGTATCTTCAGTTGACTGTGAATTTAAAGAAGAATTAGGAGGAGACGGCATAATCCATTCGCACCATGATATGGGGGCGTTTCATTCCCATCAGGATGATGCCCATGCGCGCAATCTTTACACTTATAGCATAGTTGTTACCAATTCCAAAGGCAGTATTGCTACAAAGAGGGTAAAGCTTCCCTGCAACGGATTTGGCTATGTAGAAGTTAAACTTCAACTAATTGAGGTGCCAGAAATAGATCTTTCTAAGATAACCGCCAAGAGCAGAGAGACTATCCCTGAAGTGTCTTCTGAGCTCGAGGCAGATACACATCCTTGTGAAATTTGCCAAACATGTGATTGCGAATCATGTGAATATGGGGTTATGCCTGGCTTATCGGACTTGAGATGATTTTTATATGGTTAACAGCCTCTTTTATTGATTTTTCAACGAAAAAAGTCAATTTAGTGGTTGTTTTCTCCAAATAACTAATATATAATTAAATCTACTAAGTAATGCCAATTAGTGATGGTTATTAAGAGGAGGATAGGATGGGTGATGATGAAATTCTTACCATTATTGAATTAAGTAAATATCTTAAAATTTCAAAACCAAGTTTATATTATCTTGTGCAAAAGGGCCTTATCCCAGGTGCAAAAGTGGGCCGACATTGGCGTTTTTCAAAGAAATCCATAGATAAATGGATAGCGGAAAAGGAAGAATTTAATGTTAAGGGGAAAGAAAGACGTAGAGATAATTTAAAAAAATAATATGGGGTTAAAGAATATTTCTTCATGTCAGGAAATTAGAGCCTATGTTGCTAATAAAATAGCTTTGCCATTAGCCGTGCTTGAGGCATTAGAGAAAGGCAAGAAAGTTAATAATAATACTATAGTCAAGGCCGCAAAAGAGTTAAAAAATATAGCTGGATATTTGGATGAAAAATGTACTTCGAAAAAGAAATAGAAAGATATTATAAAGATAGTCCTGGATTTAAGAAGCTTCAAGGCGAAATGGTTGTGCTTGCCGAGCAATTCTTGAATCAAGAATTGGAGAATAAATGTTGGCAGGGACTTTCTTTAGAAGAGCAGGCAATTCAAGCCGCACTTATTGTTTTTGATTTGTTAGAAGAGGGTAAGAGCAAAGAAGAGGCGTTGGTTGAGCTCATAAGATTTCGGAACGTAAAATATGCGCCTGAGATTGTAGATAGGATAGAAGAAATGTATAAAAAAGGGGCATTTTAATACTCGCATCTTCGAAATATCTCAAATGGTAACAACAAGGAGGAAAAAACAATGGGGCAATATGTTTCTGATCAAATGAAAGCTGACTTAAGAAAACTAATTTCTGAGATCTCGGAAAAACCTCTCGAAGAAGTAAAAGATGATTCCAGATTCGCCGAAGATTTAGGCATAGATAGTATGATGGCCTTAGAGATTGTGGCCAGTATTGAGAAGAAATATAAAACAGTAATCCCCGAAGCAGAAATACCGACTATTCGCTCACTTAATAATATATATGATTTATTGAACAAATTGATTAAATAATTATGACCGCAAGCGAAACTTTAAAGCAAAAAACAATATTTCTAACCGGTGCGACTGGCCTACTCGGTTCTTATCTGTTAAAAACTTTTCTTGAAAATGGTAATAAAGTTTATGTGCTCGCAAGAGATAAAGACAAAAAATCTGCAACACAAAGAGTAATAAATATTTTAAAATTCTGGAGCGGAGAAAATATATCTGGATTAGATAAACTAACTGTATTTATTGGCGACATATCCCAAAATAATTTAGGTTTGAATCAAGATTGTATAGATTTGCTAAAGAATGAAGTCGAAGAAATCTTCCATTGCGCTGCTTCTATTCAATTCAATTTGTCTATTGACGATATTAGAAAAATTAATGTAGAAGGGACGAAAAACGTACTAGAGCTTGCTTTGCTTTGCAAAAAATTAAATAAGGTCAATCATATCAGCACAGCCTATGTTTGCGGAAATCATAAAGGTACTTTCAAGGAAAACGATTTAGACTTAGGTCAAACTTTTTCAACCACCTATCAACAAAGCAAATTTGAGGCTGAAAACCTCGTACATGAATACAGAAAAAAAGACTTATGGATAGATATTTTTAGACCACCTTTTATAATCGGTGAATCAAGTACCGGGAAAATCATAACCTTTCATGCTTTCTATCAGGCAATTTCTTTATGGGCCAATGAAATCTTTGATGCTTTTCCGGGAAAGAATTGTTATATAAATATCATTCCTGTGGATATCTTGACTCAAGCCATAATAGGGATAGCGTATAATACCAAAGCAAAAAATGAGACATATCATCCATTTCCCATACAGCCAGTATCTTTAAATGAAGTTTTTAACATGGCGCATTCTATTGCACATTTTAAAACAAAATTAATACCTTTTAAGGATTTTAATTTTGATGGTCTTACAGCTGTGCAAAAAATCATAATAAAAAATAATATTCTTTATTTCAATGAAGATGTGTCATTTGACTCGACAAAAACAAACAAAGTCCTAAGAGAAAATGGTTTTGTATTTTCCAAAATCGATGAAAAAATACTTTTAAACCTGGCGGAATATACAATTAATAAACCGTCAACTAAAAACATCAAGGAGTAGTGCGATCATGAGCATAACCGGTTTAAAAAAAGATGAGTACGATGCAATCATAATTGGTGCAGGGATAGGCGGTCTTGTTTGTGGCTGTTATCTTGCTAAGGCAGGGATGAAAGTATTAATTGTAGAAAAAAATAATAAGCCAGGTGGATATTGTATTTCATTTAAAAAATCCGGTTTCCACTTCGATGGCGGGGTACATGGAATAGGTGGAACGTATGATGATGGTAAAACATACAATATGCTTAATGAATTAGCGATTGATTTAGAATGGGAGATGCGTGATCCGTGTGAAAGTATTTATTTCAAAAATAAATACTTAATTAATTTTTGGCGTGATTTAAATAGAACTAAAGAAGAAATTTATCAATATTTTCCGAATGAGAAAGAAAATTTTAATGCTTTTTTAAAAACCATTCTTACCACCTCGCCCTTGGTGCTTTTTCGCAAATATTATGATAAATGTTTCAGTGAAGTTTTGGATGATTTTTTTGTTAAAGATGACATAAAGGCTATTCTAAAAACTCCTTGCGGAAATATAGGTGCTTCCCCTGAAGCTGCTTCTGCGTTAAGTATGTTTTCGCTTTATAAAGAATTTTTACTAAACCCACACTGTTATCCTAAAGGAGGAATGTCAAGTTTTGCGGAGAAGTTAAAAGATAAATTTGCGTTTTTCAACGGTTCATTTTTGTCATCGAGAAGAGTTGAAAATATTTCTAAAGTCGAAAATGTATATAGTGTGCTAACAGATAAAAAGGAAGAATTCCGTTCACGATTAGTAATTTTTAATATAGATCCCCAACAAATTCTTGATATAGATAAAAATCTACAACTTTCGAATAAATTTAAAAAAGTTATGAATTTGTCTATAGCTCCTTCAGCATATTTTGTAAATTGGGGGTTTGCAGATAACCAGAGCTTTTTGTTGAATAAAACTGAAATAAATAATCTTTGGTATTTTTCGCAAGATGACACATCGCTAGTTTTTCCTGGGGATGACGATGAAAATTTTAGAAATCATTATTTATCATCAGAAAGTATATTTATGAGCCTTACATCTTCGCAAACCATGCGGGCATTAATTTTGGCGCCATTTATATCCGTACCTTATTGGCAAAAAAATAAACAGATTTTATTAGATAATATAACAAAAAGGATCTCACCTTTTTTCGAAGAAATAAACATACAAAGTAAAACACATTTGATCTCTACGCCGATAGATTTATGTAATATTACACTAAATTATAAAGGATCGTGCTATGGATGGTTGCCAACAAAAGCTTTATATAATTTTTATAGAAGTTTTCTTAATCTTGGTGACAATCTATTTTTATGTGGACATTGGGTTCCAAGTATTTTTGGCGGAGGGGGCATTACAAGTGTAATAAACAGTGGAATGAATTGCGCGAAATTCATTATAAAAAAATAGCAAGATTATGAATAATATTTTTGTTTTCCCACCTTTGCTTACCGGCGTATTAATCTTATTATTGGGGTTAGTGACGCTTCAAAGAAGACGTAAGGTAAATTATGCTTATTTTCTTTTATGTTTCTTGACTTTTATTTGGCTTGTTTCATATGGTCTTGCTTTTTCTAGAAAAGAGAACGATTTTGTTTTGAAAATTTTATTTAAGATAGGTTATGGTGGGATAATATTTATTTCCACAGCTTGGTTTGCTTTTGTCATAGAATTCTTAAATAAAAAGACATGGGAGAAATTTGTCCGTATAACATACTTAATCAGTGCTTTTTTCTTTTTGCTCCTTCTCTTTACGAATAGTTTCATAACGGGTTTCAAAAGATATTTTTGGGGATATTATCCTTTAGCCCTAGGAAGTATATGGCATCCGATATTTGTATGCTTTTATTCTACTCTCTGGACGATTAGCACAATCCTTTTATTTATTTCAATGAGGCGCTCAACCGACCCGTTAGAGCGGATGCGAATAAAATATATCTTTCTTTCCCTTGTAATAGTATTACCAGGGGTTCTAGACTTTGCACCAAACTATGGGGTAGCAATTTATCCTTTTGCTTGGTTCCTAGTTACATTATGTATTTCGGTAGTTTATTATTCTATTCTTAAATATCGCCTCATGGATATCCGTGTCTTCATTTCTCGCACAACAGCATTTCTTGTTAGCTACCCATTTTTATTAAGTATTCCTTTTTTCTTTGCATATAGGATGTACCCAATCCTATATCCACCCTTAGGTCTGAATTGGTGGCTTGTGCCTTCCGGGCTGCTTGTATTTTTTGCCACTTTATCACCCTTAGCCTATGATCAGATTAAACGAAGAATGGAAGACAGATTTCTTAGCGAGGAACGCCATGCGCATCAGCTTTTGACCCAAGCTTCCAGTGGTATGATGCGTATCAGAAGCATTAAGCGATTATTGGGATTGATTGTCCATATTATCACTAAAACCCTAAAATTAGAAAATGCTAGTGCCTTTCTTTTGGATGAGGTAAGCAATAGCTATAAGTTATACACAGTACGTCTTAAAAGTACGTATCAGTACTTGGAAAGTATGCCCGTTGACGATCCTTTAATAGAAAAATTATCTAACACCGATACACCATTGGTATTAGAAGAGTTACGACAAGAAATACAAGAATTAAAACCCGAAATAAATGGCGATCTTCCCGAAATAATTTCACAAATGAAAGCAATCGGTGCAGCAGTAATTATACCTGCGATTTCAAGAGGTGTCCTTCTCGGTTTTTTAGTCTTAGGCGAGAAGCGTTCAAAACGAATGTATACTTCCGAAGATTTAAATGTGCTATGGGTTCTTTCCAACCAGGCAGCTTTGGCGATCGAGAATGCACGTTTTCACCAAAAAGCCCAGGAAGAACTACTTAGAGAAGATCGGGAAATGACTGCTCGTTTTATAGGACATGGTGCCAGCCATCAATTCGGTAACCTTTTAAATCGTATCATACAACGTTCTGCAGGAAGGGATATGGATTTAGAAGATATAGATTTAGATACACTTTCTACAGATGAGCTCAAAAAGATCATTCTTGCACACAAAGAAGAATTTAGCGCCATTACCAAGATTACCACTCAAGGAAAAGATATCGTTTCAGGAATACTTTCGATAGGCTCAGGATCGCCGGTTGATTTTAAGCAGGAAGACTTAAAAACTATTATCACCAAAGCTATAGAAACCGTTAAGTTAAAACAATCTAAAGAAGCAGTGCAGAAGTTGGCTCCTATCACCGAGATTGTAACAAATATCCCGGATAATCTTCCTAAAATTTGGTGTAACAGCCTTCAGATAGAACAAGTTTTAGATAACTTACTGGATAACGACCTTGAGGCGATTGAGGAGAAGGACATCTTGATTAAACGCGGGGAACTGATTGCCGAAGGAACTTTTCGTGGTAAAATTATCATCAACGCAGAATATAAAGATAGTCGTATCTTCTTAGGCATAACTGATAATGGTATAGGCATAAAACCTGAAAATTTAAGGAAAATGTTTATACCATTCTTTACTACCAAGGCCACTGAAAGGCTTTCGCGTAAGGGCCATGGTATAGGCATGCATGTCGTAGAGAGTATTATTAAGGTTCATCAAGGTAAAATCTACGTCGCTTCCACCGAATACGGAAAAGGCACTACCTTTATGGTAGAATTTCCGATCAAAATAACCGAAAACAAGAAATTGTAAACAACAGGAGGGAATGAATCATGAATACCATTCTTTTTGTTGATGATGAGCAGGAATTCCTTGATATCATTGTCCCGCGTATGCGAGATAAATGGGGATATAATGTTGTTATTTTTACCGAAGGCTTAAAAGCCATAGAATACCTTAAAACTAATAAGCCAGACTTGGCGCTTGTAGATTTAGGCTTACAAGATGTTAGCGGGATGAAAGTTCTTGTTGACGCCAAAGCCCAGTATCCAGACCTTACTGTGTGGATAGTTTCTGGTTTTAATAGTCCCGATATAAAGGATCAAGCAATGAAACTAAAAGCTGATGATTTCATAGCCAAACCGTTTATGCCTAAAGAATTTAAAGAAAAACTTGAGGCATTCTTTTTAAATAAAAAATAACAAAGGGAGTTGTATGTCAAAATTGCGCGATTTGTTTCATGATTTAGCCAATAAGCATAATATGCTTACCGTGGGTGTCGGCTTGTCTGCAGATATAGTTGAAGAATGCGCAGATGAAGCTACATCTTTAGAGCTAAAAGATAAACTTTCAAAAGTTAACAAAGACTTGGAGCAGATTGTAAAAGCCGCTCAAGAGGCTGACAAAATCGTTACAGAAATAAAGAAAATTGTTTATACGGTAATCGATCCGGATACAGAAAAACCTAAGGTGGGAGGTTAAAGTGGCTAAAAATATTTTGATTATTGACGATGAAATAAATTTTACAAAGCTTTTAGAAAATTATTTTCGTTCCAAATTCGAATATAAAGTATTTAGCGCCTGTGATGGTAAAGCAGCTTTAGACTTAATTCAAAAGCAGAGCCCCACCCTTGTTCTTTTGGATATGAAGCTACCCACGGTAAATGGTCTTGAAATTCTAAAAATATTACGCGAACAATATCCAGAATGCCGAGTAATTGTAATGACGGCTTATGATGTTGACTATAAAAAAGAGATGGATGCCATTGGCTACGATGCTTTCTTCCTTAAACCGATACCTTTTCATGAATTAAAAGAAAAAGTGATTAAATTATTAGCGCAAAAAATATCAAAACCAACATCAAAGAAGATATCAATAGGATTAACTTCCAAAGATATACCCCAGGATAAGACAAACTGTATTCCTACTGCCCGTATTGCCATTATCGAACCAAGAGATCCTACGGCATTAATGCTTAAAGGCTATCTTGAAAACACGATAAGCGATTGCAAATTTACGGTTTTAACTTTAAGGTTCGGCCCGGCATATTTTAACGAAATAGAAAAGTTTGAGCCAGAGATTGTTCTTTATGACACTATTACCATCGGACATTTTCCAGATTTTGCTACAATGCTAATGAACTTACCGAATCCTGCCAAGGAAATCA
>JAJYOP010000032.1 GCA_021796115.1 bacterium
AAGACAGATAAGTCTTTTAAGTCTCCGCTGTATTGATAGATTTCTGAGCTTAGGCCGTTGGCGGCAACCACTTCCAGCTCTGGGCTTGGTTTGGCTTTTGGATATAAACGCGCTAATGTTCTTGCTTTAAACTCCATGCCCTGTTGAAGCTTTGACATCGATACAATTTCATATGTCTCATTGAATCCTATACGCATATAAATAAGTAAAGCCTCTTGACCTTTAAAGGTAATGGGGGTAATTTTTGATTCTGAATCGGCTATCATATATTTATCTTTATGCCCCTCTTTAACTGCTTTAATTAAATCGTTAAAATCAGTGTATTGATAAATCTTGCCGTTGGCAAAAACTCTTAAAATTATTTTTCCGTCACTGAATATGAAGCTATTGCTTTTCTTATCTATCCTGCGGCCGAAGAACCAGGTGCCGGGTTCAAGGTCACGGTGTTTGGTGGAAACAAATTCATGAAGCGCTTCAATGGCTTTGCCCAAAGTACCGTCAGCATTTAGCTCATATCTCACAAATATCTGCTCAAGTTCATATTGGCCTGCTGATTTTCTGTCTTGGGGCGTGTGATTAAAACTATAGATTCTACGCATGCCGGAATCACTTCCGTAGTTTGCGGCGTTTTCCGGTTCTGCGCCGGATTTAAACCAATTAACAATCTGCTCTTCAGTCATTTTGCGTACAATTCCCGGCTGATAAGTAGTTTTATCTTTAAAGTTTATTGTGTCGACCTCGCCGGTCAAAACGTTCGCGGTTGTGCCTTCGAACTTGAAAACGATGTTATCTTTAATATCCCCGACAAAAATTGAGTCGAAACGTAAACCATTACCCAGTTTCAAGATTGTTCCGCTAATTAATTTAGTCTTTGTCGCTTCATCGTAACGTAAAATTAATACCAATTTGTGTTCTTTATCGATTAAAATACGTGCGCCGGTGTCTTTACTCTTGAGGCCGCTGAAATCGCCGTTGCGTTGTGCGTTTAAGAAAGCAAGCCGCTGTTCGGAGTTGGCAAGATCAACTTCAACGTCTCTTACAATTTGCGCGCCATAGCGGTTATTTCTATCCACTTCCGCAGCTATTCTAACTACCCCTGGCTTAATGAGATAAAAGAATGCCTGGCCTTGGGTGCTAACTCTAAACATTCGTCCCGGCTGTTCGTTAACTAATTTTTGGTTATTGACCAGCATATTGGTATATCTTTCATCAAAATTAAGAAATTCCCTGGCTATATTTTCCAACTCGACTAAATTCCGTAAATAAGCCGAGCAGGTCTGCGTAGTTCTAAACTGGCTTAACAACTCGTCTCTGCGTTGCTCTAATTCTTTAGCTTGAGGATGCTGTTCGATTTTTAACTCTTCAATCCCCCCTTCACCAGTTGCATTATCAATCAGCATTACCGCTAAACGCTCTTCACCGCCTTTTGTCATCTCGAAATTAAATACCTGGACATTTGCCGGTTGAGCCTTAGAAAAATCATTGTTTATAACCGCCTGGCGTAAATCCCAGAGAGAGGGCAATTTCTTAAGTTCACCGTCGTATTCAAATATTACTTCATATACCGGATAAGTTACCAGCCTCGGCACCAGCCACCGGCCGCGGAAACCGCAAGCATACCACTGATAGCCCTGTTCTTCGCCTGTTTTTCGTAAGGTAAAGGCGAAAACTGCGCGTAACTTGGCATCGCTCATTGAAGCATTATCGGCTGTTTTATCAAAAATCTGTAATACCCCTCTTCCCAAGTTGCTGTAGCGAATTTGGCCATCCGGCAAATATTCTGTCTGGTAAAAATATTGCATGCGGCCGAAGGAACTATCGTATCTTCCGGGGCCGGGAATTCTAAATTCCGTGGAGTTAATTGCATAATTGCGATTAATTGGCCAAACTACATAACGTTCATAATCGCCTAATACCCTGGCAAAAACATTCCATACGTTGCAACCTAAGGAATAAGGCAACCATTCCAATTTTCTCATGGTATCAACTTGGGAGCTGAACTCTCCGTTTTTAATCTTTGCCAGAATCGTTTTTAGGTCATATTTCGTACTCACCGCGAATTCTATCTTATTATTGGCTAGTTTGTTTTTATTTTCTTCTTGTGATGTTACTTTTTCTTTCTTGCCTTCAAAAATATTCATTATTTTTTCGTATTTATCTGCGGGAAATGCTTTTTCAAATTCCAATAATACTTCCCGCAGGGATTCATCGGGTTTTACGCCGCCAACCCAGATGCGGCCGTGTTTATACAAACTAAAAAGAGTAGTTGCAACGTCAAAGGCCTCATCTATTCTGCCTTCATTTAATAAAGACCGGATATAGAGATAATGTATGGTTGCCGCATCATCAAGCGACCAGTAATTTCTAAGCTCGCCCGGCTTAACTCCTTGTTCGGCAAATCTTCTGTTTTCCCCTGCCGCTTGGGCAAGAACCATAGTTAAACCGTAGAATTTGAGAGTTACTCTCCAAAGCTCCCTATCAGCGTCTTTCTCCGCCCGCTCCGCGTTATAAAGCTCTAATGCTGCGGCAGTAACGTTTGTTTTGCTACGAAGAGCTTCGGCATGCTTCTGCCTTACTTCCAATAATTTATCTTGCGCCTCTTTAAGTTTATTCCCGGCTGCTTCTACTTCTTTGTCCCCGGTTACAGGTCTAAAAAATTCCTCTTCGATATATTTAATAGCCGTTTGGTACTCTTTATTGTTCAATAATTCATGGGCTTTAATTACCGCCATACGGCTTCGCTCGTTTAAGATATCTTCGAAAATCTTTGCTGGTATTTTAGGAAATACTGGTTTGTACTTAACAGCGGCGGGCGTTGGCATCTGTTGTTCCATCAACCTATGTAATATTTTCATTCGTTCCGCAGATACTCTTGACCGTACACCAGCTCCACCGAGGATAATAGCAAAGATGCCAAACCAATCTTCCAAGAAATATCTCGCAGGATTATCAACGCCTATCCACCTGCCGTTTTGATGTTGCTCGGCAACAACATCTTGAGTAAAAGAATTGTTGCCAAAAGCATCCATCCACCAGTTCGCGCCATACCAACCATCGATAAGGCGAAATACGCTATAGCCAACAGCGTTGCCATTGCCCAAACCATGGCTGTTATAAAATACTTTTATCGCGATACCTTCAATCCAAAGTGCCTGGACTTTTTCTGCTGCAAGGCTCGCTTTATCCTGTAAAGATGCATCATTTTTCTTGCTATTTGCTTTCGCGCGCCATGCCGCTGCCTTGCGGACTAAAAGCGCTATAAGTTCTTTATGGGCTTTATCCTTTTTCTGTTTAGCGACAAGAATATCTTTATCGCCTTTTGCCTTGAATAATGCCGCTAAGGCGTTGTTATAAGTTTCTGTCGCCTTGCTGATTTCTTCTTCTGTCGGTTCTGTCACTTTTTCATAAGGCTTTAGCAGCTTCTTCACAAGCTCTTTGTAAGCTTTCTCCGTTCTTTGTTTAACAGCCGCGGTATCGCTATCGCCTTTTGCCTTAGATAACTCGACTAATGAATTGTTATACTCCTCTATCGCTTTATTGATATCTTCTTGCATCTGCGCTGTCACTTTTTCATAAGGTCTTGGCAAGTTCGTCATAAACTCCTTACGGGCTTCCCTCATCTTCTGTTTGATAGAAACGGCATCATTGTTATCTTTTGCCTTAAATAATCTAGCTAATGAATTGCTGTACTCTTCTATTGCCTTTTTGACTTCTTCTTTCGGAAGTTCCGCAAGAATATATGCCGGGCAGCCGAATTCTTTTAAGAAAACCGGCCACCCCAGGACATTTTTTATCATCGCATAAAAAGCATCAATATCATTGCCATCGTATAAATTAGGTGCAAAGATAATTCCGTCAGTAATGCCTTTTTTATTAAGAACATATTTCATCAATTTAAGATAGTTTTCTTTTGCTTTGCTATGGCTGCCAATCATAAATGGGCGCGATAATATGTCTTTTTCTCTGGTAACTTTAATTATTCGAGCAATCGTCAAGAGATAGCTAATAGCCTGGAACCATTCGTTGGGTATTTCGTTATATTTTTTAGTTTCTAATAATTTGATTACTTTATCGAAATTCCCTTCCAGATTAAAGAATTTCTCGTTACCAAGCTGCCAGGCAATTATATAGCGGTTATCTTTATTGCGCTCAACCATCTCCAGCCAGCGGGTAAGTAAATCGTCAAAAACTTCCCTTTTGCTGTAATCGACGCCTAAATATTCATCAAGGTCAAAAGCCACGGTAAAGCGCATGGGGAAATTGGCATTGAAATATTCAGGCGGGAAAAGTTCAGGATTAATAATGTCTCCAAAAATGGTAAGCGTATTAAAACCATATTTTCTCGCCAGTTCGAAAATGGTAGTCCGCTCGAATTTACCGTTGTTGTCTTTATCGATAAGTAAGTTCATTGCAATAATCTTGCCGCTTACCCTATCGCGTTCAACCTGCCAAATTATATTGGGATTGGCGTGGTTAATTCCCTTTTTGTGCGGGTCAACGCCCGGTCTAGTATAGATAGCTTGGGCAGCGCGCATAAACATTGGCCGGCCGTCAGTAAAGAACCAATCATTGCCTTTTTTGTCTTCAATTGTGCCGGAAACACCATTTTCTGATTTAGTTTTTTCTATGGCGGCAATGGCCTTTTCATCAAAGATGTTTTTGTAGGTATCTTTATAGAACTTATCCTCTACCACGCGATTTTCCCTATCGCTATTATTTGTCGCGGCAGCTCCAGCCTCATGAAGATATTTAGCAATACGCACAAGGGGATCAGCGGTATTTGAAAAGCTTGTGTCTTCTACTAGATAAGGCGTGCCCTTTTCAACATAGATAGTTGTATAGATAACTAAATCTTCGGGCTGATTTTTCCATCCATTCAAAGGCATTGCCCGGATAAGACCGCGGGCTTTTACTTCTTCTAAGTATTGGGCCTGTAATGGTAGATTATGGGTTTTTGCATAAGCAATAGCCGCTTCTAAAGCCGCTTGAATTTCTTTTCTCTGGCTAATATCTTTTGCCTTTGAGAAATTTTTGGCTACATAGGCTCTAGAATCAGCCTCTTCCTGTTTATTTATCGGCCGGTTACTTGAAGCCGGGTCTTTTGTTTGATTCTTGCCTACGCCGGATTCATGGATAGTCTTACGGTCTGTTGAGTTTACATCTCTGCGATACGACTTAAATAATTCTATAATCCGCCTAGTCGACTCTCTGTCAGCTTTGCTGGAAGAAACTGGTCTATTCTTGGGATGCGAATGGCCCAGGCGGCTGGGATAAACCAATAACGAGTCTAAAGAAACATCAGCAATGTTTCCTGCGCCAACATGGCGTGACTCTGCGCCTTTTATAATCGCCACCTTACCTTTACCGCCAATAATGCCAAGCTTGCGTAGGGCCTGCGATACTACTTTATCGCCGCTTATGGTTTCTATGTCTTTTTCGCCGTTGAAATAAGTTAATTTCAAATTATCTTGCGATATGCCAATAATAAAACTAAATCCATCTTCTTTGAAGTCTTCGCCGGGAAGCGGATAATAACTAAAGCCTAATTCATAAGGTTTATCAATTAATCTTTTTATTTCTTCAATACTATTGAATGGCGAACGGATAATAATCGTATTTGGCTCAACTTTATCAAAATCTACATTAGTATTACGGCTGTAAATTTTAGTAAAGAATTGACGATATGCCAGCTGGTATCCATCGATAAGTGTTAAAATGCGGGTTGCGGAAAGCATTAGTTTGATATCTTTGTCGTTTTGCGCTACAACAAGTTTTTCCTTTAATTGCTTTATATCCATGCCAAAGGCTGTTGTAATTATCTCCGAATTAAGCTTATACGGATTAATTAAACCGTTTTGCGCCAAAGGCATAAGTTCCTTAGCCGCCTCTTTACGAATATCTGGATTGGGGTGATTTAATGCCTGGACTAAAGCCCATGAGGCATCGTTAAACACTACTCCGTTAGTTTGCGCCAATTGACTAAGAGTCTTTACATCATCTACGATAGCCTCCATGCTTTTTGTCAATATCTTCTTTGATGCCTTTCTGTAATCTTTATATAGGCCGGAGAAATTGCCGCCTGTAAACATATCGGATTTCAATTTAGCAATAAAATCTTCTATACGTGTATCTACCATTATTTCTAACGCCATCACTGCAGCAGCTCTGATATTTTCATCAGCCGAATCTGCTATCCGGATAAGTTCCGGAACAGCTTCATTCTTTTCCATAGTGTGGGGAATAGATAATATAAAGCCCAGGAATGCGATAGATAAATCGCGCGCATCGTTTACGGTTTGTTCTGATTGTTTTTCTTCTTCTATCTTTGCCAATTCAGCTTGTATCTTAGCAAATTCAACAATCAACGGCCTTAGGGCGGCCTTATCGTTTGAACGGCTGATAAAATAGCCGATATTTATCCTAGTCTTATTATCGCCGGCTTTGTTTAACGCCTGTGTAAGTTCCGGAATTGCTGCCGCGCCTCTATTAAGCAACTTTTTCTCGGCGGCTTCTTTATCTCCAGTCTCTAATTGTTTCAATAATTCTTGCACTGAATCATTATCGTGCTGCGTAAGATTAGAAGCGGAATCTTTTGAGAAAATTCCTCGTATCGCAAGGCCTTTTTCTGTATATGCCTTAGTAATCGTATCTGTGATTTCTTTTGCCACTTTTGCTTTCTCGGAATTTAAGCTATTAACGCGCCTGGTAAACTCACCATTGTAAAAAGCCAACACTACGGAAACACTGGCAAATAATTCCGAAGGACTATCGTAGGGATGGCCAGAGTTTTTCCCATCTCTGGTATATTCAGATTCTTTGAAGAGAGGGAAAATTTGCGCTTTCTTTGCTTTTTCATAAAGGATACGTAAATTTGCATCTTCTATAATATGCGTCTCCGCCACGTGAGCTGCTTCATGCCAGCCGCACATTACTACTGCCTGTTTTCCATATTTAAATGTGCCTGAAGTAAGTATAATTTTATCAAAATGAGGCCAGCCATTTGAAACATCCGGAGCGTAAACTATAATAGCTTTGGCTATTCTCTGTTTCTCCGGCAATGCTTTATTTATGATTCCAAGATATTTTGCCAGTTCTCCCATTATTTCCCTATCCGCTGCCGATGTTTTACCTTCCATGCATATTGCTACGTTATTTCTTTTTATTATTGCGCCATCCATGTAAACATTAAAAATGACCCTGTAATCTTTACCTTTATGAGTATGCGCCACCAAAGCAACCTGGTTATTGCCAGGCAATAACTTAAGATTAGACCCGTATTCGTATTTAGCCGCGGATGGTTCTTTTTTCTCTGGCTGTTCATCTTCGGATGTGGCAGCTCTAGGAGCTATCGTTCCCGCATCTTCTTCTCTTTGCAGGGTCGCTTTTTCTGCAAAGATAATTTTGCCATTGTTACTTATCTCTATATTGATACCGGATACTCCTGGCTGTAACTTTCCTACGATGACCCGTTCAAAAGTCTTAAGTTCTGTCGGGATTTCTTTGCCGCCGATTCCAAAAATATTACGTAATCTCTGTACGTCACCTGGCGTTACATCTATCGCGGCAGGCGATTGGTATATATCTGTAGCTTTTGTTTCGCGAACTATTTTTGGCTTGGCAAGAGAGCCGTCCGGTTTCTTCGATAAATCATCTTTTACGGCGAAGAGGCTTGCAGTTTGTATGCCGCTTTTATCCCGGCTTCTCTCCTGTTTTGCCGTTTTGCCTTTCAATTCCCTGATTTTTCCTAAAAGTTCTTTTTCTCGACTAAATCCAGACTGGTATTCATCAGTTGCGGTTTCTAGCTCTTTCTTCGCCTTTATGATATTGGCCTCTATCTCGCTGGTATCACCTTTTGCCCACTTATTAAACTCATCCTTTTCTGTAAAGCCTACTTTTCTATCGATTTCGTTGCCTTGCTTATCCACGATAACGAACGTGGGTAGCGATGTAGCTCCATACTTGCTGGCTAAAGCAGGTTCTTCATCAACATTAATTTTCCTTACAGACATCTCGTTCGCCAATTCATGCACATACGGTGACATTCGCTTGCATGGCCCGCACCAAGTAGCAAAAAAGTCTAATAATGTAGCTTTGGCTCTGCGGCTCTTGAATTCTTTAAGGGAATTTTCCAACTCGCTTAAGGCTCTAGCTTTTGCATCAACAATGTTTTTCTTTTCGGAATTTTGCGCTTGTATCGCAGCCAATTCTGCCTCCACGGTCTTTAATTCTCTTTCGATTGCAGCTCGTTTTTGTTCAATATAACTTCTTGTTTCGTTAATATACTTTTCAAGGGTT
Organism: bacterium; assembly: GCA_021796115.1. Taxonomy (GTDB): domain Bacteria; phylum Omnitrophota; class Gorgyraeia; order Duberdicusellales; family 4484-171; genus JAJYOP01. Next base: position 8,296 of record JAJYOP010000032.1, read on the forward strand.
TGTTTATTTTGCTGATTAAGGTTTTTATCTAAAATAACACTGCCATCGACGAGCATGTCCGGGTTGTTAATCGCCGTAGCTTGTTCTACCAATTTCTTTATCCTGTTAAGTTCCGAATTGTAAATATCTGCTTGCTTCCTTTCTGCCTCTATCCTTGCCGTTTCAGCTGCTAATTTCTGCTGCTCGCGGGACAAGGCTTCTTCCCGGGTTTTCTTTTCTTTTTCTCTTTGCTCTTCTTCTTTACGCATATGATCTGCTCTTTCAACTTCTCCTTTCTTTACAATTGCAGCTGACTCTACTGCTTTGTATAATTCTTCTCTTATTTTTCCTCTTAAAGCTTTAAGCACTTCTTCAATGTGCGCTGCATTGTCAGCTTGTTTTATCTTAAACAAAGCATTTGCCTGCAGTTTCTTTTCTTTGTTAAACTTTTCCTCTATGCCGATATCTTTGTTCTTGGCATCTGCCACTGCTTCAACTTCTTCCCTTAAGTTCTCAGGTAAATCTTTTGCCATTGCGATTAAGCTGATAACTTTCGCCAAAGCGTTATCGGTAGTAGCATCTATTGCTTTTATGCTTGCGACAATGTTGTCGGCGGTTTCCCTATTTTTGACCGCGATGCTGTTGGCTTCGTTGATTTTCCTAATCCTTGTGTCGCGGGCGGAAATGATTTCCTGGGGAAACACGGTGCCAAATGTTTTTTCGGCAACTTTTATCGCTTCGGCAACTTCCTCTTGCGTCTTTGCAAGGCTGATAGCGCTCAATGCTGTTTTCTTTGCCTTGGCTGTAGTTTCAGCAATTTCGCGGGCTTTACGCTCTCTCTTCGCTTTTTCTGCTGCCTGTTGCCTGGCTAAAGCTTTTGTCTTAGCTCTCTCTGCGGCGGCTTTCTTTTCTTCCATGGCCTCTATAGCCTTCTCGACTTTCGCTTTGAGTTTCTTTTCAAGCTCCGGCAACAATACATTTCCGGGCTTCCATTCCCTAAGCGATTTAAGCGCCGCGGATGCATCTTTCGCGTGAAATGCTGAATCAATTAGTCGTAATGCGCTTTCGACATATCTGACCTGTCTGTAGATTATAGTTTTAAGCTCCTCGCTTAATGCTTCTGCTTTTCCATCTATGAAAATATTGCCGGTGTGCCTTAATGCTTTATCTAATGTCTGGCTTCCAAGCGCTCTCTTTATTTCAATAAAAACAACGAGGTCAAGGAATCTGATTCTATCGCGTAAAATATTTTCAGTTTCTTTCTTTTTTGCCTCCAAGGCTTGATAGGTTTTGCCCGACAAATACTCTCTTTTGGTTTCATGTGTTTCCAGTTTATTCAATGCCTCTCTTATGCCTTCACTTGTTGTCTGGCCTAAGCCTTTATTAATAATTTCTTGCAACCGTTGTTCTTCCCTAGCCATGGCAGCTTTCTCTTGAGCAGCCTTCTCCCTGGCAGCCTTCCTTGCTAAAGCCTCTTTAGCCAATCTTTTCTGTTCAGCCTTCTTTGCTGCCATGCGGGCTTTTTCAGATGCTTTGGCAATATCCTGTTTTTTCTCGACGGGTTTTTTCGCGGTCTTTCCTGTAGCTTCCCTTGCTGTTTCATCCGAAGGCACAGGCATCTCTGGACTTACCTTTTTCTTTGTTTTTGATTCTGCACCTTTGGTTATACCGCGAGATTGAGCTTCTTCGGCAATTTCTTTACCGCCAAGAACGAATGGATTAAATCCCCTATCAACAAGATACATCCAGCCGGTAGAAGCAGTGCTGGGAATCGGATTAGAATACCAGCCAAACGGAATATCATAACGCTTATTGGCATATAAATAAGCTATTCTTCCATCAGGATATATTCTCCTAAAGGCTTCCTGTCCTTCGCGCATATTCTTTGCATCTTCTGTTAATTCATCTGCCCAATCTTTGTGGCTATTACGATAATAATCTGCTGACATTTTTGCCGCAAAAATTGCGCCGCCGGTAAATTCAACGCTGTTAATGCCTTTGCCAGTAGTAAAGCCGACTCCTCGTAAAACATTATTTTCGTCGTAATAGCCGGCGTGCTCCTTGGTATATTTCCACATACGATATGATGCACCTTTGCCAAACCATTCATCGATTACTTTGGGCCCTAAAACTGCAAGTGCCCAGGTTTGACAGTCAACGGCAAAAGCATTTGCGTTAGGAATAAAATTGCCATTCCGATAAGCGCCACCCTGATAAAATACTCCATTCTCCTTTTCGAACGCATAACTCTTTAAAAACCTTTCTACCCCTTGCATAATTTTCAGTGCTCTTTTGTCCTTTGTAACTTGATAATACATACGCATTGCCGCATATAAAGAAAGGTTATTTTCTACAGAAATTTCCTCCCTGGTCCTTCTCTCGCCCATTTCGCCTTTTTCAAGATAAGTTCCCGGCACTGTATACAACACCCCGCCGATACGCGTTTGAAATGCTTCAAAATAATCAAGCAAACTCGTGGCAAGTTTCATTTCTTTTGAATCCTCAGGAACTTTTTCACCATATTTTGAATAGGCCACCTGCATCGCCGCAATAACCATCCAAGCATTTTCTCCAAGAATAGGTTTCCACTCCATCCAAGTAATCCTCTTTCCTGTTACCGGATCTTTGTAACCAAAACTAGGAGCAGTAATCCTAAAGAAAGGCTTGTGCTCGCGCGGGAATTTCTTTCCATTTGTCAAATCGGGATATTTAAATCTATTATCAGTCGCGCGTAAAGACATATCATTCCAAACGCCATTATTGAATACTTTAAAATATTTATCAGTAGCAGCAAAATTTCTTTCCCTGGTCATGACAATCGCCCAAACATCACCGTCATAAATAACTAAACCACCTTCTTCGGGGTCACCTATGATGCGGCGTTCCACTGAATTGTTTATCTGTTGCAAGTCCGCAGCTGTTGGCAAGAAGCTACGCGGCATGTCATTACCGTAAGCTTCATCTTTTATGATATTATTCCTCAAGAATTCCACCATTGCGCTTAAAGCAGTGGTTCTAATCATTTTTTTGCCGGCTTCTTTCCCTTCCTTTGCTTTTTGCGCTGCTTTTGTTCTTTCTTCTTCGGCTAACCTTCGTGCGTCGGCAGCTTTTCTTGCTTCTTCTGCTTCCCTGACCTCTTTGGCCTTTCTGGCTTGTTCAGCTTTCCTGGCTGCTTCTGCTTTTCTGGCCGCTTCTGCCTTCCTGGCTGCTTCGGCTTTCCTGGCTGTTTCAGCAGCTATTCTTGCCTCTTCTGCTTTTCTAATTTCTTCAGCTTTTTTTGCCGCCTCTGCTCTCTTGGCTTCTTCTGCCTTCCTGGCTGCTTCGGCTCGCTTAGCTGCTTCAATCTTTCTGATTTTTTCGGCTCTGTGCTTTGCTTCTCTGGCTTCTTTTTCTCTTCTGGTTTTCTCTTCGGCGATTTTTGCTTTTTCAATTTCAGTTTTCTTTCTGTCAGCTTCCTGCTCAGCAACTGTAATCCTCCCTAATTCTAAACGTAATTTTGCTAATTGCGCTTTGGATTCGTTTAATTGCTGTTCTAAAATGCCTTTTTCCGGAGTATCCGCATAATACGGAATTGGCTGGAATCTTGACGGCACTGGGAAGCCACGGAACTTACCCCAATACCAGCCACGACCCTCTGCTATACGCTCGGCTCGGCGCGACGGATAGTAATAGCCTGCGATTCTGCGGGTTGCTGTTTTAAGTTCGGTTTCTAAATTTTTGATTTTAGCTTCTAACTCTGCTATCTGTGCAGTTAATGCGTTATATTCATTTTGCTTAGCCTCCAGTTTGAAAGTATCAGGTTTTTTCTCGGCTGGTTTTTCCGCAGTTTTTCCTACAGCTCCCCTCGCCGGTTCATCCGAAGGAAGAGGCATTTCGGTTGGCAACGGCTCTGACTTCTTAATTACTGGCTCTTTGACTTCTGGCTTTTTAGCCTCTGGTTTTTGAACTGCGGGCTTTTTGGTTTCTGGATTCTTTGTTTTCTCTGTATTGGGCTTAGCGGTATTCGCAGATTGCGTGTTCTTTGTATTTGCCGTTTCTGGTTTTGCAGTTTCCGCTGGCTGCTTTTTGGCCCTATCTGTTTTGGCTTTAGCTTTACTTTCAGCCAATTTTAACCAGGTAATCAGCGTGGCAATTTCTTTTACCTTTAAATTTCCCTGTTCATCAAGTAAACCGCCATATTGCTGCATCCTTTGTAAATATATCATTCTCGCAATGGAAGCTTTTATCTCCCCAGAGAATTCTTCAGGTTTTTGATTGTTTTCTTTAATCAATTCTTGAATATTTTTATCGGCTAAAACCATCTCTGCGGCTTTAACAATGTCATTTCTGTATTTCCAGGAATCTCTTATGCCTTCCAATTGGGTTTGCTCATGTTGTATTTGCTGAAAGAGCGCAACATTTGCTGTTCCGCCTAAAGCATAATGGGTTAATTGCGATAAATTAATGCCAACATAAGAATCTACGACACTTAAAACATGCCTGCCCCAGGAAATTGCGCCATAGTGGCCTTCAAGGAGTTCGGCAATCTGGCCTAATTCCTGGCCGCCAATATGTTTAAATAACTGGTGTTCGGCCATAAACCTGCCGCTTCCGATAACTGCGCCGATTTCTGCGCTGATAATCCACATATGCCAGAAGCTCACCCAGAATTCTTTACCTTTACTCAACCAGAGGCTGTAGTAGGGGTGATTTTCGAGAAATGCCTGGCTTAAATTTCTTGAAGCAAAATGTATTAAATATAAAACTCCGGCGAAAGGCGAGGTAATGGTTAGCGCTACTGAAATAATATCCGGTATAAGGTAATAATATATCTGTGAAGCAATTTTATTTATCAATGAAGCTTTCCCAACTGTTACACCTATGGTTTTAAGCTTGGCCTCTATCATTGCCTTAAGCCCTGGTTTTCCATTAAAATTCACGAGGCCCCTGCTTAATAAATTTGCTATCGCATTTTTATCGCCCACTTTATCAAAATTGTTAAAAATAAATTCGGCATCCAAAGCTGCTACCCTGCCATTAAGCCAGCTGCTTTGAACTTTGTTCCTAAAATGGATAAAAGCAAAGCTTATAAGTTTTAGCGCTAATACGATTATGGCAAGATGCATTAATCCGGCTACGTTATGCGCGAGCCCCAAATGATTAAAATTATCTTTTATCAATGACAGGCCAACTAAATCAAGCAGCGAGAAGCTGATGAAGCTCCAAGGTAAGAAAGGAATAATCGCATCTGCCACTACCGAACCCCAGAGAATAAGCTGTAACCTGCCTAAGAAGAATTTCAAAACACCGGTTATTGCCGGCGCGGTTATTGCTGCCCTTGTAAGAATACTCTGCAGGGAATATTGCAATTTTCCAAAATAGCCTTTAACATTCTTTAATTCTTCTTCGACTTGTTTAGTTATATCATCTATTTTCTTAACATCCGTTTGGGAAAGTTTTTTCTCGAAATAATCTTTTGCCAATTTCTGAAGCTTAGCGTCATTAACCATGTAGCTCCAGAAGAAGTTCCATAAGATGTTAAAGAGGTATGGTATAAGGAAGCCAAGTATCGCTCCCATAATTACATTACCGAAGCTAAATACCGCTCCGCTTGCGGCAATAAGAGCGCCTAGGGCGCTGAATCCTAAGGCGGTTAAAGGATTACTGATTACTCCGGAAACAAAACCGATAATGCCTTCATCGGAGAAACCTCCATTTTTCTTTACGTAATCTGCAGCAATCTTTTCCGCCTGGAATCGCTTAAGAGCAATTATCCGGCTTTGGCTAAGACGGCGGGCATTATAAATATGGAGCAACTTAGCAGAGGTATCGGAATGCCAGGCCTGGTAATCCATCCACAAGAAGAATACGCCCATCATCAAGAAGAAGCTGGGAGCAAAGGCATGGATTAAGGTATAAGTAGTTCCGATCAGCAAGGTGAATTTTGTTGCCGCGATGACTAAGCCGAGATGTAAAATAACTTTCCAGCTCGACGGCCAGAAACCTAAATCGCGCCCTGTACCGCTTGCTGTTTGCCTTTTATTTTCAGTCTCGCTAACAGGAGGCGCGCGGGTTGGTTGTGAGCTAAGCGAAAGTTGCTGGACTTTAACGTCATCTGACGCATTGACGCCGGTCATGGAGCTTGATGCTTTTGCCAGTAAAGGTATGGCTTGAGTATTTGCTACACTTACTATTCGCTTATTGGCTTCAACAAGATTTATTACATTCTTAGTTTGTTGACGAACCTTATCTTTCAGCATCATTATCCGGCTCATAAAATGTTTAAGCGCGATGGCGCTCAAAGATAAAATAAGCACCAATAGAGCTGTAAGGGAACTTCTCCAAAGCACAAACGTGGCAACATCGGATATATTGCCCAGTAATAATCCCATTGCGAAAACATAAGCATTATAGGACATATGCACTCCTATGGAGCCCAGGATTGAACCGGTTACTTCATAAACAATTGTTGTTGCAAGGCCTAAGGCAAATAACAGCACCAAATAAACCACCAGCGTATTTGTGGCTAAGGTAGAAAGTTGTAACGTGGGGTAATGGATGAGGGCAAAGATAATTGCAACCGCTACAATCGCAACCGTTTTTCCAACCGCACCTTTGGCTATTTTCTTAAACAAGTTATACAAGCCGCCCCTAAAAGCAAATTCTTCCCATATTGGCGTTATAAAAATAGTAGGCAGAGCAGCAACTATTGCCAAGAATAACGGAATATATTTGGTTACCATTGACAAGAATGACGGAACATACTTTACTGCGGTAAGCGGCTGCGCATACATAGGTATGCCAAAATATAATGCCACAAGATAAGTTGCCGCAGTAAACCCAATCAGCAAAATTGACCAGAATATAGCCTGGCGCAAGATATGTTTAGGCTGCCTCGGTTGTTGTGTTTTAGCGGCGGATTTATAATTTTTCCAGACAAAATAGTTACCCAAGATTGCCATAAAAACCATAAAGAACATAACGGCAAGATAGGCATAACTGAAGGCAGATACATTACGAATCTTAACCATCCCTACCAGAAATACCCCTAAGGTGTTTAGTATAAGCAGAGTTTTAACAATGGCATGTTTTTGCGCTTTTGTTTTGTTAAGCTGGGTTAAGATTATGCCTCCCCAAAGAAGGGCAAGGCCAACAACCCCAACGCTTATACCATCAACTCCTCCTACAAGTATCACTGCCCTAAGGAAAATAACTGTCAGCGCGGCTATGGTAACTTTTGCAATTATACCGAAATGCTTTGAGGCGCGCTGTTTTGGCGGGGCGCGGGTTTGAACAGTCAATTGTTTTGACGCCATATTGATTTTTGCTTCTTTGGCCAAGAATTTATGCGTTTTTGTATTAATAGATGCTGTCGTGTCCGTAAGCGGAACCAAAGCAGAATCTTTTTCCGCTTCAACTTTTACCTTTTCCTCTGCGTCTGTTTTGTTATTTAATGCTTTTGCTTCGTTGCGGCGGCGCAAATATCCTGGTATCGCATAAAGAATTGTCCATATGGCAACCATGCCTAATGCAATGGTATCGAACATCGTAAGATTTATTTTTCTTTCATCCAATATTTTTTGGATTTGTGCCCCATAGGTTTCCATTAAAGTTTTTTGGCTATTCTCATCCAAAGCAACAAAATCATCGAACTTTGCAGCTTCTTTGACGATTCTATGCCATTTGCCTTTTCCGATAACTTCTTCAAGCGGAGCAGCATCTCCGGTTACGTAGACCTTAATTAATAAATCTTCTGCTATTTTGCGCCTTACGGCAGAATCTTTGCCTTCGACCCGCTGAGAAAGCAAATCAATTATTTTATTTATTACCGCCACCTCGACTGTATAAACTTGAGGCTTATAGCCGGGCATTAATTTTCCAACTATATATTCAGTCATACCTTCATTAAGCCTGTGAGCATTAAATCCTGCGGTATTCATATGCAATCCCTGATGGAGCAATACATTTTTGCTGATTTCATTTGCTTTTGCACCAGGCATACGTAATCTTTGATAGAGCAATGACTTCCTATTAATTTCGTTTTTATCTTGCGGAATAAATAATTTCTCTGAACCAGGTAAGGTAAAATCAGGGACTAACAAATAAAAAGCTCCCGCAAGGTTTTTCGGTACAGCTATAACATCCAGTTTATTAAATTTTGCGCCATACCGATTAATAAAATCTTTCAATTCATTGCTGGTAGCATGAATAAATTCTTTTTGTTTTGGAGTTAAAGCTGCCGTATGCCCTTCTCTTCCAAACCAAGCAGTGAATAATGGCCCCACCTGTTTATAAAATTCTTGCAAATATCTTGGCTGTTCCAAAGGAAGCTCTCCGGTAATTTGCTTCCTTATGGGTACAGAATTTAAGTCCATTTTATTATAATCAGCTGCTTGCTCTAAAGCGTACATTTCGAACGTGCTAAGATCAACATTTAATGTTTTCTCGATAATATCTTTAACTAATTCACGTTGTTGGTCGTTCAAAGATGAAAAGACTCGTTGCCTGGTTGCCGTATCCATCTGCGCCCAATAAAGAGACCTTAATTCGCCAAGTGCTTCTATTTCGTTGGCGAAATTATTGGATTTACTAATAGCGTTAATTTCCAACGCCAATTGGTTCTGGTTCATTCGTCTTGCAATATTTATACGGGAATCTCCGGCAAAGAAATCATGAACGCCTTGTGCCAAGCTTGCGTTAGGGTCAACAAGATTAAAGATGTGTCTGCCCCAGGAAATTGCGCCATAAGGCCCTTCTAAACTATCGGCAATATTACCTAATTCTTTGCCGCCAAAGTCTTTTAAGTACGGATGTTGACCGAGGAAATGGCCGCTTCCTATTACGGTGCCAATTTCCGCGCCGATTATCCACATATGCCAGAAGCTTACCCAGAATTCTTTGCCTTTCAGAGACCAGAGGACAAAATAGGGGTGCGCTTTTGAAAAATTACGGCTAAGGCGCGTTAAAACAAAATAAGCAGGATACAGCAATCCAGCTAAAGGAGCAAATAGCGTCATTGTTAAAGCTACTACTGAAGGAATAAGATAATACCAGAAATATCCTATTACCGATAAGGATTTCTTTTCTACGGAAAGCTTCCTGGCTAAAAGAGCCGTTAATTCCGGACGACCCCAGGAATTGACTAATTGTTTTTTAAGTAACCGTTTTACTTTAGCTTTTTCGGCATTCGTAAGTTTATCAAAGTTGGCAAAAATAGCGCGACCGTCTAATCTTTGGGGTTTACGTCTGGCGAAAATGCTTTGCACCTGGTTTCTAAGATATACCAAACGCAGGCTGAACAACTTTAACATCATCACTATAACTGCTATTTTTAACAATCCTCCATAAGTATAGGGTAGATGCCATTTCGTAGCAAACATCTGCCAGCCACCTAATTTAAAGAAGGTAAGCAACGGTTGATCTGCCAAGACCGGCAAGATTATCGGTATAAGCGCTTCGGCAAATACATAGCCCCAGAAGAAAAGCTGTAACCTGACTAAGGCAAATTCTAAGATACCAAATAAAGCCGGAAATGCGCTGGACATCATAAGGTAATACGCCAATGTCTGCTGCAAGAATCCGGACGCAATGCCGGAAGATTCGATTTCTTTTTCTGCACTATCTATTTGAGAAAAAGTTTTTATTTGCTCAAGAGAAAATTTACCTTTGCCGGATTTAAAGCTTGAATAATCTCTTAAGAGCTTCTGGCGCAAATCATTTTTAACCATATAGCTCCAGAAGAAATTCCATAAGATGTTAAAAAGATATGGAGCAAATAATCCAAGAAGTGCGGCAATCGCGACATCAGCCATGCTGAAAGTCTCTGCGGTTGCCGCAATTAGAACGAAGCTTGCGACAAAGATTGCGGTCACTACCGGATGAGTTATTATTCTTGAAACGGTTTTAATCATTCCGTAATCAGCGAAACTGCCGGACATCGCATCATCTTTATTCTGCTGCGGTTCATGGAGTACTCTTTGAATGGCCAGATATCGTGAAAACGGAGTATTCTTTGCTGCATAAATATACAATAATTCAGCCGGACGTTTTTCTTTATAAGCGGAAATATCTTTCCACAAGAAGAAGATGCCCAGCATGACCAATAAAGCGGGTACAAAAATATGGAATAGGGTATTTTCTAGGCCCAGCACAAAAACTATCTTTGTCGCGGCAATCACTAAACCAAAATGTAAAACAACTTTCCAGCTTGATAGCCAGAAAGAAATATTATAAAAAGTTGCAGCGACCCTTTGAGGGGAGGCGATCCCGGAGTCGCCTGCAACCTTATTTTCATTTTTAACTGTATCCGCTAATGCCGTTTGATGATCCGATAAATCCTCTTCTTCCTGAGGAGCTGGAGTTTCTTTGCCGGTCTTAACCGTGACCACCCCGGAGGCGGGCTTGGGTTCAAGCTTTTGCGCGGCTTCTTTTGCTTTAGCTGCCAAAT
>JAJYOP010000033.1 GCA_021796115.1 bacterium
CCGTCACCGTAATATTTTATTTGGGCGGGTCAGCCTTTGGCTGAAAACCCTAAACTCTAAATGGTTCGACTCGCCTAAAGGCTCGCTCACCATCCTGAGCGAACGAAGTGAGTCGAAGGACAAACTCAAAACTCTAAGGTTCCAAACTCTAAACGTTTAGAGTTTAGACAAAGAAGTGCCGTCGCAATTGGCGGTATTTAATTCGCCAAACCCTTCCCGGCAGCTCGAAAATTCTAATCCTTCAGAGAGTGTAACTTTTCTCACTTTTTCTATTATTTTTAATCTTAAAGCAAGCGGAGGATAATCATATCCGCCAATTCTTTCTCCTTTATTAAGATAAAGGCTTTTCCAGAGGCGGGCATATTCAGGAAATGCCCTGTTCATGCGTTTTAAATTATCCGGTTTTACTTTATAAGTAGAGGTAATTATTTGTTTTACTCCGGAACGTTTTAATGCTTTAACTATCTTCTCTATTTCTCCCGTATTTAAAGGATAAATCAACGGATCGAATCTTGCCGCAACCGGAATTTTTTTAGAAAGCACACTCACCGCTTTTAACTTTTCTTGAGGGGAATAAGGTAAGCCTGGTTCGATTTTTTTTGCAAGTTTTTCATCCAAAGAAGTTAGAGTAAAGCTCACCGTAATATTTTTGAATTCAGCAAGAAGGCCGATGTCGCGGGCTATTAAAGGAGATTTTGTAACGATATTTAAACGGATATCAAAATCCTTTAAAATTTCCAACGCTCCCCGGCTTAATCGAAAGCTGCTTTCAAGTTCTTGATAAGGATCGGATGAATTAGCTATGGTAATTATCGAGTTTTTCGGAATATTTTTCACCTGATTGCTAAGCCGCTTTAAAAAATCTTTTTTCGGCCTGGGATGAGAAAAATTCCGGATATAAGATGAAGCGTAACAATAAAGGCAGTCATGGCTGCAGCCGGTATAAGCAGAGAGGCTGTATTTTGCCGGACAAGTGCAGTATTTGCTTTTCCATGGGTCAAAGGGCGTGATTAAAGGCATATTTATATTATAGCATGCAGAATCAAAATGGTTGTGTTAACTGGTTGCGGTTACGCAACTCGGTTCGTTTTATCGTCTCTCGTCTATCGTTTGACGCAACCGAGGCGAACCGCGCTAAGTGCAATCGCAAGACGATTAACCCAAGGTGGAAAAAAGTATATTTTATATGGAATGCAGTCATTGACTCCCTAATTTATAGGTAATATTATAAATCATCAATATTTATAATTTGGGAGAAAAAATATGGGAAGAAAGGTGAATTTTAAAGGTGAGCCCCTCACGCTTGTCGGCAGGAATTTGAAATTAAACAATCCCGCGCCGAATTTCAAGGTGGTTTCCACCGATTTAAAAGAAATAACGCTTTTTGATTTCTCCGCCAAAGGCGGATCCGCTTTTGGCGGAAAAGACAAAATAAAATTAATAAACTCGTTTCCTTCAGCGGATACGCCGGTCTGTGATATGCAGGTTAAAGAGTTCAATAAACGCGCGATGTCGCTTTCAACCGATATCACCGTAATCGGCATAAGCAAGGATCTTCCTTTTGCGCAGAAAAGATTTTGCGAGGTAAATAGTATCAAAAATGTGACAACACTTTCTGACTACAGATACTCATCTTTCGGCATCAATTACGGCCTCTTGATAAAAGAATTGAATCTCTTGGCACGGAGCGTTTTGATTTTGGATAAGACAAATGTAGTCAGGTATATCCAGATAGTAGATGAATTAACGCATTCACCCAATTACGAAGATGTTATCAACGCGCTCAATGAGGTGCTGAAGAATCCGCAAACAAAAATTACCGAAGAAGTTAAAGAACATTGCAAGCCCTGCGAAACCGGTGTCGGCACAATTACCAATGAAAAAGCCGAAGAAATAATCGCCGGCTTTTACGGCTGGCAGCTTATCGAAGGCAGGAAAATTATAAAAGAATTAAAGTTTAAAGATTTCGCGGAAGCGAAATATTTTTTAGACCTCGTTTCGATAATCGCCGAAGAACAAGGGCATCACCCGATTTTTACCTTAAATTACAACAAACTTAAAATTACGCTCACCACACATGCACTAAGTGGCCTTAGCGAAAATGATTTTATAATGGCCAGGATAATTGATGAGCTTTAGGAAAGCACAGATGCGCATAGATACGTTAAAAATAACCAATGACCAAGAGACAAGATGCAAACAAATTCCAAGCACCAAGCACCAAATTCCCAATAAATTCCAATGACCAAACGTTCAATGTCCCAAACGAAACCTGTTTCGGTTATTTGAACATTGGAACTTGGAACTTATTTGGTGCTTGTCCGCCACTGATATATTTTTATATGTGGGCGGTCTCGCCTCTGGTGGAGAATTTGTGATTTGGAATTTCTTATCTATGAATATCTTGATTTTTTATCTGTGACTATCTGTGGAAGAGGAAAAGAATGAAAATAGAAAATAAAAACAGCATATTAACCGTTACAGATTTTGATGAGATTGAGGCCTATATAGTTGCCTGCAAAATAGAACAGGATGGGATTGATTTTTACAAAAAACTCCTTGAAAAATCCCGGGATCCCAAGGTAAAAGGAGCATTGGATTTTTTACTTAAAGAGGAAGAGAAGCATTTAAAATTATTTGCCAACGCATTTCACGCTATAAAAGAGCAGGCAGATTCCGATTACGATGAAGACGATTTATTAACCAGCAAGGATTACGGTATATTCCATCCTTTTGCGGATTATAACGATTCAGAAAAAATCGTAAACAATACCAAGAAAGCTTTCAGTTTGGGGATACTTATCGAACATAACTCCATAGAATATTACACTATCTGCAAGAAGAATGTATCCGGACTTAAGGTGAAAAAAGAAATAGAGAATATAATTGAGGAAGAAAAGCGCCATAAACTGCTCTTTAAGAAGTTACTGCAGAATATAATTTGTAAAAATAAAAATATGTAATGAAGCAAAATACAGATTATGCGCAAGAGATAGAGGAGATATTTAAAAAATATAAAAATAAAATATATTGGCTAATCTTAACCGTGGTCCGGAATGAAAACGATGCCCAAGATGCCCTCCAGAACACCTTTCTTAAGGCAATAAAAAATTTAAAAAATTTTCAGGGGAAATCTCTTCTTTCGACATGGATCTATAAAATCGCTTACAACGAAGCGCTTATGCTTTTGCGGAAAAAATATTCGCAAAACAGAATAATTTCAGGAGCCAAAAATTTAGGAACACTTAAGGAATCTTTATTTTATTCAGGCCGGATGAATTTGCCGGATAAAGAGTTGCTGGATAATGAATTAAAAAGCCGCATAGTCAATGCGATAAGGGCAATCCCTCTTAAATACCGTATGCCGGTTTTACTGTATAATTTCCAGGAACTTTCTTTAAAAGAAGCAGCTTCGATTTTAAACCTTAATTTAAATTCATTTAAAACGCGGCTGCACCGGGCAAATATTTTGCTTAGCCGTGATATCAAAGATTATTTTGATGATAAATTGGCAAAAAAGCAGGGTAATATAAGATGCAGGCGGGAGATCAGGTTTATTTACAATTATGCGCTAGGAACCCTGGATGAGAAAAAACAAAAAACGTTCAAGGCCCATATTTCGGACTGTAAGAATTGTAAGGTATTTTTCAATACGTATCTAAAAGCCATACGCCTGACAAAAGCTTTGGAATGCCCGGATATTCCCGTAGAATTGGAACAAAAGATAAAATCTTTTATTGTAAGCCGCAGTTAAATTCCAGGCCGCGAAACTTTTGCGCGTGAGAAGCATCAAAATTAAATGAGAAAAGGAAGGCGCATTATCTGGCAAAGGCGGTCCCGTCTTTGCCGGAATAATCACCCCGCCTGCATTAAGGCTGCATCTTGGGCGGAAGCTTCTTTGATAAGCCTGCAGGCGGGGTTTGATGCTATTAAAAAGGGAGGCAGTTATGATTACAAAAATAACTCGCGATGAATTGATGCAAATGATTAATTCAAGAGAAAAGTTTAAACTCATAGATGTGCTTAGCCGCGAGAGTTTTGAGAATGAGCATATCAAGGGCGCTATTTCTCTGCCGCTTGAAGAGATTGGCAGAAAAGCACATAAGCTCTTGCATAAGAAAGATAAAATTGTGACCTATTGCGGAAATTTCGATTGTCCGGCAAGCACACAGGCAGCAGAAAAACTGCTGGCTATGGGTTTTAAGAATGTTCTGGATTATAAAGGCGGACTGAAAGACTACAAAGAAGCGAATTTGCCGCTTGCCGGAAAAGTGCATGAACAAGAAACAATGGCTTGCCCTTCTTGTAGCCTAAAGTAGATTTTAATTCTCTGCGGAAATTCCCAACTAAAGCCATGGGGATGAATGCGGGAAACAATATTTCTTGCATCGGGGAGGAAGTCCCGGTCTAGAGAATGGAGAAGCTGCACTATCGGGCATTATTTTTTTATCGGATAAAATTTTTGAGAGTAGTTTAAGACTGTGTTATAATAACAACCGAAAAATGATAGTTTATTTTTCCTTTATTTGCAGAAAGTAAATTATTTTATGCTGGAAAAATTAAAGCCGGCCGCAAGAAGTATATTAAAAGCAGAAAATATAGTTATTTGTTCCCATGTAAATCCTGATGGTGATTCCATAGGCTCGCTGCTTTCTCTCGGCCTTGGCCTTAAAAGCATCAGTAAAAAAGTTTGCATGATTAGCGAAGACGGTGTGCCGAAAAAATACAGAAAACTTTACGGTGCCAACCGGATTAAGAAAACTACTACCCAAAAATATGATTTAGCTATAGCCGTCGATTGCGGAACAAAAGAAATTTTAGGCAGCAATTTCGGCAAAGTATTTAAACCGGCTAAAAAAATATTAGAAATAGACCACCACGAATTCAGAGTGCCTTTTGGAAATGTTTCGCTTATTGATACGAGTGCCGCGGCAGTGGGCGAACTTATTTTTCTTCTGCTTCGTGGATTGAAAGTAAACATAACAAAACATATCGCCGAAAGCATTCTCACTTCGCTTATCGTAGAAACAGATTCTTTCCGCCTACCCAAAGTCAGGGCATTTACCTTTGAAGTCTGCGAATATCTCCTCGACAGAGACATAGATTATTACAAACTTTCCGATATGATTTTCTGGTCAAAGAATAAAAAAGCCGCCATGCTTTCCGGCATCTCGATGTCCCGGTGTAAATTTTTAAGTAACGGCAGAATTGTCTGGTCAATTATCCATAAAGAAGATTTTAGCAAAATAAAAGGTCAGGATGAGGATGTTGATACTGTGGCCGATGAAATGCGTTCAATACAGGGAGTCAAAATTACGGTTTTTTTCAGAGAAAAGAATGACAAGTTTTTCAGGGTGAGCTTACGTTCCAAAGGCAAGATAAATGTCGCAAAACTTGCAGAAAGTTACGGTGGAGGCGGGCATTTTGATGTTGCCGGATGCAAGATTCCTAACAGCCAAGAGGCAATATCAGAGTTTCTTGTGCGGACCCAAAAATTGCTTTAATTGAGTAGTATTCTACAACTATCAGGAGGTGAAAATGGTTAAATATGTATGCGTAGTTTGCGGGTATGTTTACGACCCAGAAATCGGCGACCCGGATGGAGGAATTGAACCGGGGGTTCCTTTTGAAAAACTTCCGGATACCTGGCTGTGCCCGGTTTGCGGCGCGGACAAGACTCAATTTGAGTTAGCAAAATAAATATGGTTAAAATAGCACAAGATATTTACTGGACGGGTTATATTGATTGGAATTTGAGGAGTTTCCATGGGTATTCCACGCCACAAGGCTCAACCTACAACGCCTACCTAATTCTTGATGAAAAGCCCGCGCTGATTGATACGGTCAAGCATTATGGTTTCGACGAAATGCTTCTTCGGATAAAAGAAATTATCGAGCCGGGGAAAATAAAATATATTATTTCCAACCATACCGAGTTGGATCATTCCGGTTCAATCGCTAAACTTCTTGCCTGTTGTCCTGATGCCGAAGTAGTTTGCTCTCCCAAAGGAGAAGAGGGGTTAAAAAAACATTTTCTTGCTGCCAGTAAAAATTGGCAATTTAAAGTGGTAAATTCCGGAGACACTTTAAAAATAGGCAAACACGATCTTAAATTCTTTCTGATGCCGATGGTGCATTGGCCGGATTCGATGGCAACTTACAGCGCGAGCGATTCTATTCTTTTCCCCAACGATGCTTTTGGCCAGCATTACGCCTCGGCGGAGCGTTTTGCGGATGAGGTGGGCATGGATATCGTAATAAAAGAAGCGAAAAAATATTATGCTAACATCGTCATGCCTTACGGCGGCCAGGTGCAAAAAGCGCTTGAGGCATTAAAAGATGTTAAGATAGATGTGATTTCTCCATCGCATGGTTTAATCTGGAGAAGAAAAGAAGATATAGAAAAAATTATAACCTTATATAAAAAATGGTCGAGCTACGAATCAGAAAAATCCGTAGTTATCGTCTATGATACGATGTGGCACTCAACTGAAAGCCTGGCAATAAAGTTATATGAGTTAATCGATAGAGAAAATATTCCGGTAAAACTCTTTAACCTGCAGAATACCCATATTTCCGATATTATCGCCGAAGTTATTTCCGCAAGAGTGGTTGCCGCAGGGAGCCCGGTTCTAAACAATAAGATTTTACCGACCATGGGCGCATTTCTCACTTATTTAAAAGGCCTAAAACCGAAAAACCGGTACGGCTTTACTTTTGGTTCTTACGGCTGGGCAAAGATTGCGTTTAAGGAGTTAGAGGATTCATTAAAAGAAGCCGGGATGGAATTAATCGGCGATGGCAGTTATGTAAATTATGTTCCAACCGCCGAAGATCTGGATAATTTAAATGGAGTAGTTCTGAAAATAAAAAATTTGTTATGAAACGCACAGATAAACAACTCCGCCTGGCGGCAGGCAGGTGTGCTCATCTGTGGGAAAAAAAGGAGTAAAACATGACCAACATCTTCAGCCCGCAGGAAATTCTGCGTATCGCGGTAAAGGTAGAGGAGCGGGGAAAAAAATTATACGAAACGCTTGAGAAAAAAACCGCCGCCGGCAAACTCAATGATTTATGGAAATATCTTAAAGAGCAGGAGGAAATCCACCGCAAAACTTTCCAGGGAATGCTTGATAAGGTCGGAGATTACATCGTACCTGAGCTTACGCCCGGCGAATATGGCGCCTATATCAGGGCAATCGGCTCAAGCTATATTTTTACCGAGGAGCTGATTGAGAAAAAGCTTAAAGAAAATTTTGCTTCGGATTTAGAGGCTATAGATTTTGGCCTTCACATAGAAAAGGAATCCATACTCACCTACTCTGCTTTACGCCAATACCTGATGGCAGATAAATGGCCGGTTTTAGATAAAGTTATTGCCGAAGAGAAGGAACATTTGGTTAGGTTGATGGTATTAAGAGGTGAAATTAAAAAGTAGGGGGTCTAAATGGAAATAAAGATTTATTCAACGCCTACCTGCCCGTATTGTAAATTAGCAAAGCAATATATTTCATCAAAAGGGCAGAATTATCAGGATATCGATGTATCGCAGGATAAACAAGCACTGGAGGAAATGGTCAAGCTTTCCGGGCAAATGGGAGTGCCGACTATTGTTATAAACGATCAAGTTGTCATAGGTTTTGATAAAGAACGCATCAACGCTCTTATGGGTATATAGTTAAAATTGCATGACAAACTCTAAACCCGCCCGCCACCGTAATATTTTATTTGGGCGGGTCAGCCTTTGGCTGAAAACCCTAAACTCTAAATGATTCGACTCGCCTAAAAGGCTCGCTCACCATCCTGAGTGAACTATAGTAGAGTCGAAGGACAAACTCGAAACTCTAAGGTTCCAAACTCTAAACGTTTAGGATTTTCTTCTGTTTGGAGTTTATGATTTGTCCTACTTCGCCAAGGCTTCGTAGGACTATTCTTCGAAGCTTTAGCGAAGAAGAATGTTTAGGATTTAGAGTTTAAAAAAACAATGCCGCTTTATACTTATAAATGCAACAAGTGTTTGGTGAGTTTCGATGTGCTGATGGGCATAAACCAGGATAAGTTTGAGATTAAATGCCCAAAATGCCAAAGCAAAAATGTCGAAAAGCAATTCGCCCTTTTTAGTGTTGCCGGGAGCTCTTCTAAATGCACTAGTTGCTCCAGCGGAAATTGTTCACACTGTCATTGAATGATATAATACGTCTCATGTAATACGCGTTACATGATACGAAATAATTATGAAAACATACGACTTAATCATTATCGGTGCAGGCCCGGCAGGTATTACTGCCACGGTTTATGCCGCCAGGAAAAAAATCGATTTCATGGTTTTAAGTAACGATATCGGCGGACAAACTGCCTGGAGCGGCGATATTGAAAATTATACCGGCTATCAATTTATCACCGGTCCGGAACTTACTCGTAAGTTCGAAGAACACATGAAAGCATTTTCCGCCCCGCTTAATCTTCCCGAAGCAGTTATTGATATAAAAAAAGAAAATAACCTTATAAAGATAAAGACCGACAAGGATGAATATTTTTGTAAAACCGCAATTATTGCAAGCGGAAAACGTCCGCGCCTGCTTAATGTTCCTGGAGAAAAGGAATACAAAAATAGAGGCGTTACTTATTGCGCAACGTGCGATGCGCCGATTTTTAAAGATAAAAATGTAGCGGTTATCGGCGGCGGCAATTCAAGCCTTGATGCAACTTTGCAATTAATCAGACTTTGCCCGAAAATTTATTTGATAAATATCGGGCCGCACCTTACCGGAGACCCGGTCATGATTGAAAATGTGGAAAAAGCTGCCAATGTGGAAATATGGAACGATTCGAAAGTAAAAGAAATTTCCGGAGACAATTTTGTTAAGGCCATGGCAGTAGAAAAAGACGGGCAGAGCCACAGGCTGGAAGTTAGCGGCATTTTTGTTGAAATAGGGCTTATTCCAAATTCCGAGTTTGATAAGATAACTAAACATAATGAATACGGAGAGATAGTTGTTAACGATCGCAACAATACAAGTGTCGAGGGGGTATTTGCCGCCGGAGACGTTACCAATGTTCCGGAAAAGCAAATCATCATTGCCTGCGGCGAAGGCTCAAAAGCGTGCCTTTCGGCGTTCAGGTATTTATCTTCGCACCGATTCTAATGAGACTTGCTTTTTGCGCTAACCCAAAAGCCGAATTGTTCTCAAGCGAAGCGCGGTGCAAAGTGGGGGGGGGGTAGGTATAAAATATGTTTGAACTATCAACCGATATCGTAAATTTCCTTGAAAAACAGGGTTTTGCCATTGTTTCTACCCTTGATTTTTCCGGAAGCATCCACTGTTCAGCAAAAGGCATTGTCGGGCTAGAGAAGAAGGGAAAAATTTATCTTATCGATTTATACAAAGCCAAAACTTTTGAAAATTTAAAAAAAAATCCCACCATAAGCATTACGGCTGTGGATGAGCATTTGTTTATCGGCTATACTTTAAAAGGAAAAGCAAAAATCGTCGAGAGGGAAAAGATTAAAAAGCACATTATCAAAGCCTGGGAAGAAAGGGTAATCCAGAGAATTTCCAAGCGCCTGATACGGAGCCTTAAGGATTACAAAAAATCCGGCCAGCATCCGGAAGCAAAATTTCCTCATCCTCAATACTTAATCGAAATCGACGTCGATGATGTCATTGATTTGACCCCCAGCCACCTCAAAAAAAGCTAATCCATTTTTCTGAATAACAAAATATAGGCAAGGGGCGTCGCCTTCGGCTCCAGATTTTCAAATTTGTGCTTGATTTTCCTTGAATATATTATATCTTATAATAAATGAGGCAGCAACTTTCCGAGCCCCTGGTGGCGAAGAAAAGCTGCGTAGCCGAATTTACCCCCACACCAATTATTTTAATATGTTTTATATGTAGATACTAAAAAGTTAAAAAGACCAAGACTTATATATAGGGTTTACTAAAGATTTAAAACAGAGGGTAGATGAACACAATAACAGATTAACCCCATCAACAAAATTAAGACAACCTTTGGAATTAGTTTATTGTGAAGGATATAAATCAGGCAAAGAAGCTCATAAAAGAGAGGAGAATTTAAAATTACGTTCAAGAACCCTCGCCCAATTAAAAAAGCGTATTGAAGAAAGTTCAAAATAATTGGTGTGGGGTTAATTCGCACTAACATTTTTTCTTCGCCCACTAGCGGGCGTGAAAAAATGTTGTGCTCATTAATATGGCAAAAGCAATAGAAAAATGGGTTGATGAAGTTGCGCAGTTAACCGAACCGAAGCAAATTTACTGGTGTGATGGTTCGGATGAGGAAGCACACCGTCTTATCGAGAAAGGCATCAAGGAAGAAAAAATCGACGGAAAGCCCGTATTCTACGAATTAAATCAGAAAAATTGGCCGAACAGCTACCTGCATAGAAGCCACCCTTCAGACGTTGCCCGCACGGAAAATCTTACCTTTGTCTGCCACTCTAACAAAGAGACCTCTGGCCCGAACAATAACTGGATGGCGCCGGATGAGGCAAAAAAATTGCTTACCGGTTTAAGCAAGGGTTCAATGCGCGGCCGGACAATGTACGTTTTGCCATTTGTTATGGGCAATCCGGATTCACCATTCGCAAAATTCTGCGTTCAGGTCACGGATATTACGTACGTTGCCGTGAGTATGCGCATTATGACACGCATGGGTAAAGATACGCTGGAACGTATCGGCAACCGCTCCGATTTTATAAAAGGCCTTCATTCAATAGGCGACCTTAATCCCGAACGTCGGCGCATCATGCATTTTCCCGAAGAAAATTTGATTTGGAGTATTGGTTCAGGTTACGGAGGAAACGCCTTGCTTGGCAAGAAATGCATTTCTTTAAGGCTTGCCTCCTATATGGGCTACAAGGAAGGCTGGCTTGCCGAGCACATGATTATTATCGGAGTCGAAGACCCAAACGGTAAGGTAGATTATCTGGTTGCCGCCCTTCCCAGCGCCTGCGGCAAAACCAACCTGGCAATGCTAAGGTCAACTTTGCCGGGATATAAAATTTGGACGCTCGGTGATGATATTGCCTGGTTGAGAGTGGGCCAAGACGGCAGGCTCTGGGCGACTAATCCGGAAAACGGATTTTTCGGCGTTGCTCCGGGAACAGCCATGAATACTAACCCATCAATGATTGAAACACTTAAGGTCGGCACGTTCTACCCCACACTTTTTACAAATACAGGAGTCAATACCGATACTAATGAACCATGGTGGGAAGGCTTATCTGAAGATTATCCGGCCAATTTGCTTGATTGGCAGGGAAATAAATTTGCCGCAAAGGAAGGCAAAAATGCCGCGCATGCGAATTCGCGCTTTACAGTTTCCATAAAACAATGCCCGACATTATCCAGAGAATTCAATAATCCCGAAGGCGTCCCGATTTCGGGAATTATTTTAGGCGGCAGGCGCTCATCGCTCATCCCGCTTGTCTATGAAAGCTTTGACTGGAAACACGGGGTATTTTGCGGAGCAATGATGGGTTCAGAAACTACTGCTGCCGCGACAAGTGCGGTTGGGCAATTACGCAGAGATCCCATGGCAATGCTCCCCTTTTGCGGATATAACATGGGGGATTATTTCGGCCACTGGCTTAAAATCGGAAAGAAACTACAAATACCTCCAAAGATATTTTTCGTTAACTGGTTCCGTAAGGATGAGAGCGGAAAATTCCTGTGGCCGGGTTACGGCGAAAACATCCGTGTGCTTAAATGGATAATCGAACGCACGAAGAATCAGGCTGAAAGCACCGAGACCCATATTGGTTTGACCCCGAGCCTTTCCAGTTTTGAAACTGAGGGACTAAACATTCCTGCCGAAAACCTGAAAAAAGTATTTTCTGTTGATGAAGGCAAGTGGGACAAGGAATTACAGGACGCCGAAGCATTTTTTGAAAAATTCGGAAAGCACATGCCCAAAGAATTCAACAGGGAGTTTGATATTTTAGAGAAGAAATTAAAAACATAAACACGAATATCCACGAATTAAAGACGAATCGCCACGAGTGAAAAAACACTTTTATTTGAGGTAATTCGTGTTAACAAAAAAAATGAGCAAGGAAATCCTTTCGACAAATTTCCCGGGCCTGAAACTTTTCCGTAAAGGCAAAGTACGGGATGTTTATGAAGCCGGGGAGAATCTTCTCGTTGTTTCAACCGACAGAATTTCCGCGTTTGATGTTATCCTTCCCAATGCCATACCAGATAAAGGCGCGGTCTTAAATAAAATTTCCGTTTTCTGGTTTAATTTTACAAAAAGCATAATTCCAAATCATTTCATCACCGACAATGTTGATGAATACCCGGCAAATTTAAAAAAATATAAAGATGAACTTCGCGGCCGGTCAATGCTGGTGAAAAAAACCAGGGTTATTCCTTTTGAATGCGTGGTGCGCGGTTATCTTTCCGGGTCTGCCTCAAAAGAATACAAAAAAACACAGAGTATTTGCGGAATAAAACTTCCCGCAAACCTTAAAGAGAGCGACAAATTACCCGAGCCGATATTTACGCCCTCGACAAAAGAGGAGTATGGTCATGATTTAAATATCTCCCTTTCTTATATGGATGAAAAAATCGGCAAAAAATTAAGCGATTACATCAAAGCCATAAGCATCAAGATTTATAAAGCCGCGGCTGAATATGCCGGGACAAAAGGAATCATCATCGCCGATACGAAATTCGAATTTGGCCGAGATGGAAATGAGATAATCCTGGTTGATGAGGTACTCACGCCTGATTCATCAAGATTCTGGCCAAAAGCTGATTATAAACCAGGGCGTGGTCAGGCCAGTTACGATAAACAGTTCGTGCGTGATTACCTTGAGTCAATTAAGTGGGACAAGAATCCGCCAGCGCCAAGTCTCCCCCAGGACGTGATTAAAAAAACGTCAGAAAAATACAAAGAAGCCCTGAAAGTACTTGCCGGCATCTCTCTTGACAAGTAAAATATATCAAACTCTAAACTCGCCAGCCACCGTAATATTTTATTTGGGCGGGTCAGCCTTTGGCTGAAAACCCTAAACTCTAAATGGTTCGACTCGCCTAAAGGCTCGCTCACCATCCTGAGAGAACGAAGTGAGTCGAAGGACAAACTCAAAACTCTAAGGTTCCAAACTCTAAACGTTTAGAGTTTAAAAAATATGTCTACAAATATAGATAAAAATCCTTCAGCCTTAAATATAATTTTTCGTTCTTTGCATTACCGCAACTACCGTCTCTTTTTCAGCGGCCAGACAATTTCTTTAATCGGCACCTGGATGCAGACAATTGCCATGAGCTGGCTGGTTTACCGTATCACAAATTCGCCATTTGTCCTTGGCGTAGTCGCATTCTCAAGCCAGATATTTAACTTTATCCTCGGGCCGTTCATCGGCGTTTTCGTCGACCGCTATAACCGCCACCGCATTCTTATAGTTACCCAGATACTCTCCATGATTCAGGCTTTCATCCTTTTTTTTCTCGTTGAACAAAAACTTATTGCCGTCTGGCACATCATTGTTTTAAGTATGTTCCTTGGCATCATAAACTCCCTTGATGTTCCGGCGCGCCAGTCATTCGTGGTTGATATGGTTGAAAAAAAAGAGGATCTTGGCAATGCTATTGCGCTTAATTCATTCATGTTTAATTTCGCGCGAATCATCGGGCCGTCGGTCTCCGGAATCATTATCGGTATCGGCGGCGAGAGTTTTTGTTTTTTCCTTAACGGCCTAAGCTACATCCCGGTTATCATCGCGCTTTTACTTATGAAAATTGCCCGGAGGAATATCAAAAATCCGGAACAGGATGTTGTAAAAGCTTTAAAAGAAGGTTTTAAATATTCTTTCGGTTCCATGCCGATAAAGATAATCCTTTTCTTAACCGGAATAACCAGCTTAATGGGTATGTCTTATGTGGTGCTTATGCCGGTTTTTGCGGTGAATATTTTCGGCGGCCAGGCCCAGGATTACGGGTATTTAATGGGCGCTATCGGCGTAGGGGCGCTTCTTGGCACAATTTATCTTGCTTCCCACACCAGCATTGCCAGTTTAACCAGAAAAATTACCGCAGCCTCGGCCTTATTCGGCATAACCCTGGTCCTTTTCGGATTATCGAAAAATTTATGGTTATCTGTCGTTATCCTTGCTTTCGTGGGTTTCAGCATGATGATCCAGCTTGCCTCGTCGAATACGGTTTTACAGTCAATAATTGAGGACAGTAAACGCGGCAGGGTAATGAGCCTTTATGCCATGGCGCTTATGGGCGTAAGTCCTTTCGGAAGTCTGCTTGCCGGTGCCCTGGCCAATAAGATTGGTGCTCCGAATACGATAATTATCGGCGGGTTATTTTGCGTCTTTGGCTCATATCTTTTTGCCGTCAAAGAACACCAGTTAAGAAAAGCTGTGCAGGCGGCTCAATTTTAGGTATAATCTAAAATGCTATGCAAGTCTGGTTATATACTTTAATCAGCGTAACGATTGTCAGCCTCTTGTCGCTGATAGGAATTATTACGCTTTCCTTCGGCAAGAATACTCTTCGCAAAATTTTATTGTTCATGGTAAGTTTTGCCGTGGGTGGACTTTTCGGCGACGCTTTTATCCATCTTATCCCCGAGGCCTTTAAAGAACTTGGCGCGGGACTTCCTACAGCTTTATTTATCATCTCCGGAATCTTCATCTTTTTTATCCTGGAAAAATTCGTGCGCTGGCACCACTGTCATGCTCCGATTTCCGAAAGCCATGTTCATCCGGTTGTCACGCTGAATTTTATCGGCGATTGCGTGCACAACATGATTGACGGAATGATTATCGGTGCAAGTTATACCGTGAGTATACCCATCGGTATCACGACAAGCCTGGCCGTAATTCTGCATGAGATACCGCACGAAATCGGAAACTTCAGCATCTTTGTCCACGGCGGACTTTCCATAAGAAATGCTCTCGGGCTCAATTTGCTTTCCGCGCTCACGGCAATATTTGGCGCAATTATTTCACTTTTTATCGGTGCGCACGTTCAGGGTTACACCACAATTCTTATGCCGATTACTGCCGGAGGATTCCTATATATTGCCGGCTCTGACCTTACACCGGAGCTTCACCATGGCTGCGATACGAAAATTTCTGAATCCGTATGGCAGTTTATTTGTATGGCTGCAGGCGTTGGCATAATGTCTTTACTTATCCTGTTAGATTAACAACTATGGATATCTCAAGAAAATCAGCTTTAAAATTTATCGTCCTGCTCGGTTTCGTCAGTTTGTTTGCTGACATAACCTATGAAGGCGCACGAAGCGTCATCGGCTCATATTTTGAGATTCTTGGCGCAACCGCAACTGCGGTCGGAGTTTTTTCCGGCTTCGGAGAATTTATCGGCTATGCGCTTCGGCTTGTTTCAGGATATTTAAGCGATAAAACCGGAAGGTATTGGGTAATTACCATTATCGGCTACGCAGTAAATCTCCTGGCCGTGCCTCTCCTTGCCCTTGCCGGCCGTTGGGAATTTGCCGCAGCTTTAATTATTTTAGAGCGCCTCGGTAAAGCTATCCGCTCGCCGGCGCGTGATGCCATACTTTCCCACGCCACAAAGCAGATTGGCCAGGGCTGGGGATTCGGCATTCATGAAGCCATGGACCAGATTGGCGCGCTCACCGGCCCGCTCGTCATTGCGCTGGTGCTTTATTTAAAAGGTGGCTATCAGCACGCATTTTTAACTTTAGCGATTCCGGCCTTTCTTGCCTTGGCAGTTTTAGTTATCGCCCGTCTCAACTATCCAAATCCAAGAGAATTCGAACCAGTTGCGAAAAAAATCGAAGCTAAAGGTTTGCCGAATGTCTTTTGGATTTATCTTGTGGCTATCGGATTAATTGCCGCAGGTTACGCCGATTATCCTTTAATTGCCTATCACTTAAAAAAGCACATCATTGTTACGGATAACTGGATACCGGTTTTTTATGCCGTTGCCATGGCAGTTGATGCGGTTTCCGCGCTTATTTGCGGAAAGTTTTTCGATAAAATCGGTATGAATGTGCTTATTTTTGTAGTTTTAATCTCGGCATTTTTTGCGCCGTTTGTCTTTTTCGGCGGATTCGCCGCTGCTTTAATTGGTATGGCGATTTGGGGTATTGGCATGGGCGCGCAGGAATCCATCATGCGCGCGCAGGTTGCCACCATGGTTACCTCACAAAAACGCGGCTCAGCCTACGGTATCTTTAACACCGGCTACGGATTATTTTGGTTCCTTGGCAGCGCTTTAATGGGCATTCTCTATGATAAAAGCATCCCGCTTTTGGTTGCCTTCTCGGTTCTCGCTCAACTCTCCGCAATCCCAGTCCTCGTTTACGCTAGAAAGAAACTACATTAATTTCATTTTATCTTTCCTTAAGCCAAAAAAGAATTCTTCGCTTAACGC
Organism: bacterium; assembly: GCA_021796115.1. Lineage (GTDB taxonomy): Bacteria > Omnitrophota > Gorgyraeia > Duberdicusellales > 4484-171 > JAJYOP01. The sequence goes on from JAJYOP010000033.1 coordinate 16,404, forward strand.
AACCCATTCGACTTTGCTCAGGGTTGCGTCCTGAGTGGAATCGAAGGACGCAATTTTTCCCCCGCCTCGAAGAGGCGGGGGACGATAAAAACCGCCTAAAATGCGGAATGGTTCGACTCGTTTCACTCGCTCACCATCCTCAAGTGAACGAAGTGAGCCGAAGGACTCGCCCTATATAGATATTTAAGGAAATAGCTCAAACACCCGCATTTGCTTTGCGGCGGTTTTTCTCTAAAAATTGCTATATCGCTCATAATTCTTTTTTGGCTTCGCTTGGTACGCTTAAAATCTCCATTTCGCTCAAAAATTGTCAGTTTTATTCAGCAAAAAATCCAACCTTGCAAAAACCCAATTTCCGCGTTAAAATATGCTCAATTTAGGGCGTTAATATTTTCATTAATACAACTCGGAGTCCACATCAAAGCGCCAATGAGCACATTGTTTTTCCAAGCCGTGGACGCAGGAAAAACAATAGTGTGAATTGCCCCTGAGCGAAGCAAAAGAGGCGGGAAATAGGAGTTTTTCTATTTGAACTGAATAATTAAGTATTGTGTCCCAGAATTATACCTTATGAGAAAGGCTTTCACACTTATGGAGTTGATTGTAGTGGTGATTATCATTGGAATTCTGGCCATGATTGGTTTGCCGCAGTTTTTTAAAGTTGCAGAAAGAGCCCGGTCATCCGAAGGCGTCTCTCTTTTAGGTGCAGTTAGGTCAGCTGAGTTACGCTATGCTGCAGGATGCGGCGTGACTACAAATATTTTAGCTAAACTTGATGTAGATATGCCAGATACTATTAGATATTTTAACGCCCCCGTACCCAACAGTATCGGATTTGATCCAAATGATCCTGGCAATTTCGACGCTTTAGTAGCTACTATAACTCGTAATGCTGCTAATAATCCAGGCTATGGCGCCTATGTTTTACAAATAAGGCTAAACGGTGCAATCAACTGTACTGATGCTGGTACATCTATTTGTTCAACCTTAGGTTATCCAGCACCGTAATTATAGAGTTCGAGTTTCGGGAACACAATACTTAATTAGCTCTTTTGCTCATCATCCCTCACTCCTTTCAGCCGTTCGGCGCCAAACCAAAATCCCACCCCCGGGGTGGGCTCTGGTTACGGATCTCTAGGGTCGCAAATTGCGACCTTAAACAAATCATATCTAGCCAACTATAAAGCTTGAGGTTTCAATTTGCAACCTCACGTTAGGCAAATTATTTTCAAGAATTTGAAAGAAAATCGTCTCCCGCAACGTCTATTATATAAAGGAGATAAAACTTGAAGTCGCATTTTGCAACCTCAAGTTAAGTTTAGCCAGGGACTAAATAACTTATAAAAAATATTGACAGAGGAGGACAAGTTGATACAATTGTATATACAATTTAAAGAGTTCAAATGGAATCAGTTAAAGAGCAAAAGACTTAAAAGGACTAGAGGAGTTTCTTTTGAGGAGATTCTTGAATCTAAGCTAATAGACATAATAAAACATCCGCATAAAGAAAACCAACAGATTCTGGTTTGTGAATATAAGGGTTACCTTTGGGCAGTGCCTTACGTTATTGAGGATAATATAATTTTCGTAAAAACAATATATCCAAGTAGAAAATTGATGAGAATTTATAAGAAGGAGCGCCGTCGTGAGAAAAATTAAATTAACAAGAGCAGAGAAGAGCATTGAAGAGAGTCTTGAGCAATTCGTTTCGGTAGATAAAAATGAATACGAGCAAATTGTGCAGGCTATTGCTTCACGCCGAAAAGATGCAGTTTTAAATATCCGGGTTAACCGCAATGATCTAAAAAATATAAAACAGAAAGCTCATAAGCTTGGGATTAAATATCAAACTTTCATTTCCGAGATTCTGCACAGAGTAGCTGAAGTATAAAATCTCAAATCTCCAAGGTCGCAAATTGCGACCTTGAACAAATCATGTTTAATTCTGTGAATTCTGGGGACACTGGACTTGCCCCGATAAAATAGACACCTAATCGGTTATTCTTCTCTCGAACTCTTCAGGGCTTACGTACCCTAGGGTTGAGTGAAGTCTTTTACGATTATAAAAGATCTCTATATATTCAAATATCG
>JAJYOP010000002.1 GCA_021796115.1 bacterium
ACCTTCCAGAAGTTCTATCCCGCTAACTCCCGCTTATAATCCAGAAAGCTGTTACGGTTAACACCGTGCTTGCTGGTAAAGTCAAGAAATGAGTCTATGCGGGATTTATAGTCGGTACGTGTTGTCTCTTTAACATCCAGTAAGTCAAAAATGCGTTCCGCTTTGCTCTGTGGGTCTAAAATCGTTATCTGGTTATTTTCCGTATTAACCTCGTTATTCATATCTACCCCCTTTGGTTGTTTACTAAACTTTACCATAGTTTACTATAGAGAGTAGTATCTGTCAAGGTTTTTATGTCTGCTTCGTAGTCCGATTGCCCGATATATATTTGTCCAATATGGACTTTTCTTCTTCAGTTATGTTTTGCCCAACATTAACTTGAGTAGCAATTACTGCTCCCCGACCAATAAGCCCTATAATTTCCGCAATAGTCCTTAATGCCCTTGCCTTCTCTGCCTTACTGCCAGTATCTACTATCTCTTTGAGTCCTTTAATTACATACTCTGGCGTAACCCCATCACTGTTAAGTGCCTCTAAAAGCCTGTCGTGAATGTTATCTTTTGTTAATAAAATTGAACCCATAGTCCTTTGTCCCCCATAAGTTTTTATATTAGGATATGCCACCTGAACCGCTCGCGTAGCGTTTCCGTCCTTGAGATATTCCTGAAGGAAGCGTTCTTGTTTAAGCGTTAGTCTTATATCCATACCATTTTTTTGTAGTTTTAATGTATTTGTTGTATGCGTTGTATTTTTGACTAAGATTACATTAAGATACATCAAATACAACAACTACAACAATACAATACTTACATTAACTTACATCAATACCAAACCTATCAAGCACCGTTTTTATCCTGTCCCTATCTATCCAATAACCCCTAACATTGCGCTCTGCCTTCGGCTTTCCTATATCCAAAGAGCTAACCATTCTACCTACCCGTTGAGGAGTAAACCAAGCAGGGAGCTTCTCAGTATCAAAGCCCAATACTGCTTTAAAATTCTCAAATATAAGACTGGAGCTTATGAATTTGCTATTCTCTCGTTCCTCTCCGCTTACCCCACTATCAACCATATCTCTAATCACTTTGAGCAATTGTCTATCGTAATTCTCCATAACTTCGGCCTTACGCTCAGAGGTCTTCTCCTGTGCTAATGAAATCATTTCCTTAAATGGCTGTTTTCCTACCGATGACTCCAGATACTTGGCTATGGTCAGAATGGGTTGCCACATCATAAAGGCATAACCATTTAAACCAAAATCAGAAGCTATAATCTTGGTATCTCTGATTTCTTTCCAATGATTCATCATAAAGATATACAGGTTATTCCTTATCCTCTGCCATTCCGGCTCGTTTCCTGTAGGATAATTATTTGATTTATCACTTTGGGTGGGTGTCATAATAAAAGGAATACAACGATTCTTCAAAGCTTCTTCGTGTATACCTCGTATGTTTGCTATCATTTTTGGGCAGTGGACTTCAAACTTTGTTGGAATAAAATCGTTTCTTCTGCCTTTCTCTAAGCGTATAACTTTCGCTCCCTTTTTAAAACCAGCCAAAACCAGATTTACAAGTGTTTTTGCTTCTTCAGAGTCAGCGATTTTTTCGTTCTCATCTAAAAGCAACGTTGCTCTCGTGCCTTGGATAATTCTATAAATACTGGCATCAGAAATATTGGCAGTATTAATGGCATTAAAAACCAACTGTTCTGTTACGTCTATAGTTTTGGATTTACCTGCTCCTGAGCCACCGTTAAGAAATACTATAGGATAAGCATTGAAGAGTGGGAAAAAGTAAGTTCCGATTACCCATAAGGTGTTAAAAGTGTAAAGTCTTGGCTCAATGTAATCAAGATAATACTCATATTTTTCTTTTATGTTAAAGAATAATTCTTCTGGGGAAATTTTAATATCTTCTTTAAGCCAGGCCTTTAAATTCTTATAACACCAGCGATTGCTCATTACATAACAAGTTCCACTGGGATACAAATTTCTATCAAGAAGTTCTTTCTTGCTCAAGGCGAAAATCTCTTTTTTATCTGTAACAACCCAATATTCCTGTTGAATGGTTAAATCAATATTTTTGTTTTTGTCTCCGACTAAACGCTGGGTAGGTAAAGGTATGGTAACTATCGCTAAATCTTTAGTAAAATCTAAGGCTGGATGTATAGAGGTTATTTCGTCTTCAATGATTTTTACTCCGTCAATTTTCGTGTCCATATTTCCTCCTTTTTCCTCATCTTTGAAATACATAATCTTTTAAACTTCGGTATGAGTCTGAAAACTTTTTCGCTTCAACCTTAGCCCCGTTGTAAAATCCCATCGCTGCTTCATTTATTCCTATCTTGCATTCAAATAGTAAGATTATCTTAGAGCCTACCTTCTCTTTTCCGGCCAAATTAAAGCCTTTGGCTAAGAGATAGCTGGCTTCATAGAGATTTTGAGTTCGGTAGTTATTGTTTGTTTGAGGTGATTGCTGTGGGGGTTCTGTCCTCATAATTTTTCTCCTCATTTGACTTATCTAACAAAGATTTAGCCAGATTGTCCAGTCTTCGCCTTGCGTCCCTTGAATGTTCAAAAACAGATAGTATTCTAATCTTTGGAGTCATCTTCTATATAGTTAGGGTCGAAATTTAGACCTTTACTATATAGAGAATGGCGAATTATAGGGGAGTAAAATATTGTAACTATTTGGGAATTAGCGGGATAGAACTTCTGGAAGGTGGCGAATTGGTGGTTTTAATCGATTTCGCATTTATCGGAAGGTCTATGTTTTTTCTTCTTGCCTGCATTATAGAGACCCCCATCTGTCAGACCATAGTCGTAATCACATTCGGATTTTAATGCTTTAGGTCTATAAATTCTTATATACTTTTTACCGCCTTTTTCAAATTCTTTCTCTGGGGAATCCGTATCGCCATAAATATCTTTATCTTCTATCGCTTTTGAAGAGAGACATTCACTCATAACAGCATATTTTTCGTTAACATCCCATTTTTCTACTTCTTTAATCCAATTTCTAATTGTATCTTTGTTAACTTCAAACTGACGTCCAATAGAACGAAGAGATGCTTTTTTCTTGTGCAGACCATAACATAAAAACTTTCTAATCCTTTCCTCGCGTTGCTTTTTTTGAAGAGATATCTTTTTAGTTTTTGACTTAGCAAATATTCTTCCAAATATTTCTTTTAGCTTTTTCTTTAGTTCTCTATCTTGATTAAAAGTATAGAAGTATAACCTTACGTAGTCATCTTCGAAACTATACATTCCAGCAATAGAAAATAGTTTCTCACAGTAGGTCAGATATTTACGCCAATTAGAAACTACCGTGAGATAAAATGGTGATTTTTTAGTAAGCTTGTTTAATAAGTTATCTTCATTATTAAAAGATATCCAATCAACAAAGTAGATAGGGTCTACTATTTCATTTCTGTATCTTTCTATAAACCTTATCACTTTTGATTGAAGACGTTTCTCCTGTATGCGAACTTTGAAATGAGTGGTTAATCGAGCAGTTTCTTCTTGGCGGGCTAAGCTATAACCAAGTGGATTCTTTAATGGGTCTATCCCTTTCCTCATTTCTCCTCTTATTTGCTATGCGGGCTGGAGTATCTTATCTTGCAGTATTTGCAGGTATTCTAATGGTGACCTTCCGGATTCGACTATTTTCTTGCAGAGTTTTTGCGATATAAATTGGACTTCCCTGCTTTGCTCAAGCGCATAATGTGCGGTAATTAATGCCCCGCTTCTCTCCGCTGCCTCTATCACAAGCACTCCGCGCGAAAGCCCACTGACTATCCGGTTTCTGCGCGGAAAATTTTCTTTCAGCGGTGGCTCATGCAAAGGAAATTCCGAGACTATTGCGCCTTTTTCGGTAATTTCGTCGCTTAAACGTTTATTCTCTTTCGGATAAACGTTCAAAATCCCGCTTCCTAATATGGCAAGAGTTTTTCCGGTTTTTAAAGCGCCTTTATGCGCGGCAGTATCAATTCCTCTTGCGAGCCCGGAAATTATAGTTATGCCTAAAGAGGCAAGCTTTGCGGCAAAGCTTTCGGCCATTTCAATCCCGTAAAGAGTCGGGATTCGCGTTCCCACAATCGAAAAAAGAAAATCATTCAAAATGGAAATATTACCTTTTACGTAAAGGACAATTGGCGGATTGCTGATTTCTTTTAGAATTTTTGGGTAGCTTTCGTCGAAAATATCAATAACCGTTATATTCTCCGAGTGAATTCTTTCCAGTTCTTTAGCGAGAGCGTCCGTCTTTTTAAGCTCCGCAATTATTTCGATATCTTTTTTCGTTATAAGCGGAATTTCGGATAGGTTTTTTTTTAATAATTCAAATATATTATCGCAATCGCCAACGGCTTTAAGTATTGCATCGATTTTTTTCGGAGTAAGTGTTTTTACAAGATTTAAGAAAATTGTACTATTTCTTGCCATTTAATATGCCTATGATTTTTTCTGCAACCGCTTCCGGCCCGGTTTTATCGGTGTCGATGAGGTAATGCGCTTGTTTATAGCATGGCGTGCGAAGGGCCAGTAATTCCTCAATTTTTTTTAAAGGGTCGCTTACATTCAATAATGGCCGATCTTTGCACTTTTCTGTACGTTCATAAATCCTTTCTTTTGAAGCAGTTAGACTGAAAATTATACCGGTTTTTTTAAGAATTGCCAAATTTTCTTTATCGCAGACTATTCCTCCGCCACAACTGACAACAAGGTTTTCTTTATTGGCGATATTCCGTAAAAGCTCTTTTTCAAGTTTCCTGAAATGCGCTTCGCCATGCAGCTTAAAAATTTCCGTTATTTTTTTGCCGCTTTTTTGCTCGATGACTTCATCCATTTCCAGAAATTCCTTGTTTAATCGTTTGGCAAGAATTTTGCCCACTGTTGTTTTGCCTGTGCCCATAAAGCCTACAAGGTAGATATTTTTCACCCCGGTCTTCCTTCTTTCGGGTAAATTTTATTAATTCGTTTATTTTCACCCCAACCTTCCATTTGTTAAGAAGGGCGGGTTCATAAATATGCTATTATCGGCGCAAACGAAAGAAATGTCAATACAGGGAGGGCTGAAATTAGTTACTTAACTTGAAAACGTATATCCGGTAATCCGGATATCAAGGGACTGGAGTATCCGGGTATCGGGATATCCGGGGCTAGGTAATCAGAACATCAGGTTATCCGGAGTATTTGTCCCGGATTTCCTGATAGCTTATCTCTCCCGGTCCAGTATTACCTGATTACCGGATAGCCTATTTCCGTATGCGGTTATTTACTGTATTTCTTAATCAATGATAAAGCGATTATATTTTTCTGTATCTGGTTGGTTCCTTCGTAAATTTGTGTAATTTTTGCATCGCGCATAAATTTTTCAACCGGATAATCACGCATATATCCGTAACCGCCGAAAATTTGCACGGCGTTTGTAGTTATTTCCATAGCAACTTCCGAGGCAAAGAGTTTGGCCATCGCCGAAGCAGTTCCAACATCCTTCATTAAACCTCTGTCAACCATTAAGGCTGTATTATATACAAGGCTTCTTGCGGCTTCGACTTTTGTCGCCATATCGGCAAGCATCCATTGTATGCCTTGAAATGAGCTGATTGGCTTGCCGAATTGGATGCGTTTATGCGCATAATCTGCGGCGAGTTCAAGTGCTCCTTGAGCTATGCCTACTGCCTGTGCCGCAACGCCTGGCCTTGAATTATCAAATGTCTTCATTGTTGCGATAAAACCAATACCTTCTTTCTGGCCCAGGAGATTGGCGTTACTGATTTTGGCGTCAGTAAAGATTAATTCCCTTGTAGATGAAGCGCGAATGCCCAATTTTTCTTCTTTTTTCCCAAAGGTAAAGCCGGGCGTGCCTTTTTCAACGATAAAAGCCGAAACACCTCGAGCACCCTTTGATTTGTCGGTGACAGCAATAACCGTATAAACATTTGCGTCCCCGCCATTAGTGATAAAGTGTTTTACTCCGTTTAATATGTAATTCTCGCCTTCTTTTCTTGCGGTAGTACTTACGTTAGAGGCATCGGAACCAGCTTCCGGCTCAGTTAAAGCGAAAGCCGTCAGGTTTTTGCCGCTGGCAATATCCGGAAGGTATTTTTTCTTTTGCTCTTCGGTTCCATAAAGAAGTATCGGAAACATTCCCAAGAACGACGCGGCATATGCAGTAGCAATACCGCCATCGACTCGAGAAATTTCTTCGGTAGCAATACATAAATTAAGCAGGCCCGACCCCATTCCGCCGTAGGCTTCAGGAATGCAAAGCCTGAATAAATCTGCCTGGCCAAGAATTTTGATTATTTCAGCAGGAAACTCTTCTTTTTCATCAAGTTCGCGGGAAAGTGGCCTTATTCTTTCTTCCGCTATTTGCCGGCAAAGTTCTCTTAACATTTTTTGTTCTTCAGTCATTGCATAATCAACAAGAAACATTGGTTACTCCTTTAATGATAATTCGGCTAGGTAATTTTCCTTCGCCACTGTGGCTTAAAAAAATTACAGCCTCATTAGAATTACCCCCAAGCAATGAGACTTACTTTTTGCACCAACAAAAAGCTTAGTCGAATTGTCCCAAGTTTTGACTTGAGATGGCCGAAGGCCACGAGTGGGGTTGGGTAGAATACCCTAAGTTATTATTAATCAACAACCAACTTCCGATTCCTAATTATTTAATTTTAAGATTACGGCTTTTTCCTGGCAATCTGGAAAATATACGCAGTCGACGCAATCATTCCAGATTTTATGCGGAAGTTCTTTCATGTCTATTTGCCTAAACCCCAATTTTTTGAAGAATAGCGGAACAAAAGTAAGCGCAAACACATTTTTGACGCCAAGAGCTTTTGCTTCGTCGATGCAGCGGCTTACTAACTTTGTGCCAATTTTTTTATGCTGAAATTTTGGTAAAACAACTAATGATTTAACTTCGCCTAAATCCTGCCATCCTACCGCATGCAGTGCGCAGGCGCCAATGATCTTTTTCTTCTCCTGGTAAACCCAGAAATCCCTTATATTTTCATAGATATAGTTTAAGGAACGCCCCAGGACTTTTCCCTTTTTCGACCATGAATTTATCAGCGCGTAGATTTCTTTCGCGTCAGTTAGTTTCGCTTTTCGTATCATCTTTGCGTTTCGTATCGTTAAAGAATATGGTAATACCGCATAAATACATATTAACATTTATGCCGCTGTTGGGGTGTTTTAAGGCGGCATTAGAGAGGTGCCGATAGCGATATTCCAAATTCAAAGCAATATCATTTGTTATGCGGTATTGAAGGCCCGCTGCTCCCTGCGGGAGAAAATTATATTGAGTGGATTGCTCTTTTGTGTGCTGGCTCATGTAAAGCACGCCTAATCCACCTTTTACATAAGGCTGCAATCTGTCAGTAAGCGGAAATCCATATTTGAGAAGGAAATCTGAACCTGCTTCAATATTTGAGTTCGGTTGAATGACCGTATTAAGGAAGGGTTCTAAAATAAAATCGAAACTGCCTTGAGTATTCAGGCCAATCTTTCGTATGGCTGGTTTTAAATCAAAATTTATACCGACCAATAAAGGTACTGCGTTGTAATCTTTTTCGGTGTTGTCGAGATGGCCGGTAAAGTATCCGGTAAGAACATCAATTGATTCAATAGCATAGGCATTAATAGAAAATAACGCACAGGCTAAAAAAAGTACACCTAAAATAATCTTTTTCATTCGTTCCCCTCCTTAAATATAAATTTTAAAGGATAAATGGCAGGATGTCAAACAATTTTGAGGATAAATTAACGAAAATGTTATTGGGAGGTGACGGGCTGCGATTGAGTTATGTTTTGAGGCTGTGCTGATTCTTGTGTTTGATTTATATTTGATTGCGTTGTGCTTTGCTTTTGAGTTGTTCCTTGAGGGATGTTCTCAATTTTTGCAAAAAAGTCTTTTAATGCGTAGTAGGATTTTTTTGGAATCCTCGCATTTAGGCCGTTCTTATCTTTCTCTTTATCTGACAGGCCGACAATACCAAACCACTCTTCATTCATATTAAGGCCGTTATTTGCTTTTATATCAAAGAAATATGAGCCATTTGACCAGCCGGCTTCGGTATTATGCACACACCAGTCGGCAGTATAACCTTCATCATGTTTCCACCATTCATCGCTCCATTCAAATAAAGAACCGCCGATGCAATTGCCGCTTTTATTTTGGCTAAATACGGTATGGTCGTAAATATTTTGCCATTGGGAAAGTATATATTCAGCTTGAATGTTTTCTGCCGGCTTTTGCAAATAAGCATCATAGGAATCAGCTCCGAATTCAGAAAGAAAAATAGGTTTATCAAAATAACCTCTTATCTGATCAAAAAGATTGCCAAACTTCTTGCCTCTGTAAGCAATAATTGCCAGTACATCGACATCAGGGCAAAACTTCGAGGCAATATCAAGAAAACTTTGCTCACCATTTCCGAACGCAACTGGATGATTTTTATCTATTTTTTTTATGCTTTTAGCTAAGTTATTTATAAAGGTGTAGTAAATTTCCGCTCGTTTGTCTTGTTTAGATTTCAAGTCGTTTATTTTTTCTATTTCCGGTGATGTCCAGTAACAGATTTTTCCGGAAAAGGTATAGCTATTCTCATTGCCAAGCACCCACATTAAAAGCCCTTTTTCGTCTTTTAGCGTCTCGACAATTTTCAGGACGCGTTCTTTAGTGCTTTTCTGGAAATCTTTGTCGGCATAATTAACTCCCGGATATGACCAGAGCCCAAGCCAGTCGCTGACAATAGTATAGATGCCAAATTTTTCATACATGTCATGGATGAATTCTTTAACCTTATTCAGGTCTTCCCCTGTTGAATAAATCCTTACGCAATTTATACCCGCTTCTTGCATCAGCTTTCCGTCAATAAGCCACGGCTTACTGGGATCCGACAAGAATTCGTAATCGTAGCCTTTACATATGGGTGTAGGGTTATAAATGACGCCTTTAATCAAAAATGGTTTTCCGTTAACGGCAAGGTAGTAACCTTTTTCCGGTGTGGTTTTGATTTCTATTTTGGAGTTTTCAGCGAAAGCATTAAAAGGCAAGAAAAAAGTAGAATAAAGACAGATCAATGTAACAATAATATTTTTTTTCATTTTTTCAAGCAGGGATGCCAACGGATGGCTACGGATGTCACGGATTAATCCGTGACATCCGTTAAATCCGTATTTACTATTATTTTTCGTACTTTATATCGTCAAGGTAGAAGACAATTCCTTCAGGATCATTGACGTCGATATTCGTTGCCCAGCAGAAACCGCCTATTATATAGGAGAGGTCTTTGCCTTTTAAATCGATTGTGTACTGTGTCCAATCCTTTGATAATTGAACCGGGCCGATACTTACGCTGTCGGAATCGATATATTCGCCGCTTGAAATTCCGCCAACCTTAAACTCATTAATAACTTCACCGCCCTTGTCCCCCCTTGCCCAGAAGGTAAGTTTTGTTGCGCCTTGAAGGTTATAGCCGGCATTAGGAACATTACCCCAGTTATTTGCTGGCTGCTGCCAATACATGCCTGCCCAGCGCGTTCCAGAATTGTTTTTATACTCAATTCTAATGCAGCTGTCTCCGCTAAAGGGCAAATTTTTCCATTTCGTATCCAATTTTAAATCTTTTGCCGCGGTTGCCGGCATCCATCCACTGGGAACAAAATGGTTATCTAACGAACCTGCGTCAGCATAAACGTAAAAGGGAAAATTAATCTTTGCCTCTTCTTTTTTCAATGTTGGATCATAAGTATAATGGATATCGTCAAGATAAATTGTTTCTCCATCCGGGCCTACCTGGTCGGCATTGAGAATGATGCATAAACCGCCATTGATATAGTGTAAATCCTTGTCAACAAGGTTTACGGAATATTCCTGCCAATCTTTGGTAAGTTTTATTGGCCCGTATTCAACGCTTGTTGAATCTGGAAAAGCAACTGCGTCTCCGCTTGGAGTCTTGGTGATCCCGCCGACTTTTACTAAAGTTATAACTTCACCACCATTTTTACCTTTTGCTTTAAAAACTAATTTGTTAAATCCAGTCAGGTCAACGCCGGTATCCTTTGTACCCCAGTTATTTTGCGATGATTGCCAGTAAATACCGGTCCAGCCGTTGCCCTGGCTCTTTTTTGCGCTGTATTCGATTTTTATATCCGTTGAGCCGCTTGCCGGCGATTGTGTGTCCTGATCGGTAAATTTAAGATCGCCGTAATCGCCCATCCAGCCGCTAGGAATAAAATGATTTGAAGTCGCACCTTTATCGGTATAAACATCAAATACTTTTTCGGCTTTCTTTTCCTCGGCTGCCATTGAGATGCCACACACCATTAAAGCCACCAGAAGTAACCCTAAAACTTTACGCATTGCTTTCCCTCCTTTTGTTGACACAAACTACCACGAATCAGACCATTCTTCCATTCGTGAATATTTGTTTTTAATTCGCGGTCATTCATGTTTATCAATTCCACAAATCCTTATACATAAAATACGTTTTTTTAAGTTGTCTGAGAAACGGTGAATGTTTGCCATCACCCTGGCCGGCTACGCCCAGCCACTCTTCATGCATGTAACCGTCCAGAAACGGCCCGGCAAAAAGGGCTTTTTTGTCATGATAGAAAGGGTTATAAGCTTTCCACCATTCATCAAGCCATTCAAAGACAACTCCGCCAATCGAATTTCCTGCTCCGTAACCACAGGAATTGCAATATATATCAAGCCAGGCGGTTTTGTGGTATTGGGCCTGGAATTCTTCGCTTTCCTGCATGGAATAGCCTTTTGCGATAGAAGGCGCGCCGTATTCGGTAACCATAACCGGTTTGTCAGCAACTCTTTTTACTTCATCCCAAAGGTCAAGGAAACCATATTTGCCGCGATAACAGTTCGTACCGTAGATGTCGATATCCGGGCAGTTTTTCGCAAAAACATCAAGGAATAATGTATCTCCGGAAGCAATTGCCACCGGCCGTTTTTTCGGGTCAAGCGATTTTATCAACCGTGCCGCTTCGTTGGCAAACTTAAAAAAGCTTTCCGGCTTTTTGTCTGCGTTGCAAGCCACGCCATACACATTTTCATTACCAATGAGCCAGATTAGGATTCCGTCTTCATCACGGAATTCAAGGACCATTTCCTTAATGCTTTTGAGCATATTTTTCTTCTGCTCGTCGTTGTCGTAATCAGTGCCGGGATTCCAGGAAGCCCCGCTGCCAATGGCATATTTTCCGAGGAAATCGCCTAATATGGTATATATACCATATTTTTCGTATAATTGTCGAATAATTTGCTTATTTATCTTGAATGGCTGGTGGTATATTCGTATGCAATTGACCCCCATTTCTTTCATTAGCTGGAAATCTCCCACTGCATTTTCGCCTTTATCTTGTATGTTATTTTGATTAGCATCGACCCAAGCTTCAAAGGGCGCGTCAATTATACCGTTTTTATTGACATCCTGTAAAGTCCAATTTTGTTGCGTACCTTTATCAGGAGATTCCCCCACCCTTGTAGGCGCATAGGTTATGCCTTTAATCATAAAAGGTTTATTTTTTACCAATAATTGCCAGTCGCCATTAGCGTATTTTACCAGTTTCACTCCGCCATCGCCCATCGTCTGGACAATTTTGCCTGATTTTCTTGCTTTTTGCTGGCAGATATCAGTTTTTGCGCAAACCTTATCCCACAAGCTGACTTTTACCAGTTTTCCTGGATTTACCAGAAAGACGTCGTTTCTTATCTCATTATCAAATCCGTTTATGATTTCAACTGATGCATCCTCCAGTTTCAATCCCAGCTCCGGATGGTTCTTTAAAATATATTTTATACGGTATAGCGCGGACTTGCCTATATACCATGGCGTATGCCAGTATGTCCAGCCATAAGCGTTGGGAAAATGGACTAAAACCGCATAGTAAGCTTTTACCGCTTGCTTGAAATCGCCGCTTCGCTCAAGGATGTCGCCGATAAAAAATTGCCGTACACCTTCCGGCTCGGGCGCGATGTTCCATTTATAAAAGGCGGTTTTGTAATCGCGACCGTTAAGAATTTTCCAATGGTCGATGTTTCCTAAATGTTTTTTTATTTTGACAAATTCAGGATCAAACTTCAACGAACTGGTGTTGGGGTAAATGCCTTCTCCGGCTTCTTTTGCCAGGCCAATCTGATCTTTGATGACGTATTTATAATCTTTTGTGCCGACATTAGTGAATTCGCCATATTTTGTGTAGTCAACCGGAAATCGGCCTTCATCGCAAAGTTCAACCTTCACTTCTTTTTCCGGCTCCCACATGTTATCTTTTATCTGGCCTTTAATTTCATCAATGATGGTTTGCGAAGTTTCTTTTATTGACCAGAAAGTCCCCCTTGAGGGGTCAAACGACTGAGCAAAAGGATATTTTTTGATTACTTCTTCCAGAATTTTTATCGCCTCATCATATTTGGCTTCATCACGTAAAGTTTCGCCTTTAATAAAATAACAGACAGCGACGTCATTCATCACTTTATAGGCGGTTTCCTCATTCTGTGGCGGGAACGCATTAAGCGGAGCAGCTAATTTATCGGCTTCAGCGGAAAATTTTGCAATACATTCGTCGCAGGTTTTATAAACTTCTTCTAATTTTCCCTGGCCTTGCAAGGCCCAGGCGTTTTTGACGTATTCGCTGGAATCTTCTTGTTGGGCGTAAGAAAAAATAATGGAAAACGGAAGGCAGAAAATGGAAAGAAAGAAAACGAAAACTTTAATCCATCTTCTATTCTCAATTTCCCATCTTCTATTCATCGTAATTACCCTACAACTGCTCCGGCAGTTAAACCCTTGATGATTTGTTTTTGCATTTTTAGATAAAGAAGTATTATCGGCAGTGCGGCAAGCGCAAGAGCTGCCATAATCAGTGTATGCTGGATTATATTACGGTTGTATATTTCCATCAAGCCTACTTGAAGAGGCATTAAGTTATCTTCAGTAAACATTAATGAGGCAAGGACAAATTCGTTCCATACGGTCATCGCATTAAAAATAATTACGACCGCAAGCGCCGGAGCAACTAAGGGCAACCCGACATTCCACCAGATTTGAAGCCGGTTGCAGCCGTCTATACGCGCGGCATCTTCCAGGTCGCGCGGCAGCTGGTCAAAGAATGTTTTTAAGAGGTAAATACTCAAAGAGAGACCCATGTTGACCATGGCAAAAATGTATCCGCTGCGTTCAGCGATACTGTATGGCTTTAAGAATGGAAATGCCGTATTAAAAAGGACGAAAAATTTATTCAGTAATATATAAACTG
Source organism: bacterium (assembly GCA_021796115.1). Taxonomy (GTDB): domain Bacteria; phylum Omnitrophota; class Gorgyraeia; order Duberdicusellales; family 4484-171; genus JAJYOP01. The sequence continues at coordinate 13,286 of JAJYOP010000002.1, forward strand.
GGACAAACCCGGCAGGCAAAGGTATCATCATCGCTGCAAGAAACATGAAAAATATAACATTTTTTCCCGGAAAATTCAATCTGGCAAAAGCATAAGCCGCAAGCGAAGAAAAAATTACGATAAAGAAAACCGTAACAAAAGTATAAAAAACGCTATTTATGAAATAAGAACCGAGTTTTTCTTCGAAGATGACTTTATTATAATTTTCAAGGGTGGGAGGCGAAGCAAGCTTCATGCCATAATCCTCTCGAAACTGTTGTTCGGTTTTAAATGAAACGTTAAGCATCCAAAGGAGCGGATAAATACAACTCAAAGCAACGCTTATTAGAAAGGTATGCAGCAGTATTAAAATAATTATTTTTTTAAAGTGATAATACATATTTTTAAACTCAAACACTAAACTCTAAATCCTAAATAAACCACAAACACAAAACTCTAAACTCAAAACGTTTTGAGTTTAGAGTTTTAATTTTGAGTTTGTTTATAATTTAGGATTTCGAGTTTAGAGTTTCTCATGGTTTTATGTCGGCAATACGCCCCAACGCTTCCTGATCTTTTTTGAAACGTAAAGCATGGCAAATGAGATGGCAATCAGCATAATGCCAAGCACAACGCCTTCGGCACAGGCCAAACCTACCTGGCTGCCGCGAAGATGGTTGTATATCCTCATTACCGGTACCTCGGTAAGCCCTCCGGCTCCTCTTGTCAAAGCCAGTATCATTGCAAAGGCCTGCATTGTGCCTAAGATGGTAAGCACAAGAACCATGGCGATTACCGGCGTAAGAAGCGGCAGGGTCACTTTCCTGAAGGTTTGCCAGGAATTTGCGCCGTCTATACGTGCTGCCTCGTATAATTGTTCGGGTATGGTTTGCAGGCCGGCAAGCAGGATTACGAATGCCCAGCCAAAGCCTTTCCAGCAATGGACTAGTGCTGTGGTAAGGAGCACCTTATTTCTACCGAGCCAATCCGTAACCGCAAAACCCAAGCCGGCTTTTCTTAACCATTGATTTAATATTCCCGGATCAGAAATGAGTATTTCTCGCATTAATAACCCGATAATTATTTCCGATAAAACAGGCAAAATAAAAAATATGACGCGGTAGATTTTTCCTGTGCGGGTTGCTTTGTCTACGCCAAGCGCGAGAACGAAGGCGAGTATATTTTGAAAAGTAAGCGCCCAGAAAGTGATGAATCCTCCATTATACATTGACCTCCACCAGTCTTTATCATAAAGGAGCACTTCTTTGAAATTTGACCAGCCTACGAATTCAAGGCTCGATATGGCATCGCCGCGGTGGAAACTTAAAATGAAAGTGTATATGAATGGGTAAATGTAAAACACAGAAAAGATTAGAAATGCCGGAAGGACAAAGGAGAAATTTTTGAATTTGTCGGTAAAGCTGTTAGTTCCGTTATTGCTCATTTTTGTTGAACCTAAATCGTTTATTGATTGCGTCTCACGTATCAGTTAATACATGTTACCTGATACGTGATACATATCCATTTACGGTTGGCTCAAAACTCGCTGTTTTACCTCGTCTATTTCTTTCGCAACCTCTTCAGGGGTTTTTATGCCCATAACAATCTGCTGCAAACCTTGATCCATAACTTCAATTACGCGCGAATCTTCGTTGTACGGCCACGTATTTGGATGGGTAAGCATCTTAAAACTGCCGGTAAGCGTTTTAAGTATCGGAGGAAAAGCGTTTTCGCATCCCTTTATGGATGGAAGATTGTTCGTTTGTTTTACTAAAAATTCCTGTTGTTCTTTTCGGGTTAACCATTCTAAAAATTTTACCGCCTCTTCTTTATTCGGAGAATGGGCATTGACCATAAATGATGAACCTGCTCCTCCCCACACTTTTACAGGAAATTTATCCGAAACTTTTGGCAATGGGAAAAAACCATAATCCATATTTGCGCCAAGTTGTTTATAGACATTAACCGCCCATGTGCCATTAAAGGAAAAGGCGGCATCGTTTTTCGAAAAAGCATCTTCTGATTCTTTATTTATCATGGTTGTTATGTTAGGGGCAAGAATTCCTGCATCCCGGATCTCGGCAAATAATGAAAAAACTTCTATCCAGTCTTTATCTGTGTAATGCACCTCTCCTTTTAATGTTTTAAAGAACTTTTCCTCGCCCATCAAATTTATTGCCCATTCAGAAGCTAGACAGTCAAGCAGCCAACCTTCTCCCCAGCCACAAACAAATCCATTTACACCTTTTTTCACTTTTACTTTTCTTGCCTCCTGGATAAATTCATCAAAGGTTTTTGGCGGATTGTCAGGATCGATGCCTGCCGCCCGAAGGACAGCTTTATTATAAACAAACTGCATGATAGTCGTATCTATGGGCACGCCATAGATACCTTCAGGGATTTTAAAAATATTATCGGGTGTAAAACTTACTACAGCTATAGTTTCAGGGTAGAATCGCTTTCCCCATAGCGAATTATCTTTTTTCATATAGGGAGAAAGATCTAAAATGTGCCCGGCTTTGATAAAAGAGGCCAGAGTCCTTTTCTCGCCTAAAATTCCAAAAATATCCGGAAGATTTTCGGCTCTGGCGGCAGCGATAACTTTTTGTGAATAAATATCTGGCGGTGAAAACAGCTTGAACTCAACCTCGATGCCAGTTTTGTCTTTGTATTGCTTTGCCAGGTCATTAAAGGCATCTTTTCGGTCATTCATCCAATGCCAGATAACAATTTTATTCGCTTTAGGTTTTTGCGGTGCGCAGGCAGAAATTAATATGATAAGTAAAAACGCAAGACACTTTGGCAGACTTTTGAATTTAACCATTATCCCCCTCCTTAAAATATATAAATAGTCCACAGAAAAGATGTATACTTTATCATATTTTTTGTTTGTGCGCAAATAATTTATTGCGGCTTTGCAAGGCGGTTTTTGCCAGCACGAATTATGAATTTAACCTACTAAGGTTACACAGGTCACGTTAAATGCAACCTTCGTAACTTTCATAATATCCGTAACTTTCGGAACCCGGGATTTATCCGTGCTTAATCAAAAATTACCGTTTTGTTGTTGTAAACCAAAATTTTTCTATCCAAATGTAACCTCACAGCTCTGCCAAGAACTATCTTCTCTAGGTCGCAGCCTTTCATCTTTAGGTCGTCAAGGGAATCTCTGTGACTTATCCTTGCCGTATCCTGTTCGATAATTGGGCCAGCGTCGAGCTCTTGGGTAACATAGTGGCTGGTTGCCCCGATTATTTTTACCCCCCTTCTGTAAGCCTGGCCATAAGGATTCTCGCCGACGAATGCCGGCAAAAATGAATGATGAATATTAATTATCCGGTTTGTAAACAAATTGACAAAATTTTTTGAAAGAATTTGCTGATAACGCGCTAAAATTATCAAATCGATTTTTTCTTTCTTTAGAAGCTCGATGATTTTCTTTTCTGTCTCCTGCTTATTCCCCTTTTTTACTTTAAATTGGCAAAATTTTATCTTGAAGTTGTCAGCAATCTTTTTAGCGTCAGAATGGTTGCTTATTATTAAAGGAAAGTTACACCGCAGTTGCCCCTCTTCGCGCCTTAACAGCAAATCATACAAGCAGTGCGTATGCTGCGATACAAAAATTGCCGCGCGCTGTATCTCGCTGCTAAAGCTTAGCTGGTATTTCATTTTAAATTTTATAGCTAATTTCGAAAACTCGGAAGTAATTTCCTCTTTAGGTATGCGGAAACCTTTTAGAGACCATTCTATCCGCATGAAAAATGTATTGGTTTGATTGTCGATATGCTGGTCGGCGTGTTCGATATTCCCGTTATTTTGATAGATAAAGTTAGAAATTTTGGCGGTGATACCTTTCTGGTCCGGGCAAGATATTAAGAGTATCGCAGTTTGCATATCCATCAATTATATAATATTTTTGCGCGAAATCAACACTTTATTCTTTGCAAAACAACAATAAGTATGGTAAACTTTAAAGGGTCGCAAATTTTACCTAGTTTACCCTAAAAAAAGGAAATCCACGCTTATGGGTTCAAAAAGATTCCAGATATTTTGGCGGTTATATTGGGTTAGAATCCTTATCATTACCATTTCAATAATTCTTTTTATATCCTTAATATTCTTAGTCATTGCCAGCATTAATTCTTATGTGCACATGGAATCTTTCTATAAGGAACAAATGAAAGCCAGCATGGGCGTTCAGTTGTATTTGTATATTGTTGGAGGCATAATCACTGGAATAGTTTATGTTTATTTATTTGTGACAATGATGTATCGCGGAGGCGATGTAGGCGAGTTTAGCAAGATGCAGACAAAAGCAATTAAAGGCCAAGATATCGGCATAGCCTGGAGAGATGTAATTGGCATGAAAGAGGCAAAACGCGAAGCTTGGGAAGTTGTAGAATTGATTCGGGAAAGAGCGCGCCTGGAAAAGATGCGTGGGCAGGTTATAAAAGGTGTGGTATTCATTGGCGCTCCTGGTGTAGGTAAGACATACCTTGCGAAAGCAATTGCTACCGAATGCGGAATGCCTTTTCTCTCCGTTCTCGGGAGCGAACTTGAAGGCGTATTTGTCGGATTAGGAGCGCAAAAAATACGTAAATTATTCAAAAACGCGCGGAATCTAGCCGAGCTTAACGGCGGATGCATTATTTTTATTGACGAGATTGATTCAGTGGCCAGACCTCGCCGGGCTGGCGTTGGGTTGGGTGGCGCGGAAAGTTACAATATGGCAGTAAACCAGTTGCTTGCGGAAATCGATGGTTTGAGACAAAAAGAATACAACATTGTTGTAATTGCTGCAACAAACGTTGCTGAGGAAGAGTTGGATCCAGCATTGATGCGCGCCGGAAGATTTGACCGTAAAATCTATATTGGCTTGCCGAGCCTTGATGACCGGCAGGATTTATTTAATTTCTATCTTAACAAAGTGCAATATGACCGGCAAAGTGTGAGAGTCGATCGCCTGGCGCGTCTCACCGTTGGCAATACCCCGGCTGATGTTGCCAATATAGTAAAAGAAGGTTCGCTTATCGCGGCGCGTAAGAAGAAATACGTAATTGCTATGTCTGACCTTGAAGAAGCACGGGAAAGAATTGCTTTGGGCATAAAGCTTAATGTTAAAATGAGTGAAAAGGACAAAAAGATTGCCGCATACCATGAAGCCGGCCACGTTCTTGTTACCTATCTTTTAGTGCCGACGAAGGATGTATTTAAGGCAACTATCATTCCGCGCAAAGGTTTAGGCGGTGCAAGCTGGGTGGTAAAAAAAGAAGAGGCTTTTATCCCTGATAAAGAAGACCTTTTGGGAGAAATAAAAATACTTTTAAGCGGTTATTGCGCGGAAAAAGTAAAATTCGGCATTACCTCCTCCGGCGTCAGCGATGATTTGAAACGGGCAAATGAGCTCGCCGAAAAAATGGTTACCTTATGGGGCATGGGCACCTCTGGCGCAACTTCTGTGACGAATAATCCATTTAGCCAGCACGATATTGCCGAGAGAGATAAAGATAGCATAATTACCAATTGTCTTAATGAAGTAAATGAGGTAATGAGGAAAGAGCTGCCGATTTTCGAAAAGCTGGCCACGGAACTTTTAGCCAAGGAAGAGCTGGATTATGATAGTATCGAAGAAATATTTAAAAGTTTCGGAAAGACCCGTTTGACAGGAGTAAAAATAGAAAAAAAGGAAAAAGAAATCGGATGGGATGATGTTATTGGAATGGAAGAAACGAAAGAAGAAGCTAAAGAAATTGTCAGCCTGATAAAAGATAGAACGCATGTGCAACAAGTTGGCGGAAGGATTATCCGCGGGCTGCTTATGTTTGGCCCTCCGGGTTGCGGCAAAACCTATCTTGCCAGCGCTATGGCAAATGAAGCCGGCGTGCCGTTTTTAAGCCGTGTTGGCTCAGAATTTGTCGAAATGTATGTTGGGGTAGGCGCAAGCCGCATCCGGCATCTTTTCCAGGAAGCCAAGGAGTTGGCTCTCTCTAAAGGCGGTTGCGTCATTTTTATCGATGAAATTGACGCTTTAGGCGGTAAACGCGGCGACGCCACAAGCGGCGGAGACCGGGAATATAACCAGACACTCAATCAGTTGCTTGCCGAAATGGACAGTTTTAAAGAAAAAGAAGAACAATACAATATCGTCATTATCGGCGCAACTAACATGAAAGAAGAATTTATGGATCCTGCCCTGCTTCGTCCGGGCCGGTTTGATAGAAAAATATACGTTGATTTACCGACTTTTGAAGACCGCAAAAAGCTTTTTACTTATTATTTAGATAAAGTTAAATATAATTCTGCAGATATCGATCCGCAAAAATTTGCCGGCATAACCCATGGCTGGTCTCCTGCTGATATTGCCAATCTAACCAGGGAAGCAGCGCTTATCACTGTAAGAAACAAAAAGGACACAATTGGCATTAGAGAAATGGATGAAGCAAGGGAAAGAATTAAAATGGGCCTTAAGCGAAAATTAACCCAGTCAAAAGATGTACTCAAAGCAACTGCTTACCATGAAGCCGGCCACTGCGTATTGCAATATTATAGTAAGATGTCCTTTCCGTTTAAGGTTTCGATTGCTCCACGCACGCGCACTTTGGGATTGGCCTGGGGTGCATTTGAAGGCGATACTCCAAGCGGCGACAAGGAAGAACTTTTGGGCCATATTCGCGTATCCTTGGGCGGCTACGTAGCCGAAAAGCTAAAATTAGGGACATCTACCGAGGGTGTAACCCAGGACTTTAAAAATGCCTTAAGAACAGCTCATTTTATGGTTTGGGCGGTAGGCATGGGTAAATCCGGGCTCATTGGAAACTTTGAGGAAGCACTCTATTTTACCAATCGGCAGCAACAACCGTTTTTATCGGAAGAAATGAAGGCAAGGTTAGATAATGAAACGCAGGAAATCTTACAACAATGCCTTAAAGAAGCCGAAGTAATTTTAGAACGTGAATCAGAAGTGCTTGAGCGTATCGCAGAAGCACTTATTGCGAAGGAAGATTTGATTTATCCGGAAATAAAGGAACTTTTTGACAAGTATACAAAAGAAAAACCTGCACACCGCTCCATAGACACAAAAGAAGTTTAAAAACTATCCATTAACCTTACGATTATAAATGTTATTCGAAAAAAAAGCCGCCAGAAATTTCCTTGTTAAACTAATCTGTTTTCTTCTGATTTTTGTGGTATCTTGCCAGCCAAGCAAGCCTACCTATTCCCGTAAAGATATCAAATCCGCCATAAAAAACCTCTGCAAGCACGAATTCAATATCGATGTAAAAGTTTGGGAGGTTGGGGATACAATTTGGGTTTATTTACCATTTGTGAAAGTATTAAATAAAGAACGCACAAATTTTAGCGCGGAATTTTCTGAAAAAAGTAATAAGGTAATGGTTTCCTTGGTGCGAATAATCTTAAGTATGGACAAAAGGCCGCAATTTTATTGTTTTGTGGCTTCAGATATTGATACAGGTTTTGATTTCTATCGTGTCTGGTATGTTGAAGACCTGAAAATGCTTGCCGCAGATTTTATTTCGCGTGGCGAATTTTTTGAACGCCAGGGGATTCTCTCTCTTGAAGACGCTAAAGCAATCGGCGATACTCAAGGCGATCATATCGAAAGGCATAATATAACTTTGGGCGAATTTATATCGTATCTTATCGAGCAAGATATCGAAAGAACGTTTACCGCAGAGAAAATGAAAGAAAAGTTTAAAATAAACGAGCTTAATTCAAAATTTTCTCATGGCAAAATCGAAGTAAGTTTTAATATTGTAGCTAAAAGCCATGAACAAGGATTACCTTCTCCGTTTGATGTGGCGATTAAGAGCGTGAAGAAATTTCTTAAAATATATAATTATCCGTCGGAGATAACCGAAGTAACTGTAACCGATTCGGCCAGTAATAAATTGCGCTTTTATACAATAAAAGCCTTACGCGAAGAAAAGTGAAGCTCAACGAACCAATAGTCGTGGTTTCTGATTTTTCAAGGTTCCGCCGTGGAGCGGAATCCTGAGCAGAAAGCCATTAGGCCATATCCTTGCAGGCGCGGCTTTCTGTCGAATGGATGATTTTTATATATCTATCCCCTCTCCGTTATACGGAGGCCTTGGCTTTGATTTTTCTTCTATCGGCCTTCCTGTAGCTTCTATGGTAAGAGAGTTTGCGGTTAATTTCTTCCCCTTGTCTTCCACGCTAAAACCTTCAATAGTAAATACGCCTGGCTTTGGGCACATAAGATTTAAGATTAATTTCTCTTCAAAATGTATTCCACTCTCTTTTGCAGTATAACTTCGCTGTTCAGCCTTTGAAACAATTACAAAATTTTTGAATTCAGGAAGTTTTAATTTTGGAGCCATAAATTCACCGTTGGCTTTTGCGACATAAGTAAATATTTCGCCGGTAGTAACTTTGTTTTTGTTTACTGTCGCCGCTAATGTAGCGGTTTCTTCAGAGAAAACAGCGTTAAACGGTATAATGCAACATAAGCAAAGAAGAATGGAACTAAATAATTTCAACATGTCTGCCCCTTATTTTTAATTTCTTTTCCGCATATAATTTAATCGCAAGCGGATATAGTTTGTGTTCTACTCTATGGATTTTTTCCTCAAGTTCCGGCAAAGTTAATCCTTTCTGAATATTGATTGACTCTTGTAATACAATCGGTCCGTTGTCCACCTTTTCATCTACGAAATGGACGGTTACCCCGGTAACTTTACTACCGTGGTTATACGCCATTTGAATTGCCGTATCTCCCTTAAACGCTGGCAGTAATGCCGGGTGGATGTTTAAAATTTTATTTTTGAAGGCTTTTACAAATTCGGAGCTGAGTATCCGCATAAATCCGGCCAGAACTATCAAATCAATTTTTTCCTTTTTTAAAAATTTTACCAGTTCTTTATCGAATTCAAGCCGCGAATCGAATTTACGCGGGTCAACAAAGATATCGCGAATTTTCAAGCGCGCTGCCCTTTTTCTTACGAAGGCCTTTTCTTTATCAGTGAGTACCAATTTTATATTCGCTTTAACGCGGCCTTTTTTTACAGCTTTTGCGATAGCCTCAAAATTTGTCCCATTACCTGATGCTAATATTGCGATATTCACCCAGCCCTTCCTTTTTTAAAATTTATTGATACTTTTCATTGTCCCAACCCTTTTATGTTTTATTTTGGAAGGGCTGGGTTCATCATTTGCCTATCCTCTTTATTTTCTTTCAGGAAAAAATACGAAGAAAACATGGTTATTATACTTATGGCAATAATTATTGTAAAGGGAGTAAATTTTTCTGCCAAATAGGAAGCGGTAAACATAAAAACAATGAATGTCAGATGTATGATTATTTCAAGCGAGCTAAAAATTCTGCCCCAGAATTTATTTTCACTCTCATTATGGATGAGTGTATTTATAGCAATCGCGATTGGCGAGGCAATTAATCCGATAATAAAACAAGAAAAAAACGCAAATAATTTATGGGGATACATTTTAAGCAGCGTAACGAATGCGCATAAATATAGGGAAGAAAAAAATAATGAAACGCTGGTAACTTTTTTAATGGAAAATTTTGCTCCGATTCTGCCATAAAAAAGCGAACCAAAAAACAAACCAGCTCCGCAGCCGACAGCAAGCCATCCTAAATCGAAGGTTACGGTTTTTAGTGTTTTTTGTATGAAGACGATAAAAATTGTATAAAGCGAACCGATGAGCGCAAACAAAAGGAATTGAACCTTTGCGGCATAGCGGGTTTCTTTTGAGCTCAAAATATATTTCAAGCCTTCTTTTGTTTCATATAGGAAAGAATTTTTAGCTTTTATAATCGCGTCTTTACCAAGGTTGATAATATCTTTTGGGTTAAATTTTGCGCGTTTGTCAATCCGCACTAGGCTTATCGCCAGGCAGGAAATTAAAAACGTAAGCGAATCGATAAAAAAGGCCCACTCTACGCCCCACTTTTGTACCATCATACCCCCGAAACCAAAACCTAAAACCGCAGCTATGGTTGCGGTAATGGAAATCAATGAATTGGCAATGAAAAAATTTTTCTTTTCAACTAAAGAAGGTATCAAGGCCATTTTGGCGGGAATAAAAAATCTGCCGACGCAAAAAGATAAAAATATCAATACATAAGCAACCGGCATCGAACGAAAACGCACGGCAGCAAAGGGAACGAGAAATATAAAAATGCCTCGCAGGAGGTCGCTTATATACATAGTTTGACGCTTATCCCAGCGGTCGACATAAACTCCGGATATGGGCGAAATAAGAAATACGGGTATTATCGCAAGGCTGAACATTTTAGCCAAGCCAAGCGAAGAGCCTGGCGCAACTTTATAAACTAAACCGATAAGCGCCATTTGCGTGAGCCTGTCGCCGAATTGAGACACAATCTGGCTCATCCAGACAAGGAAAAAGTTACGGTTGCGTAATACTTTGAAATAATTTGTTTCCATGATGTTGTAAACGGATGTCACGGATTGTTGCGGATTCAGGCGGATGTATTTATCCGTGGCATCCTCAACCACCCGTTTGCATCCGTGTTCACGAGCCCACGAGAGGGGTCGAACCTCCGACCTGCGCTTTACGAAAGCGCTGCTCTGCCAACTGAGCTACGTGGGCGAAAAATCGTTATGTAGTTTGTTATTGGTAGTTCGTAGTTTGTTTAAATAAGACCGGCATCCCTCATCCACCCAATTACAAACTACCAACTATTCTCTTCTTGTAGATTGTAACAAAAACAGAAAAATATCACAAGCATTTTGAAATAGTTTTCACAAAATTAATGTGTTTCATTACCCCCTCGCTCCTTTCAGTCGTTTGGGGGTAATTCGGCTACGCAACTTTTCTGCGCTCTATTTGGTCGCTTGAAAAGTTGCTGCCTCATTAAAAAATTTCTTGCAAGAGTCAGTAAATATTGTTAAATTAAATTATATGAAAATAAAAACGCCTTATTATTTTATTCACGAAAAAAAAATATTGCAAAATTTAAAAAAATTTGATTATCTCCGAAAAAATTCAGGCGCAAAAATCATACTAGCCTTGAAATGCTTTTCTACCTGGTCAGTTTTCCCATTAATGAAGAAATATATGGACGGCACGACTTCAAGCTCATTATATGAAGCACGTTTAGGCCGGGAAAAGTTTGGCAAAGAAGTTCATGCTTACGGTGTGGCTTTTTCTAAAGAAGAAATAGGCGAAATAAAAAAATATGCCGATAAGGTAATTTTTAATTCCCTTTCTCAATTGAAGATGTTTTATCGGGAAGTTAAAAATTTAAAAATCGGTATACGGATAAATCCGAAAATCAGTTATTCGCGCTTTACGCTTGCTGATCCGGCAAGAAAATATTCCCGGCTTGGGGCAGTTGATAAAAAAGCCATTCTGGGTATAGCAAATCTTATCAGCGGAGCAATGTTTCACTTTAATTGCGAGAACGATAATTTTGAGAATTTTTCGCAAAACTTAGATACAATTGATAGAAACTTTGGCAATATTTTAAAAAAGTTAAAATGGGTCAGCCTTGGCGGTGGGATTTATTTTACTAAAGCCGGTTATCCACTGGAAAAGTTTGCAAAAAAAATAAAGCAGTTTTCCGATAAGTTCGGCATCGAAGTATATCTTGAACCAGGAGAGTCAGCTATAACGCAATCTGCAGAGCTTGTAACCAAGGTGCTTGATGTCGTGCATAATGAAGCAGATGTTGCGATAGTTGATTCCTCTACTGAAGCCCATATGCTTGATTTACTTACTTATCGCTTGACTGCAAAAATTGACGAAAAATTTTTAGGAAAGTTTAAATATATACTAGCTGGAAGATCGTGCCTTGCCGGAGATATATTCGGTACTTTTAATTTTAAATCACGGCTTAAGGCCGGAAGCATAATACGGATTAAAGATGTTGCAGGCTATACCATGGTTAAGAAAAATTGGTTTAACGGTCTTCAGATGCCTTCTATAGTTATAAAAAGATTAAATGGCGCAATAGAAGTTATGCGTCATTTTGGATATAGAGATTTTAAAAATAGCTTGTCATAAATACGTTACAAATGTTACGAAAGTTATGTAGGTTACATTTAAATCAATAACGTTTAATGTAACTTTTGCAACCCTCATAACATCCGTAACCTTCGTAACGTTATTAATTAGGAGGATGAAATACGATGAAAAAAAATGTACTGATTGTTGGTGCCGGCGGAGTTGCGCATGTGGCTGCACATAAATGCGCCATGGCCAATGATATCCTTGGTGATATCTGCATTGCTTCGCGAACGAAAGTTAAATGCGATAAAATCATCGAAAGTATTAAATTAAAAAATCACATAAAGGACAAAACAAAAGAAATATATTCACGCGAAATAAACGCTCTCGATGTTTCCGCTATGGTCAATTTGATAAAAAAAACTAATTCGCAAATCGTAATGAACCTCGCGCAGGCTTATACTAACATGTCTATTCTTGAAGCATGCATTAAGGCGGGGGTTGCTTATATGGATACTGCCATACATGAAGAGCCGAATAAGGTTTGTGAAGACCCGCCTTGGTATGCAAATTATGAATGGAAAAGGAAAGACCGATGTAAGGAAAATGGCATCACAGCCATTTTGGGTATAGGATTTGACCCTGGCGTAGTGAATGCCTATTGTGCTTTAGCCGTAAAAAAATATTTTGATACGATAGATACCATTGATATTCTTGATGTTAATATCGGCAATCATGGAAAATATTTTGCAACTAATTTTGACCCGGAGATCAATTTCCGGGAATTTAAAAAAGTCTGGACCTGGATTGATCGAAAATGGGTAATGGAAAGGGTCCATTCAATAAAAAAATTCTATGATTTCCCAGTCGTAGGCAAGCAGCCCGTCTATTTAAACGGCCACGATGAACTGCACTCGTTATCAAAGAATATCGATGCAAATACTATACGTTTCTGGATGGGTTTTAGTGACCATTATATAAATGTTTTTACCGTTCTTACCAATTTGGGGCTTACTTCGGAAAAACCTATTAAAACGGCAGAGGGGTTAGAGGTTGTGCCGCTAAAAGTTTTAAAGGCTATTCTGCCTGACCCATCTTCGCTTGCACCCAATTACACAGGGAAGACATGCATTGGAAACCTTATAAAAGGAAAAAAATCTGGCAAAAATAAAGAAATATTTATTTACAATATTTGCGATCATACCGTCTGTTATAAAGAAGTTGAATCGCAGGCGATTTCTTATACTGCCGGTGTTCCGCCGGTCGCCGCAGCGATATTGATTGCAAAAAATATTTGGGATGTAAAAACAATGGTTAATGTGGAAGAATTAGACCCAGAACCTTTTATCGGGTTATTAAATCTCATGGGCTTACCAACAGAGGTAGTAGAAAGAGATACTTACTCTGATTTTTAATTTCGAAAAAAATATTTCGATGGTCGGGGGCTGTTCGATAAAAAAATTTGCAAAAAAAATAAAAATTTTCTTGCAAATTCACGAGAAATGTGTTATAAAAAAATTAAATAGTATTTTAGTGATAATGTGCATGAGAAGAAACGAAAAAAAATTTTATAAAAAAGATGGCAGCCCAAAAATCTTCAATTACTGACGACCATTCAAACAGCGCAAGGGCTCGGCTCCTTGAAGAACCCTTGCCTCCTGCCTCAAACACTCTTCTTGTAAAAGTAAACGAAATATTGGCGGATGGTAAATTTAGGGAGTTGAAGCTTAAAAATAAAAGTATAGAATTGGAAACTAATATTTTAAATAAAAGTTCAACGGATAATTCTAAAAGGAGGAAACATAGAGAGATGAAAAAAACAGTGTTTGGCTACGAATTAGTCATGGATCTTTCTGGGTGTGATTTGGCGGTTATGAGTTCAAAGAAAAAACTTGCAGAATATGTTGATAAACTTTGCAAGCTTATAGATATGAAAAAATATGGCAAGGTGCAATTACCATATTTTGGTCTGGAAAAACCGCACACAAAAGGATATTCACTTTTGCAATTTATAGAAACCAGTTCTATCACCGGGCATTTTTCTGAATATTGGCGTAAAAGCTATATCAATGTTTTTTCCTGCAAACCTTACGACCATAAACTGGCCGCAGAATTTACGAAAAAGTTTTTCGGGGCAAAACACGCAAAAATCCACCTGCTTGTACGCTAAAGAGGTCTTTCTATTCTATTATCTTCAGGATAGTTAAGCCATGCGGCAATTGTTTTTTAAGTTTTTCTTGTAATTCCTGAGGCGTTATATTTTTGCTGAAATAAAAGGTTACTTCCTCTTCTCCCTCCACGCCTAATTTTAATGCCCGAGAAAAACTAAGTTTTACTCTCGGACGAAAACCTTGAGTGAAATAAAGCGGCAATTCTGCTCTTCTTAAGGCACGTTCTAATACGAGGCCTAAATCGATTTGGGAGAAATAAATCATTTCATCACTTTTTTTAATCACAGCTTTTATTAAAAACCTTTGTTCATTCATGTTTTTTTAAATTGCATTCCGGTAATCCCGTATTGATAAATGACCAGGGAAAGTTTATGGTTTCCGCTTTTAAATAAGCGGCGCAATCGATATGGTTTTTAGACATTGCTTCTTGCCAGATTAGCCAGTTTCCTGCGGCATTCCGGTTATTGCAAGATGCTTTAGAAACATCCAAGATAACCGAAGAAAATTTTCTGTCTGCCCTTGAGATTATCGCTTCTAAAATGCTTTTTTCTACCGGCGATATCGAAATATTAATACTGCGGCGTTTGGGTAAACCATTTTTAACTATATTTATCTTGTCAAGAAGAGTATCCTTTTCAGCCATTGTTGCATCCTCCCGGAGCGAAAATGGTTTTGGCACAAAAACATTAATGCTGACATTCAAAGAAAGATGGGTTTCTTGATTAAGCTTTTCTAAAAATAATCCAATCGCTCTCAGATCTTCCTCGGTCTCCTCTTTGAAGCCGATCATAAAATAAAGTTTTATGTGCTTGAGATTGAAGGTGCGTATTAACCTTGCCGTTTCAAAAAGTTTTTTTATGTCGATTTTCTTTCCAATATGATTGCGTAAGGAATCATTTGCACTTTCAATAGCGACGGTCAGGGAAGTTTTACGTAAAAGATGCAATTTGGAATATAGTTTTCCAAGAATATCGTCCGCTCTTAAAGAAGGAAGCGCCAATCCTATCCGTTTTTGCTTAAACTCAGCAAACAAAATATCTATAAGTTCCTCGATTTGTGAATAATCGGAGCTGGATAGCGATAATAAAGAAAAATTTTCATACCCGCTGTTTTTGTATATTTCTCTTATGATACGGCAGACTGTTTCGGCTTTTTTTTCTCGATAGGGATAATACATTGCCCGGGCCTGACAAAAAGTACAGCGGTTTGGGCACCCTCGTGCAATTTCGATAGGTACTCTGTCGTGAACTATTGCCGTATGCGGAGTAAGCCATTTTAAAGGATAATGACTTTTATCCAGATTGCTAACGTAAGTCCGTTTAACCGGCAATTTGGCATATGAATAAATCTTATTGAATTCATATTTATCATTTTTAAGTTCCGCAGAATAAAAAGCCGGGACATAAAAGCCTTCGATTTCGCAAAGCGCTTCCAGCCGGCTTTTTTTATCTTTGTATTTGCGCAAAACTTCAATAAACGAGGCGGTACCCGCTTCAAACTCCCCGATATAAAACACATCGACGAAATCAGCCAAGCTTTCAGGGTTTGCGATGCCTCCGCCAAGAACGATTAAATCTTTTCTTGCGCGGGAAAAAAGAGGTATTTTTGCCAGGCTCAAAATATATAAAAAATTAACAAAATTCAACTCATAATTAAAATTGAATCCCAAAACTTCGAAATTAGCTAAAGGAGTTTTTGTTTCCAGCGAAAATAGTTTTTGGTTATTGTTGAGCAAAAAGTTATTAAAATCTTCGCCGGGAAAAAATGCTCTTTCACAGACTATATCGTCAGAATCATTTAATAGAGAGTAGATTATCCGAAGGCCTAAGTTGGACATTCCGATTTCGTAGGAATCAGGATAGCAAAGGCATATCGGTATACGTTTATTATGGGATTTTTTGATAACATTCCACTCGTTACCAATATATCTTTGGGGATGTTGGAATAATTTGAAGTCTATCATTTTATATAGAGGTTACGAAAGTTGTGTAGGTTACGAAGGTTACAATTTAATCCATTATTTTTGCAATATCAGCAACATTATTGTTGCCTGCAAATATTAAAAAATATACCTAGCAGCATGAAGCTTACTAATAAATGCGTGCCGCCATAGCTTACAAAAAGAAGCGGAACTCCCACAACCGGCAGGATGCCGAGAGTCATTCCGATATTGATAAAGACATGCAAAAAGAAAAGGAAGGCGGTGCCTAAAATGACAAACCTGGCGAAATTATCTTTTTGATATTTTGCAACACGGCTGATGTTATTGATAACCGTTATATAGATTAAAAAAAGAAAGAAACAACCAATAAACCCCCACTCCTCAGCGATAACGGTAAAGATAAAATCGGTATGCCTTTCCGGAAGGAAATTAAATTGATTTTGCGTCCCGGAAAGAAAACCCTTGCCGAAAAACTTTCCTGAACCTATTGCTATTTTTGATTGTATTATAGTATAGCCTGCGCCTAGCGGCTCGGCGTTAGGATTCAAAAAAACAATGAGCCGCTTTTTCTGATAATCCTTCATGTGATTCCAGACAAAAGGCGAAATTAACAGCGCAGCGATTATCATTGCCACGAAATATCTTTTTTTATTCGCGGAAGCAAAGCCCATCAGGAAAAATAAAAAAATAAGAATTAAAGCAGTGCCTAAATCCGGCTGCTTGGCGATCAATATGACATTGAACATTACCAGAGTAAAAGGGACCAGAGCACCCTTTATAAACCCTTTATTTACATCATGTACAAAGAATCTAGCCAAAAGAAAAATCGTTATCAATTTTGACAACTCCGAAGGCTGGAAATTAAATCCCCCAACGTTAAGCCAGCGTTGCGCACCAAGTGCACGCCTGCCAAATAAATCAACCGCAAGCAACAATAGTATGTTTATTACGTAAAAGACATACGCAAAATCGAACCAAATCCGATAATTTACCAGCGAAAAGATAATTAAAATTACCCAGGCGATAACGACCCAGATTATTTCTTTGTAAAATATGTCCAGGTCTTCCATTTTACCTGCCTGATGCAAACTGCTATATATTGATGCCAAGCTTATTGCGGTTAAAATTAAGAGGCAGATGGCTACGATTTTACGGGGAGTATAATTCAATTGTTTGTTAAATATGGCGCTTATCATATTACAAAATCTTTTTTTCTTTTAACTGGCCGAGAAATTCCAGCGCAACCTTTACTGATTCATAGCTTGAGCCGGCATTTTCCAGAAAAATACAAATTGTGTACTTGGGGTCATCATAAGGAAAATATCCAACAAACCAGCCATGTGCGCCTCCGCGGGCCTGGGCAGTTCCGGTTTTTCCGGAAATTTTTAAAGCGAGCGAATTAAGAATTCTCGCCGTCCCCCCATCATTTTCAATAACTCCCCTAAGGTCATTTTGCAATATTGCTAATGTTTCTAACGGGATGCCGGATTTAACCGGTTGAGTAACGGCAATGCTCGTATCGCCGATTTTATTAATTATGTGGGGCCTTACAATGTAACCTGCATTGGCAAAAGTATTAAATACCAGAGTATTCTCTATTGGCGATGCCAAAATATAACCCTGGCCGATAGAAAGATTTAAAGTATCTCCCATATACCACTTCTTGAAAACTCCCCAGCTAGTTCCGGGAACAATCCCCTTATTCTCATACGGCAAATCTATGCCGGTTAACGAATTAAGGCCAAGCTTTTCTGCCCACTTTGTGATCTGTTCTCTCCCGGTAAGCATACCCACGTTATAAAAATAAACGTTACAAGAGTGGGCTAGGGCAGCATAAAGATTTTGCAGGCCGTGAGCATGCTCGCAGTGGAATTCCGCATTGCCCAGTTTTAATTTCCCAGTGCAATTAAAAGTTGTTGAGGTAGTAATTTTTTTTGATTCGAGCGCCGCAATGGCTACTACCGGTTTAAAAGTCGAGCCTAAAGGGTAAGTTGATTGTATCGCCCGATTTTGCAGCGGCCGGCGCTTATCTTTAAATACCTCAGTTAATTCATCCGCGCCAGTTACGAAACTATTGGGGTTAAAGGAGGGTGAAGAAACTAAAGCCAAGATACCCCCATTTTTAGAATCCATAAATATGAAAGCGCCTTTTTTATCTTTCATTGCGCTATAGGCCGCTTTTTGCATATTTAAATCAAGGGTCAAATAAACGTCATTTCCTCTTTGCGTATTTAATTTACCGAGAAAACCAGCGATTTGGCCCTGGGCATTTATTTCAATAAGATCTCCTCCGTCTTTTCCTCTAAGATAATCATCATAATACTCTTCAATGCCGGTTTTTCCTATACGCTCAGACGGTGAATAGCCGTATTTCTTGATATTTTCCGGAAAGGCAGAGGCATCCTGGACATAGCCAAGAACATGGGCAAATTCATAAGGGTATAAGTATAATCGTTTCGGTTCAGGATTTATCAGGACATCATCACCGAATTTTTCTTTTATTTTGAACGCAGTTTTTTTGTCAATATCCGGGATTATGTCTACCGGGCTGAATTGATTTTGAAATTTGCGGTTATAATTACGGTCAAGTCTTTTAACATCGGAATTTATGTAGACAGAGATACTTTTAAAAAGTTTATCTTTTTTATATTTTATTTGATAGGGTATAACGGAAATATTAAAAGACGGAATATCTTTGGCAAGAAGTTCTCCGTTTCTGTCGTAGATATTACCGCGCAGTGAACGTTCGGGAATTACCCGGACATAATTATTTCTTGCACGAATAAGATAGTAATCCCCTTTAAGAATCTGATAATAAAATAACGAAATTAACAGTATACTAAAACCGCCAACGCAAATGCTTGTAAAAAATGCATCAAAGTTGTTTCTTTTAAAACTACTCATTTTCTGCTTGCGGAATTTTTAACCACGGCGACAGAATATAATTAAGAAGAAAAAAGGCTACGCTTGAGTGTATAAGAAATAATAGCGAAAAAAAGTATGGTACTCTGTGGATATAAATATTATTTACCATCAGATGAATGATAAGGGCAGCATAGAAAATAAAGAAGAATGCCGCTTTTTTTCGAAAATTATGCAAAAAATAATATATAAAAATTACTATCAGGGCAAACTCGAAAATATTGAACGACACACTTGTCGTAGATGCGGCATCCTTAAAATAGCCGAAAATAATTCCAAAAATTAATGCTGTTTGCAGGGGGTAATTTATCGCGATAAAAATAATTCCAAGAAAAGTAAATTCGGTAAATAATGAATAACCAAACGGCTTTGTGAGGTCGAGCAAAAGAAGTATCAATAATGAAAATAATATGCGTAAGTTTCGTGTCACTTTATTATAAATATTTTGTTTAGAATCGAGTTGCTATTAAAAGGCCTTACCTTGACTTCAAAAAAAAGGTTTTCCTTATTCTCGTTTATCTTCATAACCCTACCGATATAAATGGGGTATGAAGCCAGAGGTATTTTAAACCAAACTATGTCGTTAAGATTTATTTTGTCGGAATTATCGATATAAAGGATTCTTAACGAGTCTAATCCGCCCTGGAGCATCCCCATAGCATCGTTGCCAATGAAAACGGGAAGGCTAAATTCTGGATCATCAATAAGCATAAGCCGGCCATAGTCATTCGTAACCGAAATTATTTTGCCGACTAAATAGCCGTTGTCATCGATTGCATACATCCCATTTCTTATCCCTTTATTTTTGCCGGCATTAACGAGCACTATCCTCCTCCAGCTTGACGGATCAAAGGATATAACATCTGTGCCTACAACATCAATGTGTTTTTCTGTTCTAAATTCCAGTGCCTTTTTTAGTTTGTTATTTTCGTCTTCAAGAAGTTTTGACTTTTTCAACGCTAACGATAACAATAAGTTATCTTTTTCAAGTTTTTCGATAACTTTCCGGCTTTGATTAAAAACTGGGAGGCGTTGGTCAGAAAATAAGATTAGGATGTTCGCGATAAAACCTTTAAACGGAAGTAGCAACAGCAACGCGAACAAAAGGCATAACGCTATGTGTTTGGATGTGATTTTAGAAGCTGGATACAAGGGAAATCTTCTTTAAGAATCTGGGGTCTTCCAGGATTTTACCAGTTCCCAGGGCAACTGACGTTAAGGGGTCATCTGCCACAAAGCACGCAAGTCCTGTCTGTTCAGATAATAATTTATCCAGGCCGCGTAAAAGAGAGCCTCCGCCGCAAAGAACTATGCCTTTTTCGATTAAATCAGCGGCGAGTTCTGGGGGTGTTCTTTCCAGGGTAACTTTTGTGGCCTCAATTATTTCTTTTACGGGAACCTGCAGGGCTTCACGCACCTCTTCCGAGTTGATACGTATAAACTTAGGAAGACCCGTAATCAAATCCCTGCCTCTTACTTCTATGGTTAATTCTTCAGCCAGCGGCCAGGCCGAACCTATTTTAATCTTTATTTCTTCTGCAGTACGCTCGCCAATCATAAGATTGTACGCTTTTTTCATATGTTCGATTATGGCTTCATCCATTTCGTCTCCGCCGACGCGTATTGAGCGGGCAAAAACCGAACCACCTAAAGATATTACAGCAATTTCCGTAGTTCCTCCACCGATATCAATAACCATGTTTCCTTGAGGCTCGGTTATCGGCAAGCCAACTCCAATAGCCGCGGCTAATGATTGTTCCACAGGAATAACCTCTCTGGCGCCGGCTTTAATCGCGGAATCTTTTACTGCGCGTTTTTCTACTTCGGTAATACCGGAAGGAACGGCAATTACGATTCGTGGCCTTCGGAAATTACTGAAAATATTCGGCGGGTTAACTTTATTAATAAAGTAGCGCAACATCTCTTCGGTTACATCAAAATCGGCAATAACTCCGTCCTTCATTGGCCGGATTGCCGAAATACTTCCGGGAGTTTTGCCAAGCATGCGCTTTGCTTCTTCTCCAACCGCAAGCACAGCTCCGCTATTTTTATAGATCGCAACCACAGATGGCTCACAAAGCACTATACCTTCACCGCGTAAATAAACCAGGGTGGTTGCCGTACCTAAATCAATACCGATGTCGTTAGCAAACGCACCTAAAAGTGTGCTTATGCCTCTTGTGGCCGAACTGATTATTTTAGTTGGTTGCACGTAAGCCCTCCAGACAAGTTATAGAAATGATAACAAAGCGCTGCCTGCTTGTCAACAAGAAACACTAATTTAGCCTCAAAATTATGTAAACCAAACTATTCTTTAAATACTGCGCCGCTTGATGCCGACTTGACTATTTTAGAATATCGATAGAGATATCCTGATTTTACCTTAGCGGGGAGTATTTTTATTTGTTTTTTGCGCTTTTGTATCTCTGCGTTGGAAATTAAAAGTTCTATTTTTCTTGCCGGGATGTCGATATTTATAGCGTCGCCGTCTTTTATATAAGCAATCAAACCTCCCAATGCGGCTTCGGGTGAGATGTGGCCTATGCATGGTCCTCTTGTTCCGCCGGAAAATCTTCCGTCGGTAATCAAGGCAACACTTTTATGCAGGCCCATACCGACAATTGCGGATGTTGGAGAAAGCATTTCTTTCATGCCTGGTCCGCCGCTGGGGCCTTCATAACGCACGACAACGACATCACCTTTTTTTACTTTTCCATCAAGAATGCTTGCCATTGCTCCTTCTTCTGAATCAAAGACTATAGCTTTGCCTTTAAATTTAAGCGCATCAACTTCAACTGCTGATTGCTTAACCACAGCGCCTTCGGGCGCAAGATTACCGTAAAGTATGGCAATACCGCCTTCGTTTCTGTAGGCATTATTTAACGGGCGGATTACGTCTTCATCGTAAATTGTCGCGGACTCTGCGATTTGTTTAATGTTTTGTCCGGAAACCGTGGGGTTATCTTTTAAGTTAGCGAGAAAGCGTTTCATAACTGCCGGAATGCCTCCCGCATTATCAAGGTCTTCCATGTAATAGTCTCCGGCTGGTTCTAATTTAGTGATGTTTTTTGTCTTATGGCTGATTCTATCGAAATCATTTAAGCCTAATTTCACTCCAGCCTCGTGGGCTATTGCCATAAGATGCAAAACCGTATTTGTTGAGCCGCCCAGGGCCATATCTATGGTTATAGCATTTTCAAGGGCCGACTTATTTATAATATCTTTCGGTTTTAAGGACGAATTCACAAGCTCAACAATCCGCTGACCGCTTTCATAGGCGATTCTTAATTTTCTGCTTAATGCCGCGGGGGTCGTTCCGCAATAAGGAAGAGACAGCCCCATACTTTCCGTAAGGCAAGCCATTGTATTTGCGGTATACATCCCCTGACAGGAACCGCAAGAAGGGCAAGCCTCGCATTCAATAACCCTTAACTCCTCCTTCCCTATGGTTCCTGCCTTGGCCCTTCCCACTGCTTCAAATGTGTCGTGTACCAAAGCCAGGCGTTTTTTACCAAAGTGCCCGGCAAGCATAGGCCCGGCAGTAACAACGATTGTGGGGATGTTAACACGCAAAGAACCCATCATCATTCCCGGAGTTATTTTGTCGCAATTAGTGAGTAAAATTAAACCATCAAGGCTGTTTGCTGAAGCTATTGATTCGATAATATCGGCAATAAGTTCGCGTGAAGGAAGCGAATATTTCATTCCTTCATGCCCCATGGCGATTCCATCGCAGATACCTGGAACCCCAAAAATAAAGGGCGTACCGCCTTTATTCTCTATTCCGCGTTCGATGTAACGCTCAAGGCCACGCATGTTGATATGGCCGGGGATAAGATCGGTAAAGGAAGAGGCTATACCGATAAAAGGCCTGCCAATATGGGAACGGTGCAGCCCTGTTCCGTACAATAATGCTCTGTTTGGAAGTCTTTCTATGCCATTTTTTATCTTATCCGAACGCATTTTTATCCCCCAGTTTTATAAGCAGAGTGTCGCAAGTAGAGAGAAATTATTATCATTATGGTAACTAAAGAATTCAATGTTTTTAATCCGCACCCTCAAGCTCGCCTAAATCCTTTTCTTCTTTAAGAAAATCTTCTTTTTTCTTCTGGACAGGTACTGTTTTTACATATTCATTTACGTAATTTTTTGTGCCTTTTATGCGAAGCTTATCGAACAGGAAAGAAAATTCTTCTTCCAGAGTCAAAGAAATTTTATTTTTCCACTCTTTTGGAAGAGAATGAATTTCTTTCTTAAACGGCCCTAACGCGCTTTTGCGTGTTTTGTAAATAAACTGGTCGTTAGTCATATCGGGTTTCTTTTCTGCCGCAAAATTACTATGCAGCCAGTTATAAATTTTTTCTTTCAAAGACAGCGGTAAATAATCATAAACTATATTCTGGAATTGTGTCGCAAGATGGATTTCTGCGCATTCAACTTCCGGAAAGGTATGAAACGCTTCGTTGGGAAGAGTTGATGCGCCATGTTGCACCGCACCAGCCATGCCGTAATCTTTTCGCGCGATTTCCGACAATTTTTTTAAAGTATCGAAATCGATATTTACTTTTGCGATTGAACCGTCGGGAAGTACCACTCCACCGTGAGAAGTCCCGGTTTGGATGCTAATTTTCGATATCCCTTTTAACTTTCCGATTTCTTTACGATACCCTTTAATGTACGCATGCAACTCATCAGGAGTTGAATTTTTTCCTCCCACCTCTCCTATCTCGCCGCCGATAGAAATTTCAATGTCTTTTGGTTGCAGGCTGCGAATATATTTGGTAAGAAGCGCACAAACATCATAGTTAAGTTTTTGCTGTTCGTCGTGGCTCGGTTTTGATAAATCAACTAATGTCGACGTATCTATGTCAATATTGTAAAATGATGCAGAAATTGCTTCCTGTATTAATTCTTTTAAAGGGTTTATCTCCTTGTCTTTGTTTTCAAAAAAATTTTTTGCTTTTACCTGGAAGTGGTCGCCTTGAATGAAAATAGGCCCGCTATAGTTTTCTTTTATTGCCGCAAGTATCAGCGCGGAAGAATATTCCAGCGGCCTCTGGCCAGTGTAGCCGATTTCGCTTTTTGCAATTTCAAAAATGAACGAACCGGCATTTATTTTGTTTGCCGCACGAAAAACTGCACGCGCCAAATCGAAAGTCAAGGTTCTTATATTCATAGCCGGAACAGTAAAACCCTTGATTTCCCCCTTGCCTCTTGCCTCATATAACCCCTGGATTGATGAAGGCACTACGTTTAACTGTAATCCTGTATTGTACGCCACCCAGTAACAAACTTTTTTTAGATGAGCTGAATCAGAAAGAATCATAGTGTCTAGCAAATCATCAGCCATTTTTCTGCGGAAAAGCTCGGGATTTTTTATTACAATTTTGCCGTTTTCCTCTACCAAAATTTTTCCATCAAAAATCTGCGACTCAACTCTGTAAACCATTTCTCCTCCTTTAATGAGCACAGCATTTTTTAGCCGCAAGAGGGCGAAAAAATACTAGTGCGAATTACCCCCGAACGATGAGACTGTCTTTTTGCCTGCGTAAGCGTGCAAAAAGACTTAGTCGAATCGTCCCAAGCAAAGCTTGGGACGAAGTAATGGGGTTGCTCACAGATATTCACAGATTGGAAATCGCGAATGAGTGCAAATATTTATCTGTGAACATCTGTGTGATTTTTCAAGTAAGAATTTTAATCAGCCGGTAATAGCTCTCCACTTCCATATCTTTTGATTTGATCGCGTCTTCAAGGGGCAGTAAAAACAAATTACCGTTTTTAAGAGAGACACATTTGTCGCTTTCCCCGTCTTTTATGGCTTCTACAGCCTTATTCCCATATCGTGCTGCAAGTATCCGGTCAAATGCTGTCGGCCTCCCCCCTCTTTGTATGTGCCCAAGAACGGTTTCCCGGGTCTCAAACTCGGTTATTTGCGTAATTTTGGCGGCTACATCCTGAGCCTTCGCTTTTCCTTCGGCAGTAATAATTATCCAGCTTATTTTGCCGCGGGCATTTCCTTCGGTAATTTCTTCGCACATTCCTTCGATATCTAAATTCTTTTCTGGTACAATCACTTCTTCGCATCCGCCGGCAAGCGCGACTCTTAGCGCAATGTAACCACAATCGCGGCCCATAACTTCCACCACAAATATTCTTTCAAGCGAAGTTGCGGTGTCGCGTATTTTATCAATTGCATCAAGGGCAACATTCACGGCAGTGTCTGTGCCGAGTGCTGAATCCACGCCGTTTATATCATTATCGATTGTCGCAGGAACGCCGATAACTTTTATCCCGTATTTTTCACAAAGAACATGTGCGCCAGTCAACGAACCATTGCCACCAACAACTATAAGGCCGTCGAGCTGATTATTCTTTATCGTTTTAAGCGCATCAAGCTGACCTTCTTCCGTAAGAAAACGTTTTGCGCGCGCAGTTTTTAAAATGGTGCCGCCGGAATTTATTATTCCGGAAACCGAACGATGAGTAAGAACCGTGGTCTCGGAATTCATTAACCCTTCATAGCCCCGTATTATCCCGACAATTTCAATACCATAGGAGTCTGCAGTTCTGACAATTGCCCGGATGCAGGCGTTTATGCCTGCACAATCCCTGGTTAATATGCCTATCCGTTTCATTTAAGGCCACCTAATTTGTGTTCTGCGTAACACGTATCACATGCGACATGCTACGTGCTACATGTTTCAAGTCCCCATCTGCCAGCTTGAAAGATATTTTTTCTGTTCCGCAGTTAACTTATCGACTTTAATGCCCATTGACTCAAGTTTGAGAGAGGCAATCTTTTTGTCGATATCCTCAGGAACGGTAAAAACGTTCTTATCGAGGTTTTTGTAATTTTTTGCGATATATTCAGCGCTTAAGGCCTGATTAGCAAAAGACATATCCATAACGCAGGCTGGATGGCCTTCTGCCGCGGCAAGATTTATAAGACGGCCTTCGCCAAGCAGATAAATCTTCTTTCCGGTTTTAAGGGTATATTCATCGATAAAATCCCTGACGGGCCTTTTTGCTTTGCTCATCGCCTCAAGCGATTTAATATCGAGTTCAACATTAAAATGTCCGGTGTTTGTGACAATAGCGCCGTCTTTCATGATTTCAAAATGCTCTTTTCGTATTACATTTATGTCTCCGGTGACGGTTACGAAAATATCGCCGATTTTTGCCGCGTCCTTTATCGGCATGACACGAAAACTGTCCATCGTCGCTTCAAGGCCACGCAATGGATTAACTTCGACAACGATTATTTTTGCGCCAAGGCCTTTGGCTCGCATGGCCAAGCCTTTGCCGCACCAGCCGTATCCGCATACCACAAAATCTGAACCGGCAATAAGTTTATTTGTGGCCCGAATTATTCCGTCCATGGTCGACTGGCCGGTTCCGTAGCGATTATCGAAAAGGTGTTTTGTCTGGGCATCGTTTACGGCAATAATCGGGTAACGTAATTTGTTTTCCTTCGCCAAAGCGCGTAAGCGTATTACGCCTGTGGTTGTCTCTTCCGTCCCGCCGATAATGTTACCGTGCATTTTATCTGGACGCTGATGAATGGTGCTTACCAAATCCGCTCCGTCATCCATGGTGATGTCAGGTCTTTGCGCCAAAACAGACTCGATATGGCTGTAATATGTCTTTGTGTCTTCGCCTTTTATGGCATATACGCCGATACCGTTATTTTTTACCAGCGCCGCTGCAACATCATCCTGCGTAGACAATGGGTTGGACGCGCAAAGATTCACTTCTGCTCCGCCTGACTGTAATGTCTGCACCAGCACTGCGGTTTCTGTGGTAACGTGCAGACAACAGGCAACCTTTAAGCCTTTCAATGGTTTTTCTTTTTTGAATCTTTCGCAAATCAGTCTAAGCACAGGCATGTCATTGCCCGCCCATTCGATTCGTGATATGCCTTTTTTGTTTAAGTTTATATCTTTAACATCGTACTTCATAATCTCCTTTTTTAAACACGCGTTACCGCAAATTTGGGAACGAATTCCCACGCATGGAAAAATAGATTTATCCGTGGTAATTCGTGTTTAATTCGTGGATATTTGTGTTCATAATTTTGCCGCTTGTTTTTTTAAAGTTGTAGCCATATCGGTAATTTCCCAGCTAAATTCCGGTTCCTGCCTGCCAAAATGGCCGTAACAGGCGGTTTTTCTGTAAATCGGCCTGAGTAAATCAAGAGTTTTAATCATTCCCTGCGGAGTAAGGTCAAAATTTTCCCGTATAAGTTTAACTATCGCCGTGTCGGAAACTTTTCCGGTTCCATAGGTATCGACAAGTATTGCCAATGGTTCAGCTTTTCCGATAACATAAGCAAGGTGAATCAAGCATTTATCGGCAATGCCTGCGGCGACGATGTTTTTCGCGACATAACGCGCCATATAAGCTGCGGAACGGTCAACCTTGGTGGGATCTTTTCCGGAGAAAGCTCCGCCTCCTGAAGCAACCATTCCGCCGTAGGTGTCGACAACAATTTTTCTTCCGGTCATGCCGGTATCGGACTGCGGTCCGCCGATGACAAATTTTCCAGTTTCATTTATGTAATATTTTGTATCTTTATCGATAAATTCTTTTAAAATCGGCTTTGCAATTACTTCAATAAGCTCCTCTCGTGCTTTTTTGGTAATTTTTTTCTTATCCGTTTTTGGATCAAGTATATCTTCTGTGTGTTGACAGGCAAGCACCACAGAATCAACTCTTTTCGGATGGCCATCATGATATTCAACGGTTACTTGAGATTTTCCGTCCGGGCCAAGATATTTTAATATGCCGTCATGCCGGACATCTGCCATGCGTTTTACCAGTTTATGGGCAAGGGCAATCGGAAGCGGCATAAGCTCTGGTGTTTCTTTGCAGGCGAAACCTACCATCATCCCCTGGTCTCCGGCTCCACCGGCATCTACGCCTTGCGCAATGTCAGAAGACTGGCTATTGATTGTATTTATAATCGCACAGGTATGGTAATCAAAACCATATTTTGGATTATCGTATCCAATCTGTTTTATAATCTGGCGCGCAAGTTTATGAATGTCGACATAGGCGGTTGTAGTAATTTCGCCACCGACAATAAGAAGCCCCATGGTGACAAAAGTTTCGCAGGCAACCCGGCCATCAGGATCATATTTTAAAACCTCATCGAGTACGCCATCAGAAATTTGATCGCATAATTTATCCGGATGCCCCTCGGCAACCGATTCCGATGTGAAATAAAACTTCATTATTTTAACCCTCCTTTGGTATTTTCCGCCGATACTTGGTCGACGGTATTTTCTATTGGTGTATTTTCTGCTGGCATATTTTCTCCATTTGGTAATGCTGCCTCTACCAAATTATCTTTTTTTGCCAGGACCATAAAATCTTCTATCTTGGGCAAATCTTTAAGCGAGTTCAAACCGAAATATTCAAGAAACTTTCTTGTTGTAACGTATAAAAACGGCCGGCCGGGAACTTCTTTACGGCCTTCAATTTTTATAAGCCCCAAATCAGTAAGATGGTTAGTAACCGCATCGATATTTACGCCCCTTATTGATTCAATTTCCGCACGGGTAATCGGTTGTTTATATGAAATAATCGCAAGGGTTTCAAGGGCCGCCACGGAAAGTTTCTGCTTTCCTCTTTCGCGGTACATTTTTTTAACCCACAACTCATTGTCGGCAGAAGTGCACATCTGGTAGCCACCGGCTACCTTTATTATTGATATGCCAGCCAGGCGTTCAAGATATTCCTTTGTCAATTCCTCAATGGCTTCTTCGATTATTTTTTTATCGATGCTAATGATTTCGCAGATCTCTGTAATTTCTATCGGCCGCTCATTAACAAAGAGTAAAGATTCGATTATTGATTTTATATTTCTTTTGTCCAGCTGCGCACTATTTTGGTTTTCCAGAGCCATATATTTGTTTGTAAATTATTTACGCTGCCGATAAATTTCGTTTAATAAATCTTCCACGTTATCTATGTCAGGTTTAGCCTCGAGCGCTTTTTTGACCATTTCGTCGATTTCTTTACTATTGTATTGCAAGCGTTTTAAAATACCGCAAGCTTCTTCAATGATTTCTTTTTTTACGGGGGCCCTGGTTTCCTTTTCGCTTTTTAACAAGGCGAATCTTCCGACTTTACCCTGAAGCGAGGCAATAATCTGTTTTGCTTTTTGGATACCTATGCCGTCAAGCGTTTTTAAAAAAGCTAGGTCGCCATCTTCAATAGCGCGCGCAATAAGGGCAATCGGCTTATCAAAGGCCTTCAAAGCAACTTTCGGGCCAATTCCGGAAATACTGATGAATTTTTCAAAGAATTCCTTTTCCAGGTCATCCACAAAACCTATCATTACCGGGACACCCCGGTTTTGATCCATGTTAAAGTAATAATAGATAACCAGTTCGACAATTCCGTCGCTGTTTTGATTAAGGCGGCCGGAAACAGTTTTTGGAATATGAACTTCGTAACATATGCCGGCAATATCAATGACCGCTTTATTCTCGTCTTTTTTTACCAGATTTCCACGAATTCTTGAAATCATTGCACAATCATTTTAAGGTTTCGTACCTTTTCTTCATGGACGAAGGCAATAACCAGCGAAAGCGCATCCGCCGTATGGATTGATTTAACTTCCCCACCGGTAAAATTCTCCGCCATTTTTTTTACCTGGCTGGAATTTACGCTCCCTTTTCCTAAGAACGCTTTCCTTGCTCTTGTCGGAGCATATTCAAATAAATCAGTATGGCTTTTCTTTGAGAGTAGGACCACAACGCCTCTCACCTGTGCAAGTATCCCTAATGTTGTTGGATGGCGATAGTGCGAATACAATTTTTCTAAAATAATAACTTTCGGTTTGTATCTTTCAATTTCTTTTTCTAATTCGATATAGATAAATTCAAGCTTTTCGGGAAAAGTTTGTTTTCTTGCTGTTTTTATTTCACCTTCTTTTATCAGCTGAACTTTTGCACTTTGAACTCTACAAACACAATAACCACAAACCTGTAAGCCCACGTCAATGCCGCAAACTATCATAATCTATTTTGCTCTACCCCCCCCTCACTTCGTCCCAAACAAAGCTTGGGGCAATTCGACTAAATTATTTTTCAGATTTCCTATCTGAAAAATAACAAGTTTCATTATTCCATCTCGGAAGCGATCTTTTCCATCAACTCATCGGAAATGTCAAAATTGGCATGCACCTTTTGAACATCATCCTGTTCTTCGAGCGCTTCAATAAGGGAAAGTAGCGCTTTAGCATCTGCTGCATTAACTTTTACCTTTGAGCTTGGCACCATGGTAATTTCTGCTTCTTCTGTTTTTATGTTATTAGCTTTCAGGGCATCTTTAAGCTTTTCAAAATCCTTCGGATCGCAAAAAATTTCATAATTTTTTTCGCCAGTCTGGACATCTTCGGCTCCGGCATCAAGCGTTATGGTATATAAATCGTCTTCATTTTTAACCTGGTTTTTATCGATAAAGATATCACCTTTTTTCTTGAACATCCAGGCAACAGAGCCTGCTCCGGCAAGACTTCCGCCTTTTTTGGAAAAAATATTGCGTATTTCAGCTGATGTTCTGTTTTTGTTATCGGTCAGGGTTTCTACGATAAGAGCTACCCCTCCTGGAGCGTAAGCTTCAAACAAACAACTCTCATAGGTAACGCCTTCAAGTTCCCCTGTCCCCTTTTTAATCGCCTTTTCGATATTATCCGACGGCATGTTCGCAGTCCTTGCTCTGTCGATTGCCGTACGCAAGCGCGCATTATTGTCAGGATTTCCGCCGCCTTCACGTGCCGCAACCGTGATTTCGCGTATAAGTTTCGTAAATAATTGGCCGCGCTTTGCATCAGCTGCGCCTTTTTTATGTTTAATACTTGCCCATTTTGAATGACCGCTCATAATGACCTCCAGTTTGAAATCGTAATTTCCAAGCTCCAATTTCCAAACAAATTACAATTTCCAATTATTTTTATATAAGAAAACCTATTGCCTCTTCGGCTAATTTATCGGCCTCTTCATTCTTTTCCCGATCGATATGCGTTATACTAAACTCTTCAAATTTAGCGATTATATTCTTTGCCAAAACAAAGAGTGGATAGATATTTTTATTTTTAACTTTATATTTTCCATTTATCTGCTCGCAAAGAAGCTGGCTATCGGAAAAAACTTTAGCTTTCTTTTGATTCATATCCATGCTTTCTACTAATGCAAAAATAAGTGCCATATATTCGGCAAAATTATTTGTTTGTATCCCGAGATATATTCCTTCTTTTTTTACAAGCTGACCGCCATTGTAAATTAAATAACCTACGGCAGCTTTTCCGGGATTGCCTTGCGAGGCTCCATCAATATAAATTTCAATCATAAACTAAAATCTTCGGGGATATATAAAATACGTACGCAATTTTCACAAAGAACCAATTCGCTGTACATTTTTATTTCGTTTATTTTTTGGGCGGTAATACGCATGTGGCACGCACCGCAATTTTCCGTATCGACATTAACCGGCGACACTGCAAGCCCGGAGCGGGTTTTAATCAATTTTTCATATTTAGCCAGGATATTTTTGTCAATATCTTTGCTGAGAATAACTTTCTTCTCTTCGAGGCTTTTTAGCTTCGCCTCAATTTCTCCTATCCGGCTGGTTAAACCGCTTTCGCTTTCTTTATGTTTTTTTTCCTCTTCGGCGAATGCATTTTTCTCTTCTTTGCTTTTTTTGTCGGTATTTTCGATTTCGTCAAGCACCTTAAGCACTTCTTCTTCAAGCAACGAAGCGTCAGCTTTAAGCGATGCGATTTCGGTAAGTTTTGCCTGATACTCTTTATTGGTTTTTAATTGGAAAAGTTGCCCCTGAGATTTTTTTATCGCATCTTCTTTTGTCGCTAGGTTGAGTTCTTTTTCTTTCTTTTTAAGCTGCAATTGTTTAGCATTTTCCAGTGACAATTCGAAAGCTTTCTTTTTTCCCTCAAATTCTTTTTTTAACGCATCTAGCCTTTGAGGTATTTCGGCTTCTTTTTTAAATGAAAGCGTGTAGAGTTCTGTATCTACCTTTTGAAGCTCAACCAGTTTGCGTATCTCGTCTTTTAGGTCCATACTAAAAATATTTTTTAAAAAATGGGCGTATCTGGACTTGAACCAGAGACCTCTGCGATGTGAGCGCAGCGCTCCAACCATCTGAGCTATACGCCCGTGTCTCTCGTCCTGTGTCTATCGGCGTTGTGGCTCGTTTCGTCTACCGTTGAGCGTCTTACGTAAAATGCAACCAATATAAGAAGCGCAGCCTCCCCGAAGGGGACTGTGTAACCACAACCGATTAACGCAATCTCACCTGGGCCCGCAGGGATTCGAACCCCGGACCAATTGATTATGAGTCAACTGCTCTAACCAGCTGAGCTACGGGCCCGAAAAAAATGTAAATATCCAGGGTTATTCCGTAATTCTTTTTCGGCAACAGTTGCTACTTTATTGAAAATAATAGATTATAGCAACTTATATAAGGCATATCAAGCATTTTTTACCGCATTTTGCAAGGAAAAATAAAGGTTGTAACGGATGAATCACCTTTAAGGCAGGTTTACGCTTTTTCTTGAATAAGCCGTTTGAATTCGTCCTCATTTAGTATAGTTAAATGTAGCTCTTTTGCAATTTTATATTTGGAGCCAGGATCTTTGCCGACAACAATAAAATCGGTAGATTTGCTTACCGACGAAGACCATTTTCCACCAAGAGATTCAACTAGCCGCCTGGCTTCATCCCGGGAAAGACTTTCTAACTCGCCGGTGAAAACAAAGGTTTTTCCGGTTAGTACCGTCGTTTTTATTTGCCTTTTTTCTTCCTGCAAATTAAGACCGGCGTTTTTGAATTCGTTAATAAGTTTTCGCGTCTGGCGCAAAAAGAAAAAATTAACAACGGATTCTGCCATTACCGGGCCCATTTCCGGTATTTTTTCGAGGTCTCCGGTTTTTAAGGTGAAGAATTTGTTAATATTATTATATTTAGCCGTAAGCAGGGCTGCGGCTTTCTCTCCAATGTGGCGTATACCCAAGCCATAAAACAAACGAGAAAGCGGCCGATTTTTACTTTTCTCAATTGCGGCAATAAGATTAATGGCTTTCTTTTCAGCGAATAAAGGCAACTTAAGCAAATCTTCTTTTTTAAGATTGTAGATATCGGCCAGGCTTTTAACATACCCCCGATTAACCAGTTCTTCAATTACGCTTTCGCCCATGCCTTCGATATCCATACAAGTGCGCGAAGCAAAATGCAGGAGCGATTGTTTTATTTTTGCCGGGCAATTTGCATTAATGCAATACCAATATACCTCTTCTTCCTTTTCTTTGGAAATTGGCTGCCGGCAAACCGGGCATTGTTTTGGCACTTGAATTTTTTTAATATGCGCCGGCCTCATCGAGCTAATAACTTTAATAATTTTCGGGATAACCTCTCCTGCTCTTTCGATAAGGACTGTATCTTTTTCGCGCACGTCAAGCCTTTTAATCTCATCAAAATTATGCAAGGTTGAGCGCGAAATAGTGACTCCGGCGCACTCTACAGGCTTAAGTAATGCCACGGGGGTAATTATACCAGTCCTGCCGACGCTAAATTCTATTTTTTCAACCACAGTTGTAGCCTGATGCGCGGGAAATTTATAAGCTACCGCCCACCGCGGCGATTTCATGGTAGTTCCAAGGATATCCCGTAATTTGTAATCGTCCACTTTTATAACCATACCATCTATTTCGTAACTTAATGCATCGCGTTTGCCCTCCCACTTCATGCAATAATCTATGGCTTCATCTAAATTAGTGCAGAATTTATTATGCTGATTAACCCGCAAACCCCAGTTTTTTACTTTTTCAAAAAAATCCCTGTGGGTTTTAAATTCAGCCCCGCGAGACAAGCCGAATGAGTGTACAAGGCAATTCAGATTTCTTTTGGCAACCAGTGATGGCGAAAGTAATTTTAGCGATCCGCTAGCCGCATTGCGCGGATTGGCAAAAAGTTGCTCGCCGTTTTTAAGGCGCACTTTATTAATTATTTCCAGCTCTTTTTTATCCATGTAAATCTCGCCTCTTACCTCTAGGAGCTGGGGAATATTCTGACCGATTAACTTTAAAGGTATGGATTTTATGGTCCGGATATTTGCAGTCACATCTTCTCCGACTTCGCCATCACCTCTTGTGGCACCTACAGTGAGCATCCCGGATTTATAGATAAGCGAGCAACTCACCCCGTCTATCTTCGGCTCAACTACATAATGCAATTGAAAATTACCCTTAAGCATTTTTTTTATTTTCGTTTCCCAATCCTTAAGTTCTTCCACCGAATAAGTATTATCGAGCGAAAGCATTTTGATTTCATGTTTAACGGTGGCAAAGCCCTCAAGAATGCCTCCGGAGACTCTTTGTGTCGGTGAATCAGGAGTTAAGAATTGCGGATATTTTTCCTCAAAACTTTTTAAATGTTTTAGAAGAACATCATATTCTTTATCGGAAATTTCCGGTTGCGATAAAACATAATACTTATAGTCGGCACCACGAATCTCTTTTTTTAATTTTTCAATTTCTTTTTTAACTGTTTCTGGATTTTCCATAGTATTTATAGACCTATAAAAAGTCTTGAAGCAAGCATTTGCGGCAGGCCTGCTTTAATAATTTTCTCTGCCGCAAGATTAATATTATAATCTAAGCGCACGATTCTTGCCAGTTTTTCCTCTGTATCATAAATGCAGAACGAAAGTCTTCTGTCTCTATCCCGCGGTTGGCCAATGCTGCCCACATTTATAATATAGCGCTCATTATCCTTAATGGCGATTTCCGTATAAGGATGGAAAAATGCTCCGCCGGAACTCTCGTAATAGATTTGCGCTTTGTGGGAGTGCCCAACAAAAAGTATTTGTTTTTTAAAAAGCGTGAAATTCATCCGGGCATCGTTTAGACCTAGCAAATAATGAAACTCTTGCGGGTCATTAAGTGTTCCATGCACACAGAAAAAATTCTTTTCTTCGTAGATAAGCGGGGATACATTGATAAATCTGGTTTCTTCCTGGCTGATTATTTTTTTTGTCCAGATAATCGCCTCTACTGCATATTCGTTAAAATATTCAGCGTCTAGTTTATCAACTACCCCCCAATCGTGGTTACCAGCAATAGAAACCGGATTTAAATCGGAAAGTAACGCGATAACTTCTTTAGGGTTTGCGCCGTAGCCCACAATATCGCCCAGAAATATATAGCGGTCTATTTTTTCTTTTTTGCAGAATCGTACAGCTTCCTTGAAGGCCTCTAGATTGCTATGGATATCGGAAATGAATGCGTAGCGCATGAAAACTAACGCAAAAATTTTATATAAAAACCTGTTTCTTTGCTAAGCGAAGCGATCTCCTCTTTTCCAACGCCGGAAATATAACTTTTAAACCCCGTCCTTAAATCATCTAAAAATTTTTTTATATCCGCTTCGTCTCCTTCGATTTCAAGCTCAACTCTGCCATCAACCAAATTTGCGGCCCAGCCCGTTAATGAATATTTCTCGGCAAGCGCGCGCGCCGTATAACGGAAGCCTACCCCCTGAACAGTACCGGAAAAAATGAAATGGTATCTTTTATGCATATTTATTCGAATTTGTCGCCCACGGCCACCTTATGCCCGATAACAAACGAATAAGCATCCATCTCATTTTTTCCTTGCGGCTTGAGACGCTTTATTTTCAATAAATTTCTTGTCGTCGAGACATAAATGCCTTCTTTGTCGATTCTATCGATTATTGACGGCTTATTTTGTGGCTGCTCAAAGATTACTTCGGAATCGATAATTTTTATCATCTTATTTTTATAATATGCATAAGCTGACGGCCAGCCAAGTGTCGCACGCACTAAATTCCGTATGCGTATTGCCTCGGTACCCCAATTTATCTTTCCATCTTCTTTGGCTAGTTTTGGCGCAAAGGATGAAAATTCTTCGCTCTGCGGTTTTAAAGCGCAGATACATTTTTTAAGCCCGGGTATCGCTTCGATCAAAACTTTAACGCCCTCGATAGCCAGCTTCGCGTGTAAAGTGTAGGCATTGTCAGCATCGTTTATCGGAATCTTTTTCTGCAAAACCACGTCTCCGGTATCAAGCCCTTCATTCATTTTAAAAATTGAAACCCCGGTCTCTTTATCGCCGTTGATTAATGCCCAGTTTATGGGCGCGGGACCACGATAAGCCGGAAGCAAGGAAGGATGGACACCAAGCGGAGCAATTTTTGGCAAAGAAAGCAATTCTTTTGGCAAAATCTTTCCATAATCAGCAATTATAAACAAATCTGCCGCAAAGCCAGCTATTTCATTAATAACCTTTCCGCTTTTAAGCGAAGATGGTTTTATTAGCGCTATGTTTGTCTTTTGTGCATATTCGCTTACTTCAGTAGGGTTAGATTTCAGGCCTCTTCCTTTGGGTTTGTCCGGTTGGCTGACAATAAGCGCCGGCACAAACCCGGCACGGCAAAGGTTCTCCAAGACGATGAGGGAAAATTTTGAACTTCCGAAATAAATAATTTTCATAACCTATCTCATTACTGCAGCGACCTGTAAATGTGAAGTGCGGAAATCAGTTATAATTTTTTTAACTATTTTCCGCAACTCCATGCCATCTTTCGACTTTAATATCACAGAATAACGGAATTTACCCCTTAATTTATAAGGTTGCTCCTTTAAGGGGCCATGGGCATTCACATTTTCCGCTTTAAATTTTTCAAATAATTCATTTGTGCGCTTAATCAAATTACTTTCGTTATGAGCGCGCAGTGTAATTTTAGCAACCGTGCCAAAAGGCGGAAGCATCAGCTCATGTCGAAGCTCAAGTTCTTTTTCGTAGATTCCCGTCCATTCGGCGTTTATGAGCTCAAAAAGATAATGGTTTTTATTGCGCGTGAAAACATAAAAGTTTTCTTTAAACATCCTTGAGAGGTTTTTTATATAGAGATACGTATCAAAAGTGGCATCATAATCCAACCGGGACATTTGATAGTCAGCATCGAGTAAAAATCCATTATCGAATTTTTCTTCCGTATAAAGCGCGCCGAGTATTTTTGAAGTTGCAAGCACAATCTGGGTGTCAGGCTTTCGAAAATCCCATTCGGCAATTTTTACTTCAGGAAAAATCTGGCGCAGTATTAATTCTATTTTTTCAAGGCCAACACCGGAGCTGCGAATATATCCGCTGTTGCATAAATCGCAGGTTTTTGAAATGTCGCGTTCCGCCCCGCAATATGGGCATATCCCCTTATTTTTAACCAGAGAAAGCTTCAAGAATCCTGAACAATTCGAACAGTGGAAAATATACCCGCAGGAAGAACACGCAAGATACGAACCAAATCCGGTTTTGTTCCATAAAATCACGACACGCTGCCCCAGGGCGAGATATTTTTGTAGAAATTGGACAAGAACCGGGCTTATTAACTGGCGCCGGTATTCCCCGATATTTACGATTTTTACTTCGGCCCTTTCTCTACCTTTATCAATTAACTGTATTTTTTTATGCTTAATAAGATTGTAAGCATAAAGGCTGGGATAGTTTGCGCTAAAAATAACATCGAGATTTCTGGTTTCCGTCAACAAAATTGCTAAATCAAAAAGATGATAAAAGGGTTTTTCTTCTTGAAAATAATACGGGCTATTTTCCTCTTCGATTATAAGCAAGGCGAGATCTGATGGATAATAAAATAACGCAACCCGCGTACCCAAAATTAAAGATTTTTCTCTGGTCCGAGCCCAATTCTCGAACAACTCTTTTTCATTTTGATAGCTATGAATAATCTTTACATTGCTGAAATCTTTCTCGATCAACTTTTGCGCTTCAGTGAGAAGACTAATTTGAGGAAAGATTACAAGGACAGAGCCATTTTTTAATTTTTCCTGCGCAAAGTTGTGCCAATAATCATAGCGTTCTTTAAAATTCTCCGCTTTAACGAAAACTTTTTTATGAGGTTCGGAAAGCTTTTGTTTTGCCGGTACGTTTATGGATACCTTTTTTGGTTTACAAAGATATTTTGGCAGCATCATAAAAAAAAATTCACTTTGTTCGTAAGGATAATACGTGCTTAATTTTTTAGCAAATTTTATATTCTCCGGAGATAATGCAGGATTTGAATCAAGCACATTGCTAACCGGCTTAATTTTTTGAATACGCGTCGTCGAATGTATACCGGTTAATATACCAACCTGATTCTTCCCTCTAAAATCAACCAGAAGACGGGAGCCTATGCTAGGATTCATATCTTTTCCTAGCAAATAATCGAATTCTTGTGTCAGTCCTAACGGCAATGCTACTTTAGCAATTCTCATTTTTATCGGCAATTAAAGCCTGCAGATTTTTTCTATTGTTTCTTTTAGAACCGGGCGGATATCGTTGAATTTTATCGGATAATCAGCTTTCAGCTCAGCTTCGCGCCGGATTAAATAATTTAAAGCCTCCATGAAGTCGTCTGGATTGCGGACGAATCTTCCAATGTTATGCTTTATCAATATTTTCATATTTTCTTTTTCCTGGCCCGGGATATAACGCAGGAAAATAAAGGTTTTCCGTTTATATGTTCCCTCAAAGGTGGTCAGCCCTCCGGGCTTGGTCACCAAAACAGAACTAATTTGAAAAATTTCCCATATTTCCTCTGATGAAGGCAAAAATTTAAGATTATCCATTTTAAAGCTTTCAAGATACGCTTTAAGCCCAAGATTTTTCCCGTAAATAACGAAAATATTAAATTTATCTTTTATTCGGTTTAAGATTTCGCTGAAAAAAGGAAAATTCCCGCGTAATGATGACATAAAAAGAATAACTGGCCTTGAGTCAAAAGCAAATTTTTTTCGCAAGCCCATCTCGTCTAATGGCTGCAAAAAACCATCCCTTAAGGCAACATAACCGGTGGTGATTCTTGCCGGATCGATACCGCATTTTATTAAATCATTTTTCGTTTCTTCAAGCGGCACAAAGTAAGCATCCACTTCTTTATGGCTCCAAAACGGGTGCGCCCGTAAATCAGTAACGATTACAATAAGCTTAATATCGTATTCTTTTTTGAGCTTGGCAACAAAGCTTAAGGGGAAAAAATGTGTCGCCACTACAACTTTTGGCTTGGTCTTGCGTAAATATTCGAAAAATGGGAAAAAAATGAATTCCTGGACGCGTTCCCAGAAATAATGCATAAATCTGTTTTCTGTGGAAACAAAGAGGAAGTTCCAAAGAAAATGGACGCGCTCGGTAGTTAAAACGTAGAGGTAAAGATATATTTTTTTAATGAAGGGGTAGGAAAAATCAAGAAGGTCTACGCACTCTGCCTTAAGAAAATTCTTTAGCGCGCAAGCTGCACGTTTGTGCCCTTCGCCGAAACTTGCATGAACGAGGAGAATTTTATCCATAATGTGAACATATATAATAAGACGCTATTAAAAGATTATCAAAAATATAATCCGGTTCGAATTCCCACTTGCTGCGATTGGAAATTTTTTCTTTTCCTGATAAAACAAGGACAGGTTTTGCGCCAAATTCCTTTGCCGCCTTCATGTCGCGAAAAGAATCGCCGATAAAGAATGAGACCGTAGGGATTTTCTTTAAGTCATCAACCGCCTTATGCATCATCCCGGTTTTGGGCTTGCGGCAGGCGCATTCAGATTCCTGCCTGTGTGTGCAATAATAAATACCATCGAGACCGGTTTTGTATTTTTTTAATTCACTAACCATTTTTTTATCGATGTCCTCGAGAGTTTTTGTAGAATAAATTCCTTTTTCAACCCCTGCCTGATTTGAAATTACAAAAAGGACAAAGCCTTTTTCTTTTAAATTCTTTATAGCCTGGATACTGCCAGGTATGAATTTAAATTCTTTAGGCGAGGCTACATAATTTCTATCGCCGGGATATTTGTTTATAACACCATCTCTATCTAAAAATACTATCTTCATTTCTTTTATTTTAATCGCTGGCTGCCAAAAAGTAAATGGTAAATCTCTTTTTGACGCAAAGATTTATATTCCCCGCTTTTTAATTCTCCGAGTTTGAGGCCCCCTATTCTTATACGCTTTAGAGATACAATAAAATAACCGAGGTTTGAGAAAATCCTTCGCAAGTGCCGTTTCTTTCCTTCAGAGATAACAACATGGCAGAATGTCCGGCCGTTGCGATTGCTTATAATTTTTATCCGTTTTACCTTAAGTAATTCTCCTTCGGATAATATGCCTTTCTTCGCCTTTTCGATATCCTGTGAAGTTAACTCACTGTTCAGGGCCGCATCATATTCTTTTTCTATTTCAAAGCTTGGATGTGTGACTCGGTAGCATAAATCACCGTCATTGGTAAGAATTATCAACCCGCTTGTATCCTTGTCCAATCTTCCAACGGGGAAAATTCCACGAGAGCTTTCCGGAAAGAAATCAACCACTTTTTTATCCGCAAATATGTCTCTACGGGTTGAAATTACGCCCCTTGGCTTATTAAAAATAAAATAAACGCGGCATTTGTGCGAAATAATTTGGCCGTCCACGTATACTTTTTGCTTTGGCAATACTCTATAATACGGCTTATCGATTATTTTACCGTCAACCGCCACTTTACCGGCTTTGATTAAGGCGTCTGCTTTTCTGCGCGAACAGTATCCGCTTTTGCTTATTGCCAGGTTTAAATTCATAATGCAACTCCCGATAGGGCCCCGGTAATTACATTTTCAATGTAAACGGGAATAATTTGCCCGATTATTTTATTTTTTGAAAAATTATTATTCATTTTAAATTTAACTTTAATGTAATTTTCGCTATAACCGCTAAAAAATCCTTCACTATTTTCCTCCGCTACGACATTAAGGGTTTTCCCGGTAAACTTAGTTTTATATTCCAACGAAAATCTATCGGCTAATTTCTTTATTAAACCATACCGTTCGACAGCTTTTTTGTTGTTGATTTTTTGCCCGGAAAATTTAGTCATTTCACGCGGCGAGAAGGTAAAAATATGCATCCGCATTGGTTTTATTTCCTGTATAAAGCTTAAAGTATTTTTAAAATTGCTTTCTTTTTCGTCGGGAAATCCGACAATAAGGTCGCAGCTTATAGCAATGTCCGGATCCTGCTTGCGCAATTTCGCCACAATTTGCCGATATTCTTCTACTCTTTCTTTTTTATTCATTGCCTTTAAGACGCCATCGTCACCGCTTTGAAATGGTAAATGCAGATGCGGGCACATTTTCGGATGGTTAAAAAGCGTTATCACTTCATCGTTGATTGAAGAGGGTTCGAGAGAGCTTAAACGCAGTCTGCCGAGCGAACTTAGCGTAAGGAGTTCATTAAGCAAATTAACTAAACTATTTTTGGGGGTTAAATCTTTTCCGTAAAGCCCTAAGTTTATTCCGCAAAGCACTATTTCTGTGTGTTTTTCACTGAGCCGTTTTGCTTCTGCGATTATTTCATTTTTGTCTCGGCTGCATGATTTTCCGCGTAAGTAAGGAACTTTGCAATATGCACAAAAATTATCGCAACCATCCTGAATTTTTAAAAACGCTCGTTGATTAGAACATTTATCCAGGTTTAATTTCCAAATACCATCTTTTGATGGGTTTTTACCCTTAACTATATCGACTAAAGATTGTTTATCTTCCTGGCTAACGATAAAATCCGCACCTAATTTCTCTATGGATTCTTTATTCTCCTTGACCCAACAGCCGCAAACCGCTACTTTTGCTTGAGGATACGCTTCTTTTATTTTTGCGAGGAGCTTTCGCGAGCCAGAATCAGCTTTTGCCGTAACCGAGCAGGTATTTATGACATAAAGATCGGCAAGGCCATCAGTAAGCTCAAATCCCGACGAGGTAAAATCCTTTTTTAAAGCTTCCGTTTCATATTGATTGACCTTGCAGCCTAATGTATAAAATTTTACCTTCATATTTATATGGGAATTCGGTTTACGGTTGCGATGCTCGTTCCTCTCGCTCAGTACGCCCTGAGCGAACGAAGTGAGTCGAATGGCGTAACTGCAACCGACAGGCGTATTACGACAAATTAATTCAGCAGGTATTTTACAAGACCGGTTAAGAAAACACTTGCGGTTTCCACACGCAGGATATTCTCCGCTAATTTTATAAAACAAAAATTACGGTTCTTCATTTTATCTATTTCCTGCGGAGAAAAATCGCCCACTGGCCCGACTACGAGGAGAATGTTTTCTTTATCGCCAATTTTTATATCTTTTATATAGCTTCCTTCGATATAAGCACATATTTTCGTTTTGTAATCCTTTTGGATTAATTCGTCAAAATTCAAAATGTCTTTAATCTCAGGAGTCCATAAGCGTTCGGATTGGCGTGTTGCCTCTAGAACTACTCTTTTCCATCTTTCTAGTCTAGCCAATGAAGGGTTTTCTCTAATACTGCGTTCGCAAATAAATGGCTGAAAGGTATCCACTCCTAATTCTGTGGCTTTTTCCAAGATATATTCCAGTCTTTGTTCTTGTATTAAAGGGATAGCCAGGACAATTTTCATTTTTATTTCGTTCTCCTGGCGATTAGCACTTCGATTAATAAGTAAGAGCTGTTCACGGCTTATATCGCCGATTTCATAAACGAATTCTTTGCCGCTGCCGTTAAAAACATAGACCTTTTCGGATTTTTTAAGCGAAAGAACGTCTTTTATTTTGTGCAATGTTTCCTTGCTTTCAATCGTAATGCTTTCGTTTATTTCCGCATCGGGCAGATATATTCTTGCTTTTGACATTCTATTCCCCTAAATCCCTTTCGTTAAAAACTATCGCACGGAATTTATAAATAACCGCGCTTTTATCCTTGTATGCGTCTTTGGGGAGCCCGGCTTTATAACATAACTGCTCAAGATAAGTTTCTTTATCCCAACCCTGCTCAACCGGCACCTGCGGAAGGAAAATTCCAGAATAAAATCCTTTTTGAATCAGAAGACCGTCTTTGCCAACTTCTATTTCATCCAGGTTTTTTATCTTTTCAAACGGCGCAAGCACAGAAATCTCTATCTCAATATCTTTAAGTTCGTTATAATTTAACGGCTCAAAACGTGGATCATTTACTGCAGAGTCAATGGCAACATTGGAAACTACCAGATAAAGCGGCGTATCACTAACTATGCGCCCAATACAACCGCGCAAATCTCCGTTTTTCTTTAGCGTTACAAAAGCGCCTCGTTTTTCGTTAAGCGCCGGTGATTTTGCTTTAAATTCAGGCACTTTATTGTTGTGCAGGTAGCTTTCAATACTTTTACGCGCAATATCTAACAATTCTTTCTTTTCGTTTTTATTTAAAGCAAAATCCTGCATTTTCTCCTCCTTTGGTATTATTTTTCCATTTACACTTTCAATCTTAGCCTCTTTAAAGGCATCATCGACAAAATTATTCAGTTTGCTTGAGTCGAATGGATAAAATGAACTGCAGAATTTGCATTTCTTTGCATTTTCAGCATTAACGCTTGTATATGAAATCGCAAACAAAAATAATAAGACGATGGCATTTTTTATCCGCATCATAAAACAATTTGAAATAAAAAATGGACCGGAGCGGATTCGAACCGCCGACCTCTTCGTTGCGAACGAAGCGTTCTCCCAACTGAACTACCGGCCCGAATAATCAAAAAACCGCACTGCGTAATTATTAATTTCACTAAATGAATAGATATTTTGGCAGAGAAACCTTATTCTGTCAAGAAAGGCAAAAAGGTTACTTAAGAAGGGGTTAATTATGATAGTCTATTGTTGCAAATACGCAAAAAGGAGATGGCGATGCGGCATCGCAACTATAAGCTTGGCCATTTATAGCAACATAATTAAGAACGCCCCGTGCCACTATAGCAACCGTCGTTGGAAGGGTATTACCAGGAATTGGAATCAAATAAGATACTCCTGACCCCGGTGTTGCTGCAGGGGGCGCGATTGAACCTCTGCGCAATTGTTCTAGGACGTCAACTATACCTGCTTGAGCCGCATAATAAGCGCGGGTTCTCCTGATTTTATGTTCGGCGATGCGGGACTCGCTGGTCATGAGGCTTAAGGCAACCAAAGCAAGCGTACTAAGAACAAGCATTATACCCACCACAACTACTAATATAACAGCTTTTTTCATTAGCACCTCGTTTGTTTCGCTAACCTTTTCTTAAATTTATTTTGTAATCCCCATTCTCAAACCATACCACCACGTGACCTTCGCGTGCTAACCAGCCTAAACTCATAAGAATAACTTCTTTTGGTTTTTCGATCCCCAAAAGAAG
The DNA here is from genome assembly GCA_021796115.1 of bacterium. Lineage (GTDB taxonomy): Bacteria > Omnitrophota > Gorgyraeia > Duberdicusellales > 4484-171 > JAJYOP01. Next base: position 57,507 of record JAJYOP010000002.1, read on the forward strand.
GTCAGAAAGCATAACTTCTCCATGATCATCAAGAAAATGCCAAATTTCACCGGCTACAATGCCAATTTCCGTAATCATATTTTAATTCATTTATTTAAACTGCCGCAAAATTGACAACGCCAGTATTCTAATGACGGTGAGACAAAATATACTGACGCACACACATTGCACTTTTCGCGTCTTAGCTGAATATTTTTTCTTCCAGTTGCCTTTTTTCCTTCCTGAAAAAGCTCAAAAACAAACCATGCGATAATGCCAATACATAATGCTATGCTCAAAAAAAACGATAATTCAATTTTCATTTTATCTTACCACCGTGTCAAGCTTTGTCCAGAAAAATTTGTCCTCTAAAAACATTGAAGCTTGCCTGAGATATTCTTGGGATGAAACATTGTCTTGCGAACTAACCGATAATTTTTCCGGAAATGAAAAAACAACCTTGCCATAGGGAGAAACAAAAGCCCTATAAGAAATTTTCTCTTTTTCTTGAGATTGCATGCTTTCCGGTTTTTTCCACAGATACAATGGCGCAAAATTGTTTTTCAGGTGCCTCTCTTCTTGAAGGTCATCTAAAAACAGAGAAATTTTCTTTGCACGTTGCTCTTTTATTTTTAAATCCGGCTTTTCTAAAGAAGAAATGAAAAACTCTTTATTAACATCCAGGCCGCGGATAAACGGTATATTGTTTATTGCGCGCGTATCCTCTGGCGCCTTTACGGATGTATAATTCCTGTCCAGTACTTCCGGCCAAATTAGGACATAAGGCACAAGTTGTGCCGTAACATAGAAGCGAAAAACAAAAAAGAAAACAGCATGCAATAGAATTGAGAGCAAAAAAGCAAATAAAAGTATTTTAATTTTTGGCATCGAGTCAATATTAATTATATAGTTTACTGGCGTTCAATCAAGATTTTTAAATATTAGCAAAATTCCGCTATTTTTGTTGAAAAGTCTTATCTTTTTGCAAAAAAATAACCCTGACAGGTCCCTCTTTTCTCAAATTCTTTCTTAATTTTTAATATAATTTCGTTTTTTTTATTTATCCACGGCGGAGCAATGAGATGTGCGGGATTTGCGCTTGATACTAATCTCAATACAACGATGTTTTTCGGTATTTTTTCCAAGAAATCGCATACCATCCGTACATATTGATCTTCCTCAAGCAACTTTACTTTTCCAGAGCCGTATAATTTATTTAAGACCGTATCTTTTAAAACATGTAAAACATGAAACTTTATACCGTGTATATCAAACGCAGCTATCTTTTGAACGTCATCGATAGCCGCACTAAAAGCCTGAGCCAGGCCGAGTATTACATGAACGCCTGTATTTATATCGTATTTTCGAGTTATCTTTATGGCTGATAGAAAATCTTCATAGGTGTGTCTCCGGTTAAGCATAGCCAGCATATCATCATTCGTAGTCTGAAGTCCATATTCAAGCCAAACCAGATATTTTTCTTTATAGGATGAGATAAGTTTTATTTTTTCCTCATCAATACAATCCGGCCGCGTAGAGATAAAAATTCCCACGATTTCCGGAAATCTTTTTGCAATATCGTATCGTTCTTTCAAAGTTTCGATATCAGCATAGGTATTGGTAAATGATTGGAAATAGAGTATAAATTTTTTGACATTACTTTTTTTGGCAAGATAAGAAATCGAAGTTTCTATTTGTTTGGATATTTCAACGTTTCGCCCGGCAAAATTACTGAAAGCCTTATTGTCGCAATAGATACACCCTTTCTTACTTAAAGTTCCATCGAGGTTTGGGCAACTAAAACCGGCATCTATACTTATGCGGTGAACTTTCTCGCCAAATTTTTCCCGTAAATAACGATTGAATGAATAATATGGCTCTTCCATGGCCTATTGGCACTCTTTATGTAATCATCGAATACTATAAACGCATCCGCAATATTTTTGCCGGTATAAGTTGTATTTTTTTGCCAGTTCCAGCGTCTTCTTAAAGCCATCTTGCTTTTTAAAATCAATGGATAAAAAGGCAGGCAGATCTATTTTCTGGCCTAAACTTGTTATGATCTTACTATCTTTGTGCGGGCTAACGGTCAGTGTCGTGGTAAAGAAGTCAAAGCCCCTGTTCCTTGCCTCTTTTTGGGTTGCCACAAGCCGAAGCCGATAGCAAATAAGGCAGCGCTCTTTACCTTCTTTAGAATCTTTATAATCCTGACACTCACTAAACCATAGCGTTTGTTCGTATGGGCCTTCGCTTATTTTAGTCTTTGTAATTGCGGATACTTCCTCGGCCGCTTTCTTCCGCTTAAGATATTCTTCCTCGGGGTAAATGTTTGGATTGAAAAAAAAACTTTCTACGTAATAACCCTCTGCTTCCAGGCGTTCAATACAGTAAATTGCGCACACTCCACAGCACACATGCAGTAATACTTTCTTCATATATTTAAAGCCAAATCGGCAGTCTGTAGTTGATAGTTAATAGTTTGTTTAAATGAAACGACGTGTTTTTAATCTCCCTCCGCAGCCCCCCCTAGGGTTTTAGGGTCTTCCCTAAAAGGTATAGGAAGCCCTGCCCCCTCCAGGGTTAGGCCTCTTCTTTATAAAGGTAATTAGGCTAAAGACCGAAATAATCTTTTATGGTAATAAACTTGATTTTTTTTTCTGCTTCCGGCAAGACTTTGTGAAGAACAAAGAAAGTATTTTTTTTCGGGTGAGCAATTATGATAATTTTTCCTTTTCGCGTTGCATGGTTAATAAGATCTTTTAGCCTATTTTCCATAAGCTGTAAATCGCTTAGGCTATCAAAAAAACCTTCATTGTCTGCGCAGGGCACGCCCTCCTCTTTGGCAACTTTGCAGGCTACAGAAGCTTTAGATGTGCGGCTATCGATAAAAACCAGACCATTTTTTTTAACCGCAATTAAAACTTCACGCATCAATTCAGGATTTTCTGTGGCTCGCGAACCCATGTGATTATTTACTCCGATAGAAGTTCTTATGTAATTCAGGTAATAGCGCAAAAGTGCCGAACGTTCAGATTTAGCAAGAGAGCTGCCTATGAATCGGTATTTGTTTGTTTTAAATTTTTCCGCATTCTTTGGTTCCAGCGGCAAATGAGTAAGTACTGAGAATCCATAACGTGAAGATAAATTTGCAATGTCTTTTGAGAGCTTTAAACCCGGTAATATTGAAACTGTCACGGGAATATTCAAAGAATTTATTTCCTTTAAATCACGATAACTTTCCCCTAAATCATCGAATATTAACGCTACCTTAGGCTTTTCGCGAGGCATAGGCCTGGTTATAATTCGCTTTATGCCAATGCCTGGCCTTGGCCGATAAAAATATTTATAGAAAATGAGCGGAGTGGCTAAAATCAAAAGCAAGATAATTATTTTGAAACTTTTACTCATAGTTTTTCCTTAAACGCCAAATATGCGGCTTTGGGATTTTTAGCTTTTAAGATTGCGCTTCCTACGCATGCATAATCCGCGCCGCTAGCCATAACACGCGTTATATTATCAAGTTTTAGCCCGCCATCTATGCCGGTACATTTTTCCGGGTATAGCTTTTTGAATTTCGAAATTTTGTCCAATACCTCCGGTATAAATTTCGAACCATAGAATCCAGGGATAACTGACATAAAAAGGACACTATCAACCAGCACCAGAAGATGCTCTAAGGCACTTATTTTAGTGTCAGGATTGATTGCGATTCCAGCTTCAAAGCCGGCCGTTTTTATTTCCTTGATAACTTTTTCATGATTTTCTTTTATTTCAAAATGAAAAATTATACGCCTGGTACCTAAGTTTTTAAACATCCCTAACCATTCTAAAGGTTTCTCAACCATAAGATGAGCCTCGTTTTTTATTGATAAACGTAAATTCGACATATCGTTTATGACTATACTTTTTGAAGAAACAAATTTACCGTCCATTATGTCGATTTGCGCATAATTACAGAAACCGCTGCAAAGAGTGCACATAGCCATTAATTCTTGTTTACTTTGTGTAAGAATAGCGGGAACAATCATCTTTTGCATTTTTTCTCTAATTTTTTGCGTCAGTTTTTGTAAAATATTTTTTCAACGTATTAATGACTGCCTGGTTGGGTGTAAAATTTTTCGTACGCCAGAAATCGATAATCTTGTCTTTTTCTTTAAACCAAAGCGGAATATAATTTTCCCACCCATAGACCGGGCCTTCCCGTTTTACGTATTCATTATTGGGGAAATATTGGTAAATCCCGTCAGGAAAGACATGACCGGAAATTGCTTTATAAGTCCAGTAGGTATAGCTAAAATTAAATTTTTCAAACACATTTAACATGCTGGAAAGATAATCGGACTCGCCCCATAAACCTCCGCGCCAATTTATTCCGAATTCGCCTACGAAAATATCGGTTTTATTTTTGCGGGAAAACTCAAAATACGGCAAAAGCGCATGTTCTATTTTTTCTTCGTCCCAGGATTCGTTATCGATCATACCGGGAAATTTATAAAATGGAATAAAGTTAAATGTATAATTAAGCGGAAAATAGGTATGTATACTTACGGAAACATTTTCGTCAAGCAAATCCGCGAGAAAATCTATGCGCTGGGCCCAAACATCACCTTCGAGAAATATTTTATGTTTTTTATCTATCGCGCGTATACATCTTATGGCTTTTTTATAAAATTGAGCCAAAAGCGTAATCGGTTTATCGCTAAGGACCGGTTCATTTAAAATATCAAACCCTATAAGCGCAGACTCTTCCTTAAGTTCTTCAATTACTTTCCCCCAAATATCTATAACCTGGTTTCGGTAAGTTTCTTTTTCCCAAAAAAGCGCTTTGCCTGCTGAATCAGAATGCCAATCGCAGTTTTGTGCGCCAGGCGCGGCATGCAAATCAAGGATTATACCCAGGTTATACTTTTTTGCGAAAGACAGTGCTCTTTTTAAATAAGAAATCCCCTTTTCATTCTCAATGATAAGGCGGTAATTAAACGGAACCCGTACGGCATTTGCGTTTATTTTAGAAATATTGGAAAAGTCTTCTTCGCAAATAAAATTATCGCGAAAAAATATTTCAAATTCACGAAGTGCTTGTGCGCTGTTTTGTTTTTTAAAATTTGCCTTAAAAATACTTTCGGCTATATTTCGGCCACCCAAAATATACCCTTCCATGAGAAGCCAACCGCCAAGATTCACACCTTTTAGTCTCATATTTCTTTATCGCCGTAATAATTTTTCGAGATTGCAGGATGATTTTTGTAGGCGCAAAGCCAATCGTTTTTCCAGGAAGTGTTGATAATTTTTTTTATGGGAACACAATTAAAGTTTTCTCCGCCTATTGTTTTTCTGGTTCCCAAGCGATTCGGATATATTTCGCAAAAATACTGCTTATTGCCGTCTTTTTTTAAATGCTGGCAAGGGTCATCAAAGGCGCCGCAGCAGCCTCCGCATCGCCGGCAAATACTTTCCCAATACGGTTCCTCCGGTGTTTTATCCTGCTGCATGACTTTATATTATATCAAATTCTGAATCAAAAAAACACTTAAATTAGCGGTTATGAAATCGGAAGGCTGGAGGGTTTCAGGTAAAACGATTGATATGTAAGACTTTGTCTACCAAGTAGTTAATACAGTTTCTAGGCATGGGTTTCTCTATTTTTTTATAATCGCGTCGCGCATTTCTCCAACCGAAACGTAGTTAACTTCGCAACCCAGAAATTTTTCAATTTTTGCGATATACTTCCTGGCCTCTATGGGAAGCTGGCGGTAGGTTCGTATGCCTTCGGTCTTTGTTTTCCATCCTTCCATGATTTCATAAACTGGCGTGACTGAAGATAAATCTAGGGGGAAACTTTTAAGAAGTTTGCCGTTTTGTTTGTATACAGTGCAAATCTTTATTTTGTCAAGTCCATCTAATATATCAAGCTTGGTAAGAACAATTTTGGTTATATTATTCAGAATAACCGCTCTACGTAACAGCACTAAATCGAGCCAACCGCAACGCCTTGGCCGACCTGTAGTTGCGCCAAACTCCTTACCTTTTTTTTGAAAATAGTTCCCTACATTATCGGCTAATTCAGTAGGAAACGGCCCTTCGCCTACTCTTGTTGTATACGCCTTTGCCACACCGACAATTTCATTTATTTTAACAAATGAAAGCCCAGAACCAAGCATAGCATTTGAAGAAACTGTTGCGGATGATGTTACGAATGGATATGTGCCAAAATCCACGTCAAGAAATGTTCCTTGCGCGCCCTCGAATAAAAAATTTTTATCTTTTTTTGCATAGAATAAGTCTGTGATATCGCATATATATGGCGCAAGCGTTTTGGCAAATTCCCGATATTCTTTCAAAATACTGTCGAAGGAAAAAATATCAGTTTCGTAGGCTTTTTTAAGAATAAGATTTTTTTCTTCTAAATTATCTTTCAGGCGCTTAGAAAAAATATTAACATCTAATAAATCTGCCATTCTTATACCACAACGAGAAGCTTTATCTACATAGCATGGGCCGATACCGCGCATTGTCGTACCGATTTTTTGTGCGCGATTTTTCTCACGTAGACTATCCATGATACGGTGATAGGGCATAATGACATGGGCAAAAAGAGAAATTTTAAGATTTTTAGGCGATACCTCTATGCCGCCTTTTTTTAGTGTTTCGATTTCTTCGATTAATACCCCAGGGTCGATTACCACGCCATTGCCAATAACGCAAATTTTATTTTTTCGTAAAATTCCCGAAGGTATAAGATGAAAAATAAACTTTCGGTCGTTGATAACCACTGTGTGGCCGGCGTTATTCCCTCCCTGGAAACGCACAATTACGTCCTTATCCCGGCAGAGAAAATCAATTATTTTCCCTTTTCCTTCATCACCCCATTGTAAACCAACGAGAATAGTATTCATTTGTCAAGTATTTCCAACGAACGATTAAACCGGCGGTTGCATCGTAAATATTTTTCTGGCAATTTCCGGATATTTTGCCACAAACTTTAATTCATCTTCAACCAGCGGTTTCTGATTGTGGACATTAGCGTATCGCACAAGCTCAAGTACTTTTTTGGCTTCCTCATTATTTGCAAATTTTATTTCCAGCTGATCATAAACATTGCCAAAACCTTTAATTCCTGAATATTCTCCAACAGTAATTTTCCTTCCGGTATCGATAATTTCTGGTTCCCCCCTGCCTAGTTCTTCATAATCGTAAAGCTCATAATTACGCCGGTCTTTTAAGGCACCGTCAGCATGAATACCTGATTCATGGGCAAATGCATTAGCACCTACGCCCGGTTGATTTATCGGTATCGGAATACCAAAAGCGTATGATGCATATTTGCTTATTTTCCATGCGGTTTTAAGATCAATTTTTTCATCAAGTTTATATTTCTCCATGCCGTTACCGTGTTTAATCGCCAAAATTACGCTCACCAGGTCGGCATTGCCTGCTCTTTCGCCTACGCCATTGATGCAGGTATTTATGTAGGCATCTACACCGCTATCGATAGCTGCCTTAGCGCCGCCTATTGAAGAAGCCACCACCAAACCAAGGTCGTTATGACAGTGTATTTCTGTAGAAATTTTGACCTTGCCGAGAATTTTTGACAAACGTTCATATATCGAAAATGGCGTATCACAGCCCAATGTATCGCAATATCTAAACCTGTCAGCTCCAGCCTCTTTCGCCGCTTTGATAAATTCAATTAAGTATTCAATTTTCGAACGCGATGCGTCTTCGGCGTTTATACCGACAGCTTTTATTCCTAGTTTTTTTGCAAGCTTAATCGAGTCAACTGCGCTTTTTATTATTTCTTCATAATCCAGCTTGCCCTGAAATTTATGTTTAATCATTTGGTCGGATGTTGAAATCGAGAGGTTTATATATTTTAGTTCCGGAACATTTTGTACGGCAAGCTCAACATCTGCGGTAATGGCACGAAGCCACCCCGAAAGCCGGATACGCTTAATTACCTTATCTTCGGCTAATTCCAGATTGGCATTTAAATAATTTATTTCATGATTAGTCGTTGGGAAACCAAACTCGCTTTGGTAAATTCCCATCTCGTCAAGATATATGTTTATCATCGTCTTCTGAAGCTTAGATAAACATATCCGTGAAGTTTGCACCCCGTCACGGTTGGTAACATCAACCATATAAATTTTTGCCATAATTTTCCTCCCGGTATAATTGTTATTTTTTTGGAAAAAGTTTTTCTAGCTGCGCTGGATTTATTTCGAATACCTTGAATATCCTGTTATTATTGACTAAAATAACATTTCCGGAAGTTATGTTAAGATCCTCCATCATTTTATCATTTTGCAAAATTAAATTCGCAACTTCTTTGGAATCAGCCGCCTTCATAATCTTTTTATAATCAATACCGCAAGTTTCAAGAGATTGAACGTATGATTTATTTTTTATATCTTTAAAACGCGCAATTAAATAATCAGGAAATTTATTTGGAAAAACTTTTTTCACCGCATAGGCAATTGTCTTTTCCTCTTGTGGATAGCCTGCATTTTTTGCCGTTTTGCTAATGACTAAATGCACATCAAGAGTTATCCGTTTTTTTACGCAAAACTGGCGTAAATCTTCCAGCGTATGTGATTCGGCTTTTTGGTAGGGATTTATAAAGAGATCGATCCGGTTAGGAATCTCTTTCCTGTCGAGAAAAAGGAAAATTCCCGATAAGTCAGGTCTTGCAAGGATTTTTCCATTTTTTTCTTCAAAAAATGCCGAGGCCCGTAAAAAGGTAGGGTTCTTTTTTACATCCTCTGGAAGTATAAAAGCCGGCAAAGTGGTTATGGAATATTTATTTATGAGATCAGCCGCCTCGCTGCTTTTATAGTCAATAGTTGTAAAGTTAACTCCCATAAGTAAATCCTGGAGCATTTTTTCAGAAAATTGAGTTACGCAAAATTGACAGTTTGTATCAGTTATCAAAATAATGTCAATTTTTTGCGGCTCAAAATAAGCGCAAGCTGCAGTTAATTCACCGGGGTTCTGGCAGGTAGGAATAAATCCTTCTTTCTTGCTGCAATCGCTATCTTTAAAACAAGCCGGAATCGTTTTTTTAATTTGCTGGTTTTCCTTTGCCGTTAAAGACAGGGGTATGCGTCTAAGCTTATAACTAATAATCTTATTCAATTTGACATCCAAATCTATCACCCTAACATCTTTTGCTAAATATGATGGCCTGACTATAATTGTTTCGCCTATTTTTTGTTCAGGCTGGAAATAATCTAAAATATTCCCGCTGGATAATATCAATTTAATATCGCTAAATTTTTTGGCGATATTCGAATTTTCTGTATCGCCCAGGGAGGATAATAAGATAATAAAATCAACTTTGCCTTTTAGCTCCGCTAGGGTGTTAGTCAGCGCTTTATCATAATCGCCGGCGTTTAGACCGACAGTTTTATTAATGCTTTGCGGGCTAAGACCGATTACTCCGACATTAAAACTTTTGAATTGCTTCATGTAATATGGCAGAACCCCTTCGATATTAAGATTGGTAGAAATTGTTTTAAATTTATTTTTTTTGACATTGTTCTTAAAAAAATTGGCGCCAAAATTAAATTCTGATTCCCCGGGCGTAACTGCATCATAGCCCATAGCCTGCATTGCCGAGTAGTTGAAAATGCTTCGTTTCTCATCCATCCGTGGGTTCAGGCTTCCTTCATCGAGTAATCCACCGGCCGTAAAATTTCCGGCATCTAAAATCAAAACGTTCGGATTTTTTGCCTTTATATCCGCGATAACCGCTGCCCTTCTTGCAATGCCGCCTCCGACAGAAGCCGGACAATGGCCGCAAGGGTATAATGAAGCATATGAATTTCCTGTATAGATAATCGTTAATTTATGTGCGTATGTTGTGCAGGGCAAAATGATAAGACAAATTGCTATGAGCAATTTTTTCATATCTACCTCCTCGTTGAATAGTTTATAATTTAATACACCGTAAAGATACGATATTCGGATTGGAAGAAATTTCTTTTATGACTTTTTCATCCAACGGATTATCCAGGTTAAGTATAGTAAGCGCTATGTCGTTGGGTGCGCGTCTGCCCAAACTCATTCCCGCGATATTTATCTTATGATTCCCAAGAACAGTGCCAAGAAATCCGATAGTTCCAGGTTTATCCCAATTGTTAATGACCAGCATATGTTTCGATGGATAAACCTCAGTATAAACATCATCCATTTTTACAAACCGCGCTTCTTTATTTGCAAAAAGAGTCCCCTCGAGAATTTTTTCTTCTTTATCGGTAACGATTTTTACGCGTATAGAGTTTGCATATTCCTCTTCTTCGCGAATCTTAACCTGCTCTATTTTGATTGCGCGCTCTTTGGCGATTTCCAGAGCATTAATATAATTCACATCTTCACCGAGAGACTTAGAGAGAAAACCTTTTAAAAAAGCTAGGGTCAGAACGTCAACTTTATATCCGGAAATTTCGCCAAGATAAAAAAGTTTTATTTCCTTTGCCGCACCATCGACGATTTGAGATAGGAATTTACCCATTTTTTCGGAAAGCTCGAAGTACGGTTGTATGATTTTATAAGTTTCGGTATCGAGCTGAACATAGTTAGCCGCATTGCGTATCGCCTTGCCCAATAACGCATCTTTTATGCAATGCGCAATTTCAATGGCCACGTTAAGCTGCGCCTCTTCGGTGGATGCACCAAGATGTGGAGTAAACACAATATTATCAAGCTCTAAAAGCGGTGAGCCGGTAGGCGGTTCGTTAATATATACATCCACTGCCGCGCCGGCTATTTTCTTGTTTTTTAGCGCCTCATACAAAGCCTGTTCGTCAACCAGCTCGCCTCGGGCGCAGTTAATCAAAAAAGCTTTAGGTTTCATTATCGCCAACTGTTTAGCGGATATCATATTCTTGGTTTCTTCCGTTACCGGGGTATGCAAAGTTACAAAGTCCGCTTTTTCAAGCACTTCTTCAAGGGTTGCCATTTTTATGCCGATTTTTTCCGCTACATCCTGGGAAACAAAAGGATCCATGGCAATAACTTCCATGCCAAAACTCAAAGCGCGCTTGGAGATTTCTTTACCAATTCTCCCCAAGCCGATAACGCCTAAAACTTTGGAACTAAGCTCGACCCCCTTGAATTTCGAACGATCCCAGCCTTTATTCTTTACCGTCATATGGGCAAACGGGATATTTCTTGCTACAGCAAGCATCATTGCAAAAGCATGCTCGCAGGTAGAAATCGTGTTTCCCCCGGGAGAATTCATTACGATTATGCCTTTCTTGGTCGCCGCTTCTAAATCAACATTATCTAGGCCGACCCCCGCCCTTCCGATTGCCTTCAAGTTTGTGCCGTATTCGATTATATCCTTTGTGAATTTTGTATCGCTACGCACGATAGCTGCATGATACTCGCCGATAATTTTTTTAAGCTCTTCCGGCGCCAGTTTATATTTGCAATCCACGGTAAAACCCGCGTCTTGTAAGATTTTTATTCCTTCTTCAGACAATTTATCGCAAACAATCACCTTAAGCATAGAAAACCTCCTGTAACTTTGCAACCGATGCACCAACCTTGAAGTTTGCGTATCCGATTTCGCGTAAAACTTTCTCAAGTATCGAAAAGCACATAATCAGGTCTTGCTCGTTAATCCAGCCCATATGTGCGATTCTGAAAATCTTTTGCTCAATTTCTCCTTGCCCGGCGGCAATGCTTATGCCGTAATCCTTACGCATTTTCTTAACGATATCTTTGGAGTTAATGCCGTCAGGAGAAACGATTGCCGTGACCGAAGAAGATGGGTGTTTTGAATATACTTTTAACCCCAAAGCTTCGGCGGCATCACGGGTAGCTTCGGCCATTTTTTTGTACCGGATCCACATATTTTCAATGCCATCTTTTTTAATCAAATCAATGCTCTCTTTCAAACCCACAATCAAATTAACTGCCGGAGTAAAAGGCGTATCGTTTTTCTCATAAGCCTTTAAAGCCTTGTTTATACTGAAATAATATTTCGGTAACGTGGAGTTTTTCAGGAAATTTTTTGCTTTTTCGCTGATGCTTATAAACGCAAGACCCGGCGGAAGCATAAAGCCTTTCTGGGAACCGCTGACAACGATATCGACTCCCCATTCATCCGTAGCTAAAGCATCTTGACCAAGGCCGCTTATAGCATCAACCACCAGTAAAACATTTTTATCTTTAGTTACTGTAGCAATACCTTTTACATCAAAGACCGTTGCCGTTGAAGTTTCGCATAAGGTTGTAAGTACCCCCTTTATGTCTTTGTGAGTTTCAAGCATTTTTTTGACATCTTCAGCTTTAGGCGTATCTGCCCATTCAATCTTCATCTCTATCACTTCAAGGCCAAAGGCTTTTGCGATTTCCGCCCAGCGTTCACTGAATTTTCCGCCGACAGTTACCAAAACTTTATCTTTAGCAGAAAAAAAATTACTTACCGCGGCTTCCATTGCGCCGGTTCCGGAAGAGGCAAATGTTAAAACCGGACTCCTTGTGCAAAAAACGTATTTGAGGCCTTCGTTAGTTTCTTTCAGTATTTCGATAAACTCATCCGTCCTGTGGTGCATTATTTCTTTGGCCAGAGCCTCTCTTATCAAAGAAGGAACCGGAGACGGGCCTGGTGTCATTAAATATTTTCTTTTCATAGTTATCTCCTTTTAATTTTTAATCCCGTGCTAGATACCCCGGGCTTTGCCGAAAAATGAATGTAATTGTGGATCTTTACTCGGGAGGAAGCCCCAGTCTAAAGATCGGGAAGACTTCACTGTTTTTATTGTTTCAAACTACTTGGCTTGTTTAGTCGGCATTATCACTTCATCAACTATGCCGTATTCTTTTGCTTCTTGAGCACTCATGAAATAATCTCTGTCAGTGTCCTCTCTAACTTTATCAATCGATTTTCCAGTATGTGCCGCAAGGATTTCGTTTACCTTCTCGCGCATTTTAAGTATCTCTTTGGTTTGGCGTGAAATATCTTCCGCACTGCCCTGCACTCCGCCCCACGGCTGGTGAATCATAATTCGAGAATTAGGGAGCGTGAAACGCTTGCCCTTGGTGCCTGCACAAAGCAAAATAGCACCCATTGATGACGCCTGGCCTACACAATAAGTTGCGACATCGCATTTGACAAATTGCATGGTATCGTATATAGCCAAGCCTGCAGTAATCACTCCTCCGGGGCTGTTTATGTAAAGATTTATATCCTTGCTTACATCTTCCATCTGCAAAAAGAGCATTTGCGCGATTATTACATTTGCAACGTTATCATCAATAGGAGTGCCGATAAAAACTATCCGGTCTTTAAGCAGGCGGGAGTAAATATCGTATGCCCGCTCAATTCTGCCTGATTGCTCGATGACCATCGGAACATACATTTGATTTTTCATCTTCCCCTCCTACATTCAATAAAAATTATTCGTATTGCGCAACGCTAAGCAAGAAACCCAGAATAATCTCGCCAAGGTTATTCTCAGCTTTAATATTTTCTTTATTCGCAATAGCTTCCAGTATGTAAAATAATTTTACCTCGTCTTCGGCCAATGGTTTCAATTTTTCCTCGATATCTTTCTTGTATTTTTCTATGTCTTCATCGGGAATACTGCGCAAACGCAGATTATTGATTTCTCTATTGACGAGTTCATTATGGTAACGTTCAACCTCATTCTGCGGAAGCGCAACCTTGATATTTTTTAAAAGGTGCTGACTTACTTGGCTATCCAGTCCTCTTCTTCTTTCGCGAAATTTCTCGCTAAGTATTTCTGCCTTGGCAGCTTCTTTAAACGCGGCTGCATCCGGGTATCCGGCCCATTTAGAGAGCTCATCATCAGCTAAATCTTTATTTACAATTTTTTTAACCTCTTCTTTCAGGTTCGTAAGTACTTTTTCGATTTCTAGAGGATCTACCTCGACTTTTTTTTCTTTAACTTTTATGCCTTTATAATCAGTATCTTTGAGCTCAATTTCAGGTTTTACATCCAATTCCGCCGAAAAAACAAGGCGATTGTCAGAAAGCTCAACATCATAGATACGTGGCATGCCTGACGGGAGAAGCTTATTTTCCGACAAAGCCCTCTCATAATATACGGGAAGCATCCGATGCAGGAATTCTTCTTTAAGGGCTTTTGAATGGTGTTTTTCCAGAATTTCAAGCGAAGCGCTACCTTGCCTGAAACCAGGAATCTTTAAAGTTTTCCCAATTTCCTCATAGGCAGTTTTTCGTTCTTTGATAAACGCGTCACCGCTTATTTCGACTTTTATTATCCTTTTTAATCTATCAAGTTTTTGAACTTCAACTTTCATTCTTTCCTCCGATGCTACATGCTGAAATCTTTTCCTAAATATATTTCTCTTGCCTTTGCGTCATTTATGAGGTCGTGAGAGGTGCCGGAAATCAAAATTTTCCCCTCGGCTATTAAATACGCTCTATCAGTTATCGAGAGGGTCTCTCTGACATTATGGTCAGTAAGCAATATCCCGATACCCTTTCTGCGAAGTTCAAGAATGATTTCTTTAGCTTCGCCGACCACTATCGGATCTATACCGGAAAAAGGTTCATCAAGAAGTAAAAAAGACGGGTTAGTAACCAGCGCTCTGGTAATTTCAAGACGCCGCATTTCTCCGCCGCTTAAAGTGTAGGCTTTATTTTTTCTTAGATGCGAAATATTCAATTCCTTAAGAAGGCTTTCCAGTCTTTTAGCCCGTTCTATTCTTGGCAGCGAAAGCATTTCAAGTATTGCCATTATATTCTCTTCCACGGTAAGTTTCCTGAATATGGAGGGGTCTTGTGAAAGATAACCCATTCCAAACCGCGAACGTATATGAATGGGCAAATTTGTTATATTCTGATTGTCAAAGAGGATTTTCCCTTCATCCGGAGCAATAATTCCTACCACCATGTAGAAGGTAGTGGTTTTGCCTGCTCCATTTGGCCCAAGTAAACCGACTATTTCTCCGCGTTTGACTGAAAGCGAAACACCACGCACAACGGCTTTTGTACCATAGGACTTCGAAAGGCTATTTATTTCCAAGAGTTTCATTTTTTTTGGAAAAATAAATTAGACGAGGCCTGCCTTCAAGAACAACATTTTTAGTATCTCCCGTATATGTCGCTTTATCCGCAAAAGCAACATTTTCATCTTTAACTATTTTTACATGCCCTTCGGCTATGATTTTCATTTTAGTCTTGTCTTTCGGGTCGAAATATACAGTAGTCTTATCGGCAAAAAGTTTTCCATCTTGAGTATTGGCTGTAACATTATCATGGAAAATTGCTATGCCTTCATTGTATTTCATTTCAAGAGGACCGGTACAAGTCACGGTTATATAAGTGCCATCTTTATTGGGAATTTTTAATTCCACATTGTCTCTTAGGTCAGCATTCATGTTTTCTTTATTTATTTTTGCTTTATCGGACTTAATATATACGGGATTTTTATCGGAATAATACTTTCCATTCATGTTATCGATATTGACATATTTATCTTCAATGGTTGCTTCTTTGCCCTTTACTTCCCAATCTTTAGAGCCATCTTCTTTTAAATTCGAAAGATAAAAATCCTTAATTTTCTGGACGCCGGAAGCCACTGCATCGGGTTGTGCCTTGGATTGTTCGGGTGTTTCGGCAAACGTTTTCTGCCCGAAAAACAACAAAGTAAACGCTGCGATAATTATTATTTTTTTCATCGTATTTTTTTATTGACAAATATTTTGGATTAATAACTGATGAAAATCTGGAAAAACATACTATACCAGATTGCTCATCAAAGTCAATCCGTTAAAATGCGGATTCATGCGGGTTATTGCGGATTTAAACGGCTAATTTCATCCGTAACCATCCCCGTCTGCCGCAAAGACAGATGCATATCCGTTTTAAAAAAAATTATAAAATTCCGGCAGCGATCAAATCCTGAACATCCAGCATTCCGATCGGCTTAAAATTTCTATCGACTACAGGAACTTCGTCGATTTTTTTATTCTCAAGAACTTTTAATGCCTGGGATGCCAAATCATCATCCTTAACTACAATTGGATTCATGGTCATAACATCTTTGACTTTTTTATGCAGAAGATTGGGGTAGCGTTCTAAATTTCTCCGCAAATCGCCATCGGTGAATATTCCTACGAGTTTCTTTTCTTTGTTTATTACGGATGCCGCACCCGCATGAGAAGAAGTTATTTTTACTAAAACATCTTTAACGGGCATATCTTCTTCTACAACGGGATTGAATCTCTTTTTACGCATAATGTCTTTAACCTTAAGCAGCAGCTTTCTTCCTAAAGAACCTCTCGGATGAAAAAAAGCAAAGTCCTTTTCCTCGAAACCTTTAATTTTTTGCAGCACAATTGAAATCGCATCGCACATTGCAAGCATTGCCGTGGTTGAGGTTGTCGGAGCAAGTCCAAGCGGACAAGCTTCCTTATCTATCTTAACGCTGACAAAACCATCGACATAGCGGTTTAGAGATGAGTGCGGATTGCCGGTAAGCGCGATTATTTTTGCGCCGATTTGACGGATAAACGGAATCAGGTTTTTTATTTCTTCGGTCTCTCCACTATAAGAAAGCACGACTACGGTATCTTTTTCTTCGATTCTGCCTAAATCACCATGTACAGCTTCCGCGGCGTGGAGCCAGAAACTTGAGGTTCCGGTTGATGAAAGTGTTGCGGAAAATTTTTGGCCGATTATGCCGGCTTTGCCCATGCCTGTAACAACAATTTTCCCCTGGCAGGTCGAAAGAATCTTTATGGCGTTCAGAAATTCATCGTTCAAGCTTTTTTCGAGGCTTAAAATGCCGTTAGCCTCAATAAATAAAACTTCGCTTGCCCAGCCGATGATTTCTTTTGGTTTAAATCTATCCACGAATCGCTCCTCTTACCTTGACTATTCTGGAAAGCAAGTTACCTAATTTTTTAATTTCATAGGAAGTGTGTTTATCCGATAAGGCCTTTTTTGGCTCCGGATGTACTTCCATAAATAAGCCGTCAACACCTGCCGCAACACCCGCAAGAGCCAGGGGATCAATGAACTCGCTGTCACCGCCGGAAATTCCATCGACCTGCGAAGGCCGTTGGAGGGAGTGTGTTACATCAAAAATAACCGGAAACCCGAGTTTTTGCATAATCGGAAAAGCGCGAAAGTCAACTACAAGATTGTTATAGCCAAAGCTTGCTCCTCTTTCACTGATAATAATATTTTTATTTCCGCAGGATTCGATTTTTTCGACAACATACTTCATATCGTAAGGCGAAATAAATTGGCCCTTTTTTGTTTTTGCGACTTCAAGAAGCAAATCCGTCTGCCGGCATAAAAAAGCCGGTATTTGAATAATATCCAAGATATCCTTTACATACTTTACCTGTTCGCGACAATGTACATCGCTTAAGATGGTTAAGTTTAATTTCGTTTTTATCTCTTCAAGTATTTTCAGGCCCTTCTTTAACCCCGGGCCGCGGAAAGACTTTAAAGAAGTGCGGTTTGCCTTATCAAAACTAGCCTTAAAAATAAAATGAAAAGGGTATGAGGAAAACAAATCTTTAAGCCGGGAAGCAATTTCGTAGGTCTTATGCTTGTCTTCAATCACACAAGGACCGGCAATAAAAATAAATTTGCTTTTATAGTTTTTCATTCTTTATTGATTTTTCCTTCAAAATCATCTCAACTTTTGCTAAATCGCTTTCAGTATCGACTCCTATTGATTCAAATCTTGTTTCAATTACTTTTATTTTATAACCGGCTTCAAGCGGCCTTAATTGCTCAAGCTTTTCCGCATGTTCAAGATAAGAATAAGGAAGATTCTTGAAAGTATAAAGAAAATCCTTGGTGTAAGCATAAATACCTAAATGTTTGTAATATACTCCGTTGGTGTTATCACGATAATATGGTATCGGGTGGCGCGAAAAATAAATCGCAAAATTATCTTTATCACAGATAACTTTTACGACATTGTAATTGTTTATTTCTTCTTTATTTTCGATTTTTTTGCGGACTGTAGCGATTTGCACTTTTGAATCAGAGAGGAGCGTTTGCGCAAGCCCATCGATTATCGAAGGATGTAAAAGCGGCTCATCCGCCTGGATATTCACGACAATCTTTATGTCGATATCTCTTACTGCTTCGCCAATCCTGTCAGTGCCTGATTTGTGCTGAGCAGAAGTCATCATCACTTCTGCGCCGAAACTTTCGGCGATTTCCTTAATCTTGTCATCGTCGCAGGCAATCAAAAGTTTATCGAGCAAACGTGCCTGGCGCGCCTGTTCCCAAACCCATTGAATCAATGGTTTGCCGAGTATTTCCCGTGTAAGCTTGAACGGCAAGCGGGTTGATTGGTAACGTGCCGGTATAACACCGATTACTTCTATATTATTGGGCATTGATCCTCTGCAGCAATTCTTTCGGATTGGTAGTTGCTGCGCCTAATTTTTCCACCACGATTCCTGCGGCAAAATTTGAAATTAATGCCGCCTCGTAAAAACTAGCCCTAGCGCTAAGCGCAAGAGTAAAAACCGATATAACCGTATCCCCTGCTCCGGTAACATCAAAAACCTCTAAAGCTGTTGTTGGTATATGAAAATATTTGCCATCAGCAAAAAGCATCATTCCATCTTCTCCAAGCGTTATGAGAAGAGACTTTGGACTAAGCCTTGACATTATAGCCTTGCCAAGAAGCGGTATCTCGCTTTTGCCGTGTATCTTCATATTAGCAGCATTTTGCGCTTCTTTTAAGTTCGGAGTCAATGAAGTTACGTTTGTGTAATAATCGATGTGCTCTTCTTTCGGGTCAACGGTAATTATCTTTTCTTTACGTGTACACAAATCAACGACTTCACCAATAAGATTGGGATTTATCACACCTTTGCCATAATCCTCGATAATCACGGCGTCGAACTTATCAATATTTTTTGCAATTTTAGCGGCAAGTATACTACTGGTCTTTTGGGAAAGAGATTCGATTGATTCCCAATCAAGACGGACAATCTGTTGATGACTTGCAATAATGCGTGTTTTTAAAGTGGTAGGTCGGTTTTTTTCCTGCACAATCAAGTTGCTGGATATTCCGCCATTTTCCACAAGGGAAAACAAGCGTTTTCCAAAATGATCCTTGCCGATAACTCCGCAGAGGCTCACCTTTGCCCCAAGCGCAACCAGGTTAAGACCGACATTTGCCGCTCCGCCGCAGACAAAGTTTTCCCGGTTTGCCCATACCACAGGCACTGGCGCCTCCGGTGAGATTCTGTCAACTTTCCCGAAAATATAATGATCAAGGACCAAATCGCCGACAACCAGAATATTTTTATTCTTAAAACGCGAAATTATGCTGTGTAGTCTATGCTTATTTAAATTCATGCTTACCTCTTTTTTCTCTTTAGAACCACCGCAATCTTAAACTATTGAAGGGTCAATTATATCACGCAAACAGAAAAAATCTACCTTTTTAAAACCAGTTTTTCTCTTTAAAATAGTTAATCGCAGCTTGTATTTCTTCGGGTTTAGAAGGCCGGTGCGCTTCGATTACCTTGAGTATATTTTTGTCGCAAAGATATCCGGATATCCGTGAAAAATTAAAATCGCCGGAAAGCGGCGATAAGTGGTCTTTTAACCCGTGAATATCATGCAAATGAAAACCGATAAGATACTTTCCAAGCTTATTTAGCAAACCATCCTTTTCTATCAGCATAAGATATTCCTGAATGCAGGAATGCCCTACATCGTGCCAATAAAAAAGCCCTTTACCGGAAAACTGTTCCAGGAAAAATAGCGCTTCTTCGCTATCTGGTATTTCGCTGGCATAATAACGATTTTCGAGCCCAATTTTTATATTCATACACAACGCATATTCCAGTATATCAGTTAAACTCTGCAAAACCGCATCGATATGTGGCTTTTTTCTTTCCCTGCGTTCTTTGCAAAACGCCGCTCTAATATTGGATGCCTTCTCCGATATTATGGCTCCATCATTGAATAATTTCATAAGTTCTTTTGTATAATTAGCGTCCATCTCAACCGCACCAGCATGGATTACAACAACCTTGGCCTTGATCCTTTTTGCAGTATCAATTGTTTGTTTTGTGTAAAAAACAGCTTTTTTGCGCTCACGCTCTTCCAAGGATGAAAGCAAATAATAGTTGGTAAAAAAGCGGCCAAATTCATTTTCTTCCGGCAGGGGACAGAAATTATGTATGCTCGCGACACTTATTCTCAGTTCGTTCAGTAGCGGGATTAAAACCTTAAGGTTTTCTACGGTAAAATTGTATCCGATTTCGATAGAATTTAGCCCGCAGGCCTTGATTTCCGTTAAGGCGCGCCGTAAATTATTTTTTTCAGTACAATTCCATGCCGTTGAAATCGAAATCATATTGTATAATTGCGATAAACCGAAAGGGTATTAGCGGTTAAACTAAAATTGGCGCGAAAAATTACATTTTATCAAAAGTCGCACTGCTTTTGCGTTCTTTCTCTCGTTTTTCAAGCTCGGCCTCATCCTCTTCGGAGATAATCGTCGATGATTTTTTAGTAGAAGATTCCTCACCCATTAAAACATTTCTTTCTTCATAATTATCAATAAGCTGGGAAATCCTTGCACCAAGTTGTTTTCGTATTACTTTCAGCTTTTTTTCATAATAAGAAATAAGTTTTTCGTTTTTTAAAATTACTTCCTTCTCTACCTCCTTCAAATCTTCTTTTCTTGCCAGCTCTTTATCGGTAGTAAAATATTCCTCTATTACATCGAGCCAGTATTTTACTGACTCCTCATTTTTTGCCTGCTTGGCAATATTTATTTCATCGGTAAATTCTTTCTCCAAATCTACAGCTATCTCGTAGGCTAATTTCATTTTTTCATACCTGTCCCGCAATTCACTTAATTTTTTTTGATTATGTTTATATTCCGAAACTAAGTTTCGCAAGCGAGCAATTTCCATAATTAACCTCCTTCTTTACTGCAGATAAAAGCGCGGATAATTATTATTATTATACATCATTAAGCATCATTTACAAGAATTGCGCAGATATTGAATCGCAAAATAGAAAGCCTTTTTTTGTCAGCGCGACTCCGGATATTTTTTTATTTGTTTTCTTATATTGTAAAAGTCCCTGCCTGGACAAAAGCGTTACGTTTTTGCCTTCCAAATTTACAAAATCAAAACCCGTTCGTTTCTTAAACCAGGTAAAATCAATGCCTTCGAGAGTACGGATTTTTATCGCAGCAGTTTCCCTTGCCTGCTTTTCGGGTGAAATTTTTTCTTTATAAACTATGGCAGGCAGCTTATTCTCAACCATTTTAATATATTTTAGGACATCCGCCATATTTTTTGCTCTTACACCCCTTTGATACGATACAGCTGACGGGCCCAACCCAACATAGGAATTATTCTGCCAATAATTTATATTATGCAGGCATTCAAAACCAGCTTTAGCAAAATTTGAAATTTCATAATGTATGAACTTATTTTTTTCTAAATAATCGCCGGCATATTCATACATCTCGGCAATTATTTCGTCATCCTGTGGTTTTATTTTTTTATTTTTAAGCAGAGTAAAAAGTTTTGTGCGTTTTTCATAACTAAGCGAATAACAGGAAATATGTTTTATCGGAAGGCTGATTGCCATTTTCAGTTCTGTTTTCCATTCATTCAGGGTTTCTTCCCAGATGCCAAAAATTAAATCGACACTTATATTGGTAAAGCCGTTCTGCCAGGCCATATATATAGAATCAATAGCTTTTTGGGTCGAATGAATTCTTCCCAGCCTGGCCAATTTCCGGTCGTTAAACGATTGGATGCCTATGCTTAGACGGTTAATCCCATATTTCAGGAATAAACTTAATTTTTGATTGGTTATACTTTCGGGGTTTGCTTCGATGGTAAATTCTTTGGGTTTACCAGAAATATTTTTGATACTTTTTAACAGTTTTTCAAGTAATTGCGGTTCAAGAATGGATGGCGTTCCTCCTCCAATGTAAATAGTGTCAAAATACATATTTGCAGCGCCAATTTGTCGTGATAAAGTGCTGATAAGCTTCGCAGCGAGATTTTTTTTGTAGCCGATACTGTAGAAATCGCAGTAAAAGCACTTCTTTGCGCAGAATGGAATGTGGATATAGAGCGAATTCATGTCATAATAGATTAACACAGATACTTATAAATTCCAAGCACCAACCCCTTGACTCGTTTTCGCTCGCTCAGGGTTGGCGCTGGAATTTGGATTTGGAATTTTTTATATCAATTATGTGTGATATAATTTTTACATGAAAAAAAGTGTCTACATTATTCAATGTCCTCCGTCATGGGTAAAAACCGCTCCACTTTCGCTGGTATATTTGGAGAATTACCTGAAAAACTGCGGGGTGAGAGTAAAAACGAGGGATCTAAATATTGAGTTTTTTAAAGCGTCTGGCTTGAGTTTAAAAGGGTGGCTGTCGCTAAACCAGGAATTCGAAAAAAGTCTTTTCCAAAAAACCATGGTCGCCTACCCTTCATTCCTTAAAAGTTTATATAAAGATATTGCGGATTATGATTATATCGGATTTTCCATCTTTAAGCGCAATGCGGATTTTAGTTTTTTGTTGGCAGATGTCATTAAAGAAAAATTTCCGGCAAAGGCAGTAATCTTCGGTGGACCAGAGGCCTTATCGATGGTGCCGGCCGACAGGGCCAACCATAATGGCCATTGGGTTATTGGCGAAGGAGAATTAGCGCTTGCGAAAATTGTCGGCGAAGACAAGAAAGAAACTTATCCTTTCGAAGAAATTAGTGATTTGGATGCCCTGCCCTTTCTTAACTTCGGCTGCCTTGGAATGGAAAATTACTCCAATTCAATACCTCTCTTTTCTTCGAGAGGGTGTAAATTTAATTGCCGTTTCTGTGCGGAAAAAAAGTTATATAAAAACTTCCGGCATCATTCTGCCGGCTATATGGCTGAAATGATTGGAAAATTAAAAAATGAATACGATATAAATAACTTTGTTTTTTGCGATTCGTTGATAAATTATGATGATGGCTGGCTGGAAAAATTATGCTCATTACTTATCGAAAAAAATATTTCTATAAAGTGGGAAGCGCAAATGAGAGTAGCTAAAAGCCTTGATGTTGACTTGGGCAGATTGATGAAAAAAAGCGGATGTTACAATCTTTTTATCGGTCTGGAAAGTGCATCTGAGCATACCTTAAAACGCATGAATAAAGGATTTGACACGCAAACTGCTGCTGATTTCCTTTTAAAACTAAGAAACTCTGGTTTACAGTTTGAAATAAGTTTAATTTTCGGTTATCCGGGAGAAACTGATACGGATTTTAAAGAGACTCTTGACTTTATTACAAAAAATAAGAAAATTATCCCCAAAATTGCCCAAGCAAACCCTTTTGTGGATTATCTGGGAAACTTTCCGGGCGAAACATTCCCTTCTGAAACCGCCAAAAAAAGAATAAAAACGTTTTTAAAGGTTATAGAAACTGAAAAAATACGATATACCAAAAGCTTTATCAATAATCTCGTTTATTAGGAAATATGGAAATCAAGGTTATCAAAACCCAGAAAGCATTATCTCCTACGCAGATACAGCTTGCTGACTATGTAATAAATCCTTACCGTGGCTGCGAATTTGGCTGTCTCTATTGCTATTCACAGGAAAATAAAAATATAAAGGGTGCTGATTTTTTTAATTCCCTTTGCGTAAAGGCAAATATTGGCGAAGTTTTAAGGAAGCAATTGCAGTATACGCATCCCAGAAGAGTGCTTTTAGGTTCGACTACGGAATGTTTTCAATACCAGGAAACAAAATACGGCCTTAGCCGGGAGGTACTTAGTATACTGAACGAAGAAAAGATTCCCTGCACTATACTTACAAAATCTCACCTGATTAAAAACTATATTAATCTTATACGAAGAAATCCGGCTAATAAAATATATTTCACACTGAACTTTTCTTCCGACCATGAGGTGCAAATTTTCGAAAAATCATCCTCGCCTTTAAATGCACGACTAGCGGCTATTGCGGATATTTTGCATAATAATATTGCTTTACGCGTTCACATCGGCCCTTTTATTCCCTATGTTTGCCAGTTAGCGAAAATAGCCGAACTCATCCCGCCCGCTGCTGGTGAAATTGATGTCGAACTTTATCACAACAAGATGGGCAGCTTTGAAAAGATTGGTTTAGTGATAGAAAAGGAATTTGGCAAAGATATAAAAGAAAAATTTTTTAGTGTTTACAAAAACGAAGAAAACTATCGCGATTTCGCTAAAACGTTAAAACAACAAATTGTAACCTTCCAAAATGAAAAACCAGGAAAATTTTTTTATATTGTGCCCGATTTCAACAAATTTTATAGCGCTTCAATAAATTATCATGAAAACCCCCTTTTTTAGTATAATTATACCGACGTACAACCGTAAAGAATTTGTAAAAATCGCAATAACCTCTGTATTATCGCAAAGTTATCCGGACTATGAATTAATTGTTATTGATGATGGCTCATGCGATGGCACTAAAGAAGCTTTCAACGGATATCCGGGAATTAAATATGTCTGGCAGGAACATCGCGGAGTCGCAGAAGCACGCAATGCCGGCGTCCGCATATCAGGCGGCGAATTCATTTGTTTCCTTGACTCAGATGACCGCTTCCGGCAGGATAAACTTGAAATAACCGATAAACATATCAAGGCAAACCCGAAATATAAAATCTTCCACACCGAAGAAATATGGTACCGAAGCGGCCAGTATCTTGCACAGAAAGAATACCATAGGAAACTTGCCGGATGGGTTTTCGAAAATGCGGTAAAGATTTGTTCAATAAGCATTTCGACTGTTACGATTCATAAGGAAATTTTTAAAGAGGTTGGGCTTTTTGATAAAAATTTTTCTGCCTGCGAGGACTACGATTTCTGGCTGCGGGTTACCGCAAAGTTTCCAGTTTATTTAATACCCGAATACCTTACAATAAAAGAAGGCGGGCACAGCGATCAACAATCAAAAAAATATCCGGCAATGGATTTGTTCAGAATTAGTGCGCTGCAAAAAATAATCGCCGATAGCTCGCTAAGCATAGAAAACCGCAATATAGCTTTTCAGGAACTGAAGAGAAAATGTGAGATTTACATTAAAGGCGCGGAAAAACGGGGAAAATTCGAAGAGGTTGATAAATATAAAAAAATGCTGCTAGAACTGGAGAATAAATATGTTTGAGGGGTTAAAAACTAAACTCGACAGTATTTTCAATATCCGTTTAAACCGGAATCAAATATGCGACATCGAAAGGCTGTTTTTTGAAATAATGCGCAGGGAAAATGTATCGGAAAACGTTATCATCGAATACATTAAAACTAATTCGCATTACGAAAAATGCGCTGGAAAGGACAGGTTTTTTGCGATAAAAAATGCGCTTATTTTACGTCGCTTCCCTCGAACATACCAAAATGAAAAAATTGATACAAAAAAAATCTTTTTGAATCAGGTAAACGGCCCACTTGATAATGATTGGAAAGGAAATAAAGATTTCAATCCTCTTGAAATTTTTGTCGAGAAGGAAGTCAAATCAAGCTATCTTGTTGAAAATTTCAAAAAGCATTTCCCTGCAGTTCCGATTACGGAAGTGAATCTTTATAATGAATACCTGAAAAATAACCGGTTCAAAATAGCTGACCTGAAAAAACCGGTAGTCTTCATCATAAAAGAAAAATGGGATTTCTTGAAGCCTTGCCCCTGCACGAAAGAACATATTTCCTGCGGGTATTGGATATTAAACCTGGGTTTTGGCTGTCCGTTCGATTGTTCATATTGTTTCCTCCAATGCTATGCGAATTTTCCCGGGATAGTTCTTCCGGCAAATATCGAGGATTTTTTTATCGAATTCGAGGCTCTCTATAAAAAGCTTAAGAATCCAATACGAATAGGTACGGGCGAATTTTGTGACTCGTTAGCCTTAGACAATATTACTGAATACTCAAAGCAGCTCATTCCCTATCTTTCGAACAAAAATGTTTTGTTTGAACTAAAAACAAAAAGTAATAATATCGGTAATCTTTTAAAGATTAATCCATCAAAAAATATTGTAATTTCCTGGTCGCTTAACCCTGCTTCGATAGTTGAAAGCGAAGAATTATTAACCGCGACTCTTCAAGAACGCTTGGAAGCTGCAAAAATTATACAAGGAAAAGGGTATTCAATTGCTTTCCATTTTGATCCAATAATCCATAGTGATAACTGGAAACACCTCTACGGAGAAGTAATTGACAAATTATATCAAGAAGCAAAGATTCCTTTTTCCTGGATAAGCTTAGGCTCGCTGCGCTCGCACCGAAGTCTTAAGGCGATAAATGAATTCCGTTTTCCGCAGAGTAACATCTTCTATGGCGAGTTATTCTTCGGTGAGGATAAAAAATTAAGATATCCCGAATATTTGAGGAAAGAAATCTATTCGTATATGATTAAGCGCCTGCGCAGATATGATTCAAAAACACCAATCTATCTTTGCATGGAAAACAAAAATCTCTGGACAATTTTAGGCAAGGATTCCGGCAAGGAAGTAGAGAGTTCTCTTCTGGAAAGAAGTGTTAATAACGTTTGAGCACTTCGGTATGAGGATAATAGTGCTCTAAAATTTCCTGATAAGTGTAACCTTTATCAGCCATATATTCTGCCCCATCCTGGCACATACCCGCACCATGGCCAAAGCCGCTGCCCCAGAAAAACAGCATTTTCGGAACGTTATCTGCGGAGAATTTTACATCGATTTTAAATGCGCTACTGCGAAGATTATCAAAATAATTGCGTATATTTAAATCTCCGGTTAAGGTAGTTTTTTCTTTAGAGGTTATTATTTCTAAAACTTTATAAGAAACGCAAGATCCTTTTTCTTTAGCAATTATTTTCTGTAAGTCTTTTAAATCGTAGCCGAAGATAAACGCAAAATCTTCTGCATCGTAAACCCTCTGCCAGCGATAGTTAGCTGTTTTAGAGTGAGAACAAAAACTTTCCGGATACGAAGTGCACCAATTTTCCTCTTCATAAGGAGAAAACGGCTTAAAGCTTTTTTTCGAATCAAAACCATGAGCATAGTAATCCTTCTTCCCAAATACATCAGGTCTGAGGCAACCTCCGCAATTTGAGTGATATACCGCTTCAATGGGCTCTTTTTTGTAAATGATTATCTCCCCTCGTGTTTCATTAACCGCCTTGTTCGTCGCGTCTTTTTCTACAGACACACCTTGATAAACCTGGCAATGAACGTCAGCGCAGACATCAAAATTCTTTTCTTTATGGCGTTGATTTAAGATACTCCTAATGGCGATGGAACGTGCGGCAACTGCCTGGGCCTTAAGTGCCTCCATATCCGCTTTTGGCGAAATTTCTGCAGGCAGGACTCCATAAAGATATTCTTCAACACTGATAACGTTAATTAAAGTTATACCGCCATCAATTAAAATCCTTAAATCGCCTCTATATATTCTATCGATTCTTTTATGCCAAAAATTGGTTTCTCCATAGGTAATATCAAGAACATAAAAAGGATACCCGTCGCTTTTTATGGTAACCGGACTGTTGTATTTTTTATAAATAACTCCGCTTTTGTAATCTTTGAGATACAAGCGTTTTTCTTTTAAAACTATGGTATAAAATTTGTTTTTTTCTCCGTTAAAAACTTGCTTTGAATCGCTTATAACGAAATCACCTCCGCACCTAAAGGTAAAATCGGTTAAATCCGTGGCAAGGCCGACACGCACAAATGGAATATTTTTTTCGCGCTTATAAAACATGAGATTGACGAGCTCCCGGGCTTTTTCTATCGCTTTTTTCGTTTCCACAAAAAAAGTTTTGCCGATTTTATCTTTAATTTCCATCAATTGCTTTCTTATGTCAGGATTTTCTGGATAGAAATTAATGCCTCTTGCCGAATAAGTATAAGCTTCCTCATAATTTCCGGTATTAAGCAGGCATTCGGCAAGATAAAAGTTAGCCAAGCGTATGCTTGAATCAAGCGCGATTACGCGGGCAAAAAAATGCGATGCTTTTTGGTAATTCTTTCGCTTATAATAAATTTTCCCAAGCCTATATAATGCGATAGTATTTTTTTGCAGGCGTAACGATGCGATATAGTTATTTACCGCTAATTGCGTATTACCCAGATCTTCATATACAAGCCCGAGATAAAGGTAGGTCAGGTAATTTTTATTTTTTAAACTAGAAAGCACGCCTATCGCTTTAGAATTTTGCGATGTCAAGTAATAAAGCCTTCCTAAAAAGTTTCCGGAGTCGGTATCAGCAAGGATTTGCGGATTGGATTCTAAAACCTGTATTGCTTTATCATAGTCCATTGCCTCCTTATAAATAGACGCGGAATCTAAAATCGCTTGCGTAGAGGCTTGATTTTCTGCAAAAGATTCGTGCGGCAAACTAACAAATAAAGCCAATAAGAATACTCCAAAAATCATTTATTTTAACGGGGGTTGGAATAGCCGGCGTTAGAAAGAATCATTCAAGAACCTTAAAAACTTTGTCGTTTTCGTGAACCTTTCCTGAAACTTTTATGCCAACCTCGTCGCCCTTTTTTGCTTCCGGCACAGCTACATGCTCAAGCTGAATGGAATCAATGGTTTGCATGAAATCATCATGGATGCCTTTAACGTGGATTTTTTCGCCAACCCGGAGAGTATCACTAAGCTTGATTATGCCTACGCTGATTTTTCCGAAATAATGAGTGATTGTACCGATCTCTTTTTCCTGCATGGCGCCTCCTTTTTTTAAACACCCTCCATACGGAAACCTCTATAATTTTGCCTTGCCAATTACAGGTATTGAATATCTACGGGAATCTTCCAAAAACTTTTCTTTATCTAGAATAAGTGCTTTATCGCTTTCAAGCACTAAAGCTTGGGCTTTTATTTTTTTAAGTAATTTTAATGTTGACATACCCACCACCGGAACGTCAAACCTCAAATCCTGATTTAATTTACTAAATTTAAAAATTACACAATCTCTGCCGGCAAGCCGATAACCGCGCTTTATTGTATTATCCGTGCCCTCTAATGCT
Organism: bacterium; assembly: GCA_021796115.1. Classification (GTDB taxonomy): domain Bacteria; phylum Omnitrophota; class Gorgyraeia; order Duberdicusellales; family 4484-171; genus JAJYOP01. Next base: position 86,505 of record JAJYOP010000002.1, read on the forward strand.
TCAAGAGCAACAACACTTTTGTTCTTTACCACGATGGTCTGGCCGATGTCTAAATCGACAAAACGGGAAACCATTTTTATCCCAAATTCGACATTATCCTCGGCTACAACCGACAAGCTAAACCCATTCATAACCCCTTCCGTGGCTAGATTCTTTTTTAAATAAAGTGTTGAATCAAGAAAATGTAAACCAAAACCCTCAAAGTACGATATGATTGCCGAAAATATACTATGCGGACGCATATCTTTAGTCTTTTCAACCAGCGTAATCAGCTCTTTATCCCAATGACGCTTGTTAAAAATACGAACCGGACTAATTTGCCCGGCCATGATACAATCTTTTAATCCTTCTTTTTTGATTATATTTTTTATTGCGGATAATTCGCCAACGCGCAACCAATATGATTTGTCTACGCAGGATTTAATCAAAAGAGAGGTCTCTTTATGGAAACAAATAGCTATAAGTTCTGAATCGGGGTATTTTTCTTTTATGGCCCTGGATAGTATTACAGGTAGGGATCTGTTTCCGGCAATTATTCCTAATTTCATATGCGCCTGGATAATTAGCTTTGCATTATCTACCTATGCCACGCTCTGACGAGGAAACAAATTTGAGCAGGTAGCTTACTTCTTTTAAAGAAGCAAGTTCTTTGCTTACCAATTCTTTTGCTTTTGTTAAAGGATGATTTTCGAAAAATAGCAGTTTAAAAGCTTTTTTTAAGGCGCTTATCGTATTTTGCGAAAAATTTGCCCGCCTTAACCCTATAAGATTCAATCCGCGCACTACCGTAGGGTGCCCATCACTTACGGAATAAGGCGGTACGTCCTGGACGACTTTGGAACAGCCGCCAATCATCGAGAGCGTGCCAAGGCGGCAGAACTGATGGATAGCCACAATTCCGCCAACGGTTACCCTGTCTTCAATTGTTACATGACCGGCTAAAGTTGCGCAATTGGCTAAAACATTGTCATTGCCCACAAAACAATCATGAGCGATATGGGAATAGGCCATGATAAGATTGTTGTTGCCGATTATAGTTTTGGAACCGTTTTCTGTTCCAAGATTCATGGTTACAAATTCACGTATCGTATTATTGCTTCCGATGACGAGAAAACTTTCTTCGCCTTTATATTTTAGATCCTGGGGAATATTCCCTAATGCGGCATAAGAAAAAATATGATTATTTTTGCCAATAGTAGTATTTCCTACAACTTGGGCAAAGGCGTCAATTATGCATCCCGAGCCGATTTTCGCGGCCGGGCCTATAATCGCATATGGGCCTACGATTACGTTCGAATCAATTTCAGCTTTTTTATCTACGATTGCTTTTTTATCTATTTTTGCTGCCATTTTTAATCCACCAGCGCAAACATAAGCTCAGCTTCAGCAGCCACTTTATTATCGACTAAAGCTTTCGCATAAACTGTTCCTGTTTTGGTACGGACTTTTCCGGCAACCACCTCTATAACCAGTTGATCCCCCGGGACAACGGTTTTACGGAATTTCGCATTATCTGCCGCCATAAAATATGCAAGTTTTCCTTTATTCTCCTCGCTTGCAAGCATAAGAACGCCGCCAACCTGCGCCATCGCCTCAATGATCAAAACACCGGGCATAACCGGCCGCTGAGGAAAATGCCCCTGAAAAAATGGTTCATTGATGGTAACGTTTTTAATACCTACGGCGCGTTTACATTTTTCCATATCAATAATCCTGTCAACAAGTAGAAATGGGTAGCGGTGCGGAAGAAGCTTCATTATTTCCTCGCCGCTCAAGGTGTTGCCGGTTGGAACAAACATGGTTTCCGAACCTACCCCGGCACCTGCTGCTTTTTCTTTGTATCGGCGCAGCTTTTCAAGAAGTTTCACATTAAGCGAGTGCCCACTTTTAATTGCAATAATGTGTCCTTTAATTGGCCCTGCCAAATATAAATCGCCAAGAAGGTCTAAAACCTTGTGACGAGTAAATTCGTCCGGAAAACGTAATTTATTTTTTACTATGCCATTTCGTGATACTACCAGAGTGTTGTCGTAATTTGCGCCTTTGCCCAGCCCATTTTCAAGAAGATCTTTCACCTCTTCTTCTAAGCAAAAAGTGCGCGCTTCAAAAATATTTTCTGTCGCATTGCCGTCTATCGTTAAATCTACATAACCTGACCCTATAGTTGGATTATCGTATTTTAATGCGTAAGAAATTCGTAAAAACGGACAGGGCAGCACGATTATGCTTGAAGAGCCTTCTTCAACCCACAAAGGTTCTTTTATCGTCAGGCAATTAAACAAAGCATCGAGCTCGATGACGCCGGCGTTTTTTATTCCTTCGGTAAATTCTTTTGCGCTGCCATCCATGCCGGGAATTTCGTCGCCCCATACATTCACCTGGGCATTGTCAATCTTTAAAAGGCAAAAAGCCGCCATTAAATGTTCGACCGTATGGACATAGATACCGTTAGAACCTACAGACGTGCGGCGGGGAAATTTTTCCGGCGAAACCAGAGAATAAAAGTCGCCTTTGATGATTTGGCTGCCGGCGTCCTGGCGTATAAAAATTATCCCGGTATTTGCTTGCGCTGGTAAAATTTCGATTTTTGTATGTCGACCGCCATGCAAGCCTATTCCCTCGAACGATATTTTTTCTTTAATTGTTTTCTGCTTATCCATTGTTTTTCTTTAATTCTTCCCGCAATTTATTAACTTTTTCTTCAAGTTCTTTTATTTTATTATACAATGCCGGTAAATTCTGAACGTAAGCGTTTATACGTTTTGCTTCTAAATGCTTGCGCGCGGGATAACCTGAAACCATAGTGTTAGGCGGTATGGATTTAGTAACACCAGCCTGTGCCGCAGCTATAGCCTTATCGCCAACTGCTATATGGCCCACAAGGCCGGCCTGCCCGGCAATAATAACTTCTTTTCCTAAAACTGTGCTTCCAGAAATGCCGGCTTGAGCGATAATAAGGCAATTTTCGCCGATTGTAACATTATGGGCTATCTGCACAAGATTATCGATTTTCGTACCTTTACCGATAAGAGTTTTGTCAAAACGCGCCCTGTCAATCGTAACATTTGCCCCGATTTCGACATCATCCTCGACGACTACTGTACCGATTTGGGGAATTTTTTCCTGTATACCTTTAACTTTGGCAAAACCAAAACCATCGCTGCCAATTACCGCGCCGCAATGAATAATTACGCGATTCCCGATAGTTATCCTCTCTCTTATGGAAACGTGCGGGTAAATAATTGTTTTTTTACCTATTTTAGTGTCATTACCCACATAACAATTGCCATAGATAATCGTGCCATCTCCTATAACGGCATTGTCTTCTATAATTGTATACGCCCCAATCGCAACATTTTTTCCGATTTTTGCATTTTTCTGGATAAGTGCGGTAGGATGAACCCCATTAGGATGATGAATAACACTTGGCGCAAATATACCTACAATTTTTGCAAAAGCCATCGAAGGGTTATCTGTCTTTATTATCGGCTTAGTGGATTTTACCGGATCTCTTGAGGTAATAATTGCTGATGCCTGCGTGATTTTTAGCAGAGAATCGTATTTTGAATTTGCTAAAAATGTTATCTCGCCTTCCTTTGCTTCTTTTATTCCGGAAATGCCTGTAATAACGATTTCAGGATTTCCGCATAACTCTCCATCGATAAGTTTAGCAATTTCCGAAAGCGCCAGCTTAAGCATAATTAAATAAAATTTGCGCAAGTATAGCGGAGCTTCCCCAAATTAAAATCCGAAGCTCCTTTTCCAAGCAGAAATTCAAATTTAAATAATCGAGGGCTATTTCTTCACAGAGGCATTTACCAGCTTAAGAATATCGTTGGTAATGTCGATATTTTTATTACCATAAAGCACGGTATCTCCGCGAAGAATGAGGTCAAAATTATTTTTCTGTGCGTAATCCTTTATCGTTTTTTCGATATCGTCAATTATTTCTTTCATCTTCTCGTCTCTTTCTTTCCTGAGGTCCAATAGCGATTGACGCCTTAATTGTTGAAATTCTTTTTCCGCTTGGTCGAATTTTAACTGTTCTTTTTCTTTTTCTTTTTCTTTCAAAACACTGAGCCGGCTTTGCATTTTTTCAAGTTCAGCACCTTTATCTTTAAGTTGCTTTTCTTTCTCGTCAGTCTTTTTATTAAGAGCATCGTCATAATCCTTTGTTTTTTTATATTCATTAAAAACTTGCAGAAAATTAACACACCCAATTTTCAGCTCCTTTGCATGGGAAATAGAGCAGAATGAACAGATGATTAAAAATGCAACTAACGAAATAATTGTCCTCTTCATTATTTTCCTCCTTTTTTAAACTTATTGGCAGTTCTTAATAACTAAAATCCTCTACTTACATTAAAATCGAAACGGCCTTGTTTGTGGTCCTGCCCCGGTAATAAGTCTAATGGCCAGCCGTAATCAACACTTATTGGACCAATAGGCGTTTTAACTCTGATGCCTACGCCCACGCTCTTTTTTAGGTCAGTGGAAAAGAAGTCGCTATTTTTTTCCCATACATTACCACTATCAAAGAAAGTTGCAAGCTTTAAAAAATCCATCAATGGGTACGTATATTCGATATTAGCAACAAACATAGATTCTCCGCCAAGCGGGTCATTGGTCGTGGGATCTACGGGCCCTACTTTTCTTTCTTCGTAACCTCTTATGGTATCGGCGCCACCCGCAAAAAACCTTTCATAAATTGGCACTTTATTTGTGTTATCGAAAGGATCCTCCCATCCCGCCCTGAGCCTGAACTCGATAACGGATTTATTGATCAGCGGATAATAATAACTGAATCGTGTATAATATTTTAGAAAATCTTTTGATCCGCCGAATGGACCGCCGGTTACTTGAAAATCATTTGTGAAAAATATACCGTGCAAGGGTGAAAATACGTTATCGCGAGTATCATAAAAAAGGCTGGCTTCTCCGCTGCTCAAAGTATTAGTTCCTGCTTCATCTTTAAGGTCCTGCGTGGCATTGTCAACAATATCCGTAATCTTTACATTATCCAGTCGATAGGCAACTTGTGCACGAAGGCTATCATTAAACTCATGCCCAAAACGTAAATCTCCGCCGACAATATTTTCAGCATAACCATAGCCAACGCTTTCATCTTGCTGATGACCTTTTTTGTAGGCATCAAAACCGAAAGAATACGGTCGGTCAAATATCCATGGATTTGTAAAACTTAATTCATAATAACTAGTTATTGTTCCAAGGCTTGCATACAGGCTTAAGTCCTGTCCTCCGCCTGAAAAAGTAGAGAAATTTTTATAGTCGAAATTCTTCTGGCTTATTTCGACGAACCCTATGAATTGGTCAATAGAACTGTATCCTCCGCCAAAACTTAAATGGCCGGTTTTGGCTTCTTTAACGTCGACCGTAAGATCTACCTGATCAGGCTTTGTCCCCGGCTCTGTATCAAACCTTACTTCCTCAAAATAACCTAAATTCTCAAGCTTCTCTTTGCTCTTCCTTACCTTTGCACCATCAAACCTTTCCTCGGGATAAACACGTAATTCTCTTCTGATTACTTTATCCTTTGTTTTAATGTTCCCTTTGATGTCAATTCGTTCAATGTAGGCAACCTGATTTTCCACTATTTTATAGGTTACATCAATATTTTTTGTTTCGGGATTAAGCACAGTTGAAGGTTCAATCTGCACAAATATATATCCTTTATCGACATAAACAGACCGTATTCTTGACGTCTCTTCATAGATTGCCTGGTCGCTATATACACTTTTAGTCTTAAGCTTCATTGCTTTTTGTATCTCGGCAAGAGATATGTCTTTGTTGCCTTCAACCTTAATTGTGCCGATATAGTAACGCTTGCCTTCCTGGATATTTATTTTTATCACAATACCTTTAGCGTTAAAAATCAAATCAGGCTTCACACGTACATCGCTAAAACCTTCCTGCCGATAAAAATCATTTATCCTTTTAATATCGTCGTTAAAAGTCTCTTCTTTGAACAGTCCGGGGTTAAAAAGCCAGGCAGGTTTTGTTTTCAAAAGTTTTAAAATGCGGCCGGAAGAAATATTTTTATTTCCAGTAATTCGGATTCGCCTGACCTTAAGAACTCCTTTTTCATCGATAATGTATTTAACATTGGCTTCATTGTTGTCTTTGTTAAGATCGAATTGATACGTTACTTTTGCCTGGTTAAACCCTTTCGCCGCATAAAGATCTTTTATTTTCCGGGCAACTTCTTTTAATTTATATTCATCTACGAAAGCCCCCTCCTTAATATCTATTGCTTCTTCAATCTTTTTCTTTCGAATAAAATGCGCACCTTCAATATCAAGTTTTTTGAGTACCGGTTTTTCTTTAACTTTAAAAGTAACGACTATGCCTTCGGGTGTGGTTACTTTTTCAGCCTCTACAGTCTCAAAAAAGCCTGTAGCATAAAGGTTTTTTATATCTTCATTAATAACATTCTCGTTGTAGGCCTGTCCGGAACGCAGTTTTATCTTCGAAATAATCGTAGCATCGCTGACAAACTTTTGGCCTTTAATTTCAATGCGGGCTATGACGTCTTCGTTGGCACAAAAGGCAGAAAATGATACAAAGAAAATAATGAGCACAGAAATTAGTGTTCGCATTAAAATATTATAAATGCTTTTTTAATTAAAGTCAATTGAATAAAAGATTTTTTTGAAGTTTTTATTACTCCTCGCTCACTTCGCTCGCGCGGGGATAATTCGCACTAGCATTTTTCCTGCGCACTTCGTGCTTGGAAAAATGATGTGCTCATTAAAATTCTTCGCTTTGAATTTTAGCAAGATTGACGAACCTCATGTATTCGCGGATAAACCCCAAATTCACGCTGCCGACCGGACCATTACGCTGCTTGGCAATGATCGCCTCTGCCGTTCCTTTATTTTCCGGAGTCGGATTATAATATTCTTCTCTCAATAACAAAACAACCACGTCAGCATCCTGCTCTATCGCTCCGGATTCTCTTAGATCCGAAAGTTGCGGTCTGTGATCCGTCCTTGATTCAACGGCACGCGAAAGCTGGCTCACTGCAAGGACTGGAATATTAAGTTCTTTGGCTAAAGCTTTTAAGGCTTGAGAAATTTCAGATATTTCCTGCTGGCGGCTGTCGCCCCTGCGCATCGCACGAATCATTTGCAGGTAGTCTACCAGGATAAGTTGTATGTCATGATGCGCTTTTAGCCGCCTTGCTTTTGCCCGTAATTCAAAAATATTTATCGCCGGAGTATCGTCAATATAAATTGGCGCTTCGGAAAGCTTTCCGGCGGCGTTAGTTAAAATTGGCCACTCCGAAGGCGCAAGAAAACCTGTTCTTAATTTATGCATATCCACCTTTGCCTGCGAACACAGGAAGCGCTGCATCAATTGTTCTTTTGACATTTCAAGACTGAAAAAAGCTATGGGGATTTTTTCTTCAACTGCAGCATATTCAGCCATTGATGTCGCCAAAGCGCTTTTACCCATCGATGGCCTTCCGGCTACAATAATCAAATCGCCTTTTTGCAGACCGGCGGTTTTTATATCAAAATCAGTAAACCCCGTAGGAATGCCGGTTATGTGCGATTTTTTATGATAAAGAGATTCGATAAGTTCAATTCCGTCTTTAATTATTTCCTTAATATGCAGGTATCCACCTTCAACGCGCCTATCGCTTATTTCGAAAATAAGTTTTTCTGCCTTGTCTAAAACAGCGCTAACCTCTTCGTCGTCTTTATATGCCAGAGAAACGATTTGCGTTGCACTGTTAATGAGCAGACGCAAAACTCCTTTTTCTTTAACGATGCGTGCATAGTGTAAAACGTTTGCCGAGGTTGGGACAAAATCGGAGAGCGTCGCAAGATAGGAAGAGCCGCCGGATTTTTCCAGCAGCTTTCTTTTGCTTAAATCTTCGGAAACGGTAAGTATGTCGACTTTTTTTCTTGAGTTAAAAAGCGAAACGATACTTTCGAAGATTACCTTATGCTCGTCTTTATAAAAGTAATCTTCGTTTACGATTTCCATAACTTCCGCGATGGCTGATTCATTGATGAGCATCGCACCCAACGTTGCCATTTCGGCTTCGATGTTTTGCGGCGGAAGTCTCTCGGCTGTTTGCGGGCTATTCGTAGAAATCATTTCTTCATTACCCACACACGTAAGTTTGCTTCGATGGCGGGATGAAGCTTGACTTTTAAATTATAAACGCCCAATTTCTTTATCGGTTCAGGAAGGTCAATTTTGTCTTTCTCGATAATTACGCCTTCTTCTTTTAAAGCTTTTATGATTTGTTGCTCTCCAACCGAACCATATATTTCTTCGCCATCTTTTACTTCCTGGGTTATGGTTAGCGATAAAGAATCGATTTTTGCCTTAAGTTCCGCTGCTTCTTTTTTTGTTTTTTCCTCGATTTTACCTTTTCTCTTTTTAATCTCTTCAATTTCACGAAAGCTATCCTTGGTTGCTTTTATGGCAAGTTTTTGCGGCACCAAAAAATTACGGGCATAGCCTTCTTTAACTTCTAAAACGCTGCCCTCTTTACCTAACTTATCGACATCTTTCAAAAGAATTACTTTCATTGCGCTCCTTATTTTTACCTGGGCCGTCACAAGCCAGTCTGTTACTTTGTGACATACGGAAATATACCCATAAACCGTGCAATCTTTATCTCTTTTGCAATTTTTCGCTGATGTTTAGCGCAATTACCGCTTATTCTGCGGGAAGTAACCTTACCCCGTGAGGATATATAGCGCGAAAGCAATTCGATATTTTTGTAATCAATATCGAATTCTTTTTTGCAAAAAATACAACTTTTTTTAAAACCGATTAATTTTGCTGGTTTTTGTTTCGTTATCATTTTAATTTACCTCTCCTTGCTCTTCGCTGTGTTCCGATGCCGAAAGCCCTGCCGGCTCCTCTCCTAAATCTACCTCTTTAGACGCTTCTTTTGTTTTCGTTGGCATAAATTGAATATTATCGGCACGTACTTCTATGGTTGTACGGTTTTTGCCTTCATTATCTTTCCAACTTCTTGACTGAAGGCGGCCTTCGACAATGACTTGCCTTCCCTTTTGAAGATACTGGTTACACACTTCTGCCATTTGCCCCCAAACAATTACATTTATAAAGCAGGTATCTTGCTGATTTTGCCCGCTTTTATCTTTAAAATATCTGTTTACCGCAAGTCCGAGATTCACAACAGCTGTCCCTTGCGGAGTATAACGCAATTCCGGGTCGCGCGTTAAATTACCCATCAGAAAAACTTTATTTAAGCTTGCCATGGTCACTTCGCTCCCAACACGAATTGTCACGAATTTGAAGAGAAATTCCCACGAATAGAATCCATTTCCTATTCGTGGATATTCATCTTTAATTCAGGGTCATTCGTGTTTAACATTTTCCCTGTTTAAAATAATATTGCGCAATATTTTTTCTTCAAGCCTTATCGTCTCTCTTAAATCAGCCAATTTATCGGTATCAAGTGAAAAATTAATCAACCAATAGCACCCTTTTAAATATTTTTTCTTTTGTGCTCCGGAAGCTTTTAACGGAAAGGCGAGGTTTCGTTCTTTGGCCCAAACTTTCGCGGAAGAAACTTTTCCGGAAAGAGCTTCTATTTTTTTTGTTATTTTCTGATAGACTTCTTCCTGCGCCTGTTCTCCGATGTCAGGCACGACGACAATCATACTTTCAAAATTTCTATTCACGTTTTATCCTCCTAGTGAGACTTGTTGTTTTTTGGACTTCCTGTCTGAAAAACAACTTAGTCGAACTACCCCCGAATGAAGTGAGGGGGCTGCCAGCTATTATATTTTTGCATTACGTATTCACTGCCATGCCCTACCCAATCAATACAGACATCAGCAGATTTTATCAGCACTTCGCTAATTGTTTCTTTTTCTTCTCTGGAAAAATCAGAAAGAACATAGCCAGCCAAATCATTGTTTTCATCTTTATCGATACCGAGCTTAAGTCTTGGAAATTCCTGAGAGCCAAGGTCGTCGATTATCGAAGCTAACCCCTGGTGTCCGCCGCTTGAACCGCGCATCTTTAATCTTAATACGCCAAGAGGTAAATCCGCATCATCGTAAACAATCAGTAAATTGCTTAAATCTACTGCATGTCTGGCTACGATTTTTTTTACCGAATGGCCAGAGTTATTCATATAGGTAAGGGGCTTAACTAAAAGCACGCCATCTTTACCTAATGCAACTTTAGCAAGGTAACAATTCCAGAGAAAGCTTTTTTTAAAAAGAACATTTTCGCGCTTAGCGACTTCATCCAGGACCATAAATCCGGCATTATGGCGATTGCGTTTATATTTCAACCCTGGATTGCCCAAACCAACGATTACCTTCACAAAACTTACCCCACCCGCTTCGTCCCAAGCTTAAAGCTTGGGAGAATTCGATTAAGTCTTTTTGCAAAGCAAAAAGACAGTCTCATTGCTCGGGGGTAATTCACGCTTATATTTTTCAGGCTTTGTCTGAAAAATATTGCATTCATTATTTCTTCCCCTTATCAGGCGCTTTCGCTTTCGGTTCTTCTTTCGGCTTCGCTTCTTCTTTCGCTTTTGGTTCTTCTTTGCCTTCAGCTTTACCTTCAGCTTCGCCTTCTTCGCCTTCAACTTCCTTCTTCTCTTTAATAACTTCCGGCCCTGTCGGGACAGCTTCCTCTAGAGGAGCAGCCACAATCTCTTCGGCTTTTTCTACGACTGTCGCAACAGTTTCCTCTGGTGAGTTGACAATTCGAACATTTTCCGGAACTTTAATCTCGTTAACATGCACGGAATTACCTATGCCTAAATGAGAGACGTCGACTTCGATTTTTTCCGGAATATCTAACGGCAAAGCCTCAATGGTAAGCTGCCAAAGTATCTGAGAAAGAATCCCTTCCTCTTTAACGCCTTTTGGTTCGCCCTTAAGCACGATAGGAACGTTTGTTTTTATTTTCTCCTCGAGAGAAATTCGTATAAAATCGATATGTAAAACATTTTCTGATAATGGATGATACTGGACATCCTTAATCAGAACTGAAAAGTTTTCTTTTTTTGCGCCACCGGTCAAATCAACATCAATAACCGTACCTTGGGAAAAATGAATCGCCCTTAAAGTTTTTAATCCGGCTGTTGGCACTTCAACGGCAAGATTTTGGCCTTTTCCGTAGACGATTGCCGGCGCATTGCCTTTAAATCTTACTTTTTTTGCTGTTTCTTTACCTAATTTTTCTCGCAAAACCGCTTCGATTTTCACCCTTTCCATGTTATCTCCTTATTGAATCAAAAAGCACGCTTATTGATTGCTCAAAATGTATGCGTCTAATTGCCTCTGCGAATAGCTTGCTCACAGAAACAACTTTTATTTTTTTACTTTTCTTTTCCTCGCCCAGAGGAATAGAATCAGTAATAACAAGATAGTCTATGTCTGAATTCTCCAATTTTTCTACGGCATTTGCCGACAGGATTCCGTGAGAAATTGCCGCAAATATGTTTTTTGCCCCGGCCTCCTTAAGTGCTTTCGCGGCTTCAACCAACGAACTGCCGGTTGCAATTATATCATCGACTAAAATAACATTTTTGCCTTTCACTTCGCCAAGAATATGCATTACTTCGGTAGCTTCCGGCGTATTCCTTCTTTTGTCAACAATTGCCAGGCCCGCCCGGAACTTTTTCGCATAAGCGCGTGCCATTTTGATTCCGCCGACATCAGGCGATACGATAACTAAATTATTCAGTTTGAGCTTTTTAAAATAATCGACAAAAACATTTATGGCAAAGAGATGATCCAGCGGTATATCAAAGAATCCTTGAACCTGGCCGGCATGTAAGTCAAGAGTTAAAACACGGCTTGCGCCCGCTACTGTCAAAAGATTTGCCACAAGCTTTGCGGTTATCGGAACTCGCGGCTGGTCTTTTCTGTCCTGACGGGCATAACCAAAATAAGGTATTACCGCAGTTATGCGATTGGCTGAAGCTCTTTTTAATGCATCGATGATTATCAAAAGCTCCATTATGTTTTCATTTACCGGCGGGCAATTGGATTGAATGACAAAAACATCTTTGCCTCTCACATTATCTTCGATCTTTACCCGTATCTCTCCATCGCTGAAACGGGTTGCCATTATATCCGCAGGTTTTGCCTTCAGCTCTTTGCTTATTTTTGCAGATAACTCCTTATTCGAATTACCGCTTAAAATGACCATTTTATCCATTTTTTCTCCTATTTCTTCCGCCTTCCAACGCCTTGGCAGGAACACCTACGACGGTTTCTTTGGCTTTAACATTTTTTAAGACAACGCTGCCTGCGCCTGTTTTGGCAGATTTCCCAATTTTAACCGGCGCCACTAAAATACTATCAGAGCCGATAAAAGCTCCTTTCTCGATTATGGTTTTATTTTTGGTTTTGCCGTTATAATTAGCGACTACAGTTCCGGCGCCGATATTTACGTTATCGCCGATGGTTGTATCACCAATATAACTAAAGTGCTTAATTCTTGTATTTTTTCCGACCCTGGAACGGCAGATTTCTGCAAAATTACCAACTGCGGTATCGTCAGAAATGCGGGTTCCTTCTCTTAAATGAGCAAAAGGTCCGACCTGGCAACGAACGCCAATTATAACATTTCTTTCTATAAAGGTAAAGGGATAAATTAAGGTATTCTTGCCAATTTTGACATTCTCGCCGATAAAGGTACTCTGAGGGTCCATTATCCTGACGCCGGAACTCATAAAACATTCTAATGCGCGCTTATTGATTATACGTTCGGCTAAAGAAAGTTCTTTCGGGCTGTTTATACCCAAAATTTCATCGCTGTCGCTAAGCACATAAGAACCAATTTTTATTCCGTTGTTATAAAGAATTTCAATTAGGTCCGTAAAATAATATTCGCCTTTATTTTCGTTTTTCTTTATGTATTTAAGATTTTCAAAAAGCGCTCGGCATTCGAAAGCATAAATACCGCTGTTAACTTCCTTTAAGCTAATCTTAAGATTCATGTGTTTGCGTAAATCACTTGCTTCGCATATAGATTTAACGCCGCCGTAGCTATCGCGGATAATTCTCCCCAGGTCATTTTTCTTATCGATGTAGGCGCTAATGAGCGAAGCGGTTAACTTTTCGTTTTCGTAGGATTCCAGGAAGGAAAGAATTGTTTCCCGGGTAATCAGCGGTGCGTCAGCGCAAAGGATTAAAACATTTTCGTATTTTACCTTTTCTTCGGCGCATTTGACGGCATCTGCTGTGCCAAGCAATTGTCGTTGCCTTACGAATTCAATATTTTTGAATTTTTTCTTCACGTAGGATTCCACAGATTTCGCTTCATAGCCGGTTACAACAATTACCTGTTTTATGTTTTTGATACTTTTCAACTGTTCCAAAACATAACCAATAAGCGGTTTGGCGCCAAGCGCATGAAGAACTTTTGGTATGTCCGATTTCATCCGGACCCCTTTTCCTGCGGCAAGAACTATTGCGGTAAAATTGGCATTACGCATCGTTATAATTGGTAAATTTTAGCTAAATAACCCCTCTTAAAACATTCAGATTATATTCCAATGTTATTTCGCAGTCAATCAATTTTCAATCAACTCTCAAAAACTATTTCCTGCATAGTAATGCCGTTAAATGCCGAGAAAACGCAAAAGATTTTTTTGCACCTTTGCGTCTTCCTTGCGATTTTGCGCTTGCCTTAGCTTAAAACTTTGAATATCTCAAGCGTAGAGAGTTAGTCACAACCGAAAGGGAGCTAAAACTCATGGCTGCGGCAGCAATAACCGGGCTTAGTAAAATTCCGAATAATGGGTACAAAATGCCGGCGGCTACCGGGATGCCCAGGCTGTTATAGACAAAAGCAAAAAAGAGGTTTTGCCGGATATTTTTCATAATTATGCGGCTGAAAATTAATGTTTTGGCAATGCCATTCAAATCGCCTTTAACTAGGGCGATATCCGAACTCTCAATAGCGATATCCGTGCCAGTTCCCATCGCCACCCCAATATCTGATTCCGATAAAGCCGGGGCATCATTTATTCCGTCACCGGCCATTAACGGGTGCTTACCTTTTTGTTTCAGCTCTTTAACTATGGCCAGTTTATCTTGCGGTTTAAGTGCGGCGTGCACCTCATCTATCCCCAATCCTCTGGCGATAGCCAGAGCGGTTAATTGATTATCGCCGGTAACCATAACTACCCTTAAGCCCATTGCATGCAGTTTTTTTAGCGCGAGCGGCGTTGTTTCTTTGATGGGATCGGAAATTGCAAAAAACCCGGCAATTTCCATATCGATTGCCAGCCAAACAATTGTTTCAGTGTTAGCCTGAAATTGTGCGGCTTTATTTTTCAATTCACCGTCAATTATAATTTTAGCGCCATTTAAAAAATCTTCTTTGCCGAGCAAAATATTTTTTCCTTTGACGATAGCCTTGGCCCCCATGCCGGTAATTGTTTCAAATTCTTCGGCGTTTGGAATTTCGAATTTTCGTTCTTTTGCATAATCAACAATCGCTATTGCCAAAGGGTGTTCGCTTAATAGTTCAATAGCGGCGGCACTCTCTAAAAAAATTTGTTCGCTGAAGTTTTTATTAACTGTTATAGTGATTACGCGTGGCTTGCCTAAAGTCAACGTTCCGGTTTTATCGACCAAAACATGCGTTATCTTATCTGCTTTCTCAATCGCCTCCGCATTTTTAATTAAAATTCCCGATAGTGCTGCGCGGCCTACCCCAACCATAACCGACATCGGCGTTGCAAGGCCAAGCGCGCATGGACAGGCAATAATTAAAACCGAAATCGCATTAACTACGGCATAGGAGAGCGAAGGCTTGGAGCCGAAAACAAGCCAAGCAAAAAAAGTAATTACCGCCGTAAAGATAACGGTTGGCACAAAATAGCTGGAAACCTTATCGGCTAACTTTTGTATTGGCGCGCGACTCCTTTGCGCGGTTTCAACCATCTGGATAATTTGCGAAAGCAAGGTTTCCGCGCCAACTTTTTCTGCGCGCATCAGAAAAGTTCCGGTTTGATTAATCGTTGCGCCGGCAACTTTATCACCTGTGCCCTTTTGGAGTGGTACGGGTTCTCCGGAAAGCATTGACTCGTCGATTGCGCTTTGGCCTTCAATAATTATCCCGTCAACAGGGACTTTCTCGCCAGGCTTAACGCGCAGTAAATCCCCTTTTTTTACTGCTCCAATCTTTACTTCTTCTTCCCGGCCATTCGTTACAAGATGGGCATTTTTTGCCGCAAACCCGAGAAGAGCCTTAATGGCATGCCCGGTTTTGTTTCTTGCTTTCGCTTCCAATAATTGGCCTAAAAGAACGAGAAGCGTAATCATGGCGGCGGCTTCGAAATAAAGATTAATCCGTCCGGCGGCTTTAAGCGAACTGGGGAAAATTTTTGGCAAAATTACCGCAAATAAACTATAGCCGTAAGCTGATATTACACCCAGCGATATCAAAGTGAACATATTCAGGGATCTGGAAATTAATGATTTCAGGGCTTTAATATGAAAAAATCCTCCCGACCAAAAGACAACCGGCGTTGCGAATACTAATTGAACCCAGGAAGATATTTTATACGAAAGTATTGCCGATATTTTCAGGAAAGGAAATATTTCACCGGCGTTTAAGATAATGACGGGGGCAGCGAAAATAATTCCCAACCAGAACTTAATGAAGTAAGAACGAATTGATACCTCTTCTAAAGTATCTTTGGCTGCGCCAACCGGTTCAAGAGCCATTCCGCATTTAGGGCAATCTCCGAAATTTTTTTGACGGATCTCCGGATGCATCGGGCAGGTAAAAAAGGTACTTTCTTTTGGGGCAGCTAACTTTTCACCTTCGTTTTGTATTTGTTTTAAAAATTTTTCCCGGCAATGCCGGCTGCAGAAAAAGTATTCCTGCCGGTTATCTTTAAGCATTAAATCCTTATTTTTTTCAACTGACATTTTGCAGACAGGATCAATTGGCATGAAGTGTATTGATTAGGGTGCGGTTGTATTTAGATATTAATACTATGAACTATTGCAATTCACGTAATTTACGCCGTGCGCGCTTTTGTTTAAGCAACAATACCTTATCGGCAAGTTCGTTCATTAGCCGTATACCTTTGAGCTTTTTCAGCGCAGATATTTTAGAGCTACGTATCAACCTTTGTTTTCGTGTTTCCCATCCAAACATCATTTTAAAATATTTCTTCTTTAATTTCTGCGAATCCCGACCGGCGGTTTCGTTTACCGAAGGGCAAAGCAGAACTGGGCACTGTAAAGCAAGTTATAAAATTTTTCCAGCACGATTATACTAAAGAATTTGGGCTAATTCAAGACTTTTTGTCTAGACAAAATAATCAACAGGAAGTAGAAAATGTTAAATGAAAATAATACAAATAAATTAAGTAAACTCATTGGTTATGGATTAACTGGCTTAGCGATATATAAATTAATACAGTTAACCAGAAATGGTGGCGAAAAGCAGCTTCTGGAATATTTGCAAAAACTTGTTAAAGAAAAAAATGGTCTTAACCAAGATGCAGAAAGAGTAAAGGTACAAGAAAGTATCCCTGATCTGAAGGAATTGAAGGAAAAGATTAAAGGAATATTTGAGTCTATCGATATAATAAAATCAACCCCTTTAGCTTCAGTAGCTTCCAGAAGCCAAGTTACTTATCCATCTGCCATAACTATTGATTCCGATAAGATTAAATGGCTTGAAGTGATTAAGCATCCTTGTAGAATCACAATATTAGGCGCACCAGGTACAGGAAAAAGCGCACTTGCCCACTATCTTATGGAAATACTTCATTGGAAATTACCTACTTATATTGTAGGGTTTCCTAAGAATAAAGAGTATTTACTACCTCCGTGGCTTGGTATAGTCAAAGATTTGGATAGTATATTATTAGGCTCTGTCAATCTCATTGATGAGGCATATTTACTTTATTCTTCCAGAGAAAGCCTTAAAAATGACAGTAAATCAATGTCTAAGGCTCTTGGGTTATTTAGGCAAAGGCAATGTACTTTAATCTTTGTAGGACAGGAATCAAGACTGATAGACAGAAATATTATCAGTTCTACTGATGTGCTTATCTTTAAGGATCCGGGGTTCTTACAAGTAGGTTTTGATAGGCCAGAATTACGAAGAATTCTTTGCAGAGTCAGGGAAGAATTCAATAGAATCAATAAAGATAAAAGAACTTGGGCCTATGTTTATTCGCCTTGGTTTGAAGGATTATTGAGATGTTACTTGCCAAGCTATTGGAGCAATAACGTTAGCCGTGCTTATGCCTATCAAGATACAGATTCAGATGGCAGAATAGCAAAATTAGCGATAAGAGAAGAGAAAAAGAAAATGGCACAAGAAATCTATGCTACAGGAAGATATTCCTATAAAATGATTGCGAAAATATTGGGATGCAGCAAGGCGACAGTGATTAACTGGGTTAAACACAATTATTGAGCTATTCGCTAAAATCATCTTTTCAAAAATCTTCCCTCTTGGCTCATTAACGAAAAATATCTGGTAAACTGATAATTTTGTTATCACGGACAAAGCGGCTGTTTACTTTTGGCTATGATCTATTATTCTACAGACAATCGGCGAAGCAGGTCAGAGTTCCCCCAATATAGTTTGTATTACATTCGACACATCAAAGCTTACACGCACCTTATGGTTGGCTACACTTGGCAGCGAAGACGTAGCTTTATATAATTCCCGATTCGGACTTTCTGCAATGATATTATTTACGGCTGCATCTTGGCGCGAAAGGAAACCGTCTTCTCTTTCGTCTTGGTTAGTATATTGTAAATCTTCAATTGCCCGACCAACGGCAGGCATGATATCTACATGTTCGGCTAAAATTTTAAAAGCACTATTCAGATTACTCAGCGGATTCGACATCTTTTGTACCCTCTAATTCTTCCAATGATCTTTGTATATCTTTTAATTCTTGTTCATTTAAATTCCAAAGCTTTGCTGCCTGGAAATCAATAGCCTCTTCGATCTTATTTAATTTTTCTCCTTTATTAGCCGCATTATGGGCTTGTTCAGAAAGTTCGGATAACTTAATGTGGATAGAATTATTTAAATCAAACTTAGGAATAGAGATATTATCTAAAACATGGGGAATATCCACGTTGTGTTGAAGATATATAGTAGCTCCACCTCAGCAGAGTTGCTTATAAACATAGCTATATTCCGCTTGTCTTTACTGGCAACCCTAATCCTGATGGTCTATTAATATAAGCATAATTAATGAGCCAATTCCTGGAAAAGTTAAACATGAAATGCTACCTATTGCTCCCAATGAAATAGTGATTATGTTTTTAGATTTATTTTCTATTGTAAATTTTATAAGTCTATTAAAGTCTTGTTCATTATTTGCTTTAACTGCAATTTTAACTAAATGAGTACCAGCTTTTTTGCTTTATCAAGTATCTTTTTTAAGAATCCATCATTTGGCGTCATTTTATTTTTTTTCTTGTATATTTTCAGAGTTTAGTCCAGACAATTCGAGCCAGGGGGGAAGGGCGATATACCGATTACCCCAGAAAGGTTTTGTTTTAAACTTAAGTTTTATATATGTTATCGCATATGCCAGGTAAAGCATATTTCGCGTATTTAAAACATTTTTCTTTATTCTAAGCTGGCTATTTTTATCTTTATTTTTAAAACTGCGGATTTGGCGGATTTTAGGGCAAAAAAAAGTAAAAATTTCTCTTTACAAATTTAATAATATTACTACAATATAGTTCGTGAAAATGAGTATTTTAGCATTGATTTGCAGATAGATTCCAGGAGGTGATATGAAAAAATTTACAGGTTTGGCTTCGCTTTTCTCTGTTCTTCTCTTCATTGCGATGGCAAGCTCTGCATTTGCGGGTATCGATAGGAATGGCGTAACTATGTTTATGACTGATAACAATTCCGCAATTCCGACGTCTTCACAAACAACTTTTGCTTTATCAGAAACGCCATATTTATTTATTGGTTTTCCATCATCGTTCTCCAATTTATGGAAAAGCGATGCGAGCCTATGGAAAAATCCAGATGGATTGATTAAAGGTTTTACCGTAAGTCCCTTTGCTAACACAAACAATTGGTATACAATTTCAAACTGGGACCGCGTAAAAACAACAGGTCTATGGAAAGTTGACGCTGGATATCTTGGCGTTGGGTTCTTTAATGTGAAGAGTGGTGGTGAAGCTTTAAATTTTAAGGTCGTGCCAGAACCGTTTAGTTCCGCATTGTTTCTTTTAGGTGGCGGTGCGCTGGCTTTAGGAGCATATCGCAGGAGATCCACCAAAAAAAGTATAGGGAGTAACCATTAAGAAAGAAGGAGCATTCATGAAGAAAATGTTAATTCTCTTAGCCATTTTTTCGGGGTTAGTATTAATAAGCAATGCTTTCGCTACTGACATTTTCATGACTGATAGTAACGGCAGCACTACACCTAAGTCAACATTCACCTTGAGCGAAACACCCTGGCTTTATGTGGACCTTCCGACAGCAGGATTAAACGTAATTGGTTCGTGGTGGCAAGAGCCTTCGCACAAATATGATTTTGCAGGTTCAAACCCTAGTGAGAACCAACAAGTATGGATTAGTCCTGAAAACTGGAATCTTATTAAGCAAACTGGACTATGGAATGTGCAAGCTGTTTATACTTACGCTGGAGGTTCCATGGGTTCCGGAACTACGTCATTTAAGGTCGTGCCAGAACCGTTTAGTTCCGCATTGTTTCTTTTAGGTGGCGGTGCGCTGGCTTTAGGAGCATATCGCAAGCGAGCATCGAAGAAAGCATAATTACTGCTAAATAAGACTAAAACAAAAAAGCAACTTGTAAATGAGTTGCTTTTTTGTTTTTAATTATTTGATCTGTACTAGAGTAGCAAACTATTACGGTGTTATAGTTCAGACCGGATTACCCTTAACCAAACCATAAACAATATAAATGCCAATACCATAAGGACAGACAGACACTTCCTTAGCGGAAATAATTATAAGTCAATCACTCAAAATTAAGAGTAAGTCGGGATTTATCCGAAGTAAATTATTTTCCGAATATATACTCTCTATCCTGTTGTGAAAGATTGGACCTTAATTCCCGAATAAATTCTTTGGCAAGTTTTATGACAGAAGGAAGGTTTTCTTCAGTGGCAGGTATTTCAAAGCGAACCATCAATCCTGATTTTTTCTTGTTTAAAAAGGTATCCCATAACTCAATTATTTTCTGCTGACTCCAGGATGCGATTTTTTTGTCTATGCAAAGCCAATAAATCACAAGTCTTCCTTCACCACCCTTTTTCATAAAAACTGTCTGGGCCTGGAAAGAAGATATTCCTGATTTAATCTTTATTTTATCAAGATCCCTGGCTTCATAGCCTGAATTACCGTAACAAATCTTCGGGTTATGGAAATTACCCGCATCAAGCACCAGAAAAAGCAATGACTCTCCGTAATCATCTGCGTAAATACGCGCGAAAATATCTCCGATAAAGTTATAACGTTTATCTTGAGGATTAAGCTGACTACTGACATCTGTGCTTCGCCAGCCAGACATACGTAAAGGTATGTTTATCTCTTTTAAAATGTTTATACCATTGTATTTTGCCTTAGGCAGGAAGAAGCTTGCAAAGATAGTCAGAATCAAAAGTATGACTACGATTGTTTGTTTTTTATTAATCATCATTTTCTTATGATTCAATCCAGAAGACCGTCTACCCAGAATAATCCTGCGATTAATACGAGGAATATGACGTAGCCGGCTATATTGTGGAATACTTGTCCAGCTTTTTCTCCCAGATGATATGTCACCAGGCATATGCCCGTTATGCGCAAAAGGTTCCCAACTAAAGCAATGGGTATGACAGAAAATACGAGCAAGGCTTTCTTCTTCAAAGAACCTTTATTTAAATAGGCATAGGCTAAACCCAACGCAACCATGGTAATCAGCGAACGAAAACCACTGCAGGGAGCGCCAAGGTAAATTTCATGGTTTGAAATCGAAAGTAACAAACCATCGCGTGTGATGGGATAATGGAAAAGTTTTAATATCATTTCCGTCATAACGGATGCGCCGTAGCGCATGGGCATGGTTATAGAATCAAGTATTCCCAAAGGCGGTGGCACCATAAGCAAGAGGTAACAAACAGGAAATGAAAGCATTTTTGTAACGCCGGTACCGTAGATATAAAGCAAAATGCCAAAAGTAACTAAAATCAAAGAAAAAGTAGAGATGAAAAGAAAATCCCAGCGCCAGCCGAAAACAAACATCAGTAATCCGGCAATAAATAGAATCAGCCCGAGGATATTTGGCCGTGCAACAGTTTTTTCAAAGGCCAGCTTTAGCGGTTTGCGTTTCAGCCAGGCAAACCATAAAGAAACAGGCAGGATAAAATAAGCATGGGTATAGTCAATATTTTCCCACCGTGATCTGTAAAGCTGATAGAATATAGGGGAATACAGAATAGCAGTAAGAAGCCAAATTAGATAATTCATAAAAACAAAAATGGAAGGAAGATTGACTTTTCCTTCCATTTATTATAACAACGAATTCAACAATTTTAAGCGTTTTGTTTTCTCTTACGGTAAACCCTTATCGCTAGCGCTCCTCCGCCCAATAAAAACAATGTGGAACTGATTGGCTCTGGAATAACTGTAAAGTGTGCGGTTCCGATAAGTGACCTTCCATCATCTAATTTCTCAAATGCGCGGATGTTCCATTTTCCTATTTTGTCATCGCCAAGGCCTGGCCAGAAATCATCGGTAAAAGAAAGCCAAACCTTATTTTTTCCGCTTACAACCAATTCTGTACTTTTAAATTTATCTCCGAGAGGATCCGTCCATCTTGATATAGGATTGGTTAACGTATCATCGAATTTAATCAGCAGCCACGGCTTTTGGGTTGGAGTAAATACGTTAACCCAGTCGGTACTGCCCTGAGTTAATACGGTATAAACTCCGTCTGTTTTATCATTTTTTGCAAACGCGCTGCCGGTATTAGAAACCACCATCGACATTAATAAAACCGATAATAAAACCACTGCTTTTTTCATACTACACCTCACTTACTACAAATCATTCCTTTAACTGAAAATAACCCTTAAACAGATTGCTGGGTCATTATAAAAGACATTAGCTTACTGTCAAGATTTTTTTACAAAACCAGCTTATTAAGTTTAACTTTTCTACAACTTTGAGTAAGTATCTTGACAATGGTTTTTTACAGTTCTTCTGCGATGTAACCTTATCGCCAAGGCTCCTCCACCCAAGAGGAATAATGCCGAACTGATAGACTCGGACATAACATTGAACGTTGCAGTAAAGCCCCTGATAAAACCATTCGGGTTCCTCCACAAAGCAATATCTATTTTACGGAGCGCAGAAAATGAATCCGGAAAACCGATAAACAAATAAGGCGTCTCTGACAATCCGAATATTGTTTGAGAAGAAGTCGCTGTGCTTGAATTTTACCGGTTATAAAAAATGATACACCATTTGCATCAATAGCGGCAAAAGCAGCGTTGTCATAAAAGCGAAAAGAAAAATAGATAACCAAAAAAATGGCTACAAGTATTTTGGTTAATTTAGATAATCTATGTTATAATTTCCTTATGAAATTTCTAAAATTTATAGCGATTTTCGCGTTAATATTTTTATGCATTCCTTCCTCTATCGCAAAAAGCTCTGATGATAGTAGCGAGTGGTATCCATTTTACTTTCCGGAAAAACTTGACCTTGGCTCCCCTCTTAATATAGGTAAATTAGTATTAGACGCACCTGCAGGAAAACATGGTTTTGTCAAAGTAAAAGACGGTCATTTCTATTTCGAAGACGGTACCCGCGCCAAATTCTGGGGAACAAACCTTTGCTTTAGTGCCTGTTTCCCCGATAAAAAGCAGGCAGAAATGCTTGCCAAACGTATCGCCTATTTTGGCTTCAATGCTGTGCGGTTACACCACATGGACTGGGGTTTCGAACCTATGGGTATATTCGAAGATATTTGCCCTGCACATAAAAATCCTCAAATGAAAAAAACCGGGGTCTTAAGTAAAGCGCAAATGGATAAACTTGATTATTTAATTTATCAATTGAAAATTTGCGGGATATATATAGATATGAACCTGCTTGTCTCTAGGCATTTTACCGAAGCAGACGGAATAAAAGATGCTGGAAAGCTGGGCATGGCTGCCAAACCCTATTCCATGTTTGACCCAAAACTAATTGAACTTCAGAAACAATACGCTAAAGAGCTGCTTACCCATTACAATAAATATACCAAACTTCGCTATTGTGACGACCCAGCGATTGCATTAATAGAAATCATAAATGAAACTTCCTTGAAAGCATTTAACCCGATAAAAGCTCCGAAATATTACCGTAGCCAGCTTGGAATATTGAAAATGTTTTCCTATAGCACCATAGAAAAGAAATATTTCGACAGCATGGTTTCTTTTCTAAAAGAAAAATTGGGAATAAAAGTGCCAATTACCGGCAGCCAAAATACCGATATCGCTGTTCAGGAATCCTGTGATTTTATCGATAAACATAGATACTGGGACCATCCCAGGTTTCCCAATAAAAGTTGGGATATCAATGATTTCGTTATAAACAACAAATCAATGCTCTTGGATGAAAATCTTGGATTTATTCGCAAACTAATTGAAATCAGGCCGGAAAATAAACCATTTACACTAACTGAATGGAATCATTGCCTGCCTAATCAGTATGCTTATGAAATGCCAATTGTATTAGCAGCTGAAGCATTGAAAAATAATTTTGATGGCTTATTCCAGTTTGCCTTCAGCCACGGATGGCAAGAAGCGCCGGTTTTTGATAATATTCACGGATATTTTGATACCATAGCTAACCCTCAAAAATTAATTCTTACCTCATTGGGTGGGCTAATATTTTTAAAAGAAGAAAATATTGAAAGCAGCTTCAAAGAAGGCATTTTTACCGTAGACTCTCCTCGCTTGAATGCAGCGGTAGGTTTTATTAAAAATAAGCCGCTCACATTAGGGCAATTTACTATAACCGCAGACCAAAACGGAGCAGTTGCACTACTTAAAAACGGAAACAAATATATTTTATTTGCTGTAAGCGAAGTGAAAAATACCGGTAGCGGCTGGGATAGTAAAGGAAAATTTAACTGGGGGAAGGCGCCTGTAGTTCTAAGGCGAATTAACGTAAAAATTCAATATAATAATAAAATAATTCCTGTGAACCTATCCCAATCTCCCTGGGCTGAAATTAGCTTTTGAGCTTCTGCTTCAAAATTAACCAAAAAAGTTTTGAACCATCAATAATATAACGCCTGAACATCCGCTTTGGTTCAAGAGATATTCTCCAGAGCCATTCCAGGTGAATTATTCTCATAAATTTCGGCGCACGGGGAAGGGTACCGGAAAGATAATCAAACAATGCGCCAACCCCAAGACATAAACGGACATCTAATTTATCTAGATTTTTATAAATCCATTTTTCCTGCAACGGCACGCCCATTGCCACAAAAAGAATATCCGCCTTTGAGGAATTGATTTTTTCAATAACGGCTTCGTTGTTCGCAAAGTAACCGCTTTGCGCACCGACAATCTGAATAGCCGGGACATGTTTACTAACGTTATGCGCGGCCTTCTCGGCAATGCCTTCTTTCGCGCCGAGAAAAAAAATTTTGTAGTTATGTTGCGCGGCTTTTGCCATAAAAAGAGGCGAAAAGTCTGTACCGTTACAATTATCTTTCATTCGCCACCCGAATAACCTAGTTATCAATTTTACTCCTATTCCATCAGGCAAAATAAGCTCGGCGGAATTTAAAATATTTCTATACTCTATATCGTGCTGGGCTTTATAAATACAATCTGCGTTAAGAAAAAATATTTTCGATTTACTTTGAATTTGTAATAATTCCAAAGACTGCCCAAGCGCCTCATTAATTGTTATATTGTTATATTTACAATCAAGGATTTGCATACTGAAGATTTTTCATTTTCCTGATAATTCTTTTGTTTAATAATATTCCTTTGTAATTTTTTTAGCGACGATATCCCATGAGAATTTTGCCCCGCGCTTACGCGCGTTAAAACTTAAAATGCGGTATTGGTCATCTTTCAGGGCTAATATTTCAAAAATATTCTCTGCGGATCCCTTATGATTATTAAAATCTGTTAGCATTCCGCAATTATATCCATTTAAAAAACTCTTGAATGACTCTATATCATTTAAAACGCAGGGAGTGCCGGAGGCTAACGCTTCGACCGCAGAAATGCCAAAAGATTCATATTGTGAAGCTGATACAAAAATATGCGCCTTCGAAAATTCTTCAACCAATTCTTTTTCGGTAATTTTTCCTAAAAAGGCGACGTTATCTTTAATATTTAATTTATCGATCAACTTATCCAATTGGTGTTTTATGCCAGCCCAGTCCGAACCTGCAATTCGCAACTTTATGCTTTTATTTTTTTCTTTTAATAGTGCAACGGTTAATAACAAATTATCTATTCTTTTATTCACATCAAGCCTTCCGACAAATAACAACGACCATGGTGCAACTCGCTTATCAATGTTATTGAACTTATTGGTATCGACGCCATCATCAATAAGAACTATTTTTTTACTAATTTGGCCAAATAACTTGTAATCGTGTATGCTATCAACTATTATTTTATCGCATCCTAGTAATATCAGTCTTGTCACTAAATAAAAGTATATTTTCTTGAACCACATAAGCCATGGCGTATGGAAAAATCCTCCATGCGTATGCACGATAAGCTTTTTTTTGTGAATAAACTTTGTCAGAACAAGATAATCTACAAAAAAATCTATGCAATGAATATGAATGATATCGTAATCGCCTAAATATTTTATACAAGAAAGAGCTACGGGATAACGTTTTATTCCAATAAATGGTATGCGCTTAATTGGTATGCCGGCATAGGTTTCCTGTTTATTTAAGGCTTGGCCTGTTGCAAAATTTTTGTTGAGAGTTAAAATGCTGACTTCATTACCGAAACGTTTTTGTTCTTTGGCCAAGCATTCTACAAAATTCTCAATGCCACCTACGCATGGATAAAACTGTCTAACAACATGTAATATTCTCATCGGTTACATTTGCTTCATTGATATACAAACCCAGTTTTCGCCTAAGCTCCAATTAAAGAACCCTCTATATATCATATTTAATAATACATGGGTCCCAATGAATAATGGTTTTTGTATTACGTTAGGAATAAATTTAAAATATGGGGTATCCCATAATGTATCCGTGCCTTCTTCTAAAATAATAAATTTAAAGTCTAGCAATATTTTTTTCCATTCTTTTGAACTAAGAATAGACACGTGTGTTTCATCGCGAAATCCAAACCATTGCTCCCTTTTAATTCGCGCACCGAATGAAATTGGGTTTGGGGTTCTAACTATTAGTATACCACCAATTTTTAAAACTCTGTTCGCTTCTTTAAAGAATAGTTCTGGCTGCCGTAAATGCTCGATTACATCAAACGCCACTATAACATCAAAGAATGATGTTTTGAACGGTAATTTAGTAGCATCGCATAATTTAATAATTGCCTTTGGCGCAACTTCTCTCGCAATATCTACTGCATATTCATTAATATCGATCCCCCAAATACTATAATAAGAAGATATTCTTTTTAGGAAATAACCTTCTCCACACCCAACTTCAAGGAGCTTCCCGCTTTCCTTATATTTTCGAATATACTTAATCCAGAATATGTTAACATATGGGTTATCCCCTCTTCTGTGAAAAATAGATCGCTTGTAATGTTTCTCGTAGTAACTGGAACCATGTTTATTACTCATAATCCATTATTCGAAAAAAGTACGTAATTTAATTTAATCTTACATAATTAGTTTATTGTCTTACAATATGCAGAATTTTTATATTGCATTATCCAAATTAACATTATACCGAAACCAGAAAGCAATAAAGAATGCAGCAGCTAAGCGCTATTGCCATAATCCCGCTAACAACCAGCCTGCTGTCTAGCGTTCTAAGTTCGTCACTCTTGCAATTTGCGATAATATTTCTGTTATTAACAACATATAAACTATATACAATATACATAAAATTAGGCAGCGTAGATGTTTCTACCACTACACCAAAAAGTATATAACACACAATAGTTATTCTTGTTATTTTATTAAAAAAATAATTTTTCAATGTTGCGGTGTTTCTTAGCCTAAATGTCGAAAGGATAAATTCATAAACAACCAAAAGCCACGCAAACAAACCAATAATTCCATAACTCCAAAGCATATGGACGGCATCATTGTCAATATACATAAAACTGCCTTTTGAAAAATATGGGTTGCCCCCATTGCCAAACAACTGATTTAACAGTGGCATTTTTTGATATACGGAAGTTATTTCTTCGAATTTCCAAACTCTACCATGCAACCCTGAAATAATTTTTAGATTTACGACATCTGATATCTTTACGGGTGAAAATTTTGAAATTATAAATAATGCTAGAATAAACATTGCGAAGAAGAAAAGAATCATTTTCCATTTAGCTCTATATTTTACGGAAATATCGCCATACCATAAAATAAAAATTATAACCACAATAAAATATGCGGCTCTGTGGTATGAAATAAAAATAGCTGCCAAGGTTGCTAATATATATAAGACCAACGGCCACTTTGGCATCCGTCCACTCTTTTCAAGATGGATAAAATAAAGCGCAAATAGTATCGAGAATATCAATATCCTGGTTAGGCCTGTGGGATGCCCATAGCCCCCGGATGCTCTTCCAACTCTTCCTACCGTCGGAAGCCAGTCAAAATAAGTGTATGGTATCACATGGAAATATTGCAAAAATGACAAGATTATCGGTATAAGCGATACAACGATAAACCATTTCATAAATAATTCTATCTTCCTGAGATTGTTTTCATCTTTCCAGAAATAAAATAAAAAAATCATGGGCGAAATTAGCCTGGCGAATAAAGCATATGAATATAAATAGTTATTGAATGCCATATTAGAAAAAATAACTATCGGCAAAAATAGAGCAAAGCTTTTCGGATAAAATAACTGCTTATTTTTCAAGAGCACTAAAGCTATCACCGATACAAATAATACGATCCCTACAATATCGGCAATATTAAAACCGAGAAATCTATTGTTCCAGGCTAGGTCTATTATTGGCCTTAAAATTAAAATTAGAAAAAGTATTTTTTTCATATGTTACCTTCTGGTAGATTATTATATGAATTTTTGATAGCCATTATTTATTTTTGTATCATGATGCTTTTAGGAAATTACTTCCTATTCATAATAATTCTGCCAAATAATTGCGCGGCGAGCTTCTGCATCTGCTTTGTCTGCATATAGGCAATTAAATTTTTATCGTGATAACGATCTTTTCTAGTAAACCAAGCTGCATAATAGCCAATTATTGTGTATAGCCCACCGATTATAAATGGTGATTCGCACATACGATATATGCCTTTCGCTAAAATATATAATGGATGATAACCATAAAAATATAAAATATTACCAGTAGTATAACATCCCTTTAGAATACTCCCTTGTTTGTACCCGATTTGTTTATAATGAATAAAAGATATGTCACCAAAACTTTTGGTATCCCATCCTTTCATTTGAGCTCTTATATTATCTAACATATCCCAACAAATGTTTTCTTCAAGAACACCTCCAATATCAAGAAAGCATTCTTTTCTATACACCTTTGATGGTCCCATCGTTGATGTATCTGAAGACCTATACAGGACTGTTTTCCCTCGTTTTAGATAATATGATTTCCCACTTGCTATGCCGAGACAAGAGTTATTCTTAAATTTATTAAATATTTTTTCAAAATAGTCTGAATCAAATGATACATCACCATCAAGATTCACAATAAAATCATAATCGCTAGAAATATAGCTTAGGGATATATTAAATGCCTCTGCTGGACCCTTGCCTGCTCTATGGCCTTTATTGGGTCTATCAATAACGGTTATCCATTTGTTTGATAGGTATCTTTCAATAATACTTCGCGTAGAATCTGTCGAGCCATCGTTGACAATAATCCATTGAATTGGTTTTATTGTTTGAGCCAATACAGATTTTATTGTTTGCTCAAGAAATGATTCTTCATTTCTTACTGGAGTAATAATAATATAACGCGGGTTATTCATTCTTATTACTTACTATCCAAAATTTGTTTAATATATTTACCGCTATCCATGGCACGTTTTTTAATGTCTGCTATTTTTGTGTGCAAATCATGTACAATTGAATTATGACTTTGTTGCATATTTATCAATTTTTCCAATATTACGTTACTATTTATATCCCTAGAGTTTATACAAAATTCTGTAGTTTCAAATATATCTTTGTTTAAACCTATAGATTTACTGCTATAAGAAAGGCTCAGCGTTGGGACTAACGATGACAATGCCGCAATAGTAGAATGAGTTCTTGCACCCAAAAAAAGTGCCATCTTGCTTATTACCCATTTCATCTGGCTAGCATTTAAAATAGGCGGTATCAAGGTAATATCATGCTTTGTAGAATCAATCAATGTTTTGGCATCTCGCATAAATGAATAATCGTTACATCCATCGTTAAGTACGTGCGGAATTAAATATATTGGCCTTTGCATTTTCGAGCTAATACTAGCGATAATCTGAGCAGATATTTCTACACATTTTTTCATGTCTCCATTGGTAATATACCGCGCAAGTAATGGACTAAGATTAATGCCTATTCCTCCTTCGTTTATGACAACATTAAATTTATCCATTTGCGGAAACTGCGCGTTTAACAAAAAGGCGGGATCCGCGACTCTATAAACATTTTCCTTAATCCCTTTTGAAGTTAAGTAATCAATGGTTTCCGATTCTCTTGCAAAAATATAAACATTTTTTAACTTTTTTAATATATGTTTTTCAAAATATGGGAATTTTGAAAAAGGGCCAACAGATGCTGCCCATAAAATCATGGGTTTCTTTTTCGATATTACAATATCATTGAGATCAATATAAAATTTTGGTATACCGTAATCAAGCGAATAATTATCTCCCCCTATTGAAAGCACTGCTCTTGAATCTTTTAGATAACCAAGCATTTCCTTAAATCGGAGTTGCTTCAAGGTGAGCGGCAAAGAGTACTCATTAATTTTATCACTTAGCCAACCAAATGAATACTTGCGATGGAAAAAACGACCTATATGTATAATTCGCGAATCATATTCTAAACGTACTTGTTTAAGGTATTCTTTTTTGTTTTTAAAATTACTATGAATAATGAATGAGTTCTCCTTAAAATAACTATCTAATATCGTAGCTGTTCCGCGTACAATCGCCTCACACCCAAGATTAGTATATGGCCCATTACCCACTAACGTGAAAATATTTTCGCTCATCTCCATTGCCTCTTCATAAAATATAAATACCCTGCCATCAATTTTATAAGCCGCTTAAATTCTCTCGGGTATCGTATACGGGAAAGAGATCTTGCTTTTCGTTCTCTAATATTAATTTCAAATGATTTTTTTAATATACCAGCATCTAAGTCTTTAATGGTCAACGCATTGGCATCCGCCATAGATTTTATTAGGCTTAGGCCTTGTTCGGACCTTGCAATTGCAACATTAGTTCCAGTGGTATCGTTCTTGGTTTCCTCTAGCCAGGCGTCTCCAAACGATAAATCAGAAAATTCACCAAAGAAATCTGCGCAGCAGTAACACGAAAATGGTATAAAATAACCTCTTCCGAAAAATTGCCACCAGGCATTCGGGAAAAACAAGGAAAATGTTTTTTCTTTGGTAGTAACTGTTGTTTTCCCCGGCCAGCCATCGCCGCGCCACCTGAATTCGTTTACTTCCGAGGAATTTATATTGTTTTTATAAAGGAAAAAATCAATTGCTTTATATGAGGGGGTATGATTACAAAATAGCGTAAATATAAATGCAATTTTCCTTGATAATTCTTTATCAATTTCCATGGCCTTTCTTAACGCAATGGCATGGCACGGTAAACACACAACCGCAAATTTACCGTTTTTATTTTTTATTTCGCTTAAACCATCAGATAGTGACATCGGGCAATATTTTGAGCACCTTGCATTAATAATGCCTTCCTCGGTTTCTGCTAAAAATGACCGCGAACGCAAAACCTTTCCATATGTTAGTTTTGTAACAATGGCTCCGGAAATTATTTTTTTGCGCAATAATTCACACAATAGACTAGTCACCATACCTCCGGATGAACCGTTATATCTAAAAGTTTTATCATTAGCGTATCCGGAATAAATGGCCAAATAATTGCCTATGGTATAATCGGTAGGCAAATTCCCGAATATATCAGTATTCATTGCATTTAAATCAAACCGTATTTTAGGGCACACTCTTCGGCACTTTCCGCAATTAATACAAAGTGCCTTGTCTACAACAGGCAGATTAAAACCATAATTAGTTACGCGCAGAGAAATTGCCCCTACCGGACAAACAGCTGCGCAAACGCCGCAGCCGCAGCATTTTGTTTTTAGAAATCCCGTTTGTATATTTTTTTTCGATTTCACTATATCCTTATGTTAAGCCGGAACACTTTCGGCAGTTGATATATGTGTGCCTGAAGATTGTTTATAAACAA
The DNA here is from genome assembly GCA_021796115.1 of bacterium. Lineage (GTDB taxonomy): Bacteria > Omnitrophota > Gorgyraeia > Duberdicusellales > 4484-171 > JAJYOP01. Next base: position 118,107 of record JAJYOP010000002.1, read on the forward strand.
CAAAATATGCACTTATAACCCTAAATATCCATGACGACATTGTTGAAATAGCGGCCCCGCGTAAACCATATATAGGTATTAAAAAGTAATTACCCGCTACATTTATGAATATACCGATTACACATGTCGACAGAAATAAGCGCAGGTACTTTTCCGGAAGGCGGCCGCCGATAATACCGGAAGGGATTGAATACATAACCCTGAGAAATCCTATGATAATAAAAAATACCAGAAGATAGGCAGAGGCGTCATATTTGCCGCCAAAAAATAAATGCAGTAATGTTTTGCCAAATAGCGCATATCCGGCACACACAACGCCGGCGGCTACGGTTACTTTTACGGTGTCTTTTTTAATAGACCGTGTCAAATCTATTGCATAATGAGGCATCAACACAAACCATAACGCCATGGCAATTAAATCAAATCCTCGAGTAATTGTAATTACAACAACATAATCGGCAAGTTTTTCGTATCCGAGCATTTTCGCAATAAAAAATTTGTCTATTTGGATCATAATCATAAAAGAAAAACTGATCATAAAAAGCCACAGCCCTTCCTTCACAACCTTACCCGGAACCGGTTCTTTGCCTAGCGGCAATTTCTTGACGGATAGCGATGAAATAGCCCAGGTAATTACAAATATTGATGAATAAGCAATGAGTAAAGTGTTGAGTGAGTTATTCTTATACAGACAAACGACAAATATAAGAAGAATAAAAAAGACGATAGATGATGTTTTAGTAAGAAACATGGAATATGCATACCGCTCTTTAGCGCGCATAAGCGCTGAATGATATTCTATCCCCACTCCTGCTATTACAGCGATATAGGCGTACAAAAGTTCGATTTTCATCTTGTAATAATACGCCAACGCAAAACATATTAATGCCGCCACTATGATGGTAAATTTTAGGCAAGAATCTATAAATCCACGCCAATTGTAACGCTCCAGCTTCTCTTTTCCAAAAATCCTTATTATAGCCATATTTTGCCCGAACAATAAAAGGCTGGATAAAGTTAATGCAACAGTATTGATAAACTTGAATTCACCAAATACCGATGCGGGCAAAGATCGCCCCAAGATAATGTTATTCATCATCTCGGCAAGAGCCGCTACTCCTAAAATAAAAAATACCGACCATACTTTTCTTGTTAAATTTAGTTTCATTTTCCTATCTAATCTCTTTATTTAAAAAGTATCTACAAATTTCGTTGCCTCTACTAAAGCAAACTTATATATCTACCCCTTGTACTGGTTAATTCATAAAGAACCTTGTGAGATACGTCGATGAAATACTTTGCACCAAAAAGCATTTGTAATCAGTTTTGAGAGCTCACTTGACGAAATGCTGATTGTAATCTTTTTTAAGTATTCTATGTACGTAAATTGCGGCAGTTCCATCCATTGTCTTTTATTCCTTCCGAGGCTTATTCTGTTCTAATTAAAAGGCAATCGGGATTTGCCGTATCTTTTATGGAAAGATAATCGCAGGCAGAATAAGCAAAATAGAGCAATTTTTACTTACTTCATAAATGCCAGAAACCTTGCCTTCGATAATATTAGGAAGAATTAAAGTAATGGCAGCTTTTCGTTGCCATATTCAACGCAAATATTTAAGTGTATCTTTCTTTATTTTACCCGCATAGCCGGAATAAGAGCTTAGAATTAATTACATTTTATTATAAATTTTCTCCGGTATCGGAAATGTCCGGTTATTCAAAATTGAACCTAAGATGTTGGTCTTATTTTGCTCAAACGGAACTAACGAAGCCTTTATTACTTGTTTACGTGTTTTGCCTTCATTTACCACAATAACCGTGCTATCAGCAAAAGTGGAAAGTATTACTCCGTCTTTGTAGGCGCTGATTTCAGGAGAATCTATCAGGACTATCGTATATTTTTCTTTTACCTGTCTAATTAACTCCTGCATTGCATGCGAACTTAACAATGTTACGGGGTTAAGCGTACAGTTTCCCGCGGCAAGCACATCCAAATCACTGCCTGCCTCTTTAACTGCTTTTTCAAAACTCAACTTTCCCTCAAGAACATCAACCAAGCCGGTTTCTTTAGGAATTTTAAAAAGTTTACCCAGAATAGGATTCCTAAAATTTGCATCGATAACAAGAGTTTTGTGCTTGGCTGTTTCAGAAAAGTAAGTGGCAAGATTTGCTATCAGTGTGCTTACGCCTTCGCCGAAAAGTGCTGAAGTAAATACTAATGATTTCAATTTCTTGTCTTTCATCAAAAGATAGACCTGGTCTGCCAGATTATGATAGTAGTTTGTTTTTGCATTCTTAGGTATAGAACCAAGGCAAGGAACTCCAAGATACTCCTCTGCTTCCTTAGGATAGCGAATAGTCTGGTCAAGGTATTCAAAGACAAAGGAAAGCATAACACCGAGGAATATGCTCAAAATAAAAGCCAGCACCAAAAGAATCGAGCGAGGTAAACCCTCTGGTTTAATAGGCAATGCTGCCTGCTCGATAATCTTTACACTTGCTGGACCAATTGCCTCAACATCAGAAACTGGTTGGCCAGAAAGATTTTTGCTCATCTTCTCAATGTTTTCCTTCAACTGTATTGCCGTGGGATGCTTTTCTCCGTATTTTAGCTGCAACTCTGCAAGCTGTTGCTCCAGGTCAAAAATCGCATAAGCACGGCTTATGGTATTGGCAATAGTTGCAGCAGCAATTGGATCATAATCTACTACGCTTATAATAAAAATATTAGTGTCTTGTACAGGTTCAACTTTAAGATTTTCTCTTAAATTTTCTATAGCCATGCGGTAGAGAATGCCTTTCCTTTGGCCTTCAGGATAAGTTTCTAACTCTTTTTGAGACAGCTTGGCTATGAAAGAGATTAAAGGTTTTTTGAGAACGGAAGCAAAATTTGATTCATAATCAAACGGCCGCTGATAAAGCCCGAGTGCTCTTACGGCTAAGCCAAGTACTGGATTCGAAGTTACAATTTCGCTCTGTGTTAATGTGGGCTGAATATTGCTATAACCCATGATTGCCGTATAGTAAGGAGATTCCACTTGGGGTTGAGCCTGGATAAGCATCTTAACTTTGGCTTTGTATACTGGGGTTTTAAACAATAAGCCAATTATACTGACTAGGGTTACAACGATTATAGTTGTAACAAGTACTGCCTTTTGTCTGAACAATACGCGCATATAATCACGCATTGTCATGTAAGAATATGATTGATCCATGGTATTCTCCTTTTTCTAGAACACGGATTGCCACGAATTGAGAGACTAATTTCCACGAATCCATTCGTGGAAATTAGTTCCAAAATCGCGGTAATTTGTGTTTATTCTCTTCCCCATTAAAAAATCCCCTCGGATACCACAACGGTATCGCCTGGTTTCAAAATAATATCGGCCTTAGAATTACCATTCATAACTGCATCAAGGTTTATTTTGATTGTTTCATAATCCGCGCTTACTTTCTTAGGCCGCAGAATCTTTACACGGCTTGTTGAACCATACTTTGTAAAGCCACCGGCCAGAGATATTGCTTCAAGCACGGTTGTATTTTCGTCTAAAATGTAGGTTCCCGGCTTCATAACTTCACCATAGACAAAAAACTTTTTGCTGCGGTTTTCCTTTAGAGCTATTGAAACAATCGGATATTTTAAATAACCGTCGGCAAGTTTACTGGTTATAAGCGCTTCCGCCTCGGACAAAGACATATGAACCACCTTTACATTGCCCACATATGGAACGCTAATTGTTCCGTCCGGAGCGACAACCACAGTGGTCGATCTCTGTTCCGGCTGGATTATCTCTATATCAAGCACGTCATCTATGCCGATTTTATAAGTTGAATTATTCTTGGTGGTTTCTGCAGACGCTTTTTCTTGCGTTGCTTCCTGCGGCGTATTTGCCATTATGGCTTCTTCTGCTGGCTTTTCATCTGTAGCAAGGCCGGCTTGGAGCGGCTTAACTTCGCCAGCGGTTGATGAATCAGCAGCAGAAACAACCATAATTGGTGAAAAACAAAGCAGCATTAAAAAAATCAAAAGTAACTTTCCTTTCATGCCATCCTCCTGTTATTTGACTACATTATATATTGAGTTTTTAGCCTTGAACTATATCGCTAAGAGCTGATTTATTTTCGATTTTAAAATCTTAAAGTTTTCTTTAGAATAATACGGCCTTTCGCTTGCCTGGAGCAATGAACCAAGCTTTATGGCATAATCATTTTTAGAGAGCGTTTCTATTTGTTCTAAAAGCTTCTTTAACCTATCCGCTGGTGCATCCAAAACAATACCTTTCTTAAGAAGAAATTCCAGATCGAAACAGTCACGGATTTCTTTCCGGTTAAGAAAAGCGTTAATTTTAGCTTGCAGCATATCCGAAAGTGAAACTGTGTTTAGAAATACCTGAATATTTGAATTTTTGCTATAAGCAATCGAAGATTCTACTTTTATGTCTTTTTTCTCTTTTCTGATTTCGATTTTTAAACTTCTCGGATAATCAGGGGATTTAATCTCAAAAATAATGGTATAAAATTTGTTTGCGCTATCCGTAATCGTATATTCTTTAGATAAAATATTTTCAACTTTTTTGAATAAATCTTTGAAATCCAAATCCTTTATAACCCAGAAATCAAGGTCGACAGAATACCTGTTTAATCCGAAACAAAGCCGGAGCATGGTATCGCCGCAAAACACCAGATTATTTAAAACCTTGGCGGTATTAAGTTTTTCTAAAACTTCAAGTTCGAATTGTTCTTGTTTAATTAAGTCCTGCATAACCGCTCAATAATTTTTTGTGTTTTCAAAGGGTATGTCCGTGCAAGAGATTTTACTTTTTTAATGTCGAGCTTGGCGATATTTAGCGAGTAAAAATCTATTTTATATTTCCCGAACGAAAACAGATACACTGCATCCATAAAAGCTTTTTCTTTCGTAGCAATAAAAAAGTCCTCCTTCTTAAGGAAACCGGAGTATAGCTTCTTGTTAAGCTTATAGAAATAGAAGCTTCTTCCATCTGCGTCTATCTTTTTTGTGCGCTTAAGCGAAACGCTTTCAAAGAAATTATTCTGCACCTGCGTGGTTATACCATAATAAGATAAAGCCGTCATAAAAGAAATATAAGACGGTACCTGGAGGAAATTAGAAATTCTGTATAATTCCTCCCTGCTTAAACCATCCCATACCTCGTTTAATAAATAAAAATTCTTTTTAAGACGGATAAACAAGCCTTCTTTAAGGTAACGGCTGCACAAGACCCTGGCTGACTTTTCCTTTTCTTTGAGAATATTTGCAACGTCTTCAACGGTAAAAAATGGCTTTGCGCGTAATTTCTGAAGTTTGATATATTTCATATGTTAAATATAGATAATAGATATTTTTGTTAATTATATATTCCTAGTAAATTCAAGAGGTAGTTATAGCATATATTTGAGAAAAAAACAAGTATTTCAGGGCCTCAAAACTAAATTGCGACATTATAACCTGAATCAGTGTGCGCCTATTCCAAATAAAACTACCGGGATAGTTTTTAAAAGAATCTTAAAATCCAATTTAAGCGACCAGCTGTCGATATATTCAAGATCAAGCTTCATCCACTCGTCGAATTTCTTTATTTTGTTCCTTCCGCTAACCTGCCAGAGGCAGGTAATACCCGGGCGCATGCTTAGGCGGCGGCGGTGCCAGGAGTCATATTTATTTACCTCGGCAGGGATAGGGGGCCTTGGGCCCACCAGACTCATGTCCCCTTTTAAAACGTTCCACAATTGAGGCAGCTCGTCTATGCTGAATTTTCTAAACAGCCTGCCTAGAGGAGTAATTCTTGGGTCATTCTTTGCTTTAAAAACTGGGCCTTCCATTTCGTTATATGCGGCTATGTCTTTTAATTTTTTCTCTGCGCCTTCTATCATAGTCCTGAATTTATACAATACAAATTTCCTGCCGTTTACCCCGCTTCTTATCTGACGGAAAAATACAGGACCTTTGGAAGTTGCTTTTATGGTTATTGCTGCGATTACAAAAAAAGGCCAAAGCATAATAAGCGCTATAAAAGATACAACCTCATCCATGATTCTTTTTATAAAGAGCTGCCAGTACTTATCGCTGGTTGTGACAAAAGTTAAAAGCGGAAACCCCTGCAGCTCCAAAGGCTTTGCGCGTGCAAGCATGAGATTAAAAAAATCTGCAGCTATGCTTATGGAAATGCCTTCTGTTTCAAACATGCTTATTAATCCCTGCATATTTTCAAGCCATGAGCGCGGCACGATAAATACAACTTCATCTATTACATTGTTATGCAGAATCTCTGCAGCTTTTTCGAAAGAACCGATTATTTTTATACCTCTTACCTCTTCGCCTATTTTTTGGGGGTCTCTATCAATGATACCGATAATTCTGTAGCCCCATTCCGGATTGTTAGTTACTATTTCTATAAAATTTTCAGCGCGCCTGTTAGAACCTATGACTAAAATGTTCCTGAAGTTATATCCGCGGCGGCGGAAATACCTAAAAAAGGAAACAAGCGTCATCTTCTCAAGGGAAAGCGCTGCAGTTGTAACAATAAAAAATATGGCAATGAAATCCCGATTGATATTCGTAATCTTAAAAAAATAGAAAAAGGCACTACTTATCAACAATCCGAAGAATGCACTTTTAAAAATTATATAGAATATTTCTGATGGTTCGCGCGTCCGGAAAGATCTGTACATCCCGCAGGTATAAAGCATATAACCCCAAGAAAGTAAAAGAATTGGCAGAAACTTCAGGTAATCTTCAAACGACTGCTGGTAACCGTATAGCCATACTCTCAAAAAGTATATAAAAACATAAGAGAATGCGATAACACTAATGTCAAAGAGCATCACGAACCTTCTTAAGATTTCCGTTCTCTCTTTCAGCATTAAAATTCTCCGTTAAGTCCCAGTGAAATTAAATTTTTGTTATACTCCCAGCTGCTTAAATTGGAGTTGGTTTTTGAGTAACTGTAGGCAATGTTTGCCTGAATATTGGGTAGAATATCATAGGAAAAATTGACGGCACCTCCGATAAATTTAGTTGTTATATCTGACCGAGTGTAATCTCCTGTCCCATAGAAACCGGAAAGAAAAATATTTAGTCTTTTCAGCAAATTTCTTTTAAGCGAGACTGAAACGCGCTGCGATTTGAATATTTCCTGCATATAAAAAGTGCTGTTATCCTGCTTAAGATATGCGACACTGAAGTTTGTTTTTACATCTATATCGTCTGAAACCGTACCCTGGTAATACATCGAATTATGCTTCTGCTTGTCAGAACTTTCGGCAAAATCCTGCCCTATGCGCCCCTCAACATAGAACTGCGGCGAAAAATACTGCCGGAGGCCGCCAGCATATCTTGTGGTGCCTATATCTATCGAATTCTCGAACTTCCTGTTGAGATATTCCGTCGTTGCCAGTAATATAGACTTGGACGTTATGGCATAATCCGCTTCAATGGCAGCGTCATTTAAAAAAGAATTTATCAGGTCTTCGCGGTTAGGCGAATAAAACTGGTTGTAATATTTGCCTAGTATGCTGAATTGTTTCGTAAACTCGTGTGTAAAGTTTGCGCCGAAATTATTAATGTAATAGTCATATCGTATCTGTGTGCCGCCGAATTGATCTTCGAAACTATGGGGTTCTTCGGCATGCGTAAAGTCTTCGGTAAAATTCAATCCGCTGCGGCTTGACAGATCCTGCGACAAGCTGGCATGTAAATCTTCTGCTACATTATCGAATTTTGTAAATCTAGCGTAACGCTGGAATTTTACATCACTCTTGAAGGTAAGCATGCGCGTTTTCCCTTCCGCCGTACCGGATATTCCGACAGCGAAATTTGTGCTATAATCTTTTTTCACATTAATGTTTGAATAAAGGATGTTGTCATCATAAATTTCCTGCGCTGAAGCAAGTAAATTCACATCTACATCGCCTATCCTGTAAGCGAAAGCATTCTTCGCAAATGATAAGACAAGAAAAACTAAAATCGTTGCGCTTATTAATTTTTTCATATAGCCGCTGTTTCTCTTGATTTAGAAATTTTTTCAGTTTTGGATAATTTTAAGAAAACCTCTACCACACGAGGATCAAATTGCGTACCTGCATTTTTTTGTATCATGCATATCGCATCTGGAATGCTATAACTTTTATGATATGAATTTTCGGCGGTCATGCATACAAACGTTTCGGCTAAGGAAATAATTTTTGCTTCAGGTAAAATTTCATCAGCCTTTAAACCGTGGGGGTAGCCGCTGCCGTCAAAACGCTCATGGTGTTGCCGGACTATTGTTGCCAAATCCTGTAATATTTCTATGGAATTTAAAAAATCGCTGCCCAATAAAGGATGCTTTTTTATCTCAAGATATTCCTCAGGGCTGAGTCCGTCTTGTTTATTCAGAATGCTTTCGCTGATTAAAAACTTGCCGATGTCATGCATAAGCGCAGCTAAATAAATTCTTTGTTGTTTTAAACGCGAAAAACCCATTTCGTTGGCAATGGCAAGGCTTATATCTGCCACTTTAGCTGAATGACCTTTACAGAATATCAGCTTCCTTTCCAAAAGATAAACAAAAGCATTAGTTATAACAGATAATGATTTATTGGCAGTTTTGTCTGCAGTTAGAGATAAATTGTTATGCATGGAGCGCAATAATTCTTCTCTGGAGATACGATGATGGCCACCTGGGGTCTTAAAAGTGCTTATTTCGCCTCGATAAATAAGCTTTTTTAAGGTAGAAAGACTGACGTTTAGAATGGCCGCCGCCTCACGGGGTGTTAGACATAGCTTTGGAGTTTCACTATATTTATTTATCATAAACTGGGTAAAATCGTATAAAAAAGAGTAGGAACGATTATATGCCGTTTTTATATTTTGTCAACAAAATAGAAATTCTTGTCACTTACGATTTAAAAGTGCACAGTTTTTATGCAACCTTCCCCTTTTCAGTGGACTATTTATAGAGTTTGTAAAGAGCGTTTTTCAAATTCAAAAGGGCTTAAGTAACCGGGCGTTGAATGCGCCCTTTTAGTGTTGTAATACATTTCAACGTATTCAAAGATTTTTCTTTTGGCTTGGGAAGATAAAAATTATATCAAATGTAAACCTTAAAGAGGATTTATTTATCATGGCTATTTTTTGCAAGTATTATATTAATCAGAAAAAGTAGGGTTTTGACCGGGTCAAAATGGTCAAAACAGGTAAAATATGAAATGTTTAAATGCGTGGACAAGTAAACAAATTACTTGACTTTTCTTTTAATTTTTATATAATGGCACCATGAATAAACTAGAGGAACAGAAAAAATTACTAAAAGACATGCGAGGCTACTTGAGACTAAGCCAGTTTGGTCTAGCTGTGTTACTTGGTATTACTGACAGAACTTTTTGGAGATGGGAAACTGGACGGATTCAGCCAACCCAAAAAAATTGGAAAAATATTTTAGAGTTATTCCAGCAGAAATCAAAAGAAATGTTCAGAAGGAAGTTTTTAGAAAGTATCGCCTTCCTCAATGGTATTGAGTATCGGGAAAAAAGTGACGATGAAATAATTTTTGAAATTAAGAAATATCCGGAGTTAATCAAACATTTGCAAGAGAATGTTTTCACAAAAAAGGATCCAGATTTAAAAACTCTTCCTTTCATTGAAGGACTGAATAGCTATACAAAGGATTACTCTGATGCTGATGCAAGAATTATAAGTTCTCGTATAACAGAATTCATCCGACCAGAGAGCTGGAAACAGCCACCGAAAATACTTAAGAAAGTTAAATCAATAAATATCAGGAAAAGCAATATACGGAATCGGCCCAGAGAGCGCCACAGTCAGCGAAATAAAAGCCCAACTAAAACGGGCAAAGGAGGTGAAGAATCGGATGGCGAAGGTAGTGACGAGCCACCTGGACATGAAAGTAACGTAAAACAATTTGAGCCTCTCCCCTTTACGATTCCAGAAGAAGGAGTTAAAGAATATCAGGAACTTTTTAAAAAGAAATACGCAAAGGAAATAAATGATAAAGATGCGCAACAGCAATTTTCAGATCTCCTCTATCTCATTAATGTAGTATATCGGCCAATAAATGAGGGATGAAAACATGGAAAACAAATATTTTATTTATGCCAGGAAGTCAACGGAAAGTGAGGATAGGCAGATTTTAAGCATTGAGTCTCAGCTAAAAGAAGCAAACGACCTGGCCAAAAGGTATAATTTAAAAGTAATAGATATTTTAACCGAAGCCAAATCTGCTAAAGCTCCAGGCAGGCCCATTTTTAACCAGATGATTGAAAGAATCAAAAAAGAAGAGGCTGTTGGAATTATTTGCTGGAAGCTCAATAGGCTTGCAAGGAATCCTGTAGATGGCGGACAAATCATTTGGTTGCTTCAACAAGGCATCATAAAGCATATTATCACTGCGGAAAGAAGTTATTATCCGGATGATAACACTATACCGATAACGGTTGAATTCGGAATGGCTAATCAGTATGTGCGGGATCTAACCAGAGATACTAAAAGAGGTTTAAAAGCTAAATTAGAGAAAGGGTGGATACCTTGTATGCCTCCTTTAGGCTGGTTAAATAATCAAGGGCTAGATAAATCTGAAAATGCTATTATAAAAGACCCTGAACGCTTTCATCTCATAAGAAAAATGTGGGAGCTGATGTTAACAGGAATTCACACGCCCCCAAAGATACAGGAAATCGTAAACAACGAATGGGGATTTAGGACAAGAATATCAAAGCGGACAGGCGGTAAGCCTTTATCCCGAAGCGCCATTTATAAAATATTCACTAATCCCTTTTATTATGGAATGATTGAGTATAATGGAGAGCTTTGCTCTGGAAAGCATGAGCCTATGGTTACTAAAGAAGAATTTGATAGGGTACAGCTTCTGCTTGGCAGGAAAGGTAACCCCAGGCCAAAGACGCATACTTTTGCCTTCACAGGAGAAATAAAATGCGCTGAATGTGGAGCATCTGTCACCGCAGAAGTGAAAACCAAAATATGCAAATCCGGAGAAATCCACTATTACATCTACTATCATTGTACGAAAAGGAAAAAAGGTGTTAAATGCTCACAGCGTGCTATCAGAAGCGAAGACCTGGAACGTCAGATAAAAGAAATTTTATCAAAGCTTAATATCGATAATGATTTTTTGAATTTAGCTTTAAAATATCTAAGCAAAATACATGAAGATAAAATTAAAGACGAAAATACAATCAAGAAATCAATTGAAACAGCTCGTGAAGGCATTGAAAAACAACTTGATAATTTAACTGGCATACGGTTGAAGGGATTGATTGATGACCAGGAATATATACAACAGAAAAACAAGTTACTTACAGAAAAGACACAGCTTGAAGAAAAACTAGGTAATACCGGATACAGGCAAGATAACTGGAAGGAATTATCAGAAAAAAGCTTTAATTTTGCTCATCATGCACCATATTGGTTTGATAATGGCAGCTTAATTGATAAGAAAACAATTCTCCATACTATAGGTTCGAACTGTATACTTAAAGACAGAAAACTCTCTATTTCCTTAAAGAATCCCTGGTTAATCATCAAGGAGGGGTTGGAAAAGGTTGAGCAAGAAAAAAACAGGTTAGAACCATTGCAATCTATTGAAAACAAAGGAGAAAATTCCTGTCACTCCCTCATAAATCCATATTGGCTGCCCGGTGAGGACTCGAACCTCAAAAAACAGACCCAAATTCTGCTGTGTTACCAATTACACTACCGGGCAAATTTAATTTTCAGGTTAATTACCCCCTCACTTCGTTTGGGGGCAATTCGGCTACGCATTTTTCCAGACAGGAAGTCTGGTAAAATGCTGCCTCATTGCACTACCGGGCAATGAGACTGATGCCTTTTTAAAGTACTCTTTAAAAAAGCATCTAGTCGATTTGTCCTGACGCCAGTCAGGACAAATGTAATCAGTATATTATACTATTGAGTCTTAAAAAAACAAAGGCTAAGGTTAAAATAATTATTTTATTTTCCTTAGCCTAAAGTTTCGCTTTTTTGTCAGCTCTGCATTTCGGGAGTTTCTTCAATGCCAGAGTCCCTTGGACCCAAAGCTCTCTCTCGCTCATAGGCATCCAAAATTTTGCTTTGCAGATAGTCTCTAAATTCCTGATTGATTGGATGCGCAAGATCTTGATGAGTTGCTTGTTTGGTGCTTGCCAAATCCTTTGGGGGTAAAGGTAGCTGTACTCCGCAATGATTACAGTAGCGGCTTCCTAAATCCACCTTCTTTCCACAACGCGGACAAAACTGTTTTGCCTTCCTTGCCGGCATCGCGACGAATAAACCATTGTTGCCTTCTACCACTTTAATATTTTTGACGACAAACGAGTTGTCGAATGTTACCGTTGCATATGCTTTAAGACGCTTACCCTCATTATCCCTTAGGGAAATTCTTACCTCCGTGATCTCCATTAATGTACCTCCTCCTTTAACCCCACCCGTTAGCGAAACGAAAAATCGCACCAATTGCAAACGGGCTCCCGTACCTTAGACAGATTAATTCGCTTGTATCTGTCGTGTAAAAATTAAAAAGCTTCCGGGTGATTTATCCAATAACTTTTGAGTAACTACGGGTTAAAGTATGTACTTCACAGATGAGCCAATCCTTTGGTAAGATGCGTCTTACTAGCTGATAAACTGATTTTTCCGATATGGTGTATAACGCGCTGCCTGAGCCTGTAACTCGTGCAAAAATGTTATTGTCGAGGAGTTTTGTATTTGCTTTCCGTAGCTCCCTGCATAGAGAAAGCGCTGGCTTTTCCAGGGCGTTAAAAATCCCCGCCTTAATAAGAGCGTAATCGCTCTCCCTCAATGCAAACTTTAATAGTATATCATTACTAATAAATTTTGTCAATTTTGCTTTATAAGCTGCGTAAACTGCTTTGGTCGAAAGAGTTATATTTGGCCAGATAATTGTATGCTTTAGCGGCATACCCTGAAGAGGCACCACTTTTTCCCCTCGGCCGCTGATTTGTGCAAAAGAAAAACCGGCAAGAAAAAAGTTTACATCACTGCCAAGTATTGCCCCCAAAGCATACAAAACTTTTTTGCTTAAATGCATCCGGCAAAGTTTATTTATGGCAAGAATAACTGATGCAGCGTCAGAGGAGCCCCCTCCAAGTCCTGACCCCGGAGGAATATTCTTTTGCAAATAAATATTAAAACCATGCCGTATATGATACCTTGTTTTTAAAAGCTGCGCCGCTTTAACGCAAAGATTATTCTTATTTTCTAAATCTTTTCGATTACAGAAAATTTGTATCGTATTATGCGGTGCGGTTTCTACGACAACTTCATCGCAAAGCGAAATCCTTTCGACGATGCTTTCTATTTTGTGAAAACCTGAAGAGTATTTTCCTGCGATGTTGAGATAAAGGTTAAGTTTAGCGGGGCACAGAAGTTTAATCCCTCTCGGGAGGGAACCTAGATGTTTAGTTTCGATGGTTCCTCTTTTATTTGCGCAATATCTGCTCTGCTTTTTTCGCGATACACTTAGCTGATAGGCCATAGCATTCCATTAATTCCTTCGGAGAACCGGACTGGCCGAATTTGTCTTCAACGCCGATACGTTCGATAAAACCCGGATGCGTATTGGCTAAAGTTTCGCAAACCGCCGAGTACAGTCCGCCGATTACCTGGTGTTCTTCGCAGACCATAATTTTTCCGTATTTTTTTGCAATATCAATTATCAATTTCGTATCAACAGGCTTTATGGTTGGCATATTATAAACACCCACAGAAAGCCCTCTCTCTTTAAGCATGGCGGCGGCCAAAAGCGCTTCCTCAACCATAACTCCGCAGGCAATTATCGCAAGATTTTTTCCTTCGCACATCTGGTAGCCTTTGCCTAAAACGAAATCTTTCTTTTGCATAAGCGTATTTACCTTTGCTCTTCCTAAACGTACATAAAACGGGCCGCCTGTCTGGTATGCGGCAATAACTGCTGATTTAGTTTCAGCTCCGTCGCAGGGAACTATAACTTTCATGTTAGGAATAGCCCGCATGAAATTTATATCTTCAAGCGCCTGGTGCGAAGCCCCGTCTTCGCCAACGGTTATTCCGCTATGTGTTGCGACAATTTTGACATTAAGATTATTGTAGCAGATACTGTTACGCACCTGATCCAGTGCCCTTGCGCTTGCAAACATCGCAAAAGTTGAGGCGAAAACAATTTTACCGCAACTAGCCAGGCCGGCTGCTGTAGCCATCATATTTTGTTCAGCAATTCCGAAATTGAAAAACCTGTCCGGAAATTCTTTTGCAAATAACGCGGTCCTGGTTGAGCCTGACAAATCAGCATCAAAAACTATGATATTTTTGTCCTTCTGGCCAAGCTCTACAATTGTTTTTCCGTAAACGTCGCGCTGATATAATTGTTCCATATGCTTAAACTCCGAGCGCCAAATTCCAAATAAGTTCAAACTCCAATATTCACATGACCGAAACAGTTTATATTTAGAACATTGGGATTTCGGTCATTGGAATTTATTGGCTGCTTGAGATTTGGAATTTCATATTATTCCGTTTCACATTCACTTTTTTCTATTTCGCTAAGTTCTTCCATGGCAATATCGCGCTCTTTTTCCGTAGGCGCTCTTCCATGAAAATCAACCATATGCTCCATAAAAGAAACACCTTTGCCTTTTACGGTGTTTGCGATAATCACTGTTGGCTTTTGTTTTATGGTTTTTGCCCGGTTAAAAGCATCAAGCAACTCTTCAAAATTATGTCCGTCGCATTCAATTACCTGCCAGCCGAATGCTTTCCATTTACTTACAAGCGGTTCTATACTCATCACATCTTTTGTTTTGCCGTCGATTTGAAAGTAGTTGCGGTCGACTATGCCGCAAAGGTTATCCGCTTTAAAATGTGCCGCCGCCATAGCTGCTTCCCAGATATTTCCTTCCTGTATTTCGCCGTCGCCCATCAAACAATAAACACGCGAATCTTTTTTATCAATTTTAGCTCCAAGTGCCATGCCTAATGCGATAGATAAACCCTGGCCCAATGAGCCGCTGGCAAGCTCAATGCCAGGAACCCGCCTGTCAGGATGTCCCTGCAGCATGGAATTAAACCGGCGCAGCGTCCAGAGGTTTTCTTTAGGAAAGTAGCCGCAAAGCGCAAGCACTGCATAAACGGCCGGGCAGCAATGGCCTTTTGATAAATGGAATTTATCCCTGTCCGGCCATTTAGGATCCTTAGGGTTATGCCTCATAACTTCAAAATACAGACAGGTTATAATGTCGGCGGAAGACAAAGACCCTCCGGGATGGCCGCTTCCGGCTCTAGCAAGCATCTCGACGATTAACTTTCGGACTTCACTTGCTTTGCTTTTTAAAAGTCTGATTTTCTTTTCCATATTTAATTATTTTTTCTTTTAATTCTATATTAGCGGGAAATTTCGATAATCCGTTTTGGTAATACTCCAATGCTTTTGCTTTATTATCCAAAGTTATATAAAGGTCTCCCAGGTGCTCGTAAATCACAGGGTCGTCCTGATAATTTATGGCTTTTTTTAAATACTCTTCGGCCTTCGGATAATCCTTTTTTTTGAAATATACCCAACCTAAGCTATCAAGGTATGCGCCGCTGTCAGGTTCAGCTACCAAAGCTTTTTTTATGAGCTTTTCTGCTTCATCGAGATTTTTTCCTTCTTCGGCATAAACATAACCCAGCGAATTAAGCGTTTCGGCATGGTTTGGGTCAAGCGCTAAAACTTTTTTCCACATCTTTATCGCTTCATCGTGCCGGTTCAGCTCTTCATTAAGAAATCCTACCCAGAAAATTGCTTCGACATAATCGGGTTTTTCTTTTGCGATTTCTTCGTAAATTTTTAAAGCATCCTGTGTCCTTTTCTCATAGAAATAAAGCTGGGCAAGATATTCGGAAATTCTTAAATCTTTTGGTTTTAATTGATGCGCACGCTCAAGAAAATTTTTATATTCCGCTTCAAGCTCTTTATCCTTTTGTGTGTATGAGTAAAGAAAAATAAGCCCTAAAGATATATCGAAATTATCCGGGGCTATGCGTTTGGCTTCTTTTAATTCCGCTTCGGCTTTATCGAATTTTCCCGCCCGGATATAAATACTAGCAATCTTGATACGTACGTATATCGAATCCGGATCAAGCTTTTTTACCTTCTCCAGCTCTTTTATGGAACTTTCGTAATTTCGTTTTTCCGCATAGAAGAGGCCTTTAAGGTAATCTCCATAAAGAGTCTCTGTTTTTTTCTCGCTTGCAGCAAAAGAAAAAGAGTTGAATAGAAAAATGGCAATTAAAGTCTGCGTAATTACGGCAAATTTTAGTTTTTTTAACATAACGCTTATAGCACAACACGAAGACTGCAGGGAGTAGAATATCCCTGCAGCAAAAGTTGGGCGCATATTTATGGACAACTTCTGCTTCGCCCGCCGCCTAAAACTGGAAAGCAGGCGCCGCAGAAGCTATCTGGACTTATGCCTCTGTTGTTTTCTTCGTTTTTTAAACCAGTGTCTTTTTACTTTTTTAAGCTTACGCTTTCTTCCGCAAGGCATCGTTCACCCTCCAGTAATATATAGGTAATTACAAATCGAAAATTCCAAATCCCAAATTCCAAGTACCAAATAAATTCCAAGTTCCAATGTTCAAATGACCAAAACAGGTTTTGTTTAGGAGATTGGAACTTTGGTCATTGGAATTTATTTGTAATTTGGTGCTTGGTGCTTGGAATTTCATCGTATCTAATTAATAAATTAGTTTGTTTAACGGGTATTCGATAATACCCTCTGCCCCACTTTCTTTAAGCAAAGGAAGTAATTTCCTAACTTCCTTCTCCTCTATAATAACCTCTAAGGCAAACCAGTCTTTTAAGGTAAGTGTCGAAATTGTTGGTTTTTTCAATGCTGGAAGAAGAGAAGTTATCTTTTCAATATTCTCTTTTTTGATGTTTAGTTTCAAGCCAACCTTATCTCTTGCCTCAAGGGCGCCCTTTAAAAGAAGTAAAATGTGTTCCATCTTTCTTTTTTTCCATTCGTCTTTGTAGGCGTTTTTATTGGCAATGAATTTAGTAGTGGAAACACAGAGCGTATCGATTTCGATTAAACCATTTGCACGCAATGATTCTCCAGTTTCGGTTAATTCGACTATCGCATCAACCAGGCCAGTTTTCACTTTTACTTCCGTAGCGCCCCAGCTGAATTCAACTTCAACATTTATTTTTCTATCTTTAAAATATTTCTTCGTATAATTTGCCAGTTCGGTGGCGATAATTTTTCCTTCAAGATCCTTCAATTTCCTTATCTTTGAATCCTCCCGCACGGCAACCACCCAGCGTACCGGATTAAGCGTTCTTTTTGCGTACAAAAGCTCTGCTACCCGCACAACGTCCGAACCGTTCTCTAAAATCCAATCTTCGCCGGTAATACCGCAATCAAGAACGCCGTCCTCAACGTAGCGGGACATTTCCTGGGCTCTAAGGAGCGTGGGCTTTATTTCGACATCATCTATGGAGGGCGTGTAAGAACGCGAGCTTACCGAGATATTAAAACCGCCGTGCTTGAAAATTTCCAAGGTTTTTTCCTGAAGGCTTCCCTTTGGTATGCCTAATTTTAATATTTTCACTTTTTAACCTCCATCCCATGTACCCTTATTTGATGCCTTACAAAGTCTAAATTATACAGCTTCTTATTAAGGTTGTAAAGGAAAAATAGGTAAACGAATTGACTCACATTAAATCTAACCCAAAATATTTTATACGGGTATCGTTGACTCATAATTCATCTGACCGAAAATATGCTTCTAAAAGGAGGCATATTTATGAGCCCAGGAGCCCGTATGGAATACCTTGAGTCTATAGTTTCAAGATATAAACAATCTTCAAAGAAGCAAAAAACAGCTATTCTTGATGAATTCTGTACGTCAACCGGATATAACCGTAAGTACGCAATTTATCTTATTTATACTTTTAAACGGTTTACCAAGCAAAGGCCTAAGAAGCGCGGTAAGCCGTCAAAGTACAATAAACCTGAAATTATAGAGCCATTACGCCGTATATGGCTGGCAGCTAACTTGCCTTGCTCAAAACGGTTAAAAGCCATATTGCCACAGTGGATTGGGTTTTATCACAAAGAATATGGTTCGCTACCGGTGCCAATCGTACAATTACTGCTTAAAGTGTCTGCGCCAACCATAGACAGGAGACTTAAGCCTTTTAAGGCAAAATATAAAAAACATGGAAGATGCACTACTAAACCCGGCACATTACTCAAAGAACATATTCTGGTCAAAACCGACCAGTGGGATGAAACAAGGCCCGGATTCCTTGAAGCTGATACTGTAGCCTTATGCGGCGGCTCATTATTAGGCGATTTTACGTATATTATCGATTATACTGACATCGCTACCACCTGGTGCGAACAACGCGCTGTTTTTGGTAAAGGTGAAACTGACGTTTTAAAACAAACCAAAGATGTCGAAGATAAGCTGCCCTTCCCTCTCCTTGGCTTTAATTCTGATAACGGCTCTGAGTTTTTAAACTGGCATTTACTTAGGCACTTTACTAAGCGTAAAAAGCCTGTTCAGTTTACCCGTTCACGGCCGTACCATAAAGACGATAATGCCCACATAGAACAGAAGAACTGGACTCAAGTCAGGCAATGGCTTGGTTATTCAAGATTCGATAACCCCAACGTAGTGCCACTGCTTAATGATTTATTCCGCAGTGAGTGGCGGCTATATCATAACTTCTTTATGCCATCAGTTAAGCTCTTAGAGAAAAAACAAGTTGCAGCCAAAACCATTAAGCGTTATGATGCGCCCAAGACTCCTTATCAAAGAGTTATGGAGTCAAAGCATATACCGGCTAGTGTAAAGCATGATCTCAAAGAACAATTTGAATCTTTAAATCCGTTTACCTTACGAAAGGCTATTGATGCAAAACTTAAAAAAATTTTCTCTATCTGTACCCTTAAGAACAGACAAAGAACCTAAACCCGTATGGTTAGATTCTAATATGAGTCAACGGGTAAAGACTCTTATTTTTAAGGACGGATGTCACGGATGATTGTGGATGCATACGGATAATTATAGGTTTTTTATCCGTCTGCATCCGCCCCCTGAATAATCTAGATTTTTATCTTCGTTATCGCTTGTTTTACATAGAGTTATGCAAAGATACCCTTAAATTTTGGGGAATGTCCAGATATTACAACAACAGTTTTTTTGCCGCTAAAAATACTTCGTTGACTGTTATTTCTCTAAGGCACTGCCGGTCTAAATTGCAGCCACTAAAGCGAAACGATTTATAGCATGGCCGGCAGGAAATGGTTTTAGCGAAAACTGTGCAATTATCAGTTAAAGGATATGCCCCATAAACCTTCTCATCCACCGGGCCAAAGAGAACTATCGCCTTTTTATTTAAAGCTTGTGCAATATGGAAAGGACCGCCGTCATTGGTTATCATAAGGCTGCTTAATGCAATGGCACCGGAAAACTCTTCAAGTCCGATTTTGCCGCATAAATTTATCGCAGCCTGGCTCAAGCCCTGCAAAATACCTTCGCATAGTTTTTCTTCTGATTTAGAGCCGAAAAGGATAATCTTTACTTTTAACTCATCCTGTAATTTCTGGCAAAGTTCTAAAAAATTCTCTTCCGGCCAGCGCTTAAAATAAGCGGTGTCGCCCCAGCTATCGCCTGAACCAGGGCAAACCGCAACGGTTTTATCTTCTTTTTTAATACCGTTTTTTTCAAAAACCTCTTTTGCCATGGATAGAGTTTCATTATTCAGGAATAAATCGAACCCGTAATCTTTCGGCGAAAGATTTAAAAATTTTAAAAGTTCAAGATGATACCGCGCCACATGTTTATTGCTGTAGCCTTGAGGCAAATCAATTTTATCCGTAAGGAACCTTCCCCTGTTTTTAAAATTAAAACCAATGCGCTTTTTTATTCCGCAGGCTTTCAAAAAAAATCCGTATTGCGAATTTAAAGAAAGATCAAAAACTATATCGAATTTATGCTTCCGGATTTGCCAGAAAAAAGAAAATACTTTTTTTAGAAAGACAATTTTAGAAATTTTCAGAACTTCCCGCCACTCATCTTTTTCAAAAATCAAAACTTCGCTAAACAAAGGATGATTTTTTAATAATGGATATACTCTGGCATTGCACAGGTAAATGATTGAAACATCTTTGAAGTTTTCCTTGAGATTGCGCACCAGTGGCATGCTGAACAACACATCGCCAATGCCGAATGGGTTAAAAATGAGGATTTTCTTTACTTCCATTCTTTAAGTATAGCGTAATTTAGGTATAGAAAAAAGAGATTTGTTAAATATTATCTGTTTATCGGTTTATAAATTAATTTCTCATTCCTGAAAGATATAACCAAATTTTGCATATTCGCAAAAATCTGTTGACTATTTTGTAAAATACGGTACACTTTAAACCAATATAAGTTATCTCAAACGAATGCAAAACTATGGGGGGCAGCGTCAGTAAAATGAAAAATATAACAACCTCAGCCAATAAAAACATGAATGTCGGTACAGTTATCAGAAAATTACGCAAAGAGGCCGGAATGACTTTAGCGCAACTTTCGGACACAAGCAAAGTCGCCCTGGCAACCCTAAGCCGTATCGAAACCGGAAAGATGACCGGTACCCTTGAATCCCACATGCAAATCGCAAAAGCCTTTGGCCTGACCTTGCCGCAATTTTACAGCGAAGTCGACAAATTCAAATCCACCCAAAATAAACCTGAAGAAGAACCTCGCGCAAATCTGTTCGTGCATAGCAAAGGTGCTTCTTCCACTATTTTGACCAGCGATATTTTTAACAAAAAGATGTTGCCGGTACTTATCGAGTTAAAGCCCGAGGCAAAAACGCATAAAGAAGAATTAAAAATCGGCACGGAAAAATTTATTTATGTTTTGAATGGAAAGGTTGAAGTTGTTATAGATACAAATAAAGAAGTTTTAGATAAAGGCAGTACACTTTATTTTGTCGCCTCGCAACCCCATTACCTAAAAAATATTGGTAAAACGGATGCGGCATGCCTATGCATCGTAACACCCGCTAGTCTTTAAATATAATGAACTCATTTAAACGAGAAAATATCGAGTTACCTTTAAGTGCTGTTTGGCTTATGAATTCTATAGCTGAATATAAAGGTAAACAGGAACTTTACACCAAACAATCGCCGCAGATTTTAAAAACTTTGCTTGAGACAGCATTAATCGAAAGTACGGAATCATCTAACCGTATCGAGGGTGTAACCGTCGAACATGCACGATTAAAACCACTCATTATCGGCCATAGCAAGCCGCGTGACCGTTCCGAAGAAGAAATCGCGGGTTATCGTAAAGCGCTCGACCTGATTCATACCAGATACAAAGCCCTTCGGATTGCTCCGGAAACCATCAAAGAATTACATCGACTTTGCCGAGGTGAATTAGCAGACGCCGGCAAATGGAAAGAAAAAGATAATGACATTATTCGCAAGCATCCTGACGGTCGCGTTGAAATTATCTTTAAACCGGTCAGTGCGGCTAAAACACCTGAAGCGATAAAACAATTATGTTTATCTTACGAGCATAGTATCTCACAGCTTAAATACCCTGATCTTTACGCGGTCGCCTGCCTTGTGCTTGATTTTTTAAGTATTCATCCATTCCGCGATGGTAACGGTAGAGTGTCGCGACTCCTGACCCTGCTTGCGCTTTATCAACATGGCCTTATGGTCGGAAAGTATATCAGCCTTGAGCGTATCGTTGAACAATCAAAAGAAACCTATTATGAATCGCTCAATAAAAGCTCACAAAGATGGCACGAAGCCAAGCATGATACTACTCCATGGTTTAACTATTTCCTCGGAACTGTACTCGCCGCCTATAAGGAATTTGAGGAACGAGCGGAAAATATCAAACCTGCACGAGGAGCTAAGACGCAATTTGTAATACAAGCAATCGAACGGCGGGTGGGAGAATTTAGTTTAAGCGATATTGAACGAGAGTGCCCAAGCGCTAGCCGTGAAATGATAAAAATTATATTCAGAGAATTGCAAAAAGCGAAAAAGATTAGATGTCTCGGCAAAGGCAAAAGCGCAAAATGGAAAAAGGTTTAATAGGGTAATAACCTCTCGAATGGGGTAATAAATAGGGTAATGGATATAAAGAATGCTAGGGATGCAGACGGATGGTTACGGATGTCACGGATGATAAATTACTGTACCGCTCATTGACTTATAAAGTTATTGGGATTTTTTATAAAATTCATACCGCTCTCGGCTGTGGTTTTCCCGAAAAGATCTACCAGAAAGCCATTGAAATAGAGCTAAAGAAAGAACGAATCCCATATGAAACTGAAAAAGCGATAAAAGTTGTATATGCCGAAGAGCAAGTAGGCACCTTTCGGCTAGACTTAGTCATTGATAAAAAAGTAATCGTCGAATTAAAAGCAGTAGATTTTTTGCCTAAAATACACAAAGAACAGTTAATTTCGCAATTGAAAGCTTCACCATATGAGATAGGTCTACTAGTAAACTTCGGTGCAGCTAAATTAGAATATATTCGAATAATTCGTTCTAAATAATAGTGGATGCATGCGGGTGTTTTTAGATTTATGTGGATAATTGCTTCTTATCCGTTTGCATTCGTAATGATCCGTGACATCCGTCCTTAAAAAACTGTAGCCAAACGGAGGTAGCAACATGGACAAAAAGAAATTAATCCTCATATGCGATGATGAAGAAGGCGTACGCGAATCATTAAACCTCATTTTGGGCGATGACTATAAACTGGATTTTGCCCATAACGGCAATGACGCCCTGCAATACCTTAAGAAAAATAATCCTGACTTAATCATTATGGACATTAAAATGCCCCAAAAGAACGGGCTTGAAGCATTAAAAGAAATACGCCAGCAAAACTTGAAATGCAAAATCATCATGGTCACCGGTTACCAGAGTGTTGAAACCGCATCCGAGGCCAGCAAATACAACATCTTCGAATACATCACCAAGCCTTTTGAATCTTCGGTAGTCAAAGAAACGGTCGAAAAAGCCTTAAAGAATATGTAGACGGATTCAAACGGATGGCTACGGATGTCACGGATAAATCCATCCGTTTGAATCCGCAATAATCCGCGACATCCGTTCCCCCTATATGAACTACCTACTCCTCAATTTCATTATTGCATTATGGATTGAAAGTATCTCCTCATTATTTTTTGGAATCTTTCTTTTAATCAAAGGTACCGAAAAAAGTCATCGAATTTTTGGGCTGCATTCACTTAGCGTCTCTTGGTGGAGTTTTTGCCAAATTTGGGAAATTTCCTGCGACAAATATTCAACTTCACTTTTCTGGGGACGCATTGAAACAATCGGCGTAACTTTCATTGCGACATTTTTTCTTCATTTTGTAATTTCTTTTTTACAAATAAAAAACAAAAAATGGTTGATCAGATTAGCCTATCTGATAAGTAGCATCTTTGGTGGATTAAGCTTAACTAAATACATGATCGCTACTACAGCACCTAAGTTTTATCTTAAGCATTACCACGTTCCAGGAATAATTTTCCATTTTATGACTGTTTACTTTTGTATTTGCGTATCATATGCAATCTGGAAAGTAATTGGCGCATATAAAAATTCACTCGGTGAGAAAAAAAATAAATTAAAATATTTATGGTTGGGTGAACTTTTAGGTTTTGCAAGTGGTAGTGCAAATTTTCTTCTCGTTTACAATATCAATGTTCCTTTCTTACCATTTTTGACTTATTTAGGAAGTATTTGGCCAGCATTCGTTACTTACGCGATCCTCCGCCATCATCTATTAGATATTAACATAGTCATTAAAAGAACGGCTGTTTACTCTATACTGGTTACACTAATTACAATGTTATATTTTAGTTTAGTTTACATGATGGAATTCATTTTCCGTGGTTTTGTTGGCTACAAATCTGTTCCGTGGACATTGAGTGTTATAGCGCTTTTTATTTTAATATTCCAACCTTTAAAAAATCTAAGTCAGTCTTTCGTGGATAAATACTTTTTTAAAACTTCTCAAGCAACGCTAGTAGAAGAACTTCAAAAAGCACAAGAAGAGTTAAAGCGCGCGGAACGGCTTAAGGCAGTTGGCACGCTTGCTGCCGGGATGGCACATGAGATAAAGAATCCCTTAACTGGCATTAAAACTTTTACAGAATATTTATCGGCAAAACATAGCGAACCTGGTTTTGTTGATAAATTCCAAAAAATTGTTTCAACCGAGGTTGACAGGATAAATTCTATTGTCCAGCAACTCTTGGATTTTTCTAAACCAAAACCGCTAGAATTAAAAGAAATAAATATACATCAAATCATTGATCAAACATTATCGTTGCTTAGTAACAGTTCCATCAAGTACAAAATTTCAATTATCAAAAATTATGACGTCTCCCTCCCCTCTGTGTATGTAGATCCTAATCAAATACAGCAAGTGTTTTGTAACTTATTCCTTAATGCGATAGAAGCGATGAAAAAAGGTGGAAAATTAATCATAACCACAGGACAAGATAAAAATATAATAAAAATAACCATCAGTGATACTGGTGAAGGCATTGCTAAAAAGGATATCGAACACATTTTTGACCCATTCTATACGAGTAAACAAGGTGGAACCGGCTTGGGAATGTCAATTACTTACGGAATAATTAAGGAGCATAAAGGGGCAATCAAAGTGGAAAGTGAAAAGAATAAAGGAGCGAGCGTTACTGTAACTCTTCCAATTAAATCTGCTCAATAAAATATTCTCTATTTCTTGGGAAGTTCGATAATAAATCTGGTTCCTTGCATTTCGGCAGTTTCAAACCAGATCTTCCCCTTATGATTTTCTTTGATAATCCGGCCGACCACATACATGCCGATACCTGTACCGGATTTATATGAAGATTTGGTGGTGAAAAATGGGGCAAAAATTTTATGCTTATTTTCCTCTTTTATGCCGCTTCCATTATCGGAAATTTCGATTCGCGAATAAGTAGCATTTTGAATCAATTTAAGCTTAACTTTGGGCTGAAACGCAAACTTCTCCTCTCCTTCAAAATGGTTTTTCTTATCAATCGCTGCCTCGTAACTATTATCAATTAGATTGTAAATCGCTTCCATTATCTGTGCCTTCACGCCATACAATAAATCCGAATCGCCCAAATCACATTTTAAAGGAAATTCTGTAGTTTCATGTTTTATTTTAAGAAGTTCCAAAGAAACATCAATTATTTCTTTTAAAGAAAAATAGGAAAAAAATGTTTCTTTTTCCTCAACGCGGGCATAATTTAAAATACCTTTTACGATACCGTCAGTTCGCTTTACATTTGTAATTAACGAATCGGAGATTTGCTCGGCATATTCAAAAGTTTTCTTAAGATCAGGGGTTTGCGCCATGAGTTCAGGATGCTTTTTTTCAAAATCCTGCAGCTCGCATTTAAGCTCTCCTGACGCGATAGAAAAATGATTGAGCCGATTTTTTATTTGATGCGCCAAACCATCAGCCATACCTCCGATTGAAGCAAGTTTTTCGGCATTAAATATTTTCTCCTGGGCATTCCTGAATTCTTCAAAAAATAAACAGTTCTCGATGGCCATGGTTGTCTGGTGGGTAAGTATCTTAAAAACATTAATGTCATCTTCCGTATAATGTTCACGATTATTCTTTTCGCCAAGAACCACGAAACCCAAAAGATTATTTTCAACTATGGATGGCACGATAAGACTTATCTGTTTTGGAAATTTTAAATGACTTCGTATAAACAATGGTAATTCTTCATATAAAAGAGGCTCTTTTCTGTCTTTCAAGTAAGCCACAAATAAATCATCATAAGAAAATTCTATGGAATCATATATTGCACCAGAATCTCTGACCGCTTTTAGAAGATACTTTTTTTGTTCCTTATTTTCAAGAACAATAGCGGCGAAATCAATTTTTACAATGCGCTTTACTATATAAACTACGAGCTTAGATAGATGATTGAGACTATGTTCTCTCGCCATTCCACTAGCAGCCTGAAGTAATAATTTTTGATAGCGTTTTTGGTCAGCCATAAATCTTTCCTCTACTCCTCTTCTAATTTGATCATAGGCTAAAGGAGCAAGTGTTGCAAAAAATGTCATCAGACCAACCGGCGCAAGCCACCAATGCTTACCACATATTGGGTATAACACGGGATACATCCTGTAAGCAAAAAAGAAAGGTACCCCCAACAAAAAACTATAACTTATTAAAAACGCAACAGCACGAGAAATAAAGAGGCGAATATCCATAAGGCGATATTTTAAAATTGCGTAAGTAGCAATAATAGTATAGATAGGGATAGTAAAATTTCCGAAAGGATAAATATTTATACCAAATATCGGCAGAAGAGTTGACCCACCACCAAGAAATCCAGTTATGAATCCGACAAAAAGATATTTTGCCTGAGTACGTTTAATACCTTTTGAATTTTTGTAATATCTAATGAGTTCAAAATGTCCTAAACAAACAAAAACAAGCCAGATCAGAAATGCTATAGGATAAATTAACCCAGATGATTTTGCATAATAAAGGCCAAAGAATGGTTTTGTCTGTGAGATAAATAAATTTGTTGTAAGATTTAAAATTTGGAAGAATATTACTTGGATATAAGCAAAAATAATAGTTTTTCTTCTATTAATTTCGCAAAAAAGGCAGGTCATATGATAAAAGAAAACAGCAATAAATACTCCTCCTAAATGAGCGAATCTCCAACTAATAAGCGCCTCAGAAACGGTAGTGGCTCGACCAACAAAGAATGAACCAATTCCCCAAATGCATATCGCAACATTACATAAAAGCCATATTCGATGGAGTTTAGTTTTGCCATAAATTAAAACAATAATCGCAACAACCAAGCAAGTAGATGCCAATAATAAACCAGCTATAGAAAAAAAGTTCATTGTGTTATTTATTTAGAATTAATTCTTTCTTTGCGCAAAATCAACTTCGCTGTATTGTTGCCTAAATATGCGACTCCGCCCACACCTTGTGCTAAAGTGGACCAATGACTGCATAGGTATAGGTTTTCAATAGGTGTAATTTGAGTTAAACCAGGCTCGGCAAACTGGGAAGGCATGCTTGCCCAACCATAAGCAGCACCTTTTTGATTTAAAGTAGTTTTATATAGAACGTATGGTGTTGTCATCTGCCGATAGACAATTTTTTGCGATAAGCACGGAAAAGATATTTCCAATTTTTTAATAAGTTTAATCGATATTTCTTCTTTATGAGCGTTCCAGTATTCTTTACTATCAAAATTAGCATTAATGAATATCGAAATATTTTTTTTAGTAAAAATATGCATCATATATTCCGCGATATTATTAGCCCCTCTTTTTTCTGCACCAATATATAACTTTTCTATATCATAATGTGGCAAATACCAGACATTTGAACCCTCCTTTGGCAATTTTTCTATTTCATTGTCAAAACCAAGATATAGTATAAACATCGATAGCGATGTTTTCATAGTAGACAATTTATTTAGAAAATGCTTATCAACGATGGTTTCTCCTAGTAAGCAAGAAAATGTCTGGATTGCATCAATATTTGAAATTACATATTTTGAAGACATGGATATGTTTTTTTTTGCTAATATTATTTCCATTGTTTTATTATTTTTTATATCGATTTTTTTTACTAAATTGCTCAAAATTAACTCTCCGCCATAATCATTAAATTTATGAGCTAATACATCCGCAAAAGTTTGCATATTCCCACTTGGATAATACCCACCATCAAACATAAATTCTTGATAAAGCTTAAGTGCCGCAAAGGCTGACGCTAATGAGGGTGGCAGGCCAATATTACCAAGCACAGGAAACCCTAGAATTGCTTTTAGCTCCGCATTGGCGAAATAACGATCAAGTAAGTCTTTAAAAGTATTATTTCGTATTGACACTAATGAAATGTTATTATGATTTAGTAAATAACTGAAAAAATCTTTAATATTTTTTGCTTCTTTGGGGAAATTTTCTTGAAATTCCTGAATTGTTTTTCTAAAATCTGACCAAAAAAATATCCTATGGTTAGGTGTAATAATGATATCTGAAGGATCAGATCTATTTAAAGTAATTTCATTAGTTAGGTTTAATTCCTCAATAATTTTTGTAATATTACCGTTCTTACGACAACTTCCAAGCGAATGAACAAACGTATCAAAACTAAAACCTTTCGAAGAAAAGGATGTGCAATATCCACCTACCTTTGGATTTTTTTCTATAATTACCGTTTTAAGACCTGCTTTAGCAAGATAACATCCACAAACAAGCCCACCTACACCGGCACCAATGACAATGGCATCATAATCGTATTTGCTTAACATATTAATCTATTTTTTTAAAAATACTTGCCGCATTGTAACCGGCAAATGCACAACATATTTTCATAGCCATATTTAACTTAATTTCTTTTCTCTCTTTAACCAAAGAAATATTAAATTTTGGATCGAGAGTATCACAATTTAAAGTAGGAGGGATAACATTATTATTTAAAGAAAGTAAAAGTGCAACTGTTTCAAGAAGAGCGCTGCTTCCTAAGTTATGTCCCAAATAAGGTTTAAATGCCGTAATTAAAGGTTTTTTTGGACTTAGACCAAAGACATCGGTTATCGCTTTGGCCTCATAATAATCAATGGGTTGAGAGCCTATCCCATGTGGACAAAGAAAATCTATTTCATTTTTATCAATATAACTATTTTTAAATGCCGACTGAATAGCTTTTTGATAAGAATCACTTCCGATTTGTGGAACGGTTATTTTCCATCCTTCGAGATTAAATCCCCCACCGATGTATTCTGCGTAAATTTGAGCATTACGATTTTGCGCCGAAAATAAATCTTCCATAACTATACCGGCTCCACCGTCACCAAAAACAAGACCATTACTATTTTTGGCAAAAGGTCGTATTTTCCCGTCAGGAGAATATATTTTCAAATTTTTAAACCAAAGATATTTATATATATCGGAACAATCGGCTGTCGCAACAACAACAGCGCTTGCTTGTCCTTGTTTTATTATTTGACTCGCCGCCTCGAGAGCATACAAACCAGAGGCGCAGGCATTATTTAAGAACAGTGAATAACTATGGACATTGAAAACTCTTGCTACATGAAACAAATCCGCAAAGGTTTGCACATCGTAACCACTTTTTAAGAATTTGCGATAAAACTCATCAAAAAAAACTTTTTTGCTAATTTCATTTTTGCGCTTATCAATCAACATCTCGTAGGCAAGATTACTAACCTTAAAACCAAAAGGCATCAATCCAATATTTTCATGCGCCAAGACCAAACTAATTCTATTATCTTCAGAATTATATTTTAGTTTACTGTCATCAAGGGCCAATTTCACTGCAGCAATAAGATAGCTAAGATCAATTACTTCCTCCCCTTCTTTCCATTCTTTAATATCATTTAACTTATCTTTATCAATACCAAAATCAGCAATATTGAATTTATCGATTTTATGCAAATGAAATGAATCCCATTGTTCATTACCAATAAAACATTTTTCTAGCTTTAAGTTAATTCTTTTCTGTAAAATGCCTTTCCAAAATTCATCTTTTCCGATACCAACTGAACTTATGGGGCCTATCCCCGTTATAACTATTCTTTTCTTATTTTCCATCTGATTTCTTCTTTAAGGCATCTTTGACGATTTCGATGACTTGACCTACGGTAGTTATTTGAGGTATTTGCTCATCGCGTACGGTAACTTTGTATCTACGTTCGATTGCAACAGTAATAGCAATTGCTTTAATGGAATCAACCCCTAAATCACTCCAAAAATTAGTAGTGATTTCTAATTCTTCTGGACTTATCCCTATCGTTAAAGCAATAAGTTGTTTTAGTTCATTCTCTAAATTATCTGGGATGTTATTTTGCATAATATTCACCTCCTTCCATCAACGTTGTATTTTGTCATTAAAGTTGGGCCTTTTGAACACTAAGCAGGAATTGTTGCCACCAAAAGCAAATGCATTATTTAAAACAATATTTACTTTTTGTTTTCTGGCTTTATTAGGAACACAATCTATATCACATTCCGGATCTGGTGCTTTATAATTTATTGTGGGTGGTATGACACTATTTACAATTGCAAGGCAACAACTTGCGGCTTCGATAGCAGACGCAGCGCCCATACAATGTCCCAACATAGATTTAATAGAGCTGACTGCAACTTTTTTTTCGCCGAAAACTTTCTTGATTGCAGCACACTCGGATTTATCGTTATTTTTTGTACCGGTTCCGTGAGCACTTATATAATCGACTCCTTCGGCAGAAATACCTGTTTTGGCTAATACGTTTTGTATGCATTTTGCAATACCGTCGACACTAGGATTAGTCATGTGGGTTGCGTCACAACTTAATCCATAACCTAATATTTCCGCATATATAAAAGCATTTCTACTTAAAGCTGATTCCAATGTTTCTAAAATCAAAATCGCTGAACCCTCACCAACAAGCATTCCCTTTCTGTTCTTATCAAAAGGCTGACATTCTTCTTGAGCCATTGCCGATAACTGGCTAAAACCGGTAAAGGAAATGTAAGAAAACGCGTCAGAACCGCCAGCAATAACTGTATCTGCTTTGCCTAGTTGAATAAGATCAAAGCCATAACCTATAGCATAATTACCGGCTGCACAAGCAGTAGTAAATACTCTATTTACCCCTTTAACTTTAAGCTCCATTGCAACATTAGAAGAAATGTTACTTACTGGGTACTGAATTATTGACCAGCGATCAACCGCATCCTTACCTTTCTCTACCCATGTAGCATCCATTTTTTCAATCTCTTGCGCTTCTCCACCTGTAGTGCCAATAAGAACACTAATTTTTTTTGGGTTTAGCCTCGCGAAAGATAAATCAGAATCCTTAATGGCTAGTTTTGTTGCCGCAATAGCAAAGTGTGATGCCCGCCCCATTAATTTTACTTTTTTCTTTTCTAAGAAATTGCTAGGCTCAAAATCACGAATTTGTCCGCCATAATGGTTAAAATGCCTTGAAGTGTCAAACGCGTCAACCTTGGAAATCCCCGATTTTCCTAAGATTAAATTATCCCAGAAAATTTTTTTGCCGGTGCCTATAGAGCTGATAACACCTAACCCCGTAACAACAACTCTTCTTTTATTCATAGCTTCACTATAAATATCAATTCCGCTTTAGCAATTTCTCTATTTTCGACAAACGCCTTAGCATCTACAAAACTACCTGTGGACATTATTTTAGCCGCAATAACTTCAATTCTCAATTGATCGCCAGGAAATACTGGTTGTTTGAATTTTGTATTTATTGAGCCGAGATAAAATTTAGAATTTTTGGTCATTTTATCTTTATATGCGCTCCAATAAAGCACGATTGACGCCTGCGTCATTGCTTCGATAATTAACACTCCCGGCATAACCGGATTTTGCGGAAAATGTCCCTGAAAAAAATGCTCATTAATAGATAAATTCTTAATCGCTACAACACGCTTACCAGGATCTAACTCCGTTACCCTATCAATAAAAATAAACGGGAAACTTTGCGGTAAGATTTTTTGTATTTGGTTTATATCGAGCACTTCCATATTATTAGCTTTTATATCTTCCAATAATTAACGAGGTACACACCCCATTGGGACCAAAGCTATTTATCATAATCTTAGAAACCTCTTTATTGCGCGCCTTATTTGGCATATACTCTAAATCACAATTTTTATCTTTCTCTTTATAATTTATAGTAGGAGGCAATATTCCCTTGGTTAACGCTCCCAGGGCCGCAATAGTTGCAAATCCACCAGAAACACTGAAAGATTCTCCAAGTGCAGACTTAACTGCGATAACATGAATTTTATATGCATATTCATCAAATAAATCTTTTATAACTTTTGTTTCAATGTAATCAGCATCTTTCGTAGAATTGGCATTGGCAAACACACAGTCAATATCTTTCGGAAAAAGACCAGCAGCCTTTAAAGCTTTTTTCATTGCCTTTTTCATCCCATATCCTTTTGGATTATATTTATAAAATTTTGCTGGATCAAAACAAGAACCAATACCTAGAATCTCAGCATAAACAACTGTGCCAGTTTTCTTGGCATATTCTTCATCCTGTAAAATTAATGTTGTTGCACCTTCAGAAAAGATAATGCCATTGCGGCGATTATCGAAAGGACAACTTAGCGGCGCAGCTGAAGTGTTTTTTAAACCCGATAAATAGTTTAATTTATAAAAACCTAAAAAAGTCTGCATAGATAAATCTTCTACTGCACCGGCCACAATCGTATCTGCCTTATCTAGACAAATAAAATCATTTGCATAATCTATGGCGTCGAGTGCCGCGCTCATGCCAGTTGATATGGTTGAATTGAATCCTTTAATTTGAAATTTAATAGAAATTCTTGAGGCGGGAGAATTTGCAACTGTATTAGGAAAGATAATAGGATTTACATAGCGAGGACCTTCGGTGAGAGATTCTCGATCGAATTTTGAAATACTATGGAGACTGCCAAATGTTGTACCAACAGAAACCCCTGTACGATAAGTATTACTCTCGTCAATTTTTAGGCCAGCATCTTCAAGGGCAAGTTTTGTTGCTGACAATAAAAGAAGTGTGGCTCTATCTAAATCAAGCAACCCTTTTTCGCCAAGAATCGCTTTTGGATTAAAATTCGTAATTTCGCCAGCGATTTTAACTTTGAGATCTTTTGTATCAAAAAGAGTTATATCACGGAATCCGGATTGACCGGCAAAAAGATTTTTCCAGAACTCATTTTTACCAATACCAATAGGCGAAACAACGCCAATTCCAGTTATAACTACTCTTTTACCCATTATTGTGATTATATCATCAAAATTACGAAAAATTAACCATTCTTGCGCTAAAATTGACTTTTTTAAACAACAAAAAAGCTTTATAAAGACAGGTAAATAATTCTTGCATCAGAAGCTTATGAATAGCAGGGCTTACCCAAAACAACACAGCAGTTATTACCACCGAACGCAAAGCCGTTATTCAAAGCTGTTTTTACTTTTATTTTTCGTGCGTTATTCGGCACGCAATCGATGTCACATTCCGGGTCAGGTATTTTTAAATTTATGGTAGGTGGAACTATATCCTCTTTTATGGCTAGACAACAGGCAATGGATTCAAGGGCACTGGCTGCGCCCATGCAATGGCCAAGCATTGATTTAATTGAGCTTACTGCAACTTTTCTGTCGTCAAAAATCTCATTTATCGCCCCAGATTCTTCTTTATCGTTTTGCACGGTACCGGTTCCGTGGGCACTGATATAGTCAATATCACATAGAGAAATATTTGCGTTTTTTATGGCTTTGGTCATTGATTTTTTTATGCCAATCCGACTGGGTATGGTCATATTGTAAGCATCGCAGGAAAGCCCGTATTCTAAAACTTTTGCGTATATCGATGCGTTTCTTTGCTTTGCTCGTTCAAGTGATTCTAAGATCAAAATGCCGGCGCCCTCGCCAAGCAGCATACCGTGTCTATCTTTATCAAACGGTGAGCAAACATCCGGAGACATAGCATACAATCTTTGGAAACCTTGAAATGCGACACGGGAAAGGCTGTCTGCTCCGCCAACGATAGCAAAATCAATTTCGCCTTTTCTGATTAAATCAAAACCATAGCCCAAAGCGAAATTTCCGGCGGCACAGGCATTGGGAATTAAAAGGTTTTCGCCTTTAGTTTTTAGGAAATATCCTATATTTCTGGCGATGGATGGAGAAAAAACATTCATCAATAACTGCTTGGTTATACTATCCCACTCGTCTTTTATAAACATCCGGCCGGAAACATCTATCACATTGGCTTCAGCCATAGTTGTGCCGATAATTACGGCTAATTTTTCATTTTCGATATTAGCTATGGGAAGTTTGGAATCTTCCAGGGCAGACTTGGTTGCGGCAATGGCAAATTGTGAAGCGCGACCCATAAATTTGGCGATATTTTCCGGAATAAAATCGCTTGTGTTGAAATTTTTGATTTCTCCGGCATTATGACGTTTGAATTTTGAAGTATCAAATTGAGTTACTTCGCTAATCCCGGACTTACCCGTTAAAATATTCTTCCAAAATTCGTCTTTGCCGATTCCGACTGAAGTAACTGCCCCGAGTCCGGTGACTACAACCTCTTGATTCATAATAAATTCCAAGCTCCAAGCACCAAATTCCAATGTTCAAATGACCAAAACATTATTTCAAGATTGAAGAAAAGATTTTTTTAAATTCTATCGCTTCTCCTCGTAAAACCATTACTTCGCCTCTCAAGTCTTCACTGTTTGTATCTACAAGCAAACTTAGCCAATAAGCTGACTCTTTAGCTTCTTTTCGGCATATCTTAATTCGCATCAAAAAATCTTTTTTACTCAATGCTTCATTAGCCTCGATATAATTTGCGCCAATCGAGCTCGAAGCTCTTATTAATTGTCGCACATACTCGATATTCGAGGTATTTTTCGGAAACTTTTTACTTAAAATAGCCACACTCAGTGCAAATTTATAAGTACGTTCTTCTAAATCATATTTTGGAACAACCCTCTCTGTCCTCGTTTTGGAAATTGTAATTTCGGTCATTGGAATTTATTTGGTGCTTGGAATTTGGGATTTGGAATTTTTAATCGTTTCTTTAAGCATAACTCCGAACATAATCCGTGCTTTGGTTACAACTTCATCATTAACTTTGGCTATGGCATTAACTACTCCGGCATTAGCCATAAGTTTTTCTTTGCTAATTTCAATCACAAGCTGGTCCCCAACTGTAACCGGCTTTATGAATTTTGCTTCGACTTTACCGAAATAATAAGTAGGGTGCTGGCTTGCAATTTCCGGTTTTAAGGCAGCAAAACCTAGAATGCTTGCCTGTGCCATAGCCTCAAGGATAATTACACCGGGAACTACCGGCATCCCGGGAAAGTGGCCGACAAAAAAATGCTCATCGTTCGTAAAATTTTTAAGACAGGTTATTTTACCTATTGTGATATCTACAGCTAATACTCTGTCGATAAAAATAAAAGGGTAGCGCTGTGGTAGAATCTCCTGAATTTTATTTATATCCCAAATTCCTTCCATAGGCTATAATTTTTTCGTGATAATTCGCTCTATTGCATCAGCGCATTTGATGGCTTCTTGCGCTTTTTCCCGATTTAACGGCGGATAATGCGATGGATACTTTAATGGAATATAATAAAAGTTCAATTTTCGGCATTTATTTTCAATCCTTTTAACCCCTTTATCATTCTTTGAAATATGCAAGCATTGCCGGAAAAGCGTAACTAAATCATGAATTTTGGGCGGGTTAATTCCGTTTACGCTGATATAAGCTTTTAAATATTTTTCGGCAGAATCATGGCAAAGAATGCATATTTGTGAATAAAAGTTGTTAAACTCAGTAAAACTACACCTGGCAAAGTTTAAATCACTTTTTGCTTTTGAGAGCCATTCTTTAATTAACGGAGTAACCTTTTCTTTCATAAAGCACTTTACCTTTTTCGATAATTTCTCGTAAAAAATAATCATTTAAAGAAAGTCTTTTTCGAATTTCTGATGGGGTATAGACTAATAAATCTATAGGCACCGAATGATCCATAAATTTTTCTATCATTTCCTGCCTTTTCCAGGGATTACTTTTTGTTTTTTTAATTATCATTAAATCAACATCGGAATCCTTCCTGAATTTCCCATGCGCCAAGGAACCAAAAAGAATTATAGCTTCAGGCTTATATCTGGTTTTAAGCCGCCAAACTATGTTTGTTATTTTTTTACGTAATACACGATTTCGTTTTTCCATATCGATATTTACAATCCAATATTTTTTGCGACTTTACGCCCTGCCTGCCAGCAGCACTTCTTTGGGATTTTGCGGTGTTACTTCATAGCTAGTTTTGCCACCAAATCATAAACATTCTGCAAAGAACGTATGTTGGGTATTTCGTTCTCCGGGATAATTATTTTATATTTCTTTTCGATGCTGGCGACAATTTCTAAGGCCATCATGCTGTCAATGCCTAAATCTTCGCCGAATGTGGCATCGTCTTTTATTTCTTCAGGGCTTTTTTCGGCAATATCAGCAACTAATTTTTTGATTTCGCTCCTATAATCACCAAGGTTTGACACTTCAGGCATGTTAATCCTCCTTTATAATGTTACGTAACTTCCGTAACATTCGTAACTTTTTTATATCGCCAATCCGCCGTCTACTCTGATTACTTCTCCGGTAAGATAACTTGCCTTCTCGGAAGCAAGAAATGTGCAAATCAAAGCAACTTCTTCCGGGGTTCCAAGCCTCTTAAGCGGAACTAATTTGAGTATTTCTTTCTTTAAGTCCTCGCGCAATGAACCAACCATGTCCGTTTCGATAAAGCCCGGGCAAACCACATTAACCCGTATACCATAGGCAGCTACTTCTTTGGCCAAAGCCTTGGAAAAACCGATGATTCCCGCCTTAGAAGCGCTATAATTAGTTTGCCCAACCAGCCCCACGATTCCGCTTACCGAACTCATATTTATTATACAACCTTTTTTCTGCTTTAGGAAGGTTATGATTGCGGCTTTGGTCATATTGAAGGTACCGTAAAGATTTGTTTCGATAACATCTTTCCACTCTTCTGCC
This sequence comes from bacterium, assembly GCA_021796115.1. GTDB lineage: Bacteria > Omnitrophota > Gorgyraeia > Duberdicusellales > 4484-171 > JAJYOP01. The sequence goes on from JAJYOP010000002.1 coordinate 154,760, forward strand.
AGCATCATAAAAAGCGCTTTGTCCTTTTTGATACCGGCATTATTAACCAGTATTTCTACTTGTTTAAAATGTTCGAGAGTTTTCTGCACAACTGCATAGCATTGGTCATAATCACGCACGTCGGTTTGTAAAGACAGGCAGTCAACGCCGAATTTTTTTATTTCCACAACCAAGTCGTCGGCTTCTTTTTGGCTTTTATTAAAGGTAAAAACTACGTTCGCGCCCTGTTTGGCAAATTCCAGACAGCAGGCTTTGCCTATACCGCGTGAACCGCCCGTAATAATTACGGTTTTACCTCTCAAATCGCTCATAATTGATATATTATCGCACAGATATTAGAAAATTCCAAGTGCCAAGCACCAAATTCCAAATAAGCTCCAAACTCCAATGTTCAAATGACCGAAACAGGTTACGTTTGTAACATTGAACATTTGGTCATTGGAATTTATTTGGTGTTTGTCCGCCACCGATGATTTTTTATATGTGGGCGGCCTCGCCTCTGGCAGAGAATTTGGGATTTGGAATTTCATAGTTTGTAAGTCTATACGTATTTTTCAAGAATACACGCGCTATTGTAGCCGCCGGGGCCAAAAGATACAACCAGTGCAAGTTTTACATCTTTCTTTTGCGCCTGGTTTGGCACACAATCAATATCACATTCCGGGTCTTTTTCTTTATAATTTATCGTTGGCGGCACCACTCCGCTCTGCATTGCGCCGATACAGGAAGCGATTTGCAAAGCTCCCGAAGCAGAAAGCGTTTCACCAAGCGCCGATTTTATTGAACTGACCGGTATTTTTGCTATTCTTTCGCCGAAAATATTCTTCAAAACCTTGACCTCGATTTTATCCAAATCTTGTGAAGAATTAGCGCAACTCGAAATATAATCGATTTCCGAAGCTGATACTCCGGCATCACTAATGGCTTTTCGTATTACAATTTCAAGCCCTTCGCCTTCCGGATGGATTTTGCCAATCCTGTATCCGTCAAAAAAACAGGAGACACTTTTTAGTTTAGTAAATATTTGCGCATTACGCGATTTTGCGCTTGCCTCATCCTCTAGACAAAACATCGCAGCTGCTTCTGCCAGCACCGGGCCATTTCTACGTTTATCAAATGGAGAGCTTATTGCTTCACCATTAATACCGGCCATATATCCCAGTTTATAAAATCCAAAATATAACGAAAGCGTTAACGATTCGACCGCGCCGCATAAAACTATCTTTGCCTTGCCATTATCAAGTAGTTCACGCGCATATTTCAATGCTTGCAGGGCTGAAGTATAACCGGTGCTCACTGAAGCGTTAAAGCCCTGGATATTAAAACGTATCGAAACCTGCGAAGACGCCGCGTTCAGCACTGTTGACGGGAAAAGTGCCGGGTTAGAAAATTCAAGCCCGTCTTTAAACACCTCTCTGTCAAACTCAAGCATCGAGGATAAATGCGGGAAGGTTGTCCCGGTTGAAACACCGATTTCGTCAGTGTTTGCTTCGGTTATCTGAAGATTTGCTTCATCCAGGGCTAATTTCGCCGCAGCCATTAAAAAAAGGGAGCTACGGTCTAAGTTTCGTAAACCTTTCTGGCCAAGATAGGTTTTGGGGTCGAAGTTTTGAACTTCTCCGGCAATGTGGACGGAAAATTTATCCGTAGGAAAGGATTCGATATTCGATATACCGGATATACCTTTTTCCAAAAAACCCCAAAATGCCTCTTTTCCAATCGCGCCAGGCGCGACAATTCCTATTGAACTGATTACATATTCGCGATTTGCCATTTTGATTATTTTAACCTAAATTCTGGTTTTGTAAATAATTCTTAGTTAAAATTGTCTGAATTTTAGCAGAATTGCAAAATATTTGTCGCAGTAATATTTTAGAGGAGGAATTCTAGCGCCTTTACTTCTCTTTTTCCATATCTTTGCGCTAATTTTCGCAGCAGGGCAATATCGATGTTTTGCCGTGAAATTTTTAAGGCGCCTTTAGCGTCATCAATATCTTTGGGACTACCGGAAAATATTTTCATGGCTATAAAATCTTCTATGCCAATAAGGCATATTTTCCGTTTTAAAAACGAAACAGTTATTGTTCTGCCAAAAACATCTTCGCGCATGCCTTTAATGCCAGTTATTAAATCCACCTGGTTATCGTATTTATCTCTTATTCTTATTACTCCTGACAGAGGGTCTTCAGAATCGCCTTGCCGGTAAACAGAACGCAGTCCGGATTTCTGAAAAATGCGGGTCAATTCATTTGCATTAATAGTTGATGCAGCAAGAGAAATGATCGCGTCGGCATCCAGGCTTGCGCGGATTACACCGTAGAATGATGCGGCAAACGCACCAATGACTGCGTAGGGCACCTTTTTTTTCAAAAGTATATCAATGATATCGAGGAGGAGTAGTACGGATTGGCCTTTACCTTTGGGTTTCATTTAATTTTTTTAGCAGAATTTAACGAAATTTTTCGGAAAATATGCCGTTTCCGGTAATGTTTGCCGGCCTCGAATAGGCGCACTAATAACTTCGAGTGCGCAAAAAAAGCGTTAAGGCGTTCCTCGGGAGTCATTCTTTTGTTAAGCAAAAGAAGTTCTTCTTTTAATGAAACATTCAATTTGGACTCTTCCATGAAAAAAGTATACCATGCTGATTGGCGGAAATCAAATAGTCTCTGTTACTTGAGTTTCCCCATTTTTTTATTTTTAAGGACGGATGTCACGGATGATTGTGGATGCATACGGATAATTATAGGTTTTTTATCCGTCTGCATCCGCTAAAATCCGTTTGCCTCCGCTCCCTGAAGCATCATAGATTTTTATCTTCGTTATCGCTTGTTTTACATAGAGTTATGCAAAGATACCCTTAAATTCTGGGGAATGTTCAGGTCTCTGTTAAACAGAAAGCGTTTTCAAAAATACACCTCTAAACTATTGAATACGCCTTCAAAAAAATGTTATTTCTTAAATAGGGCTCTTTCAGTAGAGCCAAAGCCACGGACCCTCTCTCCTTTATGGGGGGAGGGGTCTTTATTTCAATGAGACTTACTGTTTTTTCAGATAGAAATCTGAAAAAGTAGCCGAGTCGAATTGACCCTGCTGAGCGTTATAAAATTTTTGCAGAAAATTTTATAACATCTTCTGTGAGGCGGGGTAATGAGATCATCGCAACTGACTGGCCAAATGTTCTGCTTTTAAAAGCTTCAGTGCTTCACGGATTAATTGGCGGTTTTTTGGATTACCATACTGAATAAGCGCTCTCTGCATCTTCCTCTCTTTAAACGTTTTAGCGCTGTAAACTTTTCCACCGGTAAACGGATTTATGCCTGTATAATAAATGCATCCGGCAAGTGTCATCGGCAAAGGCATAAAATCTTGAATCTGCTCGGGATGAATTTTATGTTTGGCAAGGTATAAGGCGAGCTCTAAGGATTCTTTTAGCCCGGAGCCTGGATGACTGCTGATAAAGTAATTAACTAAAAAAGTTTTTTTGTGTTTCTTTTGGTTTATTTTTTCCAGCCGATTGAGAAATCTTTCATAGACACAATGAGCCGGTTTATTCATGATTTGCAAAATTTTATCCGAGATATGTTCCGGCGCGACTTTCATTTGTCCGCTGATATGTAATTCACAAAGTTTCTCAAGATATTTTTCTGCGTAGTCTTCTGCCAATAAATCATACCGCAGGCCACTGCCGATAAAGACATGTTTTACTTTGGGCAATTCGGATATTTTTTTATACAAAGCAAGGCTCTCCTCATATCCCAGCCGCAAGCTATTACACTTGCCAGGCACGATACAACTTTTATGGCCGCAAAACCCTTCCTTTTCCCAATTGGCACAATGCGCTTTATAAAGATTTGCCGTGGGCCCGCCAATATCCGTGATTGTGCCGCGAAAATCTTTTTGCTCGGACAATAATTTTGCTTCCTTTAACACCGAATCCGCGCTGCGCGACTGCACGATTCTTCCCTGATGCATAAAAAGCGAACAAAAGCTGCAATTTCCGCAGCAACCGCGGTGCGAAATTATCGAGAAACGCACAGTCTCGAACCCCTTTACTCCTCCGGCCTTCTTGTATACCGGATGCCAGTTTCTGGAAAAATTAAGCCCGTAAATTTTATCGAGCTCCTCTGTTTTTAGCGGATATGTCGGCGGTAGCTGAACAATAAACCTATCAGCATGTTTCTGGATTACTATCTTTGCTTTAAATGGATTCATCTGGCAAGAGATTTCTTTAAAGGCCGCGTTAAATTTCAGCACATCCTCTTTTACTTCCTCAAAGGATGGGATAACTGCATAGTCTTTTAAAAAGTTTGGCGCCTTACGCACGATTACACTTCCGCGTATATCGTTAATCAATTTGATATCCTCCTTTTCGTTAAGACGTTTTGCCAGCGTAACCATTGCGTTTTCTGCCATTCCATAAAAAAGAATATCTGCCTTTGCATCAATAAGCACGGAACGCCGCACTTCATTATCCCAGTAATCATAATGCGCAAGCCGGCGCAAACTTGCTTCAATTCCGCCTAAAACAATTACCGTGTCTTTATATGCCTGTCTGACTCTGTTTGCGTAGACGATAAGCGCTCGGTCAGGGCGTAAGCCGATTTTTGAACCAGGCGAATAGTCATCAGATTTACGCGGCCGTTTGTTTGCCGTGTAATTTGCCACCATGGAATCGGTGTTGCCGGAAGTGATTCCGAAAAAAAGTTTCGGCCGGCCTAATTTTTTAAAATCACCCAAACTTCGCCAATCCGGCTGCGCGATAATGCCGACGCGAAAACCTTCGGCCTCAAGCACCCTGCCGATAAGCGCGGCGCCGTAAGACGGGTGGTCAACGTAAGCATCGCCGCTAATGATAATTATGTCGAGCTCATTCCAGCCGCGCCTTCTTAAATCTTCCTGCGAAATCGGCAAAAAACCATCATTCATGGTTATCATTTTTTTGGTTTAAATGGCGATTTATCCAGTTGTATCCTTATGTCACGAAAAGCAATGCGCCACAAAATTATAAAACTAATCATGAGATAGAAAAAAGCAACCCCAACTCGCAAAAAAAGGAAAAAGTCAAAAAATCCATGCATCACTATGGCAACCCCCAAGGCTTTAGAAATATTCCGGCTTTCAGCTTGTGTATCTTGAGAAAATTTCGCAATACCCAGATAATAACCCATAATTACGGCAAAAAGCGCGTGCGCCGGAACTGACAGTAACGCGCGTAATAAGACGGTGCTAAACCCCAAGACCATGCCGCCTTTTAAATATGCGCCAAGTACATAACCTACATTTTCGAACGCCGCAAAGCCAAGCGAAATCATAACCGCATAGAGTATCGCGTCATATGGTTCGTTAAACTCTTTATTTTTATAAATAAGCAGCATGAAAATCATGAATTTTGTACCTTCTTCAATGATGCCGGCACCAACAAACGACTCCAAAAATATTTTAGCGATAAAATTATTAATTTCTTTTATCAGGCCGATAAGCGGCATTTGAATTATAATGACCAGGATAGTCGATAAAAATCCGCAGATAAATGCGGCGAGAAGAAGATTTAACGGCTCTTTTTCATACTTATCGCGGTAATAAAAATAGATTGCAATTGCGATTGCCGGCGCTAATGCAAGTTCAGCTAAAAGCATAATTGGCCTCCTGCCTAACGCTCGGCCAGGCATTAAAAACAGCGGATTATTGATTCAATAGCTTCTTTATTATTCCAATAATTAATTCCAAATCCTTATCTTTCAAAAAAGCGCTGGTTGAGAGCGTAAGTTGCCGGCTTGAGAAACTGCGGGCATTATCATAATTTGTGAATGAAAGGCTATCTTTAAGATAAGCATAATCACATATAGGATTAACATAGATGATAGATAGACCCAAGCCGCAAGCATCTAAAGTTTCCAATACAAGATTTCTTTTTGCAATGTCGTCAAAAAGAAGCACTAAGAATGGGTATACCGCCTTTGTCGCGGGATTTTCCTGGATTATTTTTAAACCGTTTATTCCGGAAAGATTTTTTATATAGTAAAGAGCTTTTTGCCGCTGGCTTTTGATTTCGTTTTCCAGACGGTAAAACGAGATATGCCCAAAGAATTTCCTTAAAGAGGATACCCTGTGATAATCAAAATCCGTATCGAATTCTTCGCCGAAGGCTTTTACGTCATTGCCCCTATGTTTCCAGAAAACCTGCGGTAATTTGAATACAAACCAGAAAAATAAAGGCCGGTAAAAAAACCAATAGCCGAATAACTCCAAAATCTTCAAAATTTCCGATAAATAATCCTTATGGCAAAGCTTTTCTATGGTTTCTTTTAGAATGTTGGAATATTCTTTTTTATTTGAAACCAGGGCTCCTCCTTCATAAATGGTAAGTCCTTTGCCTCTGGCGAGGCTAAAAAAAGAAAAGTCACTGAGGGTGCCGGCAAGCCTGCCTTTATACTCGGCGCCCAAAGCGTGTGCACAATCTTCGATGGTAAATATTTCATGTCCTTGCGCTAACGCATTAAGCCGGTCAAAATCAAGGGGAATTCCTGCCAGATGAACGATAATGATAGCCAATATATCTGAATCGTTAGCGCAAATTTCCTCAAGTGCAGAATATTTATAGTCAAAATTAGCGTAATTTATATCGCAAACCTTAATTCTAAGGCCGGATTTCTTTGCCGCCAAAGCAACGAGCGGGCAAACATAAGCCGGTATTATGACAGTTCTTTTCGGGCTTATTTTTTTTAACGATTCAAAGATAAAATATAACGCTGCTGTTCCCGAATAGGTTATTTCCACATAATCAGCTTTCAGGTAGGTTTTAAAATCGCCGGCCAGATTGTTTGCATAGTTCTTACGGGATAATGAAAAAAAGTCCTGTAAACGAAAAGACCAACCGGAAGTAGGCGGGATTTCTTTTAGTATAGGCATGGCAGTAAAATAGAATTTTTTATCGCGGACACAGAGGCATGGTTTCGGATGCCACGGATTACAATATCCGTTGGATCCGCTACCATCTGTCTGCATCCGTTTTTTTCAAACTTTAGTAGAAACAAAACAATTTTATGATAAAATATTTTTTATTCAAGTTGTTTATCATTACATAAATAAATGTTTAAAAAACGAATAACCTTTAAAATAATCTTATTTCTTATAGCCTCGGATTTTCTGGAAACCTTCCTCCAGTTCTGCTTTAAGAAAAGTACTTTAAACGCAGAGAATTTAAGCATAACAACTTTTCATGATATTATTCTATTCTTAAAAAGCGTTACTTCTTCGTATTATCTCTGGGCGGCGTTGATTTCCGTAATGTTAATTTTTGTTATCTGGTCAACCATCCTCTCAAAGATAGATTTGAGTGTTGCTGTTCCCATTGCAAGTTTCAGTTACATTCTTGTTCCGCTCACCTCGATAATATTTTTGCATGAGAAAATCAACTCTTTAAGATGGTTTGGCATAATTTTTATTCTGATGGGGATAATATTTACTTCTTTAAGCAGCAAGGAACGGATAGAACAAAAAGATGAGAGCTAATATTTTTTTAATTCTTGGTTTTATAGCCATAAGCAATGCTTTTGATACCGTAAGAGAGCTTTTTTTAAAGTCAGCCGTAAATTCCGTAGGCGAGATTGGCGAATCTACTCTTAAAAATGTCTTAAAATTTATCTGGAAACTCGTGCAAAAACCCAAGGTATGGCTAAGTTTTGTCTGCAGCATACTTTCCCTTTTCTTTTACCTCTTTGTTCTTTCCAGGGCTGAATTAAATTTTGCTTTCTCGCTGGATAGCATGCACTATATTTTCATCGCTTTCAGCGCAAAAATATTCTTAAAGGAAAAAGTCGGATTAAAGCGCTGGATGGGGACTGCTTTCGTGGTTTTAGGAATAATCATCGTTACGCTAAGCTAACCTAAATATTTGAAGGCAAGTTCGGCGGCATCAAGGCCAGAAATAAAGCATGCCTGGACCCCTGCTCCGGGGCGAGTCCAGGAACCGGCTAAAAATAATCCTTTTATTTTTGTCTTTTGCTCTAAACGAAAAATTCCCGACTGCATTACTGTGTGGGCAAAACCGTATATCGCGCCTTCAGGAACTAGGGTATAGCTATGGACGGTTTTGGGTGTGGCCACCTCCATAACCTCGATATGTTCCGACAAGCGAGGTAAATACTTTTCGCATCGTTGAATGATTTTTTGCGCAACTGCTCTCTTCTTTTGCTGGTAAGCTTCTTCGGTTAAGCCTTTCCAATTATCATAACCATCAAGAGTCATAACAAGAAGCGTCCCTTTTCCTTGCGGGGCAAGAGAGGGGTCTACTTGAGAGTGGTCAACAATTTCAAGAAGGCAATTATCATAATCTCCTTTGAGCGAATAATTAAAAGATTCGTCGTGGTTATATCGGTTATTTGTCGCAAGTATAAAACTATTCATGCCAAGGCTTTTCGCAGTAATATTAAGCCCAAGATATATTTGAAATACCGATATGGATTTTTCAAGGCGTGAAAATCGTTTTTTGTAATATTTTCGCAGCGGAATGTCATCGAGCATTTCTTCGAGAGTAAGCAGGGCATTCGCATCGGAAATTACGGAATGCGCTAAAAATTTTTCTCCTTTATTAGTAAGTATTCCTTTTACTTTCCTGCCTTCGGTAAGTATTTTTTCAACAAAAGTGTTATATTTCACCTCCGAGCCATTAGCACATATTTTATCCGCGATTGCCTTAAATAACTGCATATAACCGCCTTCAACATAGCAAGTTTTGGCAAAAAAATAACTACGCAGAATAATAAGAAAATACAATGCCGAAAGTCTTTTTGGGGGCACACCGACGAATTTCCATAAATCGGAAATTATGCTTTTAGCTTTTTCATCCTTTATATATTTACCTAAAAACTCATCCACCGAAAGGCTTGAAATTTCTATAATCTCAGGATAGACGAAGGGGCTTATCAAAAGTTGTAAAATTGCCGGCCATTCGGAAATGCAGAAATCATCGAATTGCTTATAAAATTTATCTAACCGGGAAAAAAGTTTTTCCAGATTTTCGTTTTCCGCAGTAAAGTGCGTTTTTAAATAATTCAAAAAATTATCCCGGTTGAAGTCAACAATAAAATCGTGGTCAGGATATATAATGTGGCAGAAATTTTTTAATTCGATAAAATTTACTTTTTTATCTACTCCCAAATCTTCCAAAAAATTGCGCATTTCAAGCCCTTCTCCTAAAGCACTTATGCAATGCATGGAAGCCTCAAAAGTAAATCCTCGCCGACAGAAAGTGGTCGCGCAACCTCCGGGAACTGGTTGTTTATCGAGGAGCAGAACCTTTTTCCCGTAGGAAGAAAGCTTAAGTGCAGCACTAAGCCCGCCGACACCGGCTCCGATTACTATTGCGTCATATACAATATTTTCCATAACGATATTACAGGGGATTTTTAGAGTCTGTCTAAAAATTTTATCGCCTCAAGGGCTACCTTTTCCCTTTCCTTATCTATGGTAATCATATGATAAGAATCCTCAAGGACAACTAATGACTTGTCCGGCGAGCCGATGCGGTCAAAACAATAACGGGCATTTCTGATACTTGTCATGTCATCTTCTTTGGCGTGTATTATAAGAATGGGTGTTTTAACTCGGGGCATCTCTTTTTTGACGACTTTTGAAAATTGATGATGCTGATAAAGGCTCGCTAGAGGGAAAAACGGGCTGCCAAACATTACAACCTTATCGCTCGTTTTGCCAATTTCGGCGTTGCTGTAAAATGCATGTATCGTGCTGCGTAAATTTTCGTCTTTTAAACCGTATGGCGGATTTTCGCGTATGTCAATTTTGTTGCGAAAATATGGAATATGCCAAACAAGCGGTAAAAGCGCCTGGCCTTTATGCACTGCCCAGCCATCATAAAATATCGTCGGTGCCAAGGCAATAATTCCGGAAACATCCGAAGAAAATTTATAGGCAAGATGAATTGCCATAAGCGCGCCCATAGAAAGCCCGGCGATAAAAACTTTTCCCGACTTCTCTTTAAGAAATTTAAGATCGTCACTGCAGGATGCGACAATTTCCTGCCAAGTAACTTTTTTAAGTTCTTCGAGGGTTGAGCAGTGGTGAGGCAAGATATTACAAAGTATGGTATAGCCTGCCCGGTTAAAAGCTTTGGCTAAATAGCGCATTTCCGAAGGAGTACCGGTAATGCCATGGACAAGAAGCACGGCGGCTTTCTGGCCTTCCAAAAAAATTTTACAATTACTTGAATTAATATCCATATGAATTTCGTATTATATCACAGATTTATTTTTGTAAAATATTTTATTTTTGCATAGCAATTTTGCCTATATCTATTCACGAAAAATATTGAAAACATAACACAGTTTGCTATACTCAATTTGATGACAGATTGGAAAGCTAAATTAAGTACAAGCCTAATCCAAACTATAAACGATATACCCGAAACGCAATGGAACCGGATTTTTGATGATAACTTCATCGAGAGTTACGGTTATCACAAAACAATCGAAGAATCTAACCTCAAAGAATTCGCTATTTTCTATCTAACCGTAAAACGCGGGGAAAATATCGTTGCCATAGCGCCTTTTTTCATTATGGATTTCTCGCTAACTACTCTCATCCGCGGTTGGCTGCAAAAATTTATCTTTAATTTACAAAAAATATTTAAGCGTTTTTTAAAAATGCGGATACTTTTTGTCGGCCTACCAACTGCCGAACATTTATACCTTGGAATATCAAAAGAAGAAAATTATGAAGAAATTTTGGATTTGATAATAAAAGAAATTCACGAGTTCCAAAAAAGAAATAAAATAAATACATTATTATTTTATAATTTGACCGATAAACACCGGGGGCTCAAAGGATACCTTACGAAAAAAGAGTTCTTGGGCATGGAAAATTTTCCTAATTCGCTTATGGATATAAATGTCGGGAGTGTTGAAGAATATATAAAATCACTCGGTTCAAGCACCAGGAAAGATTTACGACGGAAAATACGAAAATCTGAAAGCTTGACTACGCTTGAGACAGAAATTATCGATAACGTAAACGGTTGCGTTGACGATATCTACCGGCTTTACACAAATAGTTTTAACGACTCGAATGTACGTTTCGAAGTTTTGACGCCGGAGCTATTTTTAAATATTTGTCGCAATATGCCCGGCATTGCTAAATATTTCATCACCCGGGAAAACGGAAAGATGATTGCCTTTAACCTCTGTTTTATAAAAGGAGATACCTGCATCGATAAAATCATCGGGCTTGATTATGCTTATGCGCACAAATATCACCTTTATTACACAACTTTCCTCCATAATATCGGCTGGTGCATTAAAAACGGCATACGTTACTATCAGCCCGGCCAGGGGGATTATGATGCTAAAATTCGCCTGGGAGCAGAATTATTGCCTTTATATATCTATGTAAAAACTTTTAATCCGATACTAAATTTCTTTATGAAACTGATAATCACATTGGTCGAGCCAAAACAATTTGACCCTGTTCTTAGAAATATTTCAAAATACCGGAAAGTTTCTGCCGGATAATAATTACTCAAGAAGAGATTTGAGGATTTTAATATTTGTTTTTTCGTTTATCGAATTAATCTTTTTGATATCGGGAATGGCTTTGGGTTTTGGATGGTCTATCGCCGAAAGTAAATTCTTGAAATGGTTTTTGATAAAAATTTCTGAATATTCTCCTGTGATATCCAGGCCGATTACATTTTTCGTTTTTTTAATTAGCTTTAAAAAATCCAGAAGCCAGTCAAGCTTAATTTCTCCCTCATCCCAATTGGTAAACGCATAATTATTCAAGAGGCAATCTTTATCAATGCTTATATAAACATCTTCTGTCGGCAGTTTGCTCAATAAACTTTCATAGAAAGCAGCATCCTTTTCTTTTAAGTTACTCCAATATATCATTGAATTAAAAATACCGCGTTTTACCTTAAAACAATCTTTATCTTCAGGATGCCTGAAAAAGACGCGCGACGGGCTTTTTTCATACGGAAACACCTCAAGCCGTTTATTCTTTAGAGCAGAAAAACTGGCAGTCACAAGGCCCTGAGTCGATAGATCACTCGAAGAAGGCCCAAGAAGCATAATTTTTTTTATATTTTCATTTTTTGAGGCATGTGTTACCCACGAACCACAACTAATGCCCAATGAAAAACTATCCCAGTCCGGGTGATGGTCAAAAACAATTAAGCTAAAAGGAGTTGTAAACTGCTCAAAAAGAACGAGTGAGACGTGGTGAAAATCTCCTGAACCATATAAGGTTATAGCATTATGGCAGGTATTGTTAAGCTCGTCTTTTATGGAAAATAACCGTTTTTTCGACGAAAGATACCGGATGCTTGAAGCAATATTACTAAGATTAATTATCTGGAGAGAATGCGGCAAGGTGCTGAAAATTTTTATAAAATTTTCCTGGCGTATAACGCTTGCGTCAAAATCAAGGATACGGATTACATTTTGCGAAAGCGACTCATGGGCCATTTTTGTACCGGTTAACGGTTGTGGTTGCACAACTCGTTACGGTTGCGTTATACGTAAGATGTCTGACGATAAACGAAACGAGGAGCAAAACCCCGCCGCAGGGGACCGCGCTACGCGCAACCGAAAGACGATATTTATGCCTTAAGTGCTTTTTTGAGCGACTCCTCAAAAAGTTCGATTGCTAGATCCATCTCTTTATTAGTAATATAAAAAGATGGCGCCAGCGTAAATACGTTTTTATAATAACCGCCGACATCTAAAATTAAACCGCGCTTTTTGCCTTGCGCAGACAGTTTTCCGCTTAAACCAATTTCATAAATTTCATCAGTCAGTTTTTTGCTTGGCCGGAAACCATCGCTTTCGCAAATTTCCACTCTGATTGCAAGACCAAGGCCGTCGACATCGCCGATATATGGATATTTTTTCTGCAACTCCTTAAACCTTTTTACCAAATATTGCCCTTTTTCATTAATAGTTTTATCAAAATTTTCATCTTCGATAATCTTTACTGTTTCAAGACCGACAGCGGTGCCAAGCGTATTTGACGAAAAGGTTGAATGAGTTGAACCTGGAGGAAATACTCCTGGCGCGATAAGCGCCTCTTTTGCCCACATGCCGCTTAAAGGATTAAGCCCGTTGGTTAAAGCTTTTCCAAAAACGATAATATCCGGAGTAACATCGAAATTCTCAATCGCCCAGAATTTTCCCGCTCGGTAAAAACCCATCTGTATTTCATCGTCAACCATCAAAATATTGTATTTATCGAGAACCTTTTTTAGCTCCTTAAAATAGTTTTTCGGCGGTATTACATATCCTCCGGTTCCCTGGACTGCTTCTAAATAAAACGCTACGAATTCAGGCTCGTTTGCTTTAGGATCGTAGACGGAATAATACTCCGATTCAAACAATTTTTCGAATTGTTTTACACAATACATCTCGCAGGATTCCTTGTTTTTGCCATAGAAACACCTGAAACAATATGGATACGGTAAAAAATATGCGCGGTTTGCGAAATGCCCGAAACGCCTGCGGTAACGGTAACTTGAGGTTATCGAACTTGCTTCAAGCGTTCGGCCGTGATAGCTGCCATGAAAAGCAAAAACCAGATTTTTACCGGTTCGGTTCCGCACCAGTTTCAACGAATCCTCAATCGCACTTGCTCCTCCGACATTAAAATGGACTCTGCCCTTTGCTTTAAATTTCTGTTCGTTCAACTGGCAAAGTTTTGCCGCGAGTTCTATTTTTTCTTTATGCAAATATTGGCAAGCAAGCTGGGGTAATTTATCAATCTGATTTTTTAAAACCGTGCTAAGGCGTTCATTGCCATAGCCAAAAGAAGCTGCGGAATACCACATTTGCAAATCAAGGTATTCAATCCCGTTTTCGTCATAGAGATAACTCCCTTTTGCCCTTTCGAATATCTTTGGTTCTTTAGCGTAGTGGACCGTGTCTCCCCAGGAACAATATTTTTCTTCTAATTTTAAAAGTTCCTCCTGGCCTTTGGTAGGAACGTTTTTAGAATTGCTCATTGAGTTGCCTCCTTAATATAATTATAAACATCCTCTAAATGTTTAAAACCGATACAAGGTTTATTCTTGTGACGTAATCGCTCAAGCAAAGTCGCTTTGGCAAAAGTAAGATTAGCCTGCTGGCTGGGACAGAGGTCAGAAAGCCCGTCTCCGATATAGATTGAGAATTTACCTGAAAATGCGTTATCACTAAAATGACTCGTCTTACAATTCGCACATTTTGCACAGGATTTATTAACATAGGGAAAAATTGCCCTAAGCCTGCCATGACTGATATGAAGATGGTTTGCATATATTTTAACGTGGCGGATATTATGTTTTTTAAGTATATAATTTATGACAAAAGCAAAACTATCGCTAAGAATCGCGATTTCTGTCCTATTCGTTTTAAGGAAATTAAGGAGTTTATAAAAACTTTTATCGATATTTACCGTATCAAGATAATTCAAAAGCTCTTTTTTCGTGACCTTGACTGACTTCAATTGGCCATTAAGGCATTGCCTTGAACCGATTTTTCCTGACCGCCAATCCTCTTCCAGTTTAACCCAATTCCGGTCACTTGCGAAACGTTTGATTATACCATCAAGAACGTCAAAAGTTGTGATAGTATTATCAAAATCGAAGAAAACCACGCAATCGGCAAGTTTTAACTTTTTAATTCTGGCCTCTGGATGCCCGGTTTTTTCTTCCTTTTCCAATATAGCTGAATTGTCTTTCATAAAAAAAACGTTTTATTTTGCGACTTTGCCCCTGGCAGGCAAAATATGAAGGTATTATAACATTTTGAAATAATTTTTCTAATGCTTTTTTGATTACGGAAACGCAAGCGAAAGTGTGTAAGTTCTCATGATCCCATTTCCTCTAACTGATTGAATCTTCTAAAAGGGTGCTCCTTCCAGTGTTTATTCAAGTGATTAAAAATAGCAAAGATTATCCTGTCGC
>JAJYOP010000008.1 GCA_021796115.1 bacterium
TATTTGAGCCATACTTTTAACCTCCTTTTTATTGCAAGTATAGCTCAAAAACAGGATGTCTCATTTTCAGCTTTAATTGCTTAAAAACTGTCTCATTTTGAATTTTAATTGACACCTTTATGAATTGAATTGAATATTTTCATTTTTCGCTTATAATAAACTTTCAAAAGCCTGTCGCTTTTAGGCAGGCAGGGAGGCGTGAGTATGAGAAAAAACATATATTCAGTATTGATTTTTACCGTTGTATTTCTTACGAGTATAAGTGTTTTTGCACAAAATCAAAACAATGTTCCTGTGGTAAAGCTTTCAAGCCCGCGTAAAACAATTGCCGTAACCAGATTTCAGAATAATTCAGGCATCGTTTCCTATTTGACCATGGGTGATGATTTTGCTGCGCAGCTTACGGATGCGTTAAAGCAGAGCGGCAGATTCATTGTTTTAAGCCGCCAGGATTTAGGTGCTGTGCTTGCCGAACAGGATTTGGTTAAGGGCGGAAGAGTTGCCAAGTCGCTTACCGCGCAAACCGGAAAAGTTATTCCTGCACAAATACTTGTAACCGGAAGTATTACCGAATTTCAGGAGAACACTTCCGGTGGTGCGCAGGGTTTAAGTATCAGCGGCGTTAATATCGGCATGTCAAAATCAAACGCGCACATCGCAGTAATTATTCAGATTATCGATTCAACTACCGGAGAAATCCTTGATTCGCAGCGCATCGAAGGGCTGGCGGATTCTTCAGGTTTTGGCGTCGGCTACAGCGGCTCATTTAGTATCGGTAGTTCCAGTTTTCAAAAGACTCCTCTTGGCAAAGCAACTCAAATCGCCATCGATAGAGCAGTAGAATATATTTCTCAAAGAGCCGCAAATTATCGCTGGCAGGGTAGAGTAGTTACGGTCAAAGACGGATTGGTTTATATCAATGCCGGTTCAGACGCCGGTATCGTGCCCGGCAAGACTTTTACCGTCTATAAAAAAGGCGAAAGTCTGGTTGATCCTGAAACGGGAATTGAGCTGGGTTCAGAGAAAACAAAAATTGCCGACATCCTTGTGTCAGAAGTTGAGCCGAAATTTTCAAAAGCAAAGATATTAAGTAATACTGGCGAGATCAAAACTTCTGATTTGGTCTTTGAGTAACTATAAGGAGAAAAAATGAAATATATTATTTTAGTTTTATTCTTTCTGGTCGGTTGCGAGACAGTTCATAAAAGCACGCAGGCTGCAGGCGAGCCAATCGGACAGGGTGCCAAAGCCGTTGGTGGCTTGACTGAAGGTGCGGCCGCAGGCTACAGTGATAAGCAAACCGAAAATCCATACAGCAGATAAAATTCCAAGCACCAAACACCAAATTCCAAATAAATTCCAATGACCAAATGCCCAATGCTACAAACGGAATCTGTTTTGGTCATTTAAACATTGGAGCTTGGAACTTATTTGGTGCTTGGAATTTGAGATTTGGAATTTCATAAAATATGATAGCCCTGCACAGTTTAACCAAAAGTTACGGCGAAAGAGATTTATTTAAGGCCGTCTCTCTTACCATAAATAGAGGCGAAAAAGTTGCTTTTCTTGGGCCAAACGGCGCAGGAAAATCAACATTTTTCAAGATAATCCTTAACGAGACTGAGCCGTCAAGCGGGCATGTTCAATTTAACAAGAATATCCGTATCGGCTATCTTCCGCAGGAGTCAAGTTTTCACTCCGACCGCACAGTTTTAAAAGAAATTATCGAAGGCGATAGCGAAATTTTCCGTCTTAAAAAAGAAAAAGACGAACTGGAAAGCAAAAACGAAACCACAACCAGGCACTATGGCGATATCATGCATCGTTTGGAAGCGCTTGGTTTTTTTGAGCTTGAATACAAAGGAAAAATTGTTTTAAGCGGTCTCGGATTTAAAGAAAGAGATTTTAGCCGGCAAATAAAAGAATTATCCGGCGGATGGCAAATGAGGGTGCTTCTTGCGAAACTCTTAGTTTGCCATTATGACTGTCTCCTGCTTGACGAACCCACCAACTACCTTGATTTAAATGCTGCGCTCTGGTTTAAAGATTACCTTGCCAGTTACAAAGGCACATTTGTGATGATATCTCATGATAAAGCATTTTTAAACGAAGTTACTGATCACTCAATTATTTTAGAGAATGGAAAAATTGCCAAAATAAAAGGCAACTACGAACAATACCGTAAAATTCTCGATGAACAGCGTAACCATCTTATCAAACAATTCAAAGAGCAGGGAAGAGTACGTGAACAATACCAGCGCTTTATCGACCGTTTCCATGCCCAGCCGAACAAGGCCTCGCAGGTGCGCGCCAAGAAAAAAGTCCTTGAGAAAATGGAAGTTATCGTTGTACCGGAAGATAGAAGAGAAAGCATCCGGGAATTTCATTTTCCGCAAACCACCCCAAGCGGATATCGTGTAATTAGTCTTAAAGGAATTTCTAAAGCTTATGGCGACATTCAAGTTTATAAGAACCTTGATTTTGAAATTATTAAGGGAGAAAAGGCAGTTTTAGCCGGAGAAAACGGTGCCGGTAAATCCACGCTACTTAAAATTCTTGCCGGCGTGGTTGATATCAATGAAGGAGCACGAAATGTCGGTCATAATGTTACCATGGGATATTTTTCTCAAGATCGCATGGATGTTTTAAATGCTGACAGAGCCGTGCTTGAAGAGGCATTTTCCGTGGCGGGAGAAAACGTTACTGCCGAAGGCCTGCGCACAATTCTTGGCGCATTTTTATTTAAGGGCGATGACGTTGAAAAAAAAGTTAAAGTCCTTTCCGGCGGCGAGAAAAGCCGTTTAATACTGGCAAAACTGCTAATTAATCCGCCGAATTTTCTCCTGCTCGATGAACCAACCACGCATCTTGATGTTGATGCAGTTGATGCGCTGATTAAAGCGCTTAATGAATATGAAGGCACGATTGTTTTTATCAGCCACGATATTTATTTTGTAAAATCAATCGCCAATACCGTCTTTGAAGTTAAAGACGGGCACATTACCAAGTTTCCCGGAAATTTTGATTATTACCTGCACAAGAAACAGCAGGATGAGTTGAAGATGAAAGAGCAGGGTACAGGAAACATGGCACAGGGTGCAGAAGGAAGAAAGACTAAAGATGCTCTCCATGCCCATGGGGGGAAGCAAGAGAAAAAAGAATTGACCCTTGAGGAAATCAAGCGGCACAATGAAATACTCGCTAACAAAATAAAAAAACTGCGCAAAAAAAAGGAAAAACTGGAAGTAGAGCGTTATGCCAAAGCCCGGGTTATCGAAAATCCGCGCCATGGAGAGGAGCTTATCCGTTATTACACGGAGATAGTTGATGAGCTGAATAAACAGATTCGTGAGGTTGAAAACGAAATAAAGCGCACCGAAGAAAAGTTCTTAAACCAATAGAATTTGATATAATAATTAATTATTATGTAGTAGGGAACGGCTTGAAACCGTTCCCTACTACTAGGAACGCCTTATGAATATCTACCTGATTATAATTCTTGCAATTATCGTCATCGAATATTTTCTCGGCCTGTTGGTTGAAAAATTAAACATCAAGAATGCCTCCGATGCCTTGCCCCAGGAGTTTGAAGGCTTTTATGATGCAGAAAAGTATAAGCTTTCCCAGGAGTATTTAAAAGAAAATACAAACTTCAGTCTCCTTAAAGACACAATCTTCACGATTATTACTATAATTTTTATCCTTATCGGTGGTTTCAATTTTGTCGATAATCTAGCGCGTGATTTTACCAAAGGGCCGATTATTACCGGGCTGATTTTTACCGGAATGATTATCTTTGGCGCACAAATTTTAGGTTTGCCATTTTCCGCTTACCACACCTTTGCGATTGAAGCAAAATATGGTTTTAACAAAACCACAATAAGAACTTTTATTCTTGATATCATTAAAGCATTCATCCTGACTGCGATTATTGGTTCAGCGATACTTTCTGCGGTCTTCTGGTTTTTTCAGGCTGCGGGCAATTTGGCTTGGGTTTATTGTTGGATTGCTATTACTATCTTCCAATTATTTTTATTATTCATCGCTCCAGTTGTAATTATGCCGCTCTTTAATAAATTTATCCCGTTGGAAGAAGGCGAACTTAAAACTGCCATAGAAAATTATGCCAAGGAACAAAATTTTGTGTTGAAAGGCATATTCAAAATGGATGCTTCCAAGCGTTCCACCAAATCGAACGCATTTTTTACCGGTTTTGGGCGTTTCAGGCGTATCGCGCTTTTCGATACCTTAATTGCCAAACACACGACTGATGAGCTGGCTTCGGTTTTAGCCCATGAAATCGGCCACTACAAAAAGAAGCATTTTATAAAAGGGATGCTGCTTTCGATAATTACCACCGGGATAATGCTTTTTATCCTCTCCTTTTTTATAAAAAATCCCGGCTTGTTTGCCGCATTTAAAATGCAAAACCTTTCTATCTATGCCAGCTTGTTTTTCTTCGGTTTTCTTTACAGCCCGATAAATTTATTCTTTTCTATTTTTGCCAATGTCATTTCCCGGAAGCATGAATACGAAGCAGATGTTTTTGCGGTTTCAACCTATCGTAAGCCGGAAGCTTTCATCGTTGCACTTAAAAAATTAACCGTTGACAATCTTTCCAACTTAACCCCGCATCCTTTAAAGGTATTCTTAGATTACAGCCATCCGCCGGTTTTAAAAAGAATAGAAGCGATTAAAAAATTTTCCTAAGCATTCCCACCGCATATGTGGGATTCGTTTATGCGGAATAATCGCCTTGACCGCTTAATTAGTCGGCAGTAAAATCTAAATGCGATGACCCAAAAGGATAAGATTGACCTATCAACTCTTTCCGAAGAAGAACTACTCAGATTCCGCATCAAATATTTACCGGTCAGTATCGAAGGTACATGGCTCAAAGATTGCGTCAACCAGCTCTATCAGGAACTCAATGCAAAAGGCATAAAGTTTAAGCCGGTTTGCTATCTTGCTGATGAGTGGTTTGCGCCTGACCAGGACCCGCAAATCGGCATACCGTTTTATCTTGCCCACCCCAGCCTGATAAAACTTGAAAAAAAGATGATGCATGAGGCTGAAGGAGAAACCAAGGCCTGGTGTATGATGCTGCTTCGCCATGAAGCCGGCCACGCCATTAACTACGCCTATAAGCTTTACCAGACTCCGGACTGGAAAAAAGTATTCGGGCAGTTCTCTAAAGCCTATGCCGATGCCTATCGCTTTCAGCCGTACTCTAAAAGTTTCGTGCGGCATTTGGAAAAATTCTATGCACAGTGCCATCCGGACGAAGATTTTGCCGAAACTTTTGCCGTCTGGCTTAATCCAGGTTTTGACTGGCGCAAAACTTACAATGGCTGGAAGGCTATCGCCAAGCTTCAGTATGTAGAAGAAGTCATACTTGAAATTAAAAATAAACTCCCACTGGTTAAAAATGGCAGAAAATACCGCAAAGCTTCCACTCTGAATCTAACCCTGGAAAATTATTACAAAAAGAAAAAACATACCTACGCGGAAAATTTTCCCGACTATCACGACACAAATCTTACGAAAATATTTGCGGTTAAAGATAAAAAAGAGGATAGCAAATTACCCTTTGCTTATAGTATAATAAAAAAGTATAAAGAAGTTATTTGCGCAAATGTCTCTGTCTGGACCGGCGAGAAAAAGTTTATCATCAACGATTTACTGGAGACCTTGATTAAAAGATGTAAAGAGCTCGGACTTTTTAACGCCATGAGCGAGCAGGAGGCAATACTCAAGATTTCTATTTACGTAACGGCGCTGGTCATGAACTATGTCCATACCGGCAGGTTTTTAAGAAAACAATGGATAAGAAATTAAAAGTTCTTCTTGTTTTCGATTGTCCTTACAAAACCGAACGTAGCTATGATTTTGCCAAGGAATTTAAGGAGCCGGATTGGGATACTCAAGCTAATGTTTACGAAGCGCTTCGTGAAAACGGCCATGACATTAGCCTGCTTGGCGTCTTTGACGATATCAACGTTTTAGTCGAAGAGATAAACCAGAATAAGCCCGACGTTGTCTTTAATATTATGGAGGGTTTTCGCAATAAAACTAAATTAGAGCGAAACGCCGCATGGTTTTTAGAGATGCTCGGCATTCCTTTTACCGGCGCAAGTCCTGCAGCGCTTCTTATCTGCAATGACAAAGCCTTAAGCAAAAAAATTTTAAGTTTTCATAAAATCCGCGTACCCAACTTCCATACTTTTTCCAAAAATAAAAAACTAAAATCCGTAAAACGGCCAAAACTTCCGGTAATTGTTAAGCCTTTATGCGAGGAAGCCTCTGTCGGCATTTCGCAGGCTTCCGTTGCCGATAGTCACGATGCAGCTCTTGAGCGCATAAAATTCATCCACGAAAAAACCGGTATGGATGCAATCGTCGAAGAATACATTGCCGGCAGAGAGTTCTATGTTAGTGTTATTGGCAATAAAGCACTCGAAGTTCTGCCGGTCAGGGAAATGAAATTCGGCGACATTACTGACCCGGAAAGTAGAATCGCAACCTACAAGGCTAAATGGGATGATGAATACCGCAAGAAATGGGGAATCCAAAATGTTTTTGCAAATAATATGCCCGAAGGCTTAGAGAAAAAAATGACCCATATCTGTAAGACCGCCTACCGCGCGCTGAATCTAAATTCCTACGCGCGTTTTGACTTACGAGTTTCCAGCGACGGGAAAATTTATATCCTTGAGGTGAATGCTAACCCCTGTCTTGCCAAAGACGACGAACTCGCCCAATCAGCCGAAAAATCCGGTTTGGAATATGCCAAATTGATTCAAAAAATTGTATCCTTGGCATTGAATAATAATGGAGATTAATGAGGCAGCAGCTTTTCAAATGACTAAAAGGAATGCCAAAAAGTTGCGTAGTCGAATTGTCCCAAACGAAGTTTGGGACGAAACGAGTGGGGTGAGATTTAAAAACAATATGAGAAGAATCATCCTTCCAACTTTAATCTTCATCTGCTCGGTTTCAATGTGTTTTGCCGAAAGTTCAAGGCAAGTTAAAATAATCAAAGTACAAGTCGAGCAGGAGTTTACGATTACCCTAGAAGCGAATGCCACTACCGGATACCAGTGGCAATTGGCGAAGCCGCTGGATGAAGCGATGTTTCAACTAGTAAGTTCAGAATATATCGCAGATAAAACAAATCGTGTCGGTTCAGGAGGTAAACAGGTTTGGATTTTTAAGGCGCTTAAACCCGGAGAAGCAGGTATCTATTTTAAATACGTGCGGCCGTGGGAAAAAGATGTGCCACCGGTAAAAAAAGAATCATTTTTAATTACGATTACAGGCAATGAACCTTGAATTAGATTTTTCTCAAGTTCTGCTCCGTCTCCAACGCTTCAAATTCCGTATGCGGTTTACTGAACCAAAATTCCACCTCGTAAGTGGAATGGAAACATAGGTTCAAGAAGGAGGTGCCAAATGGAAAATTCAATTGCGTTAGCGAGATTTATTGGCCCATATATTATTTTAATTGGAGTTGGGCTTTTGTTTAATCGAAAGAGAATCAGCAAGATAATGGAGGATTTTCCAAACAACCCAGGTTTAGTTTATGTAACCGGTCTGCTTACTTTTGTTACTGGCTTGGCAATAGTGCTACTCCACAATTTATGGGTAGCGGATTGGCGCGTAATTATAACTTTATTCGGCTGGATTGCACTGCTTAAAGGGGCATGGCTGGTTATTTTGCCGAGCACATTAAATAAAATTACAAAATGGTATACCGATAATCCTAATTTGGTCGTAATTTCCTGGTCGATAATGCTTTTACTCGGCATATTCCTGGCTATCAAGGGCTTCATGCAGTAAAACCAAAGCCCACCCCGGAGGTGGGCTTTGGTTTGGTAGTGTTTTTTTGATTGATATGTCTCAAGAATTAGATTTTTATCGAATCTTGCCTCGCCTGCAAAAATCAAAATTCCGCCTGCGGTTCAAGCTGGATAAGGAGGATTTGGAATATATAAAGAGAATAGGGATGGGGAAGATTAAAGCGCATGCAAAAGATTTTATTGAGAAACGGTTAGCGCCGGAGAATCCAATTAATGACGGAAGGCAGACGCCGTTTAAGGGGCACCCAGTATTTAAAGCCCAACATGCCACCGCCACCTGCTGCCGCGGCTGCCTTCTTAAATGGTATGGGATACCTAAAGCAAGAGCATTAACCGAAGAGGAGCAGCGGAAAGTCGTGGATATCTTGATCGATTGGATTAATTGGCAAACCCATTCCACCTGCGAGGTGGACTCCGATTCTTAGTTTTTATTTGCTCATAAGCGGTTTTCGTATTAAAATGATTTAATTGTTTCTACCTCAAGGAGAAAAACTTTAAACAAAAGAACACAACATAAAGGAGCAAGATGAAAAAGAGTTCAAAAAATGATACCAACGTTTTGGAGTTTATTGCGAAAATTCACCAGCAGCTGGTTTTATTGGATAAAAAAGTAGACATGCTGATTACTAAGGCCGCGACTACGCCAAAACCGGTTGAACCCGTAAGGCCTTTTACGGCGCAAAAACCTTTTCAACAGCAAGCCAGCGCTCATGCCCGAGCGCAAAGGCAGAACGAGCATTTTAGAGAAAGAACGATGTATAAAGCAATTTGTGCCGATTGCCGCAAAGAATGCAAAGTCCCTTTTAAGCCAAGCGGCGACCGGCCAGTATATTGCCAGCCGTGTTTTTCCCGCCGCAAAGCCGGAAATTCTTTTAAGCCGAGCATTGATAACCGACCTAAACAAAACATTCCGGTTGCTAGTGCCCAAATTAATCGATTACAGCCTGGCGAAAAGAAAAACGCAATCGTTAAGAAAAAAACAGTTGCCAAAAAATCAAAGAAAGGCAAATAAGTCCGTCAAGAAGATGGTTAAAAAGCGGCTAATTCTTCTTGCATCAATTCTCTTCCTGCTTACAGCTTACGCAGAAAATGCTTCTCAAGACTATCCAACGACCGGAATTGCCTCCTGGTATTCCACGCACACCACAGCATCGGGTGAAAAATTTAACGATAACGATTCAACCTGCGCCATGCGCCGGTATGATTTCGGAAAGTTCTATAAGGTTTGTAACGTAGCGAATGGCAAATGTGTGGTTGTCCGGCAAAATGATTTCGGTCCTTCCAAATATCTTTATGATAAGGGCAGAATTATCGATTTAAGTAAAAAAGCATTTTCTCGAATTGCAGATTTGGAGGAAGGCATTATCAAGGTTACAATAGAAGAACAAGATTGAAATTTTTCCTTCCCGGAGTTAAACTATATTGATGCAAAAAAAATCATTATATCTTTGCCTTATCGCCATTATTTTTCTATCAGCCTGCGCAACTGCCTCTAAACAGGAAAATCTTTCCCCCGGAACATATAAAACCAGAGTTTTAGGCCAGAATGAATTTGAGGTTGTATTTATTCCGGACCGTAATATAGATAAGATAACAATCCAAAGCTACGCTTTATTAAAAGCAGCAACTATCGTTCTTGAAAACGGATACAAATATTTTTCAGTTTTAGAACAGGTTTCTGAAAAAAAATTCTTTAATAACAAAACAGTTGTTAAACTGACTATTGCATGTTTTTTTGACATACCACAACAAACACAAGAGAACATTTATGATGCCCAGCGTGTCAAAGATTATTTGGAATTAAAATATAATTTTAGAAGGCACAACCTGCCTAATAATACCAATAATAAGATTATTGATAAAAGAAATGTTTCCCGCCAAAAACACAAAAATTGGTGGTGGCCTTGGTAGATAAGGCCGAAGAAACTTTCTAAAGCTAAATAATAAAAGATTTAAGGGGGAGAAACTGGAAGTCAAAATCATACGCAGTTACAGGAGATTGCGCACAGTAAGTGCACGAATGGTAAATGATTGCCTCGTTGTCAGCGCGCCGCAGGCGATTTCTGATGCTAATCTTTCTGAAATTATTTCCGGATTCAAGGAAAAATTTGAAAAAAAGCGAATAAAAGATGAATTGGAAAAAAATCAACCGCTATCTGAAATTACCACCGGCCTCAATAAAAAATATTTTAACAATCAATTGAAAATCAACTCTATAGAGTATGTCAGCAATCAAAATTGTAAATACGGTTGTTGCGATTACCATAAAGGGCATATCCGCATATCGCACAAAGTGGGGTTCCTGCCGCAATGGGTGCGTGATTATGTTTTAATTCATGAGATGGCGCATTTGGTGGTGCCGAATCACAGTAAATCTTTCTGGCGCATTGTTTACCGTTATAGGTTAGCGGAAAGAGCCCGCGGCTATCTTATGGCAGCCGGGCTAAATATGGGAAGAGAAGAGGAGGCACTATGAAAGTTCTTATCGCTGCGGTAGCCGAACATGCCTGGGTAGAAAATGGATGTTTATCGATATGCCGGACATTCGATGGCATTAGCGCCAATAAGTTTCCTTATACATTACCGAGAATGAGCGTAGCAGTCCGTTTGTTGATTGGCAAATCCGAAGCCGGAGAGCATAAAATAAATATTTCCTTGGTTGATTTTGACGGGAAAAAATTAATGAATGGGGATATAAATATAAATTTCCAGCCGCCGCAAGATTCTGCACCGGAAGCATCGTCTTCTTTTGCCCTGAATGGCCAAAACATTATTTTCGCAAATGCCGGAGATTATATGGTAAATATCATTATTGACGGTAAACTTGAAGCTGGTGTACCCATTTACGTAAGAGAAGCCAAAGGCCATGGCAAGATTGACATCCCCGACAGTGTTTAGCTTATTTTAACCGGCATAAAGATTTAAAAAACAGTTGCTTTATTCAGGATTTTTATTATAATAAACTTTCATAAATTTCGGTTTTTTGAGGCTGCCTGCACAGTAACTCCCCGCTAGATTACTTTAATCCAGTAAAAATTTAGCTCTAACGGGAGAAATTCGTCAATCGGTTGTGGCTACCTACGCAACTTGTTTCGTCTATCGTTTTACATCATACGTTTGACGCAACCGTGACGAGTTGCGTAACCTCTAACCATAAGACGATTTACGATTATCTGTATCTCGGAGGTAATTTAATATGGCAAGATTAGCGAAGTTGGAAAAACAGAGAAACATAGGCATTATGGCCCATATTGACGCCGGTAAAACTACACTTACGGAAAGAATTTTATTTTATACCGGCCGCTCACATAAAATCGGCGAGGTCCATGACGGCGAAGCAACAATGGACTGGATGAAGCAGGAGCGCGAACGCGGAATTACCATTACCGCTGCAGCTACAACCTGTTTTTGGAAGGATTGCCGCATTAACATTATCGATACCCCCGGCCACGTTGATTTTACCGTTGAAGTAGAGAGGAGTTTACGTATTCTTGACGGTGCAATCGCGGTTTTCTGCGGAGTCGGAGGAGTTGAGCCGCAATCAGAAACTGTCTGGCGCCAGTCGGAAAAATATAACGTTCCTAAAATTGCATTCGTAAATAAAATGGACAGAGTTGGCGCTGATTTTTATGATGTCCTTAAATCAATAGAAAAAGATTTAGGCGCAAATGCCATACCCATGGTAATTCCTATTGGCGCAGAAGATAAATTCTGCGGCCTGGTTGATCTTATGGAGATGAAAGCCTATATCTTTGACGAAAATTCGGAAGATCACGAATATAGAGTAGAGAATATTCCTCCAGATTTGCTAGAGACTGCAAAAAAATATCATCACATTATGGTGGAAAAGGCAGTCGAGCTCGACGATACTTTGATGGAAAAATATCTTGAGTCAGAAAGTAAAATTACCCAAGAAGAATTAATTGCGGCAATACGCAAGGGGACGATTGCCAATAAAGTTGTTCCGGTTTTATGCGGCACAGCTTTTAAAAATAAAGGCGTGAGAAAACTCCTTGACGCCGTAACTTTATATTTACCGTCACCCCTGGATTTACCTCCCGTAAAAGGAACCGATCCGAACGACCCGCAAAAAACAATCGAAAGAAAGCCCAGCAATGATGAACCGTTTACCGCTCTGGCTTTTAAAGTTCAGGCAGACCCGCACATGGGTAAACTCGTATATTTCAGGGTATATTCAGGAAAACTTAACGCTGGTTCCTATATTTATAACGCAACTAAAGACAGCAAAGAAAGAATCAGCAGAATTTTACAGATGCACGCCAACGAGCGCGAAAATAGAGAAGATATTTCCGCCGGAGATATCGGCGCCGCAATCGGCCTTGATAATACGGTAACCGGCGATACGCTTTGCGATTTGGAAAACCCGATTATGCTTGAGGCAATAGAGTTTCCTGCACCGGTTGTTGATATCAGCGTAAAACCTCAAAGCCGTACCGATCAGGATAAATTAAGTAAGGGCATTATGAAGCTTGCCGAAGAAGACCCTACTTTTACCGTGCATGTCGATGAAGAAACCGGAGAGACTATTCTTTCCGGGATGGGCGAGCTTCATCTGGAAATCATCGTTGACAGGTTAAAACATGAATTTAACGTTGAGGCAATCGTGGGACAGCCGAAAGTTGCTTACAAAGAAACAATATTAAACAGCGCAACTGAAGAATATAAACATATAAAGCAGTCAGGTGGCCGTGGCCAATACGGTCATGTTGAATTCGAAATTTCACCTGCCTCGCCCGGGCAGGGTTTTGAATTTGAAAACGCCATCGTTGGCGGTGCGATACCAAAAGAATATATCCCAGCCGTCGAAAAAGGCATTATCGATGCCTTGAAGAAAGGCGCTTTGGCGGGATTTCCCGTGGTTGATGTTAAGGTAAAGCTTGTAGACGGTTCTTACCATGATGTTGATTCTTCGGAAATTGCTTTTAAGATAGCTTCTATTGAATGTTTCAAAGAAGCATTCAAAAAAGCAATGCCGGTTTTGCTTGAACCGTATATGTCAATGGAAGTTGTCACTCCCGAAGAATACGTTGGTAACATTGTCGGCAATCTGTGTTCGCGCAGAGGCAAAGTTTTAGGCATTGCCGCAGGAAAAACCGGGCAGCAGATTATTTCTGCAGAAGCACCGCTTGCGGAACTTTTCGGATACGCCACGACTTTACGCTCGCTTTCCAGTGGTCGTGCCGTTTATTCAATGCACTTTGAAAAATATGTTGAAGTGCCGTCAACGATTTCAGAGAAAGTAATCGAAGAAGAGAAAGAGAAACAGCAGAATAAATCCTGATTGATATAATTTAACTCCCGCTATCTTTACCCACTACTCCCAGGTAAATATTTCATTTTAATCTGATTTTGATATAATAAAGAATCTACCCCACTCGCTCACTTTGTTCGTCCCAAGCTAAAGCTTGGGGCAATTCGACGAAGTCTTTTTACTTCGTAAAAAGACAGTATCATTGCTCGGAGGTAATCTCTTTACGGGGATAATTCGGCAACGCAACTTTTCTGTGTCTTCGACTTGAAAAGTTGCTGCCTCATTATTCGACTAAGTAATTTTTCAAACAGGAAGTCTGAAAAAATAACAAGTCTCATTATGAAAATAATCGATATTTTAAAGATGCACGATAAAGGTGTTTCCTTTGAATTCTTCCCTCCTAAGACCGAAAGCGGCATGGACTCCCTGGTTTCTACCGTAAAAATACTTAAAGCCTATAAACCTTTATATGCTTCGATGACTTATGGCGCTATCGGTTCGGATCAGAACAAAACAAAGGAAGCTACTTACAAACTCATAGAAGAAAAAGATTTGACGGTTATGCCGCATTTAACCTGTGTCGGTGCCAGTGCGGACACCATCAAAAACCTGCTTCATGAATATAGACAAAATGGTATCGAAAATATCATGGCTTTGAGGGGTGATCCTCCCGCAGGAACGATTAATTTTGATTTTAAGAGCCAGGCATTATGCTATGCGAAGGACCTGGTTAAATATATAAAAGGTTTGGACCATTTTTGCATTGGTGTTGCGGTGTATCCTGAGGGCCACATCGAAACAAAATCTCTCGAAGAAGATATAGAATATACAAAACAAAAAATAGACGCTGGTGCGCATTTTGCCGTAACGCAAATGTTCTTTGATAACGCTCATTTCTATAATTTTTTGGATAGGGCGGACAAAAAGGGAATCAAAATTCCAATTCTACCGGGAATTTTTCCTTTAACGGACATAGACAAACTCAAAAAATTCTGTTTGGTCTCAAGAACGACTATTCCCAAGAAAATCGAAAACGAAATGGCGCGTTTCAGGCATAGACCGGAAGATATGGAAAAAGCCGGCAGAGAAATTACTATCAATCAATGCCGTGATTTGATCAAGCATGGCCACAAGCGGCTGCATTTTTTTACCTTCAATAAAGCCAATACAATCAAGAACATTCTTAAGGGCATATCATAAAGATTGCCGGGAAAACCCATCATGATAATTGATGCCTTAGATAATTTTCGCAATTATATTAAATTGAATAAGCATTTTGAATCCGCTTTTAAATTCTTAAGGCAGAAAAATCTCAAAAAATATTGTACCGGCCATTATGATATAAAAAATAATGATGTTTACGCTCTTATTTTAAAGGCCAGCGGCAAAGAAAAGAAAAATGTTTTACTTGAGGCGCATAGAAAATATATCGATATCCAAATGTGCATTGCCGGAGAAGATCTTATTGGCTACAAGTTGCTTGCAGAATGTAAACGGAATAAAAAAGCCTACGATCCCAAAAAAGATTACAGTCTCATGAACGATGAAATCAATTCATGGTTTAAATTAAAAGGAAATGCCTTTGCGATTTTCTTTCCGGAAGATGCCCATGCGCCACTGGCAGGAAAAGACGCACTTAAAAAGGTGGTAATAAAAGTCAGGGTGGAGTAATATGCAGAATTTTTTTTCAATATTTTTTACGATTTTGCTCATTTACTTCGTGGTTAATCTTTCATTCAGGCTTTTGTTTGTGATTGGCAGTTTTTTATTAAAAAGAAGTATCAAGAAAAGATTTTACGCTGGATTTAAAGAACAAAAATCCTGCCAAAATTCCGAAGATATCATTGACGCAGAATTCAAAGAAATAAAAAAGTAATTTATGCCTGCCACGCCAAAAGAGCGTTACATCGTGCATGTGGATATGGATGCTTTTTTTGCCAGCATAGAGCAAAGAGACAATCCTACTTTTCAAGGTAAACCCGTCATTATAGGTGCTGACCCAAAACAAGGTAAAGGGCGCGGAGTTGTCTCTACTGCTTCCTATGAGGCGCGCAAGTTTGGTATCCATTCCGCCATGCCAATTTCAATAGCCTACGATAGATGCCCTGAAGCAATATTTCTTCCCGTTGATATGCCTAAATATGCTGCTGTTTCAAGACAAATATATAATATTTTCAATGAATTTACGCCTAATGTTGAACAGGTAAGTATTGACGAAGCTTTCCTTGATATAACCGCAAGTTTTCATCTTTTCGGCACACCGCTAGAGACCTGTAAACTTATCAAAGAACGAGTAAAGAAAGATACAAAGCTGACGGCATCAATAGGTCTTGCGCCGACAAAAATGGCGGCAAAAATTGCATCTGACATAAATAAACCTGACGGCATTTTTGAAGTTAAACAGGATAAACTATTTGATTTTTTATGGCCGCTTCCTGTAGAAAAGATTTCCGGCCTTGGCGAAAAAGCACAACTGATATTAAATAGAATAGGCATTAAAACTATTGGCGATTTAGCAAAATATAAGGCTCAGGATTTGGTTTCACTTTTTGGTAAAAACGGAGAATATTTCTGGTCGCTGGCTAAGGGAATTGATGAAAGCCAGGTAGAACAAGACGAAGAGATAAAATCAATAAGTAACGAAAGCACATTTGAAGAGGATACTTTAGATGAGAAATTGATAAAACAAGAGTTACTTTATCTTTCCGAGCGGCTTTCCGCAAGGCTTCGCCAGGAAAAGTTTAAAGCCAAAACCATAACTTTAAAAATAAGGCTTACCGGGTTTCATACCTATACAAGAGCGATTACTCTATCAAAAAGTACAAATTTTGTTGATGAGATTTATAAAACAGCAAATAAAATATACGGCTCTTTTTTATCTTCGGCAGATTTAAATAATAAAAAAAAGATAAGGCTGCTTGGCATTAAGGCTTCAAATTTAGTAGACAGCAATACGAAAGACAGTTTGTTTGATGAAAATAAAGACCAAAAAAGAGAAAATATACATAAGGCTATAGAAAAATTACAGGCAAAATTCGGAGAAAAAATTATTCATCGCGGCAGGACATGATTTTTAAAAAAATACTAAGTTTGCTTGACATACGTATAAGTTACTGATTACAATAGATACTAGGTATTATGAAATTCCAAACACCAAGCACCAACCCTTCGACTCTGGTTCGACTCGGCCTTCGGCCTCGCTCAACATCGCTCATGGTTGTCTTGAGCCTGTCGAAGGATAAATTCCACATAAATCCCAATGGCCAAAATTCCAATATTCCAAACGCATAAGACTTGGAAATTTTGTCATTGGAAATTGGGATTTGGAATTTTTATAGGTGCATAAAAAGGAGGAGACCATATGCCTTATGACGCAAGTCTTGATGAAAAATTGTTTTCTAAGTCGTACGAAACCGAAAACCAACGTTTGGACATCAGTGTTTATGCATACAACAAGGGCCAAAAGAAATTGCAGATTACCAGGGAAAACAAAGACAGCCACGGAGAATTTCAGTTTACTAAATTAGGCAGAATGACGAAGGACGAAGTCGTGGGGATTCTTCCTTTGATACAGGAAGCGCTTAAGGTGATGGAATAATTCGGCTACGCAAATTTTCGGCGTTCCTTCCAGTCGTTTGAAAATTTGCTGCCCCATTAGGAGAAAAATGATACGATGCAGGATTTGTAAAGTTCCCCTGGTTGGTTTTTTAAGCGCAATAGGAAAAGCCTTTTTTAATATAAGACGTTCAACCGTAGATCCGGAAATTTGTAATAAATGTGCGGCAAAGGCAGGGGATAGTGGCAGAAAAAATAAAAATATAATAACCGACGATAAAAGCTACCAATGCCAGATTTGTGCAAGGATTATTCATTCAAACCACGCTATAGAACATATTAAAGCAGAAGAATACCTCATCAATCTTATCAGGAAAAACCACCCCAAGTGGCAGCACAAAGAGCCAACCTGTCCAGAATGCCTCGAATATTACCGCAAATTAATTAAAGACGCAGAGATTTAAACTCTAAACTCGCCCGCCACCGTAATATTTTATTCGAGTTTAGTGTTTAGAGTTTAAATAGGTTGGAGAAAATTGGCTGGAAATGAAAAGAGGGTAGAAAGGGGAACGGCTTTCCTTTCTACCCTCTATAATTTTTACTTTCTGAACCCGCCGCCGTAGCCTCCATGGCCACCACCGCCGAAACCGCCTTCTTTACGCGGACGCATTTTCTGGGCTTTGCTTAC
Source organism: bacterium (assembly GCA_021796115.1). Taxonomy (GTDB): domain Bacteria; phylum Omnitrophota; class Gorgyraeia; order Duberdicusellales; family 4484-171; genus JAJYOP01. The sequence continues at coordinate 17,375 of JAJYOP010000008.1, forward strand.
TCTTAACGCTCTGCCGTTTAATTCCTGACCGTTAAGAGCATCTATAGCAGCTTGTGCCTGCTCTGGTGTGTCAAACTCCGCAAATCCAAAGCCTTTGGACCTGCCGGAGAATTTGTCGGTTATTATTTTAACTTCCTTTACGGTAAGTCCTTTTTCTTCCATGAATTTTTTTAGATCAGCATCTGTGACACCAAACTCCAAATTTCCGATGTACAATTTTTTTTCCTCTTCCATGTTTTGGTTCTCCTTTAGTAAACTTTACATTTACCAATTACTTACCTGTCCCGCCTGCATTTATTCGGCGGGATCCCACCTTCGGTGGGACTTTCTTCTGCAGGTTTTTGCTCCGTAACCTTCTCCCATTGCTCTTTATAAGATGTAGAGCGTCATCTTATAGAGGGCTTTTACGCATACCTTTCTCCCTCCTTTTTTCCTTCCTGTCCTTGCGGCAGGCAGGCTTTTTTGAGATGGTTTGGTATAATGCTGCCGTTCCCGAAAACCACTTAATTCTATCACTTTTTATTGACTTTTCAAGGAAATTTTAGGGTCTGTGATTTAACTTTTAAAAGTGGACTTTTTTAAGCCATTTAAAGTTTAAAAGTGGACTTTTAAAAAGAGCGAAAAAACCGTAAATTACCTCTTTTATAAACAAGGAGGTAAATTTATGGAACAGCTGCACAAAAGGTTTACAGATGAACAAATCAAAGAGTTTATGAGACGCTACCTGAACAAAGAGCTTAAGCGGCCTTATCTTCTTGAAATATTAGGCATCAAGAAGAGCCGCTTTGCTGTTTTAGTCAAAGAATACAGCAGTAACCCGGACAAATTTACTATTTCCTACCAGCGGAAGGCAGCGACCAGGAAAATTGCTCCTGCTATTGAGCAAAATATCTTAAAAGAGCTTAAAACCGAAAAGGCGCTTATCAGCGATAAGTCTATTCCGATAGATTTTTATAATTATAGCTTCATTAAAAGCCAGATAGAATTAAAACATAAGCAAAGCGTATCTTTGCCGACTATTATCAAGCGGGCGAGAGAACACGGTTTTTACATCAAGAAGCCCGCACATAAACCGCATACGCGGGAAGTCATAACTAATTATACCGGAGAATTGATCCAGCATGATACCTCTATGCACAGATTCTCGCCTTATATCAAAGATTTTTGGTATATGATTACGTCTTTGGATGATTTCAGCCGGTTCATTCTTTATGCTATTTTGCTAAAGTTTGAATCGAACTGGGCCCATATTAAGGCCTTGGAATCTACGTTTTTACGCTATGGTCTTCCAATGTCTTACTATGTAGACAACCATTCAATATTTAGATTTGTCAGAAAACGCGATGAAATATGGTATAGGCATAATAAAACTACCGATGAGGCAACACCCCAATGGAAGCACGTTCTTAACGACTGTAAGGTTAAGGTTATCTACGCTCTCTCCCCTCAAGCTAAGGGCAAGGTTGAGAGGCCTTACCGCTGGCTGCAGGATCATATTGTCCGGCTCTGCGCCAGGGATAACGTAACCGATATACGAACTGCAAGAAAAATATTAGCTCAAGAGGTCAACCAGTATAATTACCGGCGTATCCACTCAACTACCGGTGAGATACCTTATATTAGATTTCAAAAAGCGTTAAAAGAGCGGTCAATGTTTAGATCATTTATCGTTAATCCGCCATTTAAGTCTACCAAAGATATTTTTTGTCTGCGCTTTGACAGGATAGTTAACTCTTACAGCAAGGTATCGCTCAACAACTTTGAATTTAGAATCAAAGCGCCTATAGGTTCAACTGTTACATTACGTATTTGCCCAAACGAAACTACCGACCTATCGGAAGTTCGCTTCTGGCACAAAAATAACTTAATTGACGTACAAAGAGCTAAAAGTAGCGACCTGCAACTTGAGTCCACTTTTAAAACTTAAAGAGTCCACTTTTAAAATTTAGCTAACAGGAAATTTTAGGGTCCCGAAAACTTGACTTAGAGTAAAATGTATGGTAACTTATGCAACAATAAACATTTTTCTAAACACGCTTTAAAAGCCTGCTTTTATGGCAGACAGGGAGGAATCATGGAACGTATAATGATTTTTATTGATGCCGAATATGTTGTTCAAAAAATAAGAGAATTAGGGGCAAGAATAAATGTTGGCCGTAAAGATATCGAATGGAAGAATATAATTAAATGGATAACCGGCCCACGCCGTCTGGTACGCTGCTATTATTATTCCGCAGAGTTAAGCAAGGATGAAAATCCAAAAACCTATCACGAACAACAGGAACTTTTGAGGAAACTTAAAATAAGCATACCTTATTTTGAAATACGCTTGGGCAGATTAGTGCGTGTTAAGAGCGACTGGGTTCAGAAAGGACTTGACGTAAAAATTGCCGTAGATATGTTTTCCAAAGCCGTTACCGACCAGTATGATACAGCAGCGCTTGTTTCCGGAGATTCTGATTTTGTAGAGGTGATTAAAGAAATAAAAGAAATGTACGGCAAGCATGTAGAGTTGTATACCTTTGATCTGGCGATAAATGATTCGCTTAAATTTGCTCCGGACAGGCACATGGCAATAGATGCTTCCTCCGCCAAAAAGTACCGTTTCTGGCCGGAATCAAAGTAGCAATTAAAAACTAAAATTAACCAAATAAATGAAAATATTAATAATAGGCATTGCCGCAGGCGTTCTGACCACCGCTGCTTTTCTGCCGCAACTTGTCAGGGTGGTTAAGACAAAACACACCAAAGATTTGTCACTCTCTACTTTTTTATTATTTTCTTTGGGCGTATTTTTATGGCTCATTTATGGCATCCTGCTTAAAGAAATGCCCATAATTTTAGCCAACGGCCTAACTTTAATCTTTTCCGTGTTAATTCTTGCTATAAAAATAAAACACGGTTAGGTCTGTCTCTTCTAGACAAGCAGGGAGATTTATGTTTCTTTATGGAAAAAATTCCGTAGCCGAACGCCTAAAGAAGAATCCTCGTACGGTAAAATCTGTTTTACTTGAAGAAGGTTTTTCTGATAGCCTCATTCAAGAATTGCTTAGTGCGCAAAAAATATCAATAAAGCGCATGCCAAAGGACAAGCTGGCGAAGCTTTTGCGTGTTTCTCATACTCAAGGAGTAGCTCTCGAAATAGAGAATTTTAAATACGAAGATTTCGATGCCCTGCTGGATGGGGAAAAAGGCAAAGAACGCGTGTTAATTTTCTTGGATAGGGTTTATGATCCCCAGAATCTCGGAGCAATTATCCGCTCAGCTGCCTGTTTCGGCGGTTTTGCCTTGGTTATACCGAAACACAAGGCCTGTGGTATTACGGAAACGGTTTTGCATGTGGCCCAGGGCGCGGAAAATTATATACCGGTCTCCATGGTAGCGAATATTTCCAACGCAATTATTAGTGCCAAGAAAAACGATTATTGGATTGTAGGCGCAGTTTTAGGCAAAGGCGCAAAACCATTAGATACCGTTGATCTCCCTTTTCCTTTAGGGATTGTTCTCGGTTCAGAAGGCGAAGGAGTGCGTTACGGCGTAGATAAACATATAGACATAAAAGCGACAATTCCCATGCGTGAGGCAAATCTTAGCTATAATGTAAGCATTGCCTGTGCAATTTTTTGTTATGAAATAAATAAACAAAGGAAACAATGAAAAACAAAGAGGCTAAAAAAATTATGCAATTTATTTCCGAAGCTGGAATGCTTAAGGCCGTTACGCGTTCCGGGTGGTCGGTACTCGGGATAAAAAATTCCGAAAGCGTTGCCGAACATTGCTTTCGCTGCGCGATAATCGGATATATACTTTCCGGTATGGAAAACGCATCTAGTCAAAAGGTCATTTTAATGACGCTTTTGAATGATATTCATGAGGCGCGCATAACGGATTTACATAAGATGGCGCAATACTACATAAATACGCAAGATGCGGAAGATCGTTCTTACCTTGAACAGGTAAACAATCTTCCGGCGAGATTAAAAGATGAATTAATAAATTTGCACAGAGAATATCGCGGGCAAAAAACAAAAGAAAGCATTATCTCAAGAGATGCAGATATTTTAGAGTGCCTGATTCAGGCGAAAGAATATTACGAACAGGGATTTGCTCAAGCGATAAAATTTACCAAGAAAGCGCCGCAATTTCTTAAAACCAAAAGCGCAAAAAAAATTTGGCAGTTTGCAAAAAATAATAATATCACTGGCTGGTGGATGGCGCTAAGTGAATTTAAACGCTGATCTTAGGTTACGAATGTTGCGCAGATTAAAGACACTTATCTGTATTACGTCACACGTATCAGGTAAGACGTTTTAAAAAGACGTGATACCTGTTACGTGCTACGTGTTACTAAAATATGCATTTCATAACATAATAAGGATTAAATAATGTTAAAAAAACTCAACAGCCAGAATTTTAAACCGTTCGGCCACATTATCCATCATCCCTACAAAGATACTCATGATAAAGATAAAAATCTTTTTCATATCGTACTGGAAGAACAAAATCCGGTGGGGTGGAGGATAGCTTATTTGATTGTCCGTGATAAAAGTATAAATAGATTAGAGCAGCATCCCGGAACATTTGAAAGTTTTGAGCCGGTATACGGAAAATTCCTGCTTTACGTAGCTAATGAAAAAAACCAAAAAGATATTTCCTGTTTTTATCTGGATAAACCCGTCATTCTCTATAAAGGAATATGGCATGGGGTTGTAACGCTTGATGCCGAAGCGGAAATCAAGATTACCGAAAATGCGAATGTGGAGTGTAATTACTGGGATCTTGGATTTTTACTTGATCAAACCCCGGGTAGCAGAGAGTAAATACTAAATCTTTAGCGCTAAACCAATAGCTAATCTACCGGCAAGCGAAACTTATCCAACAGATGATTGATCTGTTCGACTAATTTGTGGAATTTATCGGATTTTCGTATTTTAATATATCCGCCTTTTCTCCGGTCTTTTATATGTGCAGCTAATTCATAAACAATTCTGTCAAACGGGCCAACAATGCGGTGAGTTATCTTATAAGCAAAGATAAGTATTATCGCTATAATAAGTGGAGCAGTGAGTAACAAAATACCGGTTACGCGTTTGGCGGCAGGCATGATAATGGATGCGATTGCTTCCGGAAAACCCGCCTCTACCGACGTAATACCAAAAATCAAATAATAAAGGCAAACCGTGACTATTGTGGCCGGCAGCAACGCCGCCATAACTACCAGCATAAAAGTCTGGCGGTGCATCGGATTTGCAAAAAACTTTTTTCTGCGGTCTTTAAATTCTTTTTCCATAATTATTCCTCGCTTAATTTACAGTTTATGGCCGTTATTTGTAACCCACTTTTATATCCGTATATAATGCTTCGGCGCTGGACATGGTATTGTCGGTATTGGTCATTAGGGCAATGGCGCCAACCGCAGGTGGATTTGTGCCAAAGGCGCGCCGATAATCTTCATATATATTTCTCTCTTCAAAGGCCCATTCATCGTTTTTATTTTTTCCGGAGCGGGCGACAATCAATTTTATATTTGCAAAATAAGGGCTGGTTATGATTTGGCCTTGCGGAAGATCTTCGCTCCAGATATATTCGATGCATTTTGTGTGGGGGAAAAACCAACTGGGGAATATTACATATACTCTTGCCGCGTAATCGTCTTTTTCAAGCCACCCTTCCTTGCTTGTATTTACCGGCCTTTGCACTTTAATTGGTTCGATTTTCGGTTTTAACTGCAATGCGAATAGAATTTTGTCCCATAAGGTTTCTTGTCCGATTTTTACGGCACCGCCACCTGAAGCTTTTTTTTCGGGAAATTTTATTACCTTCCACTTCCAGCTCATCATTGGGTAACGTTTTGGGTCAAATCTTATTTTATAATAAAGCCCCGAAGAAGCATTGTTGCTTTTTGCCAGGAGTTGGCCGCCATTTTTGGTCAGTTCAACCGTATACGAGACCCGATTTTTAAATATTTTTTCCTGCCATTCCTGCAAAGCATTTTCTTTATCGAATTTAAAAATCTTTGGAAGGGTAGCGGCAAAAACTATAAAGCCTATCGCGATTAAGAACAGTATTGTTAAAAATATTTTTTTCTTTCTCATGCTCAATATTTTTAGCACGAATGCACGTTTGTCTTTGCGGCCGGCAGGCATAGTTATGGATGTCGCGGATATATGTATCTGTTTGAATCCGCTGCAATCCGCCTGAATCCGTGTTGAAAATTTTAACTCGCTAAGAAAGTTCAGTCAAATCATTTATCAATTGGAAAAATCTGATATAATAATGAGGCAGCAAATTTTCAAGCGAATAAAATGAGCGCCGAAAATTTGCGTAGCCGAATAATGAAACTTGTCTTTTGGCGATAACAAAAAGGGTTAGTCGAATTATCCCCGAAGGGGATTCGCCCGAACGACCAAAGGGAGCGAGGGGGTAATGAAGCACGAAAAGGAGCGCCAATGTCCCAAAAAATTTTTGTAATTTTTTTATTCATCATCGTATTTATTTGCCCTTTATCTTTTGCCGAAACCAATATCATCCCTCCTCCAGCAGAAGATATTAATGAATCGGCCTCAAAAGGGGTCATTAACCAAATAAAAAAAATAACCGCTAATCAGGAAAAGAAAAGCACGGTTTCCGCAGAAGAAAAGGAAGAATCCACAAAAAGCAAACATGAAGCCGAGAGCTATTTTACTTTTTTACCTTCTTCCGGTGCAAAATCCGCAAACGGCAGTATCAGCCTTGTTGAGTCAGGTTTTAATTATTCTTATGAGTTCAAGGCCTTTGGGCAATTGCCAATAACCTTGTCATTGGGCAGTGAATATATAGGTATAGACAATAGTAATGCAAGCCTTGATTTGCCATCGCATTTAACATCATTTACCACTGGTTTGGAATTTATATTGCCTTTCTTCAATATCGATAAAACATACATTTCTTCAGGAATTGAGCCTTCTTTTTTTACTGACGATTGGAATTTTGACAGCTCATCGTTCAGAATCCCTTTTAACAGCTTTCTTATTCATAAACCAAACGATAAACTTACAATTATCGGGGGTATTGCGGTTTTCCCGGATTTTAAAGAAAAGATATATCCTGTTTTTGGTTTTATATATAAGCCGAATAAACAATGGATTTTTAATATAACTTCAGAAAGTCCCAGCATTGTCTATTCGCCGAATAAGAAATGGAGCTTTTTTGGCGAAATAAGGACGCCGCTTGGAAGCGAATTCGAAGTTACACGCCAAGATAGAAGTCATGTCGTTTTAATGTATAACGATACGCGTATCGGAGGAGGAGTTACTTACAATTTTAATAAATTCATCTCTACTACTTTATCAATGGGCGGTGCTTTCGGCCGCTATTTTAAATACCGAGATGAAGATGGGAAGGTAAGTTTGGATAATGGTCTTTATGGCAAGTTTGCCATTGACGTCCAAATGTAATATGGAAAATAAACCAGAAAAACAATTTGAAGTTTTATTCGTTGAAGATAATAACTTGCTTGACGAAGTAAAGAGTTTAAGGGGAAGAGTTTTTTTCGGTAAAGATAATAAAGAAGAAGATGAATTCGACAGATATTCAAAGCACCTCGCAGCTATAGATAAAGACAAAAACATTATTGCCGGCAGCTACCGCCTGCTTTTGGGCTCAACAGCGCAAAAACATACCGGTTTCTATTCAGAGACAGAATTTGACTTGAGCAATATTAAAAAAAATTGCCATGGAGAACTGCTTGAAATGAGTCGGGCATGCGTGCTCGACTCCTACCGCAAATATCCAATCATAAAATTTATCTGGAAAGAAATAATCTCTTTCGTAGAAAGAAAAGACATAAAATATATATTTGGTTGCCCCAGCATTGAAAACTCTTCCCGGGAGCATATCGGCGAGGCTATAAAATTTTTTAAGGAAAATTGCTTTGCTGAAGAAAAATACAAAGTTTATCCGCTTCAAGGCAAAGAATATGAATTTAATCCTGTCAATAAGCTCGATTCCAAAGCAACTTACCGAAGCCTGCCTTCGCTCGTGAGGGGGTATTTAAAGATGGGCGCGTTTGTTTGTTCGGAGCCTGCCTGGGACAGCCATTTTAAAACCGTAGATTTCTTTATGATGCTTGAGGTGGCAAAATTTAGCGCCTATAAAGAAAAATTTTCATGATAAAAATACTTAAGACCATTCTACTCATTTTTCTCGTCTGTATATTTATAATTATCTTTGCCTTGCTGCAATGCCTATTTTTTTATTCCAAAAATAAAAGAGTCTATTTCATTTCCCGGGCAATAAATATTTTTAGTATTATCGCAACTTTCATTATGGGGATAAAAATAAGAGTAAACGGCTTATCTAACCTGCATAGAAAAAAGGGAGTTTTTCTTGTTACAAACCACATCAGCTATATCGACGGACTGGTTGCGTCACGAATTTTTCCGCTTATTTTTATCGCCAGGGGCGATTTGAAAGAATGGCCCTTATTCGGAACGTTCAGCAAGCTTTCCGAAACTGTATTCGTAAATAGAACAAGCACCGCAAACTTGCATAAAGAGATAGACAATATAACTTCTTTGCTTAAAAGCGGCATAAACGTTATTTTATTTCCCCAGGGCACAACGACTTCAATGGTAGAAGATGTGTCCTTCAGGTCATCATTATTTCAGGCACCCATTGCTGCTTTAAGTGACACAATACCATTTACGATAAAATATAAAAAAATAAACGGTACCGATATCAATGATAAAAACAAAGATCTTGTCTTATGGTATGGAGATATGGAATTTGCACCGCATATTTTTTCTTTTTTAGGCCTAAAAGATATCGAGGTCGAAGTCGAAATGTTAAAACCCATAGAGAGTTCTTTGAAAAATAATCGAAAATCTTTGAGCATGGTTTCTCAAGAGGCCATAAATGCTAATTTGCACCAATATGATAAAATTTAGATAAGGAGGCAGAGATGTCAGAGCTAAGATGCAACCTTATTTCCCGTGAATGGGTAATTATTGCAACCGAAAGAGCAAAGCGGCCGCACGATTTTATCAAAACAAAAAATAAAGCTGAGCCTTTGCCGAATTACAAAAACGACTGCCCTTTTTGTCCAGGTAATGAAAAATTAACTCCGTCAGAAACATTTGCTTTGAGAGAAAAAAATTCCTGGAAGGTGAGGGCGGTAAACAATAAATTTGGCGCGCTTGCGCAAGATGAGCCATTAGTACGAAAAATACAGGGCCTTTACAGTTCGATGAGCGGTTTTGGTATAGCAGAAGTAATCATAGAAAACCCTAAACATAATACTTGTCTGCCTTTGATGGATATAAAGGAAATAGAGGAGGTGGTAAGGGTATATAAAATACGTTATACGGAAGTTGAGAAAATTAAAGGCATCGAAAGTATAATTATTTTTAAAAATCATGGCCCCAGCGCCGGTACATCGCTTGAACACCCGCATTCGCAATTAATTGCCACCCCGATAGTTCCGCCGCAATCAAGGTCGAGGATTGAACAGGCAGTTACTTACTTTGATTTAACCGGCCAATGTATTTTTTGCCGGACGCTTAGCGATGAATTAAACGCTAAAGAAAGAATAATTGTCGAAACAGAAAATTTTGTTTCTTTTGTGCCTTTTGCGGCATTATCGCCATTCCATATGTGGATTTTTCCCAAGCGGCACAGCTCTTCTTTTGCCGATATCAATGAAGGGGAAATAAGAGATTTTGCAAAAATTCTGAAAGAAACTGTCAGCCGGCTCTATTACGGGCTTGATAATCCGGATTATAACTACACCATACGCTCGATGCCGGTTAACGAGAATGGGAAAGAATATTACCATTGGTATTTAAGTATAATCCCGCGTGTCTCGCAACCTGCCGGGTTCGAATTAGGTTCAGGGATGTTTATCAATACCGCCCTTCCGGAAGAAAGCGCAAAGTTCTTAAGGGAAGTAAAACCAGCATAGGCAGAGAAACTTTAATTCCGCCCGCCACCATAATATTTTATTAAGGCGCAGCCGCAGCTAATGTATATTCACTTTGAATACAATTATATGCATATTAAATACAATACTAATTATTAACTTTAATATTTGTGGTGGGATAGAGGAGCGGGATTCAAAAAAGGTTATTGCGCAAATAATTCTTTTTCTTCCTGGGTTATCTCGCCGTCGTAGAGCCAGACCGAGATATTGAGCCGCTCGTCGGAGATCCTGACAATCCTATCGGTTCTGGTTATAGCCTGTCCCTTTACGATATCCTTCACGCTGTTTAAGTCTTTGCATAAAAATATTACCTGGTAGGAGGTGCTGTTCGGGGTTTTCTGTTCCTCAGTAGTTATCCGGTAATATTTTTTAACCAAGTCATTTTTCTCATTGAAAAAGTTATACTCTTCCACATTGGTTACAATTCCTGTTGCCTGAATTTCTTTTCCGAAATAATCATTTTGAATATCCAAACGCTTAAGATCAGTAGCTTGCTTAAATTGGTCAACTAAATCACCCAAGTTTTGGGCATAAGAAAGGCGGGAAAAGCTAGTAAAAAGCATGAATCCGGCTAAAAGAATCTTTAATATTAACTTCATCAGCCCTCCTTTTTGGTTAGTAGAGAGTAGAGAGAAATTATTACCGTTATTATAACTAAAGAATTTAAAATCTTTAAAAAATTCTGGTTTTCTTCCCTCTCCCTACTTTCTGCCTTCCATCCCCTACTTATTATTTATATAATAATACGCGATATGATTTGTGTAAAGCAAAAAGATGTTGACATCCATATGTATATTGCATACAATAATATGTGGATGCAATATAATTATATGCAAAAAGAATATAAAAACAATGCTTTATCTAAGTAAAAATGCCGCTAAATTATTAAAGCTTTTCCTTGACCAGCCGGAAGAAGCATTTTATATCCAGCAAATCGGCAGAATCCTTAAGAAAAAACCAGGAGTTTTCCAAAGGACTCTCTATAAAATGGAAAAACAGGGCATTCTTAAAAGCGAATACAAAGCCAATGCCCGGTTTTTCAGGATAAATAAAAGCTATCCTGTTTATCGCGAATTAAAAAGCATTGTTTCTAAAATTGGGGGCATCTGTTTAATCCTTATCTTTTTCGCTTTTTCAAACCCTCTAAAAGCTTCGTGTGAAGAATCCGGCAGCAATACCCTGGTTTTAACTTGCCTTAAGGATGCTATCGGTACAGCTTTTAAAAACAATAAAAGTATTCAAATTCAGGAAAGAGAAATAGAGATAGCCAAAGCGGATATCCTTGGCGCAAGAAGCAATTTTCTTCCCACGGTTGATTTTGATGCCAGTTATAACCGCCGGGCGACTTCATTTAATGTCCCGCTTACCACAAAAAAAGATTTTGGCATATTTTCCGGCTACCGGAATGACAATATACTCGGAGTTTCGATTAACGAGAACGTTTATAGCGGCGGAGCCAACCTTGCCAACTTAAGAGAAAAGCAATTAGCCATGACAGAACAGGAAGAAACTTTACGCGCGGCAAAACTCAATGTTGAGCTTGAAACAAAACGGCTTTATTACGGATTACTGCTTGCTTATGAAACAAAAAGAATTGCCGAAGACCTCATTGCCCAGGCAGAGGCGCACTATGAATACGTGAAGCGGAAATATGAGCAGGGTACAGCTTCGAAGTTTGATGTATTGCAATCAAAAGTCCAGGTATCTTTGCTTATGCCGGAATTAATTAATGCGATTAACAGCATCGATTTGATTATGGCGGAATTAAATCAGGTATTGGGCCTTAAAGTGCTGGACACCATAGAAGTTAAAGATAAGCTCGATTATTCTCCGGTAGAAATTACCGAAAGAGAATTTTTGAAAAAAGCCTACCTGGATAATCCGCGAATGGTTATACAGTCTTTAGGAATCGATATAAACCAATGGACAATAAAATTTGCTAAAGCCGGCTGGCTCCCGCAGGTTAACATCGGAGCGGAGTATAGTTACCGTTCAAATAACGTAGCCAATATGTTTAACCCACGGCACAATAACTGGAACGTTGGCGCTACTTTAAGTTTTTCAATTTTTGACGGTTTTGCCACAAAGAGCAAAGTCGATGCTGCAAAAGCGCGTTATGCGCAATCACTAATCAGTAAAGATAATCTTGCTGACCAGATAGCCGTAAGTATCAGAAACGACTGTGTTGATTTGCGCCAAGCCGAAGCGGTTATTGTTTCGCAAAAAGATAATTTAAAAGATGCCCAGGAAGCGTTGATGATTGCCGAGGTGCGCTACGATAATGGCATAGGAATAAATCTTGATGTCCTTGATGCGCAAACATCGCTGGCTCAAGTCAGGCAGAATCTTGCCAGCGGTATTTATGATTATTTAGTGGCTCAAGCTGATTTAGCCCGGAATATGGGGGTACAGTATTTTAATGATGATTATAGATTATCTCGACAACAAGCATTCAAGAAGTAAGATGAAAATAAATAAATTCCAAGCACCAATGAATATTGGAATTTTTATCTATGCAAAAGGAGGCAAATAATGAAAAAAAGAATTAAAATATTACTAATCATTATTTTAGCCGCAGCAATAGCGGCAGGGGCGGCCACGCTTTTTAAATACGAAAAAGAAGTTAACCGCAAGGCAATAAAAGTTTCCGGCAACATCGAAGGAAACGACGTACGCATATCTTTCCGTATCGACGGACAGATAGAAAATTTATTGGCAGACGAAGGCGTTTTTATTAAAGTTGGCCAGATTGTCGCGCGGCTAAACAAGGATGAATTAAGTAAGCAAAAAGCACAGGCAGAGGCAGGTTTAAGGCTTGCAGAGTATCAGTATAAATTAGACCGGGATAATTATTCTCGCGCGCAGAACCTTTTTAAAGTCGGAGCAATTTCCGCGCAGGCAAGAGACACCGCAAGAACAAAAGCCGATACCGATAAAGCGAATGTGGAACAGCTTAAGGCAGCTCTTGAATTAGCAAATACCCATTTAGGCTGGGCCGATTTAGCTTCGCCGCTTAATGGCTATGTCCTTACTAAAAGCGCTTTAGAGGGGGAAGTGGTCAAAGCCGGCGCGCCGGTATTTACGGCAGTTGATTTAAATGACATTTGGGTTACCGCCTATATTGATGAATCGGATTTAGGCAAAGTTAAATTAAATCAAAAAGCTTATGTTACAACCGACAGTTATAAAAATAAAAAATATAACGGTTGGGTTTCTTTCATATCAGACCAGTCGGAATTTACTCCCAAATACATCCAGACCCAGGAAGAACGCGTGAAATATGTTTACCGGATTAAAGTGCGCGTGGACAATTCAAGCCTTGACTTAAAACCGGGGATGCCCGCAGACGCTTACATTTTGCTTCAATAAAATGGGAATCATTAAGAGCGTAAATTTAACCAAAAAATTCGGTAACCTATCCGCCGTAGATAATTTAAACCTCGAAATCAACGAGGGAGAAATTTTTGGGTTAGTGGGGCCGGATGGCGCAGGGAAAACTACGACCATGCGCCTTTTAACCGGCATACTTAACCCGACAAGCGGAGAAGGGTGGGTTTGCGATAAGCACATCGTAAAAGATGCCGAGCCACTTAAGGAAAATATTGCCTATATGTCCCAGCGCTTCGGCCTTTATGAAGAGTTAAGCGTCATCGAGAATATAAATTTTTATGCCGACGTCTATGGCGTTAAGAAAAGCAATCGCCAGGAAACTATCGACCGGCTACTCGGTTTTTCCGGGCTGCTTCCTTTTAAAGAGCGTTTTGCCGGAAAACTGTCCGGGGGAATGAAGCAAAAATTAGGCCTTGCCTGCGCGTTGATTCATACCCCGCGTGTGCTTTTTTTGGATGAACCTACCAATGGAGTGGATCCGGTATCGCGAAGAGATTTTTGGAATATACTTTATGACTTGCTTAAACAAAAGGTAACTATTTTTTGTTCAACCTGTTATCTTGACGAAGCCGAGCGTTGTACGCGCGTTGGCCTGATGCATAAAGGGAAATTGTTACGCTGCGATTTTCCGGACAAGATAAAAAAAGAGTACAATGCCAAAACCCTTGAAGAAGTATTTATTACGATAATTAAGGAATGCGAAAAAGATTCTAATTAATATGTTGCGTCAATCGATTACGGTTACGCGGTCCCTTTTGGGAGGCTTTACTTCTCGTTTAGTTTATCGTCAAACGTCATGCGCATAACGCAACCGATACGAGTAGCGTAACCATAACCGTAAAACGTAACCAAATATTATGGATAACGTAGCCGTCAGCGTGCAAAATCTTGAGAAAAAATTCGGAGATTTTACTGCCGTAAATAAAATTAATTTCGAAGTTAAACAGGGCGAAATCTACGGCTTCCTCGGGCCAAACGGCGCCGGCAAATCTACCACTATCAGGATGCTTTGTGGAATTATTCCGCCCACATCAGGCACCGGCACAGTCGGTGGATTTGATATTATAAAAGAACAGCCGAAAATTAAAGAACATATCGGTTATATGTCGCAAAAATTTTCTCTCTATAACGATTTAACCATCGAAGAGAATATTAATTTTTATAGCGGCATCTATAAAATTCCCAAAGACAAAAAGAAAGATGTTCTTGAAGAAACTCTTCGCACCGCGGGCTTAGAAGGCATGGAATCGCGCCCTACAGTAACTCTTGCCGGCGGCTGGAAACAACGTCTCGCGCTTGGGTGTGCGCTGCTGCATAAACCAAAAATACTTTTTCTTGATGAGCCCACTTCAGGAGTTGACCCGATAACCCGCGCTAACTTCTGGAGCGTCATTAAACAGCTGGCCGCACAAGGAGTAACGGTTTTTGTTACAACGCATTACATGGATGAAGCGGAGAATTGCAACCGCATGGTTTTGATTTATCACGGCACGATAATCGCTCGCGGCAGTCCCCAGGAGATGAAAACCAATTGCATAGGCAATGATGTGTTGGAAATAACGTTGCCTAATGCCCAAAATTGGCTTGAGAAAATCGCAAAGATAGAGGGAGTAAAAGATGCGGCGCTTTTCGGGGCAAACATCCACGCTATTGTTTATGATAGCGCCAAAGCTATTCCGGCGATAAAACAAGCTTTGCAACAAATGAATGTGGGTGAATTTAGAGTAAACAAAATTCTTCCTTCGCTTGAGGACGTATTTGTCTGTTCGATAGAAAACTATGACCGCGCAGAGCTTAAAAAGAATTAAGGCGATAGCCTGGAAGGAATTTACCCAAATCAAGCGCGATCCGCGCAGCCTTGGGCTTGCGCTTGCCATACCGATGTTTTTACTTTTTATTTTCGGTTACGGGCTTAGCCTTGATATTGATCATGTGCGCACCGTAGTCTGGAACCAGGACGCGCAATCAGAGCTTAGCCGCAATTTTCTGCTTAATTTTTCAAATTCAAAATATTTCAAAATAATTGGTTATGCCGATAACTATCGCGATATCGAACAGATGATTGATAGCGGCAAGGTAATGATGGCGCTGGTTATCCCGGAAGATTTTTCTCATTACCTTGAATCCGGGCAGGCTGCGCCTTTGCAATTGATCGTCGATGGCAGCGATGCAAACACCGCAACTATCGCCATGGGGTATGTAAATAGCGTCGTTGCCAATTATAATGTAAAACTTGTAAACGATACTACTCAAAACATGGGCCTTGCGCCAAACAGCAATATCGATTCCCGTCCGCGAATCTGGTTTAATATGGGCTTAACCAGCACCTGGTTTATTGTGCCGGGAGTTATTGCGATGATTATTATGATTATCGCCGCGCTGCTTACTTCGATTTGTATCGCCAGAGAATGGGAGAGAGGCACAATGGAGCAGTTAATCTCTACGCCCGTCAAAGGCCACGAATTAATCATCGGAAAATTTATACCTTACTTTGTGATAGGATTTTTTGACCTCACTATAGGCGTGTTAATGGCCAGATTTTTATTTCATGTTCCATTTAGGGGAAGCTATCTTTTGCTGTTATTTTTGAGCTCATTATTTCTGACCGGCGCTCTTTCCCAGGGGATATGGATTTCGGTAGTTGGAAAGACTCAGCTAATGGCAAGCCAATTAGCAACTCTGACCACAATGCTTCCGACTGTGCTTTTGTCGGGGTTTATTTACCCGATTTTTAATATGCCCAAATTCATTCAGCCAATTACCTATCTTGTCCCGGCACGTTATTACATCGTTGTGCTCCGGGAATTATTTTTAAAGGGCGGCACGCTTGCTACTCTTTGGGATGAGGCGCTTTTTCTTGTCTTGTTTGCCATGTTGATGTTTTTTTTGGCGGTAAGAAAATTCAAAAAGAAAGTTATTTAGTAAATAAATGTCCAATTCCTAATGACGAATGACTCATTAATTAGACATTAGGAATTAAAAACTAGTAATTTTTATAAATAAATATGTTTGAACGCTGCCAGGCAATTTTCATAAAAGAGTTTAAACAAATCTTCCGCGATCCGCGGATGAGAACAGTTATTTTTATAACCCCGCTGGTTCAGATACTTTTATTTGGCTACGCCGCAAATAAAGATATAACTTATGTCCCGACAGCTATACTTGATCGCGATAACACTGTGGAAAGCCGCGAACTGTTGCGCCGTTTTATTTATTCCAAATATTTTGTGCCAGAACATTATATTTCCACCGAGGGAGAGCAAAACGAGCTTCTTGATAAAGGCCAGGTCAGCGTGGTTATCCATATTGACCGCGGATTCGGCCGCAATATTGAGGCAGGAAAGGATGCTCAGATTCAACTTGCTTTTGACGGTACGGATTCAAATACCGCGATGATTGTTATGGGTTATGCTAATACAATTGTGGGGCAATACCAGGTTGACCTGGCAAAAGAGAAAATCGCGGCAAGCGGAAAAGTAACTGCCGTGCCTAACGTAGCCTTAAAAGACCGCGCCTGGTTTAACGGCAACCTCATTTCAAGAAATTATTATCTGCCTGGAGTCATTGCCATCATCGTAACGATGATGTCGCTTCTCTTAACCGCTATGGCGATAGTCAAAGAAAAAGAAATTGGGACCATGGAACAATTAACCGTAAGCCCGCTTCGCCCGATAGAGCTTATCGTAGGCAAACTCGTTCCTTTTGCCATTATAGCTCTTGCACAAATTATAATTATTACCATCTTCGGAGTTTTGTGGTTCCATATACCGCTAAGAGGCAATATTTTTTTATTAATGTTTTCTACCTGCATATATTTATTTACTACCTTAGGCATCGGGTTATTTATCTCAACTATTTCCAGCACCCAGCAGGAAGCCATGATGTCGGTTTTTCTTTTTTACATGCCTACTGTGCTTTTGTCAGGTTTTGCCTATCCGATAGCTAACATGCCAAAGTTCATCCAGATATTTACCTTTGCCAATCCCTTACGCTATTTTATGGTCGTAATCCGCAGTATTTTCTTAAAAGGTGTAGGCATAGAGATACTTTGGACGCAACTCCTGCCGCTTTTTGCGATGGGGCTTCTGGTTATTTCTTTCAGTGCTTTCAAATTTCGTAAGAGTTTAAGCTAATCACGAATCCAGCCAAAAAAATTGTCTTTTTGCCGGACAGCGTTATAATATAAAACCATATGATAAGAAGAAGGTCTAAAATCATTACTGTCCCGTTCGTATTTTTTACCGCGGGTTATCTTTGCGCTTTTTCGCAAAATAACGCAGTAAATTCAGGTGCAGCTTCAACATATTCAGAAGATTTGTTGAACCAGTCCATAGAGGCGGCATACCCCCAGGATTATTATTCCACGGTTTTTACTCCTATTGAGCTTCTCTTGGAATATCGTGGCAATAATTTCATAATTGTCGATGCCAAGCAAGGCCAAATTGTCATGGAGCGCGGCTGGCCCAACCAAGAACAGCAGTGAAAAAACCTTTATTTTTCAATTCAATAACTATTAACTTACCTAAAACAAGGATTTATAAGCGCTTGGGATATAGAAACGGTTTTACCAAAGTTTCTAAAAAAAAGCAGAGAGAAATCGATAAATACATTTGTGATGCTTTATTTTTTGTTGAACTTAAAGCAGCGGCAATCATAACTAAAATTTCTAAAGGCGCAAAGGGTATAAGTATGGGAGGGGAAGTTTTTTCAAGCAATTTGCTTTCTTCTTTGCTTAAAAATAGCAATGAGGCTCTAATTTGTGCGGCTACTGCCGGGAACAAAATCATGGATGAGATAAAAGAGTGCGAACAATTGGATTTAACGCGTGCGGTAATCTTTGACGCTGTAGCAAGTGAGATGGCAGACAGTGTTTTTGATTGGATTACGGATTATTTCAACCGCGATTTGTTAAAAAAACGGCAATGCCTGACAAAAAAAAGAATTTCTTGCGGTTATTATGATTTTTCCATCAAAGATCAAAAGAAAATTTATGATTTGCTTAAGCTTAAAAAAATAGGAATTAACATAACTAAAAGTTACATGCTTTTACCGGAGAAATCAGCGACAGCGGTTTTAGGGGTGATTGATTTATGAAGTCGAAAGAACAAATAAATTATCTTTTAAGGAAACGAGTGGTGCTGCTAGATGGGGCAATGGGCACAGAGCTGCAAAAATCATGCATGCCGCAAGGAACTTGCCCTGAAACCTGGGCCTTGAACAATCCAAAAATTTTAAAGCAAATCCATAATGAATATAAAAATGCCGGCTCGGATATCATTTACACCGCAACTTTCGGTGCAAACCGGTTGAAACTTAAAGAGCATAAGGTAAATAATGTAAGAGAGATAAACAAAAATTTATGCCTCATAGCCAAGGAAACTGCAGGCAGAGAGTGCCTGGTTGCCGGAGATATCGGGCCGCTTGGGCAATTTATCAAGCCTTTTGGCGAGCTCGATTTTGAAGAGGCAGTAAATATTTTTAAAGAGCAGGCAAGCGGTCTTATTGCAGGCGGAGTTGATTTATTTGTTATCGAAACCATGATTGATATTCAGGAGGCGCGGGCTGCGCTTATCGCCGTCAAAGAACTTTGTGCTCAATTTACAATTGTGACCATGACTTTTGAATTAACCGGCCGCGCCTTAAACGGGACGACTCCGCTCGCGGCATTAATTACTTTACAAAGCCTGGGCGCAGATGCAGTTGGAGCTAATTGTTCAACCGGGCCGGAGGAAATGCTTAAATTTATTAAAGACATGAAACAGTTTTCCTGCATTCCGCTAGCAGCAAAACCTAATGCCGGCCTGCCAAGACTTGTTAACGGCAAGGCAGTTTTCGCTATGTCAGCAAAAGAATTCGGCTTGGCCTCCAGAAAGTTTGCTTCCTCTGGCGCAAATTTCTTTGGCGGATGCTGCGGGACAACTCCGGAATATATCGCCGAAGTAAAAAAATCCCTAGCCAATAAAAAACCAATTTTGCCGCGACATGAATCAATTAGCGCGCTTAGCTCTTCACGGGAAGGTTTAATTCTTGAAAAAAGAAAAGGCATAATAATCGTTGGCGAAAGTATTAATCCTACCGGGAAAACAATGCTTCAAGCTGAATTAAAAGAGAAAAAAATGACTCTTGTGCGCCAGTTAGCTAAAGAACAAGAAGGTGCCGGCGCGTCTTTGCTGGATGTAAACGTGGGCGTACCTTCAATCGATGAAGAAAGTACGATGCTTGAAGCAATATCAGTTTTATCACGGATAACGAATTTAAGTTTAGTCATTGATTCATCGGATATAAAAGTAATAGAAAGCGCTTTGAGATTTTATCCCGGAAGAGCGCTCATAAATTCCATATCCGCAGAAAAAGAGAAAATGGGTAAATTGCTCAAAATAGCTAAAAAATACGGAGCAATGTTTATCGCTTTGCCGGTATCCGGAAAGGTTATCCCGGTCAATTTCAATGTTAAAACAAAAATTATCAAAGACATCTTTAAGGCCGCGAAAAAAAACGGACTCTCTAAAGACGATATGATTGTTGATGCGCTGATTATGACTATTTCCTGCAATAAAAATGCCGGCAATGATGCCTTTAGAGCAATTTCCTGGTGCAGTAAGGTATTAAAGTGCAATACCATTATAGGTTTGTCGAATATTTCTTTTGGCCTTCCCGGAAGAAAAATCATCAACCAGACTTTTCTTAATCTGGCAAAAGCTAAAGGTTTAAATTTTGCCATTGCTAACCCTGCACAAAAGAGGGCAGGCATAAATAAAATGGCAAGGGATTTACTGTTGAACCGGCCAGGAGCATTAGAAAAATTTATCGCGCATTATTCACAGCAGCCTTCGCTAAAAAAAGAAAAAAAATCCCAGGAATTTACGCTGGCTGAACAGGTTTCCAAGGCAATTATCGAAGGCAATAGAGAAGACATAGGTGGTTTAACGGATAAATTATTGGGAGAAGGCAGGGATCCTCTGTACATCATCCAGGAAATTATGGTACCGGCGATAGTAAAAGTAGGTAAATTGTTTGAGCGCAAAGAATATTTCCTGCCCCAACTTATTTCAAGCGCTGAAGCCATGAAAAAAGGTACCGCAGTACTCTCGCCATACATTAAAAACAAATCAATTGACGGAAAAAATGCAATTATCCTGCTTGCTACCGTTGAGGGTGACATTCATGATATTGGGAAAAATATTGTTTCACTATTGCTTTCTAACCACGGCTTTAAGATTGTGGATTTAGGCAAAGATGTTTCGACAGAAAACATTATCAAGGCGATAAAGGTTCATAAACCGGATATCGTAGGCTTGTCCGCACTTATGACAACTACCATGGTTAATATGCAAAAAGTGATTGAGGCAGCAAAAAAAGAAAAGCTTGATTGTAAATTCATGATTGGTGGAGCCGTGGTTACGGAAAGCTACGCCAAGGCCATCGCTGCTGCTTACGCTAAAGATGGTGTTGCCGCAGTTTCCGTAGCCAAGGATTTGACATCTAAATGAGTTTGGCTAGAATAAAGAAAAAATTACGAACGCACGCCAGTAAAGAAAAGGCTAAAATTTTACAAGGATTTTTTAAAACTGCACCCGGCGAATACGGCTACGGCGATATTTTTATCGGCGTAACCGTTCCGAATATAAGAAAAATAGTCAAAGAGCATAAAGCTGTCAATTTTACCGATACCCTTAACCTGTTAAAATCACCCATCCACGAAGAAAGGCTCGCTGCCTTGCTTATTTTAGTTTCCAGATTTAAAGAAGGCTCCAGCGAAGATAAAAAACGTATTTATGCCTTCTATCTTAAAAATACAAAATACATCAATAACTGGGATTTAGTTGATTTAACTGCGCCACATATCGTTGGAGGCTTTTTGGCAAACGGCAGCAAGAAAAAGCTTTACGAGCTTGCTCAATCGAAGTATTTATGGGAGAGGAGGATTGCGATACTTGCGACTTTTTATTTTATCCGAGATAATTCTTTTGACGATATTTTAAAAATTGCTAAAATTCTTTTAAGCGACAAAGAGGATTTGATTCATAAAGCAACCGGTTGGATGTTAAGGGAAGCTGCCAAACGTGATAAAGAGTTGGTTTGTGATTTTCTTTCGGCGCATCTTAAATCTTTTCCACGGACTGCATTAAGATATGCGATAGAAAGATTCCCGGAGAAAGAAAGAAAAAAATATCTTGTGAGGTGAAACATGGCAAATAAAAAAATAATCGTTTATTATTCATTTGATGGAAACACAAAATTTGTAGCAGAAAACATTGCTAGAATTATTAATGCTGACTTATTAGAATTAAAACCTGTGCGAGATGAGATACCAAGGAATTTTATGAAATATTTCTGGGGCGGCCGGCAGGTTTTTATGAAACGTAAACCAATTCTTTTGCCGCTTACCTTAGATCCTCAAGATTACGACGCGGTATTTATTGCCACGCCGGTCTGGGCTTTTAATTACACTCCGCCGATTGCTTCTTTTTTCGAAGCAGTAAAATTAGAAAAGAAAAGAATCGGTTTAATCTGCTGTTCCGGCGGCATGAAGGGCAAAACTTTTGAAAACATGAAAGAGAAACTATCCGGTAATGAGATTATTGGAGAATTACACCTCAAGGAACCCTTACGCAGCAAAGAAAAAAGTCTTGAAAAAATAGAGAGTTGGTTGAAAGCGATTGAGATTTAGGTAATTTATGGTATACTTTTAACATTATGCTAGAAGATAAACTTTATAAAGATTATGTTGAAGCGATGAAGGCGAAAAACCGCGAAAAAAGCGATTTTTTAAGCTTTGTCCGCGCGGAGCTGAAAAACACCGCGATAAATCTGAAAAAAGATAAACTCGAAGATGCGGAAGTTTTAGGTGTCTTAAAAAAACAGAAGAAGCAGCTCGAAGAAGCCAAAGAAACTATTAAAGATGGACAAAGAGAAGAGGCCCGTCAGGCCTTAGTAAAAGAAATTGCCATACTTGAAGAATACCTGCCAAAACAGCTCTCCGATAGCGAATTAACAGCAGTCATCGAACAAGTTATCAAAGATACCTCCGCCGCATCAATGAAGGATATGGGTAAAGTTATGAAAGAAGTTGTGGCTAAGGTTGGAGCGGCTGCTGATTCGAAGAAAATAAGTGATATCGTAAAGACGAAACTTGCACCGAAATAAGTTTCTTACCGTAACTCTAAAATCACCAAATGAAAAAAATGTCAAAGCACGAAAAGTATATGCGTCTGGCTATTGATGAGGCCAGAAAAAATCTCAATAAGATGGAAGGCGGCCCTTTTGGCGCCTGTATCGTAAAAGGCAACAAAGTTATTGCTGTCGCGCGTAACACGGTTTTAAAAAATGATGCCTCATGTCACGCTGAAGTTAATGCTATTCGCCTTGCTTCCAAAAAACTTAAAACTTACGATTTATCAGGATGTATAATTTATTCAACTACCGAGCCCTGCCCGATGTGCTTTAGCGCCATACATTGGGCTAAGATTAATACAATAATTTATGGCAATAATATCGTTGACGCAAAAAGAATAGGCTTTAACGAACTTTCTATTTCGTGTCATTCGATGAAAAAACTCGGCAAGGCAAAAGTAAAAGTTATTAAAGGTTTAATGCGCAAAGAATGCAACCAATTATTTGGTTGTTGGAATAAACTTCAAGACAAAATTTTATACTAGTACAAATCCTGCCAAAAATATCAATTAAAAAGATAATTTTATACTGTTGGTGGCTAATAAACAGTTACTTTTAGCCCTTGAATTAGTTTGACATATATAGGTATATTATATATAATCTAGCAATATGAGTCGCGAAAAATTAGACAAAATCAGGGCAAATTTCGGTAATCCTTTTGCTGAGACAACTTTTGACAAACCCTCTACAATCAAGGAAATCCTTGATTCTTTTGAGGAAAACAAGGTAGTTAGTGTTGCTGGAAGGCTGGTTACCAAAAGGGAGCACGGAAAATCAAGCTTTGCTAATCTTGCAGATTATACCGGAAAAATCCAGGTTTATGCCCGACTGGATATCCTGGGAAAAAATTACGAGCTTTTTAAGGACCTGGACATCGGCGATATCATTGGCGTTAAAGGTAAGCTGTTTAAAACTCACACCGGAGAACTGACTATACTTGTAGATGAACTTAAATTACTTTCCAAAATAATTTTACCTTTGCCAGAAAAGTGGCACGGGCTGCGTGACGTCGAAGTGCGCTACCGCCAACGCTATCTTGATTTGATTGCCAACCCGGAAGTCAAAGAAATATTCTTAAAACGTTCGTGTATAATTTCGCACATCAGGGATTTTTTTAATAATCTTAACTTTATGGAAGTGGAAACGCCAATGTTGCACACAATTGCTGGTGGTGCTGCCGGAAGGCCGTTTGTTACGCATCACAATGCTTTAGACTTTGATGTTTATTTGAGAATTGCTCCGGAACTTTATTTGAAACGTTTATTGGTCGGAGGTTTTGACCGGGTTTATGAAATCAACCGCAGTTTTCGTAACGAAGGAGTTTCTACGAGGCACTCCCCGGAATTTACCATGCTTGAAGCCTACTGCTGTTATTATAATTATGATTACATGATGAAGGTTTGTGAAGATTTATTTTGTTCTCTGGCAAAAGAGATAAATGGGAGTTTGATTCTTAAATATCAGGACGGAGAAGTAGATTTAACTCCGCCGTGGCAGAGAATTTCTTTTGCCCAAGTGTTTAAGGATGAATTTGGAATTTTACCAGAAGACAACCAGGATGTATTTTTGCAAAAAATTACCGCAAAGCTCAATCTTGGCGGCAAGGGCTTAAGCCGCAGCCAGATTTTAAATATTACCGAAGAGCTGGTTGAGAAGAAATTTCCCAAAAATAAACCGGCTTTTATCGTTGATTTTTTTACCTGGAACTCACCACTGGCGAAAAAGAAAAAAGACAATCCTTCTTTGGTTGAGCGTTTCGAACTTTTTATCGCCGGCCTTGAAGTGGCAAATGCCTATTCGGAATTAAATGATCCTATCGAACAAAGAGAACGTTTTGAAGCGCAGATGAAAGTGGAAGAGGAGCTTCCTAAAAAAATCGACAATGATTTTGTTACCGCTCTTTCCTACGCTATGCCACCGGCTACAGGTTTAGGCATAGGGATAGACAGGCTGGTTATGCTGCTTCTTAATCAGCCTTCGATACGCGACGTAATTCTTTTTCCGCTACTTAAGCCTCTTGAGACTACTGATGGAGAACAAGCTGTAGGGGATAAAGAGGAAAAAGCAGAATAGCTTTTCCTTAAACTTTTCCCTGCACTTGGAAAATAAAACATGACCGAACTATACTTAGCCAAACGTTATCTGTTTCGGGGAAAAGCCAAGCATATTTCTTTTATCAGTGTGATTTCCTGCCTCGGCGTTGCACTTGGCGTAGCTGCTTTAATCATTGTCATCTCCGTGATGAATGGCTTCGATAATGACCTCATGGACAGGTTGCTTAAGTTTAACTACCACCTGACAATAGACAGCCTGGATAACACTTTGCTTGCCAAGCTAAAGGAGAAAGTTGACGGGACAAAAGGGGTGGAAAGTTCTTCGATTATTGTCCAAACCCAGATTTTTGCAAAGGTGGATAAATTCATTGTGCCGTTAATGGTTAAGGGAATTAATTTTAAAAATGCGAATGAGATGCGTACATTTTCACAATACATAAAAAAAGATTTAAACAATGGCGGATTTTTTGTGGGCGAAGGATTATATGAACGCCTTGGATTAGAGGACAAATTAGAGTATTATCCTCTTGACAAAAATTTTAAGCTTAAAAAGGAAAACATACGGGGCTATTTCAAGTTCGGTATTTATGATATCGATAACAATTATGTAATAATGGATTTAGAGCAAGCCAAGAACCTTTCGCCTAATTATTACATGTCTTTAGGAGTAAGGATAAAAAATCCTCTTGAAGCAAGAAAAATAAAAAACCAGTTATTAGAAGAATTTCCTCACGGCATTATGATTAGCACCTGGATGGATAATCAGGCATTACTGTCGGCTCTTCAGCTTGAAAAATTGACGATGTTCGTACTTCTAAGCCTAATTACGCTGGTAGCATCTTTTAATATTTTTGCTACCTTGATGGTTAAGGTTGTCGAGAAAACAAAAGATATAGGGATATTGAAGGCCCTCGGGTTTACCAGCAGAAACATTCTTGCAATATTCAGTTTCCAAGGCTTGATTTTAGGCCTTATCGGCGTGTTGCTAGGCACAATCATTGGCTTGGGCTTATGTATTCTTGTGCAACAATACCATTTTATAAAAATTCCGGGTGACATCTATTCTATCGATTATTTGCCGGTAGCGGTTAATTACCGGGACATATTTTTTATAGCCATTTTAGGGCTTTTCTTTGCTTTCGTCTCAAGCTTGTTCCCGGCAATCAGGGCTTCGAGGCTTGAGCCTTGTGAGGCGTTGAGATACGAATAGGATGCGTATCGCGTCACACGTAACAGGCATTACGTGATACATGTTACGTGATATGTGAGGCAAATATTTATGAAAAATTTAATACAACTTACAGGAGTTTCTAAGACCTTTCACAACGGCCAAGAAGAGGTTAGTGCACTCAAGAACATTAATTTAACTCTGGAGCAGCAAGATTATCTTGCCATAGTCGGGCCTTCCGGTGCCGGAAAATCCACACTTTTACACATAATGGGCGGCTTGGATATGCCTTCAAAGGGTAGCATAAGCTCTAGCGATAAAGATATTTATGTAATGAAAGAGAGCGAACGCGCTTTATGGCGGAACAAAGTTGTGGGATTTGTTTTTCAGTTTTACCATCTCATCGAAGAACTTAATGTTCTAGAAAATGTTGCCGTAAGCGCCTTGAGAGAATCTCGAAAATCAGCTTTTAAAAAAGCTGAAAAGTTGTTAGAATATTTAGAGATAGCCGGAAGAAAAAACTTTTTTCCGTCGCAATTATCCGGCGGAGAAAAGCAAAAAGTGGCATTAGCACGGGCGCTGATTAATGAACCGGAAATTATCCTTTGCGATGAGCCCACGGGCAATTTAGATAAATATTCGCAGGATAGAGTAGTTGAGCTCTTTGAGAAATTAAATAAGGAAAAAGCTAAAACCGTCGTCATTGTTACGCACAATCTTGAATTAGCAAAACGGGCAAAAAAAGTTATAATTTTAAAGAACGGAGAAATAGTTCGATAGTCGCTGCTTTGATAAATTTACCTGTATTAAACGTTATTCATATATTTATTATTAACCATTCTGGAGGGTGCCATGAAGATTTATTTAAATGGTAACTTGGTAGAAAGAAATGAGGCAAAAGTTTCTGTTTTCGACCACGGTTTTTTATATGGCGATGGAGTCTTTGAGGGTATCCGTGCCTATAATTGCCTTGTATTTAAATTAGATGAGCACATCGACAGGCTTTTTGAATCAGCGCATTCCATCATGCTGCCTATCAAATTAACCAAGAAACAAATGATAGGGGTGGTGGTGGATACTCTAAAAGCAAATAAGCTAAAAGATGCATATATCCGTTTAATCGTTTCCCGTGGAGAAGGAGACCTTGGGCTTGACCCCAGAAAATGCAAAGGTAACGAAACTGTCATTGTAATTGCCGACAAAATTACTCTTTATCCAAAAAAGCTTTATGAAGAAGGGATGGCAATTATTACCGTGCCTACCATCAGAAATATTCCCGAAGCGCTTAATCCCCAGATAAAATCGCTTAATTATTTAAACAACATTTTGGCCAAAATTGAAGCGGTTAACTGCGGCTATGAAGAAGCGTTAATGCTTGACCATCTTGGTTATGTTGCCGAATGTACCGGCGATAACATCTTTGTGGTTGAAAAAGATGAGCTTTATACCCCTCCACAATGCATGGGTACTTTAAGAGGCATTACCCGTGATGCGGTCTTGGCTGTGGCAAGGAAACTTAAAATTCCCACCCACGAACACGTTCTCACCCGCCATGAGGTTTACAACTCGAGCGAATGTTTCTTAACCGGGACAGCGGCAGAGATAATCCCGGTGGTAAGAGTTGACGGAAGAAGAATCGCCGAAGCTAAGCCAGGGAAGATCACAAAACTCTTGATGCGGGAATTCAGTAAATTAACAAAGACAGACGGAATTAAATACACATTGTAAACCAATTGGTTAAGCAGATGACAGATTGCAGATGACAGTTGAGTTTATCTGTTATCTGCCATCTGCTATCTAAATTTAAGGTTCTAATTGCAATAATATGTTGTGCGACATTTGCCATAAAAACATTGCCACAGTGCATCTTACCGAAGTGATAAACGATAAGGTCATAGAGATGCATGTTTGCCAGAATTGTACAAAAACCGAAGAGTTTAAGGAAAATTTAAGTATCCAGGAGCTTTTAAGCGGTTTGATGGATGCCTCCGAAGCTAAACACAAAGAAAAAATTTCCTTAAAATGTCTTTCCTGCGGCCTGACTTACGACGAATTCAGGAAAAAAGCCCGCCTTGGTTGCGGCAATTGTTATTCTACTTTTAAGCAGCAGCTACTCCCTTTATTAAAGAAAATTCACGGCTCGCTGCAGTATGTTGGCAAAAAACCTGTTAATTCCGAATCCAGAATTTTAGAAGAAAACAAAACTAAAGAATTACAAAAAAAGCTCGAGCTGGCAATCCAGCTTGAGGAGTTCGAAGAAGCAGCTAGATTAAGAGATGAAATTAAACGTACGAATGAACATGAATGATTAGGAAATTCCAAACACCAAGTTTCAACGTCCCAAACGCTTTAGTTTTGCCTGCCTGCCGGCAGGCAGGGAATTTTGGCCATCGAACCGTTAGAATTTATTTGGTGCTTGAGTCTGAGACTTGGAATTTCTTATCTGTGAACATCTTCGATTTTCATCTGTGCTAATCTGTGGATAAATATGTTTGAAGATTTTATAAATAATAAAGACACCTGGCTTAGCGGCAAAGGGCCTTTTTCAGAAATTATTTTTTCTTCACGGATACGCCTGGCAAGAAATCTTGCTGACTATTCTTTCCCTCTAAGAGCCAATAAATTCCAGAAAGAAAAAGTTTTAAAAAAAATAGAAGAAGTGCATCATGGCACCCCGGCACTAAAAAATACTCTTTTTCTGCGGATGCAGGATGTAAGCGAACTTGATAGGCAATTCTTGCTTGAACGTCACCTTGTTAGCCAGGAGCATGTTCTAAATTTTGAAGGTAAAGGTTTGGTTATCTCTTCGGATGAAAAAATTTCTCTGATGGTAAACGAAGAGGATCATCTTCGGATGCAGGTAATATTTTCCGGGTTTGATTTAAAAAAATGCTGGGAAATTGTTGATGAAATTGATAATGAGATGCAGAAACGGATTAATTTCGCATTTTTGCCAAATATCGGATTCCTGACAAGTTGCCCCACAAACGTAGGAACAGCTCTCAGGGCTTCCTGCATGCTGCATTTACCGGCACTCACCTTTACAAAAAGAATAAATAAAATTTTAGAACTAATCGCAAAGATATCTTTTGTAACCAGAGGTTTCTTTGGGGAAGGCACTCAAGCACTTGGCGATTTTTTCCAAATCTCAAACCAAATTAGCCTTGGCGTTTCCGAAGCCGAGGTTATAGAGAATCTTTCAGGGGTGGTTAACCAGGTTAAAGAGCAGGAGATGGATGCGCGCAATTTACTTTTAAAAAAACAAAAATTAAACCTTGAAGATAATGTATGGCGTTCTTTAGGCACTTTACAGAATTGCCGTTTAATCTCAAGCAAAGAAGCGCTTAGCCATCTTTCCATATTGTCTTTAGGTTTGGATTTAGGTATAATTGATGATATAAGCAGGGAGATTTTAAACAGTCTTTTTTTAGAAATTCAGCCTGCGCATTTGCAAAAAATAGAAGGAAGAATTTTGAAAGAGGGAGAAAGAGACTATATAAGAGCCCAGATTCTTAGGGATAAATTAGGCCAAAAAAATGATTAAAATAACCAAGCTTTCTGCCGGCAGGCAGACTCTTGGTCATTGGTTATTTTTTAGAAGAACTTAAAAGACAATATTAGGAGGCGAGAATGTTTAACAGATTTACCGAGAGAGCTCGAAAAGTTTTAGTTTTAGCCAAGGAAGAAGCCAGGCGTTTCAATCATGATTACATCGGCACAGAGCATATCCTTTTAGGCCTGATTCGCGAAGGCGAAGGCGTTGCCTGCGCGGTTTTGCAAAATTTAGGCATTGACCTTGAGCGTTTGCGCATCGAAATCGAAAAGCTTATCTCGCCAGGAAGCTCCGCGTCGGTTTTGGGCGATATTCCTTTTACCCCCCGTGCGAAAAAGGCACTTGAGCTTGCTGCCGAAGAAGCTCACAACCTCGGCCATAATTACATCGGCACAGAGCATATCCTTTTAGGCTTAATCCGTGAAGGAGAGGGCCTTGCTTCCCAGGTGCTTTTTTCTTTAGGCGTTGATTTGAGAAAAATCCGTGAAGAAATTTCCGCGCTTCTTGGCGGCGGCCAGCCGTTCCAGGGAACGCAACAGCAAACTGCTTCAAAAACCCCGGCTCTGGATTCTTTCGGAAGAGATTTGACTAAACTTGCAAAAGACGGGAAGCTCGATCCGGTAATCGGCCGTAAATCGGAAATCGAAAGAGTTATTCAGGTTCTTTCCCGCCGCACAAAAAATAACCCGGTTCTTCTTGGCGAAGCGGGCGTAGGCAAAACTGCGATAGTTGAAGGCCTTGCCCAGAGTATTACGCTTGGCGAGGTCCCGGAGATTTTAAGAAACAAAAGAATAGTCGTGCTTGACCTCGCGCTTATGATTGCCGGAACAAAATACCGCGGCCAGTTCGAAGAGAGAATAAAGGCAGTGATGGAAGAAATAAAGCGTTCCAAGGATGTGATTATTTTTATTGATGAATTGCATACACTTGTTGGTGCCGGCGCTGCCGAAGGCGCAATCGATGCCTCAAATATTTTAAAACCTTCTTTATCAAGAGGCGAAATCCAATGCATTGGCGCCACTACGCTTGATGAATATAGAAAATATATAGAAAAAGACGCAGCGCTTGAGAGAAGGTTCCAGCCGATAGTGGTCGAACCTAATTCGGTAGAGGAAACCGTAGAAATTTTGAAAGGCCTGCGTGATAAATATGAAGCGCATCATCGCGTGAAGTTTTCTAATGAAGCAGTTGAGGCGGCGGCAAAACTTTCGGACAGATACGTTTCGGGAAGGTTCCTGCCGGATAAGGCTGTTGATTTGATTGACGAGTCTGGCGCCCGGGCAAGATTAGCGGTTTTAACCGCTCCTAAAGAAATAAAAGATCTTGAGGATAAATTGAATGTAATCGATAGAGAAAAGGAATCCCTGATAAAGCAGCAGGATTTCGAAGCAGCGGCAAGATTACGCGACGAAGAAAAAAAATTAAGGATGGAACTCGAAACATTACGTAAAGACTGGGTTAAGAAAAGGGATCAAATCATACCGACAGTCAACGAAGAAGATATCGCCCGGCTGATTGCGCAAATTACCGGCATACCCATATACCGGCTTGAAGAAAGAGAATCAGAAAAGTTGCTAAAGATAGAAGAAAAACTGACGGAAAGAGTCATAGGCCAGCAGGAAGCGCTGCAAGCCATTGCCCGTTCCATAAGGAGGGCAAGGGCAGGAGTGAAAGAACCGCGCCGGCCGATAGGCTCTTTTATGTTTCTTGGGCCGACCGGTGTCGGAAAAACTTTGCTTGCCCGCGCGCTTGCGGAACTTATGTTCGGAGATGAGGAAGCTCTGCTTCAGCTTGACATGAGCGAGTATATGGAAAAGTTCAATGTTTCGCGCTTGATAGGAGCTCCTCCGGGATACGTTGGTTATGAAGAGGGCGGACAACTTACCGAGAGAGTAAGAAGGCGCCCATATTCCGTAGTACTTCTTGATGAAATAGAAAAAGCGCATCCGGATGTTTTTAACCTTCTTCTCCAGATTCTGGAAGAAGGAAGGCTCACCGATAGTTTTGGAAGGCGAATTGATTTCAGGAATACGATTTTAATAATGACTTCAAATGTCGGAGCAGAAATAATCAGAAAACGGGGCTCGCTCGGATTTAAGCCTATCACCGAAGAAATCGGTTACGAAGACATGAAAAACCTGCTTATGGAAGAAGTAAAAAAAGCCTTCAAGCCGGAATTTTTAAACCGGCTTGATGAAATAATAGTTTTCCGTCCGCTCGGTAAAGAAGACTTGAGCAAAATTGTTAATTTAGAAATTGCTAATGTGAATAACCGCCTCAAAGAACAAAGTGTATACGTAGAACTTTCCGATGATGCCAGAGATTTTTTTGTGGAAAAAGGTTTTGACCCGGTATTCGGCGCAAGGCCTTTAAAAAGGGTTATACAAAGGTTTCTCGAGGATCCTTTAGCGGAAGATATAATTAAAGGCGAATTTGCCGAAAGATTAAAACTCGCAAAGCCTGTAAAAATAATAGCCAAGAGAAAAGGCGAAGAATTAAAATTTGAATGAAAATTTTTAAATTAACTTTATTGTTTCTTTTAGCTTTCCAGCCGCTTGCCTTTGCTTATAATTTCATCGAAGTAGATCTCACCGCCGGCAAGGTGATGTTCAATAATTACCATTTTGGCAATTACAATATAACTGCCGATGTGCTCTTCGATTTTAAAAAAGAAAACGATTCTTTAATATTAAATCTGGAAGGCAAAGACATATTTTTTAATACTTTGAAGAAGCCCGAGGCTTCCGCCACAACAAGATCTATCCCCTGGCTTACGGCAAGGTTAGTAAAAAAAGATAATTTAATTTTTGTAAATTATTTACGTTCCCCACAGATTTTAGCCAGAGGGAAAATCGACCTTGATAACAAAGAGTTACTTTTGGATGTAGATTGTAATTGGCGGGAGAAATCTTTATTTCTTGAAGGCGACATAGAAGGAAAGATGAAAATCTGGGGTAAACTTGATGATTTTTTGGTCAATGGCTCGCTTAATATAAAAAACGGAAAATATCAGGACATAGATTTTTCAGAATTAACCCTCCATTTTTTAGGAAAGCCGCCAATTTTTAATCTGGATAATTCAGAAGTTTTTCTTGCCGATGGAAACGTTTATGAAATTGAAGGGGTAATGAATCTTCGCAACATGGATAACATATTTCCCAGTGCGGAATTCATATCAAAAAAGATAAACGTTGCCGGTTGGGAGATGCTTTCGAATGAACACAACAGCGCCGGAATCAAAAGAAAAGTGGATGATAGTTTCGACATTGTTTTAAATACGTATGACAGGCAGGAAAACTCCATGGATACCATGAATACCGGCGCAGAGTTGCGCTATAAAGTAAAAAATAATCAGTTCTTGCGGCTGCGTATGCAGGAAGATAAAACTCTTTTTGGATTCGGGAAGGACTTTTAGGAAATCGTTTTACGGTCGCGCTTTGTGCTGCTCGTTTCATCTTACGCCATACGCTTGACGCAACCAATACGATGAGCACAATTTCCCTGAAATGGGCTGCGCAACCGATAAAGGTATGATAATTTATAAAACATCATGCTAAAAAAGCTACAAATTTTATTGCAGTACTTAGGAAGTATCAGTTTCTTTATTGGGGATATTTTCTGGTGGATGTTCACCAAAAAAAGGGATTTTCGTGCTGTCAAGAGGGAGATAATCCTTATAGGTATAAATAGCCTTCCGCTAGTTTCTTTAATTTCTTTTTTTGTCGGAATAATCATCGCTTTCCAAACCGCATATCAGCTTAAACAATTTTCTTCAGAAATTTATATCGCTTCGCTGGTTGCCCTTTCTTTAGTAAGAGAACTTGGGCCGGTTCTCGGCTCGTTAATTGTTGCGGCAAGAAGCGGAGCCGCCATTACCGCCGGTATAGGCTCGATGAAAATAAGCGAACAAGTAGATGCTTTGGAGGCTTTTGCGGTTAACCCCGTAGATTATCTTGTTGTTCCGAAATTTATAGCTTTGCTTATCGCGATGCCGGTCCTGATTATCTATGCCGATTGCCTTGGTATTTTCGGGGGGTATCTCGTGGGAAATTCAAAATTTGGCATACCTTTCCACTTTTATTTTAAGCTCACCTTTGATGCGCTGAAAATGAGAGACATATTAAGCGGCATGATTAAAAGCGTTTGCTTCGGTTCGATAATTGCTTTCGTTTCTTCATACGAAGGTTTTAAGCCATTCTCCTCCACTGATGTTTCGGAATCGGTTACTCATTCGGTAGTGCGCTCGTTTATTTTTATTATAATTTGCGACTGTATTTTAACGGCGTTATTCTATTTCATGTTCTAAGAACAAAATTTATGTTACGAAGGTTACGGATGTTACGGGAAGTTAGGAAGGTTACATTTGAATCGCTTGATTTTTAGTGTAACCTACGTAACTTTCGTAACCTGAATTGTAAGTAGTAGGCATTATTATGGCAGAGGTAATGATAAAATTAGACAATGTTTGCAAGTTTTTTGGCGAGAAGCAGGTCTTGAGAGGTGCAAACCTGTCGGTTGAGAAAGGGGAAACTTTTCTGCTTATTGGCAGAAGCGGAGCTGGCAAGACCGTGCTTCTTAAAAACATCATTGGCCTTCTTCGGCCTGATTCAGGCTCGATTTTTATTGATAATGTAGATATAACTAAACTTAGCAATAAAGAACTTGAAAAGGTGCGTTATCAATTCGGGCTTGTTTTTCAAAGCAGCGCTCTTTTTGATTTTTTAACCATCGAAGAAAACGTAGGCTTTTTCTTTTATCAGCATACAAATCTTAAAAAAAGCGAAATACGGAAAAAGGTCAAAGAGACCCTTGCTCTTGTCGGCCTTGAGGGAATCGAAGACCATTACCCTTATGAATTAAGCGGCGGCATGAAAAAACGAGTAGCTATTGCAAGGGCTGTTATCTACAACCCCAAAATTATAATCTATGACGAACCGACTACGGGTATTGACCCTATTGCGGTAGACAAAGTGGTTTCTTTGATTGAAGATTTGCACAAAAGGCTTGCGATAACCTCGCTGGTTGTAACGCATGACCTTGAGGTTGGTATGAAGATTTCAGAACGCATAGCTTTTCTTTTGGGCGGAAAAATAATTTTCCAAGGCAAAAAAGACGATTTAAAAAATATTAACGACCCCCGGATTATGCAGTTTTTACATGGTAGTTCAGCCGGGCCGATAAAAGAAATGGAAGTATAGTGAGCACAGTATTTTTACGAGCCGCGAGACGGCGAAGGAAAAATACTAGTGCGAACTACCCCCGAACAATGAGACTTGCTTTTTGCGACAGCAAAAAGCCCGGTCGAATTGTGAGTGGGGTAAAAGTATAGAAAGTCATGGAATATACTTATTTAATTATGTTATCTTTCTAAAATAAGGAGGGGCAGATGGCCAATGGCTTTACAAATATAAAAAAACATTTTCCTGAAATAAAGCTTGGAGCTTTTTTTATCGTCGCCTTAGCCTTGCTTTTAATCACTCTTATTTCTATGCGTTCCTTTAGTTTTTTGAAACAGAAGAATGATTTCAAAATAAAATTCAATTTTTCTGAAGGTTTGCGCGCTTCAAGCCCTGTCCGGTTCTGCGGTGTGGACGTGGGCGAGGTAAAATATGTAGAAGTTAAACAAAAAGACGATTTGCAGCCATTTGTTTATGTGCATATCAGGGTAGATAATGATATACGTATCCCGAAGAATTCTTATTTCTTTATAAATTCTTTAAGTTTATTCGGAGAAAAATACCTTGAAATAGTGCCGCCGGTTAAACCCGATGGTTATCTTAGAGAGGGTGAAATGGTGGAAGGGATTTCGCCAACCCCGCTTTTTAACGTGCTTACCAATTTCAATAAAACAATGGAAGAGGTTAATGAGTTTGTAAAAGACGGAAAACTTAAAACATCACTCCTGAATACAGTGAGTAATATGGAAGTAATCAGCGCTGACATGCGAGAGCTTATGGAATCAGTGAAAAATAAAAAAGGAACGCTGGGCAGATTATTCTATGACGATTCTCTTTATACAAAAACCGAAGAATTTGTAGATGAGTTGAAAAAAAATCCATGGCTGCTTTTGCATAAACCAAAAGATGCGAAAAACTGAAGATAGAAGATGGAAGGAGGGAAGGTAGATAATATTTTTAAAATAGCCATCTTCCATTTTCTTCCTTAAATAATATGTTTTACTGTTCAAAATGCGGATACAAATCAATTAAATGGCTGGGAAAGTGCCCTCTCTGCGAAGGCTGGGAAACATTTCAGGAAGAGAAAGAGGAAATAGAGGGAGAAATAACCAGAGAAAAAATAAAACCGCGGTTGATAAAGGATGTCGAAGGTAAAGATTTTAATCGAATCCTTACCGGCATCGATGAGTTTGATCGTATCGTCGGCAATGGGCTAGTAAATGGTGAGATAATTCTTATCGGCGGAGAACCCGGCGTTGGTAAATCCACCCTTCTTTTAGAAATAAGCTCTGCCTTAGCTAAAAAAAGTAAAACACTTTATGTCAGCGCCGAAGAGTCGCCGGAACAGGTAACTTTACGTGCCAAGCGCATTGAGGCTTCCGCGCAAAATCTATATGTTTTAGGCGAAGATAATTTAGAAACGGTTTTCAATTACATAAAAGAAGAAGGATTCAAATTTATAGTTGTGGATTCGATTCAGGTTGTCTATACGCCCCGTTATGATGGCCCCAAGGGCAGCGTTTTGCAGCTTAAAGGCTCGGCTGATTATCTAACACAGATAGCAAAAACTTTAGGCGTAGTCGTTTTTATCGTCGGGCACGTTACTAAGGAAGGCGTAATTGCAGGGCCTAAGCTGCTTGAGCATATCGTTGATTGTGTTTTGTATTTTGAAGGCGAAATGCTTTCAAATTATAGAATTTTGCGCGCAATTAAAAACAGGTTCGGTCCGACTGGTGATATTGCCGTCTTTGAAATGCAGTCTTCAGGCCTTAAGGAAGTAAAGAAAACCACCGATATATTTCTACCGCACAAAGATGAAGCGATTTCAGGCAGTTCGGTCGTTTGCGTTATCGAGGGATTACGGCCTTTACTTATAGAATTACAATCTCTGGTTTCAAGGGCAAGCTTTGGCGTGGTCAGGAGGAGAAGTCTGGGTTTTGATTTTAACCGATTTTCTCTTCTTGTTGCAATAATTGAGAAAAGGCTTAAAATGTCTCTCTCAAGCGAAGACGTATTTTTAAATGTTGCCGGCGGCATTGAAATCAACGATACAGCGGCTGACCTTGGCGCCGTGCTTTCTATAATTTCAAGCTATAAAGAAAAGGAGTTGCCTTTAAACAGCGCTTTTATCGGAGAGGTGGGGTTAGCTGGTGAGTTGAGAAGAGTAAGCAATATAAATTTGCGGCTTAAAGAGATAGAACGTGCAGGTTTTGGTTCTTGTTTTGTTCCGGAAAGTAATTTGAAAGATGTCGATAGCAAATTTAAATTAAAGATTAATGGGTTTTCTTCTTTAAAGAATATAGTAGAAAAAATCTGGAGGGCATAATGAAAGGTTTATTTATCTTACGTATCTTTTTTGTTTTCTTATGTGCGGGAGCGGCTTTTAAATTAGGAGTAGATGCGCCAATACTTGCGGCAATTTTTGGTTTCGTGGGTGGGCTTATCGTAGTATTTTTTGAAGTTTTTGCAAGGAAAGTTTCCTTAAAAGGCCTCTCTTCGGCGGTATTTGGCATAGCTTTAGGTATATTGCTTGCATGGATTTTCAGCAAAGCGCTTGAACTTTTCATGCTTCCCAAGGAAGTAATGGAGAATGCAAAAATATTTGTTACCTTTGTGTTCATTTATTTTGGCCTTACCTTGGGATTAAAAGGCCGCAGTGAGTTTAACTTGATTATTCCGTATGTGAAATTTCAGCGTAAAGAACTTAAAGAAGAGCCGATTGTTATCGATACCAGTATAATTATTGATGCGCGAATACTTGATATAGTAAAAACAGGTTTTTTAGAAGCGCGTTTTATTGTCCCGCGGTTTGTCTTAAATGAACTGCAGGCTTTGGCTGATTCAACAGAACATATGAAGCGTCAAAAAGGCAAACGCGGCATCGAGGTATTACACTCGCTGAAAAAAGAACAGAATATAGAAGTTGAGATTTATAGTGAAGATGTTGAGGGGGTAAAAAGCGTTGACGAAAAGGTAGTTTTATTGGCGCAAAATCTTGATGCAAAAATACTTACAACTGATTACAATCTAAATCGAATAGCGCAATTACAAGGCGTAAAGGTTTTAAATATTAATGACCTTGCCAATGCCTTAAAGCCTACCTTTATTGCCGGCGAGCATTTCAGCGTAAAACTTATAAAGGAAGGAAAAGAGCATAACCAGGCAATTGGTTATCTTGAAGATGGCACAATGATAGTTGTTGAAAACGCTAAATGGCTTATCGGAAAAACAGTGGACATAGAAGTTACATCCATACTGCAGTCTCCCAGCGGAAGAATTATATTTACGAAGTTAGCACAATAAAAAACCTGTCAATTTTCGTAACCTTCGTAACATTTATTATAATAAATATGCCTTTTAATCTTGGTTTGGTGATAGTTTCCGCCGGAAAGGGCAGGCGGCTTGGTGCAGATAAAGCCACAATTCAACTAAAAAAGAAACCTCTTTTTAGCTGCACATATGAGCTTTTCAAAAATATCAAAGAGCTGAAGCAAATTGTTATTGTTTTACAAAGCAAGCATTTCCGCCAGGCAAAAAAAATAATTAAAGACAAAAAGGTTAAGTTTTGCCAAGGCGGCCGCGAAAGAAAAAATTCAGTATTAAACGGCATTCTGGCTCTGGATGATTCGATAAATTACGTACTTATTCATGATGGCGCAAGGCCCTTTACGCCAAAAAATGTCATACTTAATGTAATAAAAGGACTAAGGAAATATCCCGCGGTAATCTGCGGCGTGAGATCAAAAGATACTTTAAAATCAGTGAGGAATAATTTTGTAACGAAAACTTTAGATAGAAATAATATTATCATGGTACAAACACCCCAGGGCTTCAGGAAAGATATATTGATTAAGGCATACAAGAATCTTAAAAGTGGAAAGGTTTTTGATGATGCCGGTGCGGTTGAGGCAATGAAGAAAAAAGTTAAAGTAGTAGATGGCAGTTATTCCAATATTAAAATAACCTATCCCGAAGATATTTTGCTGGCAGGGGCAATATTTCGAAATAGAGAATAGCTGCTATCTACTTATAATAATTATGAATAACTATAAAGTTGGCCTGGGATTTGACGTGCATAAGTTCTCTCATAAAAAAAGAGAGTTTAAGCTCGGCGGCGCCCTGATTCCTTCCAATATAAGCCTTGAGGCAGTTTCTGACGGAGACGTATTGCTGCACGCTGTCTCTGATGCAATTTGCGGAGCGTGCTTGCTGGGAGATATAGGCGACCACTTTCCGCCTCAGGCAAAAGAATCTAAAAATATTGACAGTAAAAAGATCGTTGAATTCGTGCTTGGAAAGATTTCAAAAAAGTTTAAAATCGTCAATATCGATATCACGCTTATCTCGGAAAAACCAAAACTTTTTCCCCATAAGAAAAAAATCCTGTCTTCTCTTAAGAAAATTTTCGGCATGAAGGATATAAACCTTAAAATAAAATCTAAAGAAGGGCTTGATATTTTAGGTTCAAAAAAAGCCATGTCGTGTTTTGCGTTGGTGGTAATGAAAAAATATGAAAAACTCTAAACTCGCCCGCCACCGTAATATTTTATTTAGGCGGGTCAGCCCACATATAAAAAATATCAGTGGCGGAAGAGTTTAGTGTTTAGAGTTTGAATAAAGTTATGGAACAAAGTAAACTAAAAATACTAAATACTTTAACCCGGAAAAAAGATGATTTTCAGCCACAAAACTATCCTGTGGTGACAATGTATACCTGCGGTGTAACCGTATATGACTCCTGCCATATTGGTCATGCCAGGAGCCTTTATATTTTTGATGTTATGCGCCGTTACCTTAAATATCGCGGTTACGATGTAAAATTTGTGCGCAATATTACCGATATCGACGATAAGATAATCAATCGCGCTAACGAATTAAAAACAGAATGGAATGCGCTTGTCGACAAATATATAGCGAGTTATCAGGAAGATTTAGCTTCGCTGAGCATAGACAAAGCTGATTTTGAGCCAAGGGCCACAGAGAATATCCCCGATATGATTAAATATATAGAAGCGCTGATTAAAAAAGGATACGCGTATCCCGCAGGAGGCGATGTTTATTTCGACGTGCGTAAGTTTCCTGAATACG
Source organism: bacterium (assembly GCA_021796115.1). Lineage (GTDB taxonomy): Bacteria > Omnitrophota > Gorgyraeia > Duberdicusellales > 4484-171 > JAJYOP01. The sequence goes on from JAJYOP010000008.1 coordinate 56,937, forward strand.
GAAAGTTGTCGCGCCAGAATATCGAAGAAATGGAAACCGGCGTACGGATTGAATCGAGTAGTTTGAAAAAAGACCCGCTTGATTTCGCGCTCTGGAAAGCTTCGAAAGAGGGTGAGCCATCATGGGGTAGCCCTTGGGGCAAAGGCCGGCCTGGTTGGCATATAGAGTGTTCGGTGATGAGTCAGAAATTTTTAAAAACCGATACATTAGATATTCATGCCGGCGGGCGCGACCTGATTTTTCCGCACCACGAGAATGAAATTGCTCAGGCAGAGAGTTATAGCGGAAAAACTTTTGTCAAATATTGGATACATCATGGGCTGCTTACGATAAACAGCCAAAAAATGTCAAAGTCATTAGGAAATTTCGTCACCATACATGATTTTATTAAAAAATATAAAGATGCCGATTTACTAAAAATTTTCTTTTTGTCAACTCACTACTCACACCCAATAGATTACACAAACGAAAAAATTGAAGAAGCCAAAAAAGCTTACGAGCGCATAGATAATCTTATGCGAAAATTAGAACAGCGTTATGGAGCTAGAAAAGCTAAAATTGGTGGTGGCACAGGCGCTATAGGGCACTTTAAGCAGCAATTCGAAGAATATATGGATGATGATTTTAATACACCAAGGGCTCTATCTGTACTTTTTGATATGGTAAGCATGTGTAATATTACTATTGATAGCAATGATAAGGAAAAAGATTTAAAACTTAGTTATGCTATTGAAATTATCAAAGAAATGGCTGACGTTCTTGGCCTTAGCTTTTTGAAGAAAACACCTACAACTATTTCAGATGATGAAATAACTTTTCAGATTACTGCGCGAACTGCATATAAGAAACAAAAGAATTTTAAAGAGGCAGATATTATCCGTAAAAATCTTGAAGACAAAGGTATTATTTTGGAAGACACAAAAGAGGGAACGACATGGCACAGAAAGTTATAAAGAAAAATGCAAAATTTATTACGCTTGAGGGCTCTGAGGGCAGCGGCAAAAGCAGTGTTATCAGATTTTTAGAAAAATTATTCAAAGAAAAAGGATTTTCGGTAAAAATTTTTAGAGAGCCCGGCTCGACGCGGATCGGCGAAAAAATAAGAGAAATCCTTCTTGATAAAAAAAATACGGAGCTAT